>CAWUTG010000038.1:0-43809 GCA_963925135.1 uncultured Verrucomicrobiales bacterium | reverse complement strand
GGACGAGCGTTTGCGTGAGCTCTACGAGGCCCAATCGGCTCGTTTCCAATCACCGGAAAAACGTCAGGTCGCAGTCTTGTGGTTGAATCCTGGTGCAGATCCCGGACGGGCAAAAATGTATGAGGAAAAGATGACGAAAGCCCGTGAATGGTTCTTCAATGAGAGCGATCTCGCTGAACAGATCGATAAGGGGTTTTCCGTGCTCGCAGTGGATCACTCAGAACACGCGCCCACCCGTTTCAAGGGAGGCGTGCTGGGATGGCTCGACGCACAAAGCGGCGGCTCGGACTGGAATCACGCCGTGACCAAAATCACCTTCTCGCTCAAAGAGACTGGTGAAGTGAGCCCGGTCGTGATGGCACCTGAAGGAGTTTTTCTCGTTCGACTCATGGCGATTCAACCCGCCAAAAAGCAATCGTTTCAAGACGTCCGACCTTCCCTCGAACGGGAAGAACAAACCCGACTAAGGAAGCAGTTAGAGGATAAATTCTATCAGGGCATCAAGGACCGGTATTCGGTGGAATGGCCCTGAGAGCGAATTCAATTATCCCCCATTGCGTTGTCATTAATGAGATCGGCAGCAAAAAAAAGCGCAACAGGCAGAACCCATCGCGCTTTTGAAATTTTGAACGAATGAGGCTTACTTGCCCCAGGCTTTCAGAAGAGCTTTCCCCATCTCGGAGGGAGTCTCGGCAACGACGATGCCTGCGTCAGCCATGGCGGCTTTCTTGGCTTCGGCGGTTCCCATGCCACCGGAGACGATCGCTCCAGCGTGACCCATGCGGCGTCCCGGAGGCGCGGTCGCACCGGCGATGAAACCCGCAACGGGCTTCTTGCAGTGCTCCTTGATCCAGGCTGCGGCTTCTTCCTCAGCAGAACCACCAATCTCACCGATCATGATGATCGCTTCGGTCTCGGGGTCTTCGTTGAAGAGCTTGATGATGTCGAGGTGGGAAGTTCCGTTGATGGGATCTCCGCCGATACCGACACAAGTGCTCTGGCCGTAACCGAGTGAGGTCACCTGCCAAACAGCTTCGTAGGTCAGCGTTCCGGAACGAGAGAGAATGCCCACGTTTCCTTTTTTGTGAATGTAACCGGGCGCAATTCCAATGCGGCAACCGCCCATGGAATCTTTGCCAGTTCCAGGAGTGACAACACCCGGGCAGTTCGGCCCGATGAGGCGGGTCTTGGATCCGCGCATGTATTCCTTCACCCGCATCATGTCCATGACAGGGATGCCTTCGGTGATGGCGACGACGAGATCAACTCCGGCATCGACAGCTTCGAGAATGGCATCAGCGGCGAAGGGTGGTGGCACGAAGATCGCGGAGGTTGTCGCTCCGGTTTGCTTCACGGCATCAGCGACGGTGTCATAGACGGGAACCTTGTGATCGCCATGATTGAAGGTTTGACCACCCTTGCCGGGAGTGACACCGGCAACAAGTGCGGTGCCATAGTCGAGGCTGAGTCCGGCGTGGCGTCCGCCAAATCCACCGGTGATTCCTTGCACCAAAACTTTGGTGTCTGCGTTAACGAGAATAGACATTTTGTAAAAGTGGTAAGGGTTTAGACGGAGGCGACGGCTTTCTTGGCGGCATCGGCGAGGTCTTCCGCGCCGGTGATGGCAAGACCGGAGGCCTTGAGCGTTTCACGACCAGCGGCAACGTTATTTCCTTCGAGACGAACGATAAGTGGAAGCTTAAGACCGGTTTCTTTCACCGCTGCGACCACGCCATTGGCGATGATGTCACAGTCCATGATGCCACCGAAGATGTTGATGAGGATGGCCTCAACCTTGGGGTCGGATTGAATGATGTTGAAAGCACCAATGACCTGCTCCTTGGTGGCGCCACCTCCGACGTCGAGGAAGTTGGCGGGATCACCACCGGCGAACTTGATGGCGTCCATCGTGGCCATGGCGAGACCCGCTCCGTTGACGAGGCAGGCAATGTTTCCATCGAGACCAATGTAACTGAGATCAAACTCGGAAGCGGCAACTTCGCGGGGATCTTCCTCCTCGGTGTCGCGGTATGCGAGCACCTCGGGGTGGCGGTAAAGTGCGTTGTCGTCGAAGCCGAACTTGGCATCGAGAGCAAGTACCTGGCCATCCTTGGTTTCGACGAGGGGATTAATTTCCACCATGTCGCAATCAAGGCTGATAAAGAGCTTATAGAGATTTTTGAGGAGCTTTCCGAATTCCTTGGCGGCGGGGCCCTGGAAACCAAGCGCTGCCGTGAGCTTGCGAACCTCGTAAGGCTGAAGACCGGCGAGCGGGTGGATAAGCTGCTTGATGATTTTCTCAGGACGATTTTCAGCGACCTCCTCGATGTCCATGCCACCTTCAACCGAGGCCACAATGACGGGACGACTGGTGTCGCGGTCCATGAGCATTGAGAGATAATACTCGTGCTTAATCTCCACCGCATCGGCGACCATGACCTTGCGAACGAGACGACCTTCGTCGCCAGTTTGCTTGGTCACCAGAACCTGGCCGAGCATCTTGCCTGCAATCTCACCGATATCGGCGGGCTCCTTGGTCAAGTGCACTCCGCCCTGGAAGCCATTTTTGAAAGTGCCTTTACCCCGGCCACCTGCGTGGACCTGGGCTTTCACGACCAAAAGGTCGGAGCCAATTTCTTCTGCGATGGCTTTCGCCTCTTCAGCTGTTTCGGCCATCTTTCCCCGTGGACTGGGGACGTCAAAGCGATCGAACAGCTCTTTTGCCTGATATTCGTGGATATTCATGCTGGAGAACGTTGGGACGCTACCCGCCGGCATCCACTGCGCAATGCTTAACTGAGACAAATCCCTGCCGCTCTTGAATTTGTCAGACATGTCAGTAATTCCACGATGAAACTCATCCCACCGATCAATCCGCTCACAATATCCTCAAGTCCATCAACACCTTTCCCTTGAGTGTTTACCAGGGCCCTCCGGGAACCGGAAAGTCATTCTCGCTCGTCGCCGGAACAAGTCATTCCTTTCAAGGAGATGAACGCGATCACATCATCCTATCCCTCGCCCTCGACGACAACTCACCCGAAGGAGCCCGCCGATTCGACGAATGGCTCCATCGTAAAAACAAAGTCATCGAATTTTCCCGCAACTTGGAATAGCCGGTTTCATGAGGATTACATGAGGATTACATGAGGAATTCCGGTCTTTGCTGATATTCTCCAAATTCCTCATTCTCGGGGCCATCATCCCTTGCTTCTGACGCATTCCCCGTGTATTCAAGCGCTCTTAGGCGAGGAATAACGCCGACAATTTCATGATTAAGTGGACTCTCCAGAAAATCGTTGGTTCTAAGAATCAACGCGAACTCAAACGAATGCAGCCCCTCGTGGCGAAAATTAACGAGCTTGAGGAGGGCTATCAGAAGCATTCCCAGGAGCAGTTGCTCGAGAAAGTGGCGGAATGGCAGAAGTATCTCCATCGTTTCCTCCCGCTCAAAGTCCCCACCAAGCGCCAGCTCGAACTTCTCGATGACGCCACGGTTAGTGAGATTGCCGGAACTCTCATGGAACGCCTCGACGCCCTCCGTCCAGACTTCCCGTCCCTTCCTTCCGAACTCGGATCTCTCGAGGATATCGATGCTGCCAAGCAGGCCTTTATCGAAATCGAGGATGACTTCCCCGCCCTCCGCGACAAGTATCTCGATCAAATCCTTCCCGAGGCCTACGCCGCCGTGAAAAACGCCTCCCGTCGCCTTTGTGGCACCGAGGTTGATGTCGTCGATAATATGGTTCCATGGGAAATGGTTCACTTCGATGTCCAGCTCGTCGGCGGAATCGCCCTGCACCGCGGCATGATTGCCGAGATGCAGACCGGTGAAGGTAAGACCCTCGTGGGAACCCTCCCCGTTTTCCTCAATGCTCTGACCGGTCTTGGAGTTCACGTGGTGACGGTGAACGACTACCTTGCCCGACGCGACGCCGAATGGATGGGTGCGGTCTTCAAGTATCTCGGTCTCACCATCGGAATCATTCAGAACCAACAGCCACCTTACCTCCGTCGCGAGCAATATGCCGCCGACATCACCTACGGAACGAACGCCGAGTTCGGATTCGACTACCTTCGTGACAACGGCATGGCCGGATCGACCGAAGACCAGGTGCAGCGTGGTCACTACTTCGCGATTGTGGACGAGGTTGACTCCATCCTCATCGACGAAGCCCGGACGCCACTCATTATTTCTGGTCCTGCCGTCGTTTCCAACACCGCCGAATACAAAGGCTATCGCGGCATGATCGAGCAGATCGTTAAGAAGCAAAACCATCTTTGCAACGAGCTCGCCGAAGAGGCCAAGAAAGCGCTCGAAGCGGGTGACGAAGATGTCGCCGGACGGGCCCTCTTTAAAATCAAACTCGGACAGCCCCGTAATCGTCAGTTCATGCACTTCATGGAGGAGCCCGATACCCGTCGTCTCCTTGAGAAAACCGAACTCGCCTTCTACCAAGACACCCGAAAAAAGGATCTCTTCGCGATCAAGGAGGACCTCTACTTCACCATCGATGAAAAGGGCCACGATGCCGACCTCATGGAAATGGGTCGTGAATTTCTCTCTCCTGATGAGCCGGAAGCCTTCACTATTCCTGATCTCGCCGACGCCTTCGCCAACATCGATGCCCAGCTCGATCTCAGCGACGACGAACGTCTCGCCAAGAAGGAAGCGATTCAGTCCAAGATGGATTCCCAAGGCACCCGTGTCCACGCCATCTCGCAGCTTCTGAAAGCCTATTGTCTTTACGAAAAGGACAATGAGTATGTCGTCAAGGACGGCAAAGTCGTCATCGTCGACGAGAACACCGGACGTGAAATGCCCGGTCGCCGGTGGTCCGATGGACTCCATCAGGCCGTCGAAGCGAAGGAAAACGTTGAAGTCGAACGCGAGACCCAGACTTACGCAACCATCACCATTCAGAACTATTTTCGTCTTTACGAGAAGCTCGGTGGTATGACCGGAACCGCTGAAACCGAAGCGGCAGAATTCCACGACATTTACGATCTCGACGTGCTCCCCATCCCGACCCACCGCCCGAACCAGCGGAAGGATAACAACGACCAGGTCTTCAAGACCAAGCGTGAGAAATTTAAATCCGTTGTCCTTCGCATTGAAGAGTGTCAGAAGAAAGGTCAGCCCGTTCTCGTCGGTACTGCGTCCGTGGAAGCGTCCGAAGAACTGGGCCGCATGCTGCAGGTCGCCAAGA
Organism: uncultured Verrucomicrobiales bacterium; assembly: GCA_963925135.1. Taxonomy (GTDB): domain Bacteria; phylum Verrucomicrobiota; class Verrucomicrobiia; order Verrucomicrobiales; family Akkermansiaceae; genus SW10. Next base: position 38,599 of record CAWUTG010000038.1, on the reverse strand, counting down.
TTCCCCACTCCGTTCTCAACGCGAAGTATCACCTTCAGGAAGCTGAAATCGTGAAAAACGCCGGCCAACTTGGATCTGTCACCGTCTCCACCAACATGGCGGGACGGGGTACTGACATTAAGCTGGGCAAAGGTGTTTCCGAAGCCGGCGGACTGTTCGTCATCGGCACCGAGCGTCACCAGTCACGCCGGATCGACCGCCAGCTTCGTGGACGTTGTTCACGTCAGGGCGACCCCGGTGAATCCCAGTTCTTCCTTTCGTTCGAAGATGACCTGATGCGCAACTTTGCCGCAGCCGACCGCATGACCAACATGATGGAACGCTTCGGAATGGAAGACGGCGAGGCTCTCGAGCACAAGTGGTTGAACCGCTCAGTCGAAACGGCCCAGAAGAGAGTGGAACAACTTCATTACAGACGGCGTAAGTACGTTCTCGACTTCGATGACGTCATGAATCGTCAGCGTGAAGTGGTTTACGGATACCGGAACCAGGTTCTCAATTCCGAGGATCCTCGTGACTTGATCATGGAAGTTCTTGACCGCGTCATCCCGGCCAAGATCGAGCACTACACGAACGGGCGCGACGAAGGTCAGCCCGATTTTGTGGAGCTTCTTCACTGGGTCAACAAGTCCTTCCCTGTCCACCTCACTCTCGAGGAGGCTCAATTTGAGACCCGCAATGAGGAAGGAAACAGTGAGCATCTCCTGAATGCCGTCCGCGAAGCCTATGCCCGCAAGGTTGCCATGGAGAATCCGGACCACCTCGATTCGCTGGAGCGTCACATCATGCTCAACTCCATCGACCAGAAATGGCAGGAACACCTCTACGCGATGGATTCCCTTCGCGAAGGCGTGCAACTCCGTGCCCAAGGTCAGAAGGATCCTCTCGTGGAATATAAGATGGAGGCCTACAAGCTCTTCACCGCCTTGATGGACACCATTGACGACGGCAGTGTCCACAACCTCTTCCGCTTTACCACTGTTCAGCCTCCTGTTGATTCGCTCCTCGGAAATGCTCCCCAGCAGACCTCGGGCGGCACTGAAGATACCATGACTCAAGACAACATGGCGGTCTCCGGATCCTCGAGCGTGGTGCACGGCAGAGAAGATGGTGGTGCCGATGAGAGTGGCCTCAAGTTGAATCTGCCCAAGCGTCGCCCGATTGCCAAAGTAGGTCGCAACGAGCCCTGCTCCTGCGGTTCCGGCAAGAAGTTCAAGCAGTGCTGCGGCCGCATGGCCGAGTAAGAAACCTGACTTTCAGAAATAATTTAAGCCGGAGTGGAAACACTCCGGCTTTTTCGTTGCCCGGGATACTCCCGATCTATTCCGAAGTTAACAGGCAGCCCTACTCATATAAGTGGCGATGCATCTCCGCGTCGCTGACGGGGTAGTAATCCTTCAGCATCCAGTAACAGACAGGTCCGGAAATCGCAACAAAGAGCCAAACGACGAAGACCTTGGGCGCAAGACGGCGATGCTTGGCGAAATCGCGAGTCCAGGCATGGACGAAGGTCAGCAAAATAAAGGGGAAGCTCACGGCGGCCGCGATGATATGAGTGATGAGAATGACCAAATAGACAATACGGGCGCTTCCCACCATCGCCTTCTCTTCATCACTCACCGTGCGATCACCATCAAAGTCGCCAAATTTCGTCTCCACAGTCGTGAAGTGATAGGTAACGTAGCAAAGAAGGAAGATTCCGGAGAGGGCGAGGGCTGCGGTCATCCATCGTTGGTGGGCCCGGTAGGCTTTGCGAAAAATACTCCATAGTCCGGCCAGAAGGCAGGCGGCGACGAGGGTGTTGATTCCAGCGATCACCCGGGGGAGATTGCTGATCATTTCCCGGGCCTCTGATGAAACCGGGATCTTTTCGGGTGAGCGCATCATCACCACGAGACCGAGCACGAGGACGGTCACCACCCAGACGAGTTTTTTTAAGAAACGCGCCCGATCCTTAAGGACCGGCCCTGAAAATTGTGAAGGACGGGCCATAACTATTTATTAAGATCGACGAGAGCTTTCTTCACCTCATCCCTGAGGACTTCAAAATCGTATGCGGCATCCCATCGCTTCACCATGGTGTCTCCTCGATAGACCTGGATGCTGAGATCGTGAGCCCATTTCCCTTTCGCGGCAGCCTCGATCGGCTCGGTTCGCTCACGGATATCATTGAAGAGCATCTCATTCCGCATGTAATCCCAAAGGGCGGTGCGCTCGGTTTTCAAAAACCACCAATTGGCGGGATCCACATCGAGCAATTCACGGATTTCCTGCTGCTTTTCTGGAGTGTCCTCTTCAGGATCGATCGACAGGCAAACCACTTGAAAATTGGGCTCATCCTGAAACTCGCGATAGATCTTAAGGAGATGAGCTGCGTTTCTCTCGGCACACATCGGGCAGCTGACGTAAAATTGAACCGCCAGCCAAACCTTGTCGTCAAGATCTGAGATTTTCACCTTCGAACCATCCTGGCGCTCAAGTTCGATGTCTTTCTCGAGCACGTTGAATTCAAGAACCTGCTCCTTGCCAGCGTCGACAATAGGATCACTTTGATTGCGCCTTTCTTTGCGCAGGGTCGTTAGAAACCATGACATTCCCAGAATGACCACGCAAATTGCGGCGACTCCGGTATAGATGAGCGTGATTTTTTTCTTATCGGTCATTTTTGTCCTTTCTCGTTGGGGTGGGCGTAGAGGTATTTGATGGAGGTGATGAGAGTTTCACGAAGCTTCGAAGTCGTCATGGGGAGCGGGTTCAATTTTTCGTCGGGGTGATCCATTTTGGCGGTTTTGAATTTCTCTTCCATTTCGCGCACGGTCGCAAAATCCCATCCGTTGTTGGAATCGGGAACACCACGGACGTGGAGAAATTGATCGAGGAGAACCAAGCGGGTGTCGTAGTGGAATCCCCCGTCCTTCTCAACCGGCATTTGGTTGAAGCGGAGCTTGGTCTTGGTGAATGAACGCAGGGATGATTTGGAGGTGTCATCGGCAGCAACCCGCCAGACTTCAGGCTCCTCGCCATACTCTGCAAGAACGCCGGACATTTCCCCGGGTTCGGTATTGGAGCCATCAAGCACGAACGCCAAAATGACGGGCTTTTCGGGAGAGTCTTTAAAGACCTCCATCACCTCCTGAAGTGCATCGAGGGAGGGGCGGGATTCCGGTTGGATCTCTTTCGAGAGCGTTAACACAAGTGTCACCTTTCCTTTAAGATCCTGAAGGTTCCGTAAGTTCCCATCAGCGGTGAGTAAATCAACTTCGGTTTCAGTGATTTTCGCTTCGAGGCTGGGGCGTTCGCTATCCGCGGTCCTCTTCCGATACTGGGTATAGGAATACTGCAGAAAAACTCCGCTAAATATCATGAAGATGACGATCTTGATCGCCGTTGAGCGCAACTTCTTAGGGTCGCGATCTGCCGGTTCTAATTTGCTGACGTCCACTTCCGCGGAAATTACCTCAGCTCCACGTAAAGGCAAGGCCAAGCAGTGCCACCGGGAGATAGATCAGCGTGCCAAAGAAGGCCTTCCTCATGGGACCCCGCTCACCCGAGGCTCGATATTTCAGGATGGGAATCATCAGGAAGACCACAAAAAGAGCGTGAACGAGCGCCACCGACCAGTGGAAGAGCCCGGCTGAAGCCCCCCAACCAACCAAGGCAATAAGACAAATTGAGAAACCGATGAAGAGTCTGGCGGTTTTCCCGCCCGAAGCATCGCCGTTGGACCACATCTGGTATCCTGCCTCCTCGTATTCCTCCCGACAAAGCCAGCTGATCGCGACAAAGTGCGGAAGTTGCCAAAAGAACAGGAGCGCGAAGAGAAACCAGCCGCCCACCTCGAGCCATCCTGCCCCCGCCGCCACCCAACCGATCAGTGGCGGAATTGCACCCGGAATCGCACCCACGAGGGTATTCGTAGAATGCCATTTCTTCATGGGGGTATAAACGAAGACATAAATCGCGATCGTGGAGGCGGCCAGCACAGCGGCCTCGACATTGACCATCACAATCAGGTGAATCACGCCAAAAGCTGCGAGCCCCCACCCGATCGCAAAAGCTTTCATGACGGTCATTCGTTGCGACGGAAGGGGCCGGTCGGCCGTTCTCTTCATGCGGGCGTCATCCTCAATCTCCATCAACTGATTGAATGCGGCCGATCCAAACGCGCAGGCCGCCGTTCCTACCAAGGTGTGGACGAGAAGCATCCACTTTCCAGCCATTCCTCCCAGCCCCTTGGCGGCGAGATAGAAGCCGAAGAGAGTGGTGATGAGGACGAAGGTGTTGAGGCGCACTTTCGTGAGAACCTGAAGGTCCTTCGCTGCCGAGGATGGTGATTTTTTTTCTGACAAGATGGGCAGGTTGCCACCCTCCAGCGCATCCCGCAATCCCGGGTGTCGTAACAGACTACATTTTTCCTTTCCGTTCCCCGCTGGTATCCTAACAATTCCCCACACATGAGTGATCAGGATCAATACCAACGCGAACTCGACGTCATTGAGTCCGTCAAAGACAAGGGTGCCGCCGGAAAATTTTTCGGATACGCCAAAATTTCCGGTCCCGGTTGGCTGCAGGGTGCCATCACCCTCGGTGGCGGATCACTGGCCGGAGCGCTCTATCTGGGTGTCGTCTCCGGATATGGCCTTCTCTGGGTTCAGCCACTCGCGATGATCTGTGGCATCATCATGCTCTCGGCCATCGCCTACGTGACCCTCTCTACCGGGCAGCGTCCGCTGCAAGCGATCAACACCCACCTTCACCCCCTTCTCGGCTGGTCCTGGGTCGTGGCAACCGTCATGGCCAACATCGTCTGGATCATGCCCCAGTTCTCGCTGGCAACCGGGGCGATTCAGGAAAACCTTTTCGAGGGTGCCCTGATCTCAAAGGAAGCGGACTTGTGGATCATCATTATTGCTCTCTTCTCCTTCGGCCTTTTTGTGAACTACCTCTATGAATCGGGAGGCAAGGGCGCAAAATACTTCGACCGAATCATTAAGATCATGGTAGCGGTCATCGTCCTCTCCTTTTTCGCGGTGGTTTTCAGCCTCATCAGCAGCGGCAACCTTCAACTCGGCAAGGTGTTCGCCGGCCTCATCCCGGACTTCTCCCTTCTCAACTCAAGTTCGCAGACGTTCGCGAAGGATATCGCCGCTTCCTCTGATCCTACTTTCTGGGACAAATACGTCATCTTCACCCAAAAGGACAAAATCTTCGCCGCCTTCGGCACCGCCGTTGGCATCAACATGACCTTCCTGCTCCCCTACACTCTTCTTAAAAAACGTTGGGGCAAAAAGCATCGCGGTCTTTCCATGACGGACCTCTCAATCGGACTCTTCGTTCCCTTCTTTCTCGCGACCGCCTGTGTCCTCATCGCCTCTGCCGCGTCCTTCCACGGCAAAACTGCCGACGTGAAGCCCGAAGATACTTACAAACTTCTCGCCACTGTTCCTGCCGTGGTCGAACAAGTCGCAGGTCTTGAGGGTAAGGCCAAGGATGCCGCTGTCATCACCGCCATCAACAACCTACCCCAATCAGACCGCACCCTGGCGGCCATGCTCCACGTCCGCGATGATAAAGCGCTCGCACTCACCCTGAGCCCCTTCACCGGCAAAGTGGTAGCGCGCAAAGTCTTCGGCATCGGAGTCTTAGGAATGGCTCTCTCCACCATCGTCATCCTGATGCTCATCAATGGTCTCGCTTTCGAAGAGCTCTTCGGCGGCAAAGGAAAGCCCGCCAACGCCAAAGGCGGGAAGAACAACAAGAAGGCCTTCGCGATTGGCTGTCTCATCTCGGGACTTGCAGGATGCGCCTACCCCTTCATCTGGACCAGTGAGAACAAGGCCGCCCTCGCCATCCCGACTTCGGTGATCGGGGGATCTCTGATCCCAATTGCCTACTTCACCTTCTTCCTCCTCATGAACTCCAAGAAAGTTCTGGGAGATGCCCGCCCTGAAGGTGGAGCCCGCATTCTTTGGAACAGCCTCATGGCAGTGGCCACCCTCATTGCCACCGCCGGAAGTTGCTGGGCGATCTATGCCAAGGAACTCGGTGGACTTCCCGTCGGTAAAATCGGCATCGGCTTCCTGGCTCTTCTGATCGTTGTGGGAACAACTTCCTTCCTGAAGAACGAGAAAAAAGCATAGGCCCCATGCCCATGCCCCGCCCGCTTGATCCCTACCAGCCTCCTCGAAAACCGGAGGAGCCCGGGAAACCACTCGCCTCCGCTAAAAAGCTCAGCGGAGGAATGATCGCGCTCATCTTCTTTTCACCCCTGATGATAGCGGCAGTTTTCATCCTGCTCGTGATGATTCTGCAATCAGACATGATCTTCATCTCTGGAATTTGGATCTGTATCATCGCCATGATCGGGGTGACCGGGGTGTCATAACCGCTGCCAACTTCCTTGGGAGGGTTCTTGCCGATGTAAACGCGCGATTTACAAAAGGAGGCCTCCATGACATCCCTCGTCTTTCTGATTTTCACGCCCTCTCCTTCAGGAAGCTGGGCCTCACTTGATGCTAAAACAGTGACTTGGAACTCCCAGGTACCACCTTTGGTGAGCGGGAGCGTGATCACTGGCTCCGGTGCCTGAATTGGGGCGGTAAAAACAGCAAGAGAACACAGAGTAAGAGAGGGGGGCTCCACACATCCGAAGATGATGTCATACCCCCCTTTCTTGAAAAAGCCTAACTTTAGCGTGCTCCTGGGCGACCGGAACGACCGCGGATCTTGGAACTCTTTTGACGTTCAACAAGCGATTCTGACGATGGAGTCGCCGAGGACTGTTGGGGGCTCGGAGGATTGCGGGAGCTCAGAATGCCACCTTTGGCAGGCGTGTCAGCGGAAGTGGGCATGGTGCCGTTCGCAGGTAAGAGGTCGGTCCGCTCAGGGAAGGCCTCATGTACTTCCGCCGTGTTGCTTGAAGAGCGCTCGTAATCACCGCGGAATAAGTCCATTTCGGCGCGGCTCTTGATGATACGGGGCTGAATCATGATGACCAACTCGGCGCGGGTTCCCTCTTTTCCGGTGTAGCCGAAGAGTCGACCAATCCCAGGAATCCGGCTGAGGACCGGAACGCCCCGGTTATCATCCTTGTCGGTCTCGGTGATGACACCTCCCAGAATGATGGCAGAACCGTCATCCACGGTAATTGAGGTACTCAATTGCTGGGTGTTGATGTCAGGAACCACGAGCTCACCTACGTCACGATTGTTTCCAACCGAGTCACGAACGAGTGAAATCTCAAGAGTCACCTTATCATCATCGTTGATGAGAGGCTGAATCAGAAGCTCAAGAGTGACGTCCCGGTATTCCACGTTGGTATTCTGTCCACCGGTGGTATTCCCCACGAAGGTGCTGGAAGGAATGGCAATCCGTTGTCCTGAGGAGAGTTGGGCCACTCGGTTGTTACGGGTAGTCAGCACCGTGCGCTCAAGGGTCTTAAACTTGTTGGTGTTTTCGAGGGCATTCACAAAGACCCCGAAGTCGTCATTGATGAGCCCGTAGAGGGAAACACCATTTCCGGAGCTCCCATTAGCCGCAAGGAGGTTGGCCATTGAGCTGAGGCTGCCTGGATCCACAACCGAGGGAACACCGAAAGATGTCCGTCCTCCCGCTGCGAAACTCGATCCGGAGGTCTGGAGGATGCGGGCGAGGTCAACGCCAAAGTTCAATCCATTATTCAGTGAATAACTTCCGACGACCGCCGAAAGGGCGACCTGTTGGGACTCGGTATCGAGATCGGCAATCAGATCGCGAATCAATTCAATGTGGTGCGGAGGTCCGTTGACAATGATGGTGTTTGCAACGTTGTCACCGACAAGAAGCGTGTTGCCAATGAGCGCTGATTCGGGAGCGGTTGGAATGTCCTGTTCCTGAATGGTCGCGCGGGCCCCACCGCCGGTTTGACCACCCTGACCACCCTGACCAGCTTGTCCGGTGTTGCGGCTGCTGTTCTGTGCGGTGTTATTATTTCCCCGGCTATTCGCGTTTTGACCAGCAGGCCCAGCCTGACCGCCACCCTGGCCACCCGCTTCACTTTCACCAAGTGTGACCGAAATGGCGTCCTGTGCGATGGGAAGAAAATCTCCCACGCGAAGATAACGAAGGCGGAAGGTTTGGCGGTTCTTGCCACTGCTGGGAATGTCAAAGCTCCTGACCAGGGCCTCTGCGGCGACAAGATCAGCGGGGCGCCCAACGAGAAGGATCCGGCTAGTCCGACGAACTCCAATAATCTTGATGGGCACTTCTTCTCCGGCGGAAGCAGCAGTGCCTGGAATTGATCCCGGAGCAGGCGGAGTATTGGCCCGGGCGGTTCGGGTTGTCTGGTTGCTGGCCTGCTCGTTGTAGATCTCGTTCAGGCGCTCGGCGATCTCATCGACATCACCGTAGGTGACTTCGACCCAGCGCTCACCAATAGTGGCAGCGACGTCGATGTCCTTCTGAATCTTGATCATCTGACGGATCAGATTGGAGTTCTCCGTGACCATCAACGAGGACGCATTGGGAACCGCGGTAATGTTTCCGGAGGCGCTCAACTGCCCGAGCACGGTTTGGAAAATCTTGAGAGCATCCTCGGGCTTGAGGAACTTAAAGGTCATCTTGTAGGTCACCAATTGGTCGTTGGTTGGGAGATCGAACTCGTCGTTGACATACTCCTTGGGAATTCCACTGGTTCCATTGATGGGGCCGGAAGCGGCAAGGCGCACGATATCGGGATCGAGTGGATCCGGGATGAAGGCGAGGCCGTCTCCGAGGAGTGATTTAGTCAAAAGGTCGGCAACCTCCTTGTTGGTCAGGGGGCCGCGCTGCACGAAGAAGACCTCTGCCTGCGAAATGACGGAACTCATGATGACCCGCTTGCCGGTGACATCTTCGTAAAGCTGGGCTGCGAAAAGACCGGTGAGGTTGGGCTCGGTAATGCCATCCCCTTCAGGGTATTTAATGGCATTGGGAACAGGAGGGCCGGAGGGCCGTGGCGCCACAGGGGCGACTCCCGGCACCGTTCCTGGAGCAGGAGCAGGAGCAGGAGCGGGCTGGATCGTCGGGACGGGTGCGGGAACTCCCGGAGGCGTCGGAACGGTCCCTGGAGCGGGTGGTTCCTGGGCGACTGCCCCCAAGGAAAGGCCGAGTAAAAGCGTCAATGTGCGTTTCATACGATGGAAAAGTGAGAGAGTAGAGAGGATGAAGTGAGGTTACTTTTTGGGACGGGGAACGTAGCGGGTCCGTCCGGTGCTCTTCGTTGAGCTGGCATTGGTCGCGGCCGGAGTCGCAGTCGGGACCGGGACCTTACTGCCTGTGCTTGGAGCGCTCGTGGGCGTTGGAGTGCTTCCTGGAACAGGTGGGGCCCCACCTGGGACAGGAGGGGTATTTCCACGGGTGTTAGGGGTCAAATTGCTGGCGGGAGCCACCTTTTGACCGGCTGGCGCAGCCACAGCCTTTAAGACGAGAAACTTGGGATCAAAAGTCACCTTTCCGGTGTGGATGCCTTTCTGAAGGATGACTTCACTATTCAGGAAATTGCGCTCGTATTTGACTTCGCGAATGGCAAAGCCCATTTCGGAAGCTTCCTTACTGGGAATTTTGATCCGTTCGTTGCGATTTTTAGTATTGAGCAAGGTCACAACGACAGAATCCACTGACTTGCGGAGACCGACCATGGTCCAGTCGACGAGGTCATTTGGAACGTCGTCAACGACTTCCACCGGCGGTGCATCGGTAAATGGGGAATTCCGATAAAGATCGATGTAGCGGGAAGCCGGATAGTTCTCGGGCGGCGCGGCCAGCGCAAGGCTGCAGCCCATGGCAAAGATGAGAATGGAAAGGAGATTCTTCATGACAAATTGAATGAGTTTAGAGTAAGTCGGAATCTTCGGCAATGATGATCCACTTTTCGACTTCCACAGTGCATTCTACACGGGTGAGGTCGTTGCTTTGGGGTTTCAGTTCAAGCCTCGTGATCACCTGCCGTTGATTGGGCTGATGAATACTGAGAAGCCATTGTTGAATACGGTCCTCCATCCCGGTGGCCTTGTAGGTGACACGGACGCGGTCGTAATAATCGCCTGGAATGTAAGACTCGATCCGCTCATCCCGGGTATCGAGGTTTCGGGCATCTGCTTGCTTGCGAATGAGCGCCTGAAGCTGGGACTGAGCCAGCTGGGGAGTTGTAAATACTTCGCCGGTGCCTTCCAGCCAGCGACGATCGGCTTCGAGTGAATCCTTCTTCGACAGGATAAACTGCGCTTGCTTCAGCTTGTTTTCAGCTTCATTTTTCGCCCCGATCGATTTTTGAACCTCGGGCTCATAAAACTTTAGGTAAGCCACGAAATTGAGGATGATGAAGAAGGCAATCCCCAGAACGGTCAGGAGGTTTTTTTCACGGGTTGTCATGATATTCAGTGGTTGAGGGGTTACTGAGGGACTGCGGCTTCATAAGAGAAAGTCCACAAACCACTTTTTTTGTCTCTAACTTCGGGCTGAATATTCCAGTCAAACTCGGAAAGATCCTGGTTGGACTCCAAGCTACCGCTAAATTTTGGGATAATGGTGTTATCCTCAGCCTGTCCCTGAATGGTGATCTTCCGCTCTACCACCATGGATTGATCAACTTCCTTGAACTGATTGGTGAACGACACCGAGGTGAGCCGGATGAAGCGCTGGTCCTTCGTATTTGGGAGTGCCCGATAAACCCTGAGAAGTAATTCATAGGGATAGAAGTCACTCTCAACGACGGGCTGGAGTTCGTCCCATTTCGCCTGGTGCAGGAGGAGTTCATCGGCTTCCGAACCGAGGGAGGCCACGTTACTTTCCGCAATGCGGGACTCTTTTTGAACCTCAAGAAGGTCGTAGATGAAGTATCCTATCACACCAAGATAGGCCACGAGTGCAGCGGCGATGAGAATATTGCGATTGCGTTTGTTCTTCTGCTGGAGTCGCTCAGCGCGAACGTCCGCTGGAAGAAGCTTGCTGGGAGGGCTGGGCCACGAGGGAACGGGTTTGGGAACCTCCTGGACTTCCAGCCCGATTCCCCGGGCAAAGCTTTCAACTTCCTCGGGACGGGCATCTGTCACCGAACCGTGAGTCCAAATGATGACCCGCGGTGGAAACTGGATCAATAATCCCTGAATTTGGAGCTGGGTGAGCGCGAGTCGAACATCGTTTCCGGAACGATCGTCGAGACGTTCGCCGGCAAGACACTGGAAATAGAGAGCCTGGCCCGGACGGCCGATGGCGAAGACCCAGCGGCCCAATTCCTTCCAGACAGCCACCTCACCTGCCGGTAAGGGCAGGCAACGGACCGAAAGATCGAAGGCCGACGGGCTGCGTCTTGGTAACTGGCCTTCCTGGGGCGGACTGAGGACGACTGCGGTGAGAAGTGATTCTTCCCCAGAGGTGCCAAAAACAAAATGATCCGTCAGTTGACCACCATCGAGCGCTGGTCGTGCTCCGCATTTCTCTAAATGCATGGCGGCGAGATCACCCAGAAGCGAGAGGTCTGTCGTCTGAGCCTTAAAGGGTAAAGCCGAAACCTTTCGAACTGGCAGAGCCATCTGGATCGGGCCGGAGGGATAGCCGGTCACATCCAGGGCAAGCAAATGCCTCGTCGCGGAATGTTGGGTGAAGCCGGATGTTTCCGAACCAGTCCAGATTTCCCAGCCTTCGGCTCCAGGAAGCAATAAATTGAGGTCTCCTTTTTTGGCACTCATTGAATAATTTCTTCTTTGCGATCGAGAATCGTGGGGCTCCCGCTTGTTCGGTTGCGGATGATGAGCACGACCTTACGCCGAACTGCCCCCGCAAAGCCAATGCTTTCGATTCGATCTGTGATTTCCTGGCTACTGCCAAAGCGGCGCCCTTTTTGGCCCTGCTCATCGGGACTCATGCCCATGATGTTCATGACCTCGCTCGCCCCAATCGGCTGGTCATCTTCGGTGTTTCGGATGCCATCGGCACCATCCACGATCTGCACGACCTGGTAGGCTTCTTCGATGTTTCCTTCCGCCGCGATGGCGATGAATTCTGCCGGAGCCTCAGTGACATCAAGCCCCCCGGAACTCCAGACCGTAAACCAATCGCGCCATCTGGGGTTCGCCGCCTCAACCAAGGCCATCCCGCGGACCAACCTCATTTCATCGAGATCGTAAAACGGTCGATTGAAGGGACGATTGTAATAGCCCTGCCCTTCGTAGTAGTCGATTTCAGCGCCATTGAGCTGAACATCGTCGTCCGTGTCCACCCAATCGACAAGGGCATCTGCGATCTCCGCAGTTTGATCAAAATTAACGCCCCACTCTGCGAAAATCAGGCGGAGAAGCGGCTTATCATCGGACATGATGATGTAATTGATGTTAAAACGTCCGCCTTCGGAGATGATCTTAACGTTAAAGCCGGTGTCATCGCCCAACGATTGATTCAAGAGCGGGTCCCAGACCTGAACCTGGGGATTGGCTCCGACGGCAATGCCCATTTCGGCAAGTTGACGGGCTTCCATGCCGTTCATTTGGGAACCGGCCACGCTGGATTGATAGCGGGCAATCCGCAATGAAGCAACCAGGGCGAGACCCATCACCGCCATGATCCAGAAGACGGCGATCATCGTCGCGCCTTTCTCGAGCCAAGGATTGCGGGTGGACTTCATTCGGTGGGGGGAGTCGTTGGAGGTGTCGTGGGTGGAGTGACCGTGGGCCTCGGTTGCCCTCCGCCGCCGCCACCCTGACGGGCAGTGTTCTGCAGTTGGGTCATGATGGTCCTGGGATTGGTTTTACTGGGCAGCCAGAACATCCGGGTGATCGGTTGATCGTCGACGCTGAAGATGACCTTTAATTCGACAAAGGTGGGGCGACGAGTCGGTTGGTCCCACTCATAAGGCCATTCTCCATCCTCGGTCGTGGCGGAGTTCCGCCCGTCCAGGACCGCCCATTCAAAAAGTCGTATGTCCTCCAGAAGGGTGATCGAAGCAATGGGCTCAATACCGCGCTCGGCGAGAGTCCCCTCCTCTTCATCATCCAAAATTTGGACATCGAAATATTCGATCACGATATTCACGCCCTTACTCAAGGTCGGCACCGTGATGATCCGCATCGCTTCGGCCGCGATCGGAACGCCGCCCCAATCGAAGGAAACGGGCGTATTCTGAAAGGTCATCTCGGAGAGGTAGGGCTCGCTGCTGCTGGTCGCGCGCAGATCCATGACGGCATTGCCAGGCAGCCCTTCAAAATGGTTCCGCATCATGGTGAAGAAGGCGTCCCGTGCGATCTCCTCGTTCTGCGCATCAATCATCGTCGTCGTGGAATGGATGGAACCACGGGCGATGAGGAAAATCGACGAGATCACCATTCCGGCAATCGCCAACGAGAGCACTAACTCCAGCAGAGTAAAGCCCTTGGGATTCTGATGACGGTCAATCTTCATTAAGGTGTATAGAGCGGGAGATAACGCCAGCCGCGGACAACCCGCTCCAGGCGAATCCCGTCCTGGGTGTAGCGTCCGATGACGATGACTTCCCACATTTGTGGAAGGATCCGGCCTTCTTCGTTTTCGAGTTCCAACTGGATGATCTGGGTTTCAACATTGATGTCGCGTTCGGCAACATAGACTTCAGTGCTCCCTTCTTCGAGTTGCGGGTAGTAAAGGGTCTTGGCCAATTCGCTATCGAGAATCTGGGAGATGATGAGCTCGTCCTTCACGAAGGTTGAGTTCCGCCAAATGCTGCTCATGGCCTTGGTATAGGCCGTCGCGATGACCGCGAAGATCATCAGTGAGAGGATGACCTCCATCAGCATGAATCCCCCAGGGGGAGATTTCGGAAGACGCTTCATTGAGGCTTTCGGATTTCGAGTTCGTCATCCGTCGCCACTGCGGTGAGAGGATGATATTTCCGGCTTAAGAGGCTATTCCCGTCTCCGGTGACCAATTTGATAATGACCGGTTCGCACGGGCTGTTTGGAGTATGAATCCAGCTCTCGATGACATCGCCGGTGACGTAGGTGAAATTTTGCTGACCCCAGCGAAGGATCCAAAGTTCGTATTTCGGATCGATGATGACCTCGCGCGGCCACTTCATCGTTTCAAGATTCTTGAGCCCGCTGTTCTCAGCAGGAGCTTCCGAAAGATCGTCGACAATGCGGGCGTCGGGATTGGCGAGGGGCCTCATCAAAACTGTGCCCTCGCGAAGCTCTACCACAAAGGGTTGTTGGTAGCTGAAGGACATCTCACGGGCCTGACGGGCCAAATCTTCAATGTCATTATGAATCTCGCGGATCTCAGCTTCCTGCTGAGGACTGGAAACCATCATCATCGCCGTGCCAAACATCACCGCGATGATCGCGAGCACGACTACGATTTCAATCAAGCTGAACCCGGCGCGGGTCGGCTTGAAATGGGAATCGTAGGATGAATGTTTCACTTGATGATCAGAGTGTGCCTTTAAAGCCCGTCTTGACTGCTCAGATCGTCCTCAGTCCCGAACGTTTTATCGGGACCTGCGGACACGAGCTCAGGGAACTCCGGATTTTGTTGGCCGGGGTAAAAATACTGGATCTTGGTTCCCCAAGGATCAAAGAGAGCCCGATCGCTTTCGAAAGTCTGCGTCCAGCGCCTTGGAAGAGGTTCGTCGGTGGGTTCTGAGATCAAAGCTTCCAAACCCTGAGCTTCCGAAGGATAGACTCCACCAATGTTTTGGTAGCTTTCGAGAGTTTGGGTGAGTGACGCCAGTGACTGATCGCAGAGGCTGGGATTCACAGAGCAAGTCGGCCTGGACGTAAAGGCCACCGCAATGGCCATTCCTGAAACCAAGGCAACCAATCCTGCCACGAACTTGATCAGCACGGTCCAATTGGACGATTTCGTGTGATCAAGATGACTTCGTGGCATGCGGATAGGTTTCGTGGTTGGGCGGGATTACTTGCCGTCCTGGTTGCTCTGATCGTCGTCAGTGCCAAAAGCCTTATCCGGGCCAGCGGAGATGAGCTCCGGACGGGTTGGGTCCTGCTTGCCAGGATAGTGATACTCCAACTTCGTGCCCCAGGGGTCGAAGAGGGATTTGTCACTGTCGAGAGTCTGGGTCCACCGGCGGGGACGCGGGGACGTTGTGGGCTTGGTGATGAGCGCCTCGAGGCCTTGTGACTGCGAAGGATAGCTACCTCCGATGTTCTTGTAGTTCTCGAGGTTGGTCCCGAGACTTCCAAGGCTTTGGTCGCAAGTACTGATCTCAGCGGAGTTTTTGATCTTACCCATACTGAAGATCGCGCCTCCAAGAATGAGACCAATGATGCCCATCACGATCACCATTTCAAAAAGGCTGAAACCACGGGCCATACGAGGGCGTGGACGATTGTTTTTAGTCGATTGAACTTTCATTGTTTCGATAAGAAGACCTTACACTGATCAAAACGACGGGCGAACGAAAAGTTGTCGGTAGTTTTAGGGAATCTGCGGGGAATTTTCTTCCGAATAGGGACAAACACGGGGGAAATCGCTCGTGAAGTGACTCCATCTCCTCCTAAAAGGCGTTCTCGACCAGATTGATGTCAGGGAGTTTCCCCTCCTCCAGAATGATTTCCACGACATCATAGCGCCACGAAATCGTGCGTCTTCGGTCTGGTAAGGAAGCTTCTTTGGGATCTCGGCCCAAAAGACGAAGCCACTCGGTCCCTCCCCGCATGATGAGGGCGCGCTTCTCGGAATTCACGGCCCGGAGTGGTCTTCCAAAGTCCCGCCGGGTCCGTGTCTTCACCTCGACGAAGACCAAGAGGTCCAGATCCTTCCCACCCCGCATCACCAGATCGACCTCGCCGCCTTTTGGCGCGCGGAAATTGCGATAGAGCACCTTCCATCCCAGCCTCTGCAAAAATCGGGCCGCGATCTTTTCGCCGAACTCTCCAATATCATGAGGGCTCATCCCCTCGAGGCGGCAGGAGGAGTTGAGCAACGGGCTGAAACGAGCGACGGTGGATCTGACAAGGCCCAAGCCTCCCAAGTGCTTCAAGGTGCGCTTGGGTGCCGTAGCCTTTGTGTCTTTCGAAGCCATACCCGGGAAATTGAATCGCAGCATCACGCATGATTCGGTCTCGGACTACTTTGGCAAAAATACTGGCAGTCGCAATCGAAAGACTCTTCGAATCGCCTTTTACGATCCCGATGTGTGGATACGGGAAATTCGGAACGCTCAATCCATCGATGAGACACATCCCCGGATTGACGTCCAAAGTGGCGACCGACCGGGCCATTCCGAGATGGGTTGCGCGAAGAACATTCACTTCATCGACCTCATCCGCTCCGACAATGCTGACGGCCCACTGAATATCGTCACAATCGCTCAGCTCATCGAAAAGCAACTCGCGTCGCTTCTCGGTCAACTTCTTGGAATCATCGATCAAAGGGTGTTTGAAATCCACCGGGATGATTGCCGCACCCACGGAAACCGGTCCGGCCAGCGGGCCCCGGCCAGCCTCGTCAACACCGATGATAATCCCGAGATGGGCGTATTGTTTTTCAAATTCGAGATCAGGCATTGGGAAGGCCCCCGTCTCTATTCTACTTTGCGACCCGGGGCGACCATGAAGCCATCTCAATCACATTTTGCAGCTGGGCCGTCTTTTCCTCAGTCAGTCGGGCAGACTCGCTGAGTCGCGGCAATGCCGACTGAAATGGCCAATGCGGTTAAGGTGGACGCGCTTGTCACCTTTCGCCGTCGACCGTAAGCTCCCTTTCACCAAAATCAAAGCTCGTTTAAATCCACCCTCTAATCACTCTGCCTCCATGCAAATTTCACTCATCCGGACCCTTTCTCTTTTTGCCACAATCTCTGGAGCCTTCGCTCATCCGGTTCCCGAGAGCCCCCAATGGATCACCTATTCCGGAGACGAGGGTCCAGGCCAGGGAAAGCACATCGTTCTCATCGCGGCCGACCAGGAATATCGCAGCGAACAGGCAATGCCTATGATGGCGAAAATCCTGAGCAAACATCACGGATTCGACTGCACCGTTCTTTTTGGGGTTAACGAAAAGGGTGAGGTCGATCCCACCATGCCGGTTTATCCCGAAAAGGGCAAGGAGGCCGAATTTAAGACACACAGCATCCCCGGCCTTAAGCATCTGGCCTCTGCTGATCTCGTTATCTTCTTCCCCCGGCTTCTGAGCCTACCTGAAGACCAAAAGGAACTCATCGTCACCTACCTCGATTCTGGAAAACCCATCATGGCCTTGCGGACGGCCAATCACGGATTCCGCGGAGCTCTCCCCTACCAGCTCGATGGCAAGAACGTGAACTTCGGCGACGACATTCTTGGCGGATCATTTATGGGTCATCACGGTCGTTGGCACGCCGACTCCACCCGCGGCACGGTTGTTGAAGAGATGAAGGCTCATCCAGTCGTTCGGGGTGTCACTGACATTTGGGGGCCGTCGGATGTTTACCGGACCTACAAGGAAGGCACCAGTCTTCCCGAGGGCTGCACCGCCCTGGTATGGGGCCAGCCTCTCATGGCACGACAGCAGGATGATGAGCCCAATCCGAAGAAGGAACCTCTGCCGGTAGCCTGGATCAAAAACTGGAAAACCAGCACTGGTAAAAGCGCCCGTGTCTTCCACTCAACGATGGGCAGTGCGCGGGATCTCCAAAGCGCCGGGCTACGGAGACTCGTCATCAATGCGGCCTACTGGGGAATGGGACTTGAAGACAAGATTACTCCTGATCGCAGTGTCGAGATCGTGGGGCCCTACGTCCCCCTGTCGAGCGGCTTCAACTACGAAGAACTGGGTGTTATCCCCAAGCTCCCCGCAGCCTACCAATAGGGTATTAATCGACCAATCCTTGATGGAGGTCCTTGAGCTCGGAAGCCGGGACCTTGATCACCTTGCGGTCATAGGTCATGAGCCCGTTGATCTCGCCCTCGACATCGGTCGTCTGCGTATAAACGGCTCCGGCAACGCCTTTGCCTTTAAGCTCTTTGAGGATGCGCAGTGACTCAACATATCGCTCTTTGTATTCCGCTGAGTTCTTAGGAAGCCCTCCGTATCCCCAGTTGTTGGCCTCCGTATTCCAAAGGTGATCTTTGACCGGAAGTCCGTGACCGCCGAACTCTCCCACGACCTTGATGAAGTCAACGAAGCGGCTTCTATCGAAGGGGAAACCAGGGTGGGGATAGCGATGGCGATCCACGACATCGCCCACTGGCCAGAAGTTTCCGCCGCTGGCAATATTGACATGACGGGTGGGATCACGATCCACGGTCCACTCACCGACCGCGACGGTGCGATGTTGTCCCCAGGCTTCATTGAAGGGCACCCAGACCACGATTGAAGGGTGGTTTTCAAGAGCGGTCATCATTCCATCAAGCTCCTTCATGTATTGCGAATGTGCAGCATCGGGCCATTCCGCATCCTTGGGATTGGCCTCCAAATGAATCCATCGTGGGCTTTCGCCACCGCTCACCTGGTCTTGCCAAACGAGCATTCCGATCCGATCACAATGCGTGTAGTAACGTCGCGGCTCCACCTTGATGTGTTTCCGGATCATGTTGAATCCTGCCTCCTTCAGATACTGGATGTCGAAAACCATCCCTTCATCCGAAGGGGGTGTTAGGAGCCCGTCAGGCCACCAGCCTTGATCAAGAGGCCCCCAGTGGAAGATGGGCTTTCCATTAAGCGTAAATCGAAGATGGCCCTCCGCATCGCGGGACTTTCCAACCTCGCGGATTCCGACATAACTCTCAACACGATCTTCTCCCGTCGTCACGACCAGATCGTAAAGGGTGGGTGAATCAGGCGACCACAATTGCGGATCGGTTACCTTGAGTGTGATCGTCCCTTTGCCGCTGCCCTTGGCGACTTCCTTGCCAGCTAAATTGAGTTTCACCTCTGCCGGCCCATCGCTTCCGTTCACCTTCACCGTAACTGTCCCGTCAATTTTAGTCGAAACTGTGAGAGACTCGATGTGATCGGTGGGAACGTCTTCCGCCCACACGGTCTGCCAAATTCCTGAAACCGGAGTATACCAGATGCCATGAGGATGAAGCACTTGCTTTCCCTTCAATTGGTAATCGCCCGTGCCGTCTTCGACTCGAACAACGAGTTCGCCCACCCCCTCCTTCTTCAGTGCATCGGTGACGTCGAATGAAAATGGCAGATTGCCTCCAACATGGGTGCCGACTTCCTGACCGTTTACCCACGCCGTCATCTCGTAATCGACCGCTTCGAAATTTAGGATCGTACGACGTCCCTCCTTTTGCTGTAAATCAAGAGACCGGCGATACCACAGAGCTTGTCCCGGATGCAGGAGTTGCTGCACACCCGAGAGCTTGGATTCGACAGAGAAAGGCACGAGGATTTTGCCCGCCCAATCCGATGGCTTTCCGGCAGCGCCATCCACAATCGTATAATCCCATTGGCCGTTGAGATTCGTCCACTCTTTGCGAACCAAGGCAGGACGGGGATACTCGCGCCAGGCATTTTGGGGCGTCACCTTGCTTCCCCACTCAGTCATCAACTCTGTCTTGAAGGGATATTTGGGCAGACGTGCCGGAGACAGTTCGGGCGCGGCCTTGCCATCCACCAAATGAACGTCGATGGCCTGTCCGCCGGTCACCTGTTCACATTGAACTGCAATAAGGTTCTTGCCCTTGCGCAGGAGCGATGTGGCCTCTTTGCTTAAAGGTGTCAGCTGATACTCGGTGACAAACCCTTTGAATGTGGCTGCGATCTTTCCGTTGATGTAAACAACGGCGTCTTCGTCGTGAAAAATATAGAGAGCTGGCTCGGCTGGAAGAGCTTCCAAGACCACCTCTTGACGGAGCCAAATGTTAGAAGACTTCCAATCCGTGGACACCCGTGATCCCGGAGTCGTTCGATTGCCAAATCCGGCGTATCCCTCCGGCCAATTTGAATCATCAAAGGAGGTCTGCGACCATTGATCGCCTGGTTTTTCCAAGGTGTAATGCCAGGGAATATCTTGGATGGGCGCCGAGGAACCCAGGAGGGTTGCGGCCAAGAGGATGAGTGGAATTCTTTTCATAAACGCTAAAAATTGATCTGGATCTGAGAACAGACCAAGAAGGTGTTCGGGAGCAGTATGATTTCAACCTCAAATCACAAACAGGAAGCATTCGTGCCAAACCGAAATATGAGTAATTTGGCGTCGACAAAATATTTCCGCCACGGCTCACTTGAATTGAGAAATCAACCCCGCCCCCTCACCGCGACCTCCTCCACAAACGAAAATCACATCCTGAATCCCCAAAACAAAAAATAGAACTGGCGCAAAATCACTCATTTTGGACAGCGTTGTTCAAGTAGGGCTTTGCCGATTTACGCGATTTCATCCTTTTCTCACAGTATTGAAAACGACATACTTCCTTATGAGCGTGGCGCGTTAATCGCCCATTACGGAACACGCCAGAGCTCCGGGATCCCCGAATATGAACGATCAAAAAAAGCAACTTCGTCGCAGAATTCTCCTTGAGATTGAGACCGCCATTGCCCCGGGTCGCGATATGTTGCGAGGAATTGCGAAATTCATCGGAGAAATTCACCGCTGGGATGTCCACCATAACGCCGGAAACTGGGCACTGCATGGAAGCATTTCGGGGCCATCCCATATCGAGCCACTTGCGCCGGGTCGTGAGATCGACGGGGTGATCACCCGCATCTACGATGAGGCAACCCGGAAGCGTGCCCACGAACTGATTTCCCAAGGCATCCCGGTCGTCGACATTCTCGGCGATCATGATGACCGGACCCTCCCTCTCGTTCATACCGATGATGCGGCAATCGCGAGAGTCGCCTTGCGTCACTTAATTGGTCAGGGCTTTGGTCACTTTGCATTTTGTGGCATTGAGGACACTCGGTGGTCCGTCCTGCGCGGTGAAAACTTCCGAAAGGAAGCTGCTAAAATGGGCGCTTCGGTCGCGATGTTTACTGTTTCGAAGATCCACCAAAGTGGTGGCGTAGGAGATGCCCAACGAATCGAAGACTGGATCAAGACCCTTCAACTGCCGGTTGGAGTTTTTGTCTCTTGCGATCATATCGCCCCCCTTCTTCTCGAAGCCAGTGCCCGTCTTGGAGTGACAATCCCTGAGCACCTTGCTGTTGTTGGTGTGAACAATGACACTGTCGCTTGCAACGTTTGCAGCCCCACCCTTTCCAGTATCGATGCCAGTCATTTCGAAGTCGGCTATCGGGCCGCCCGCCTTCTCAATGAAATTTTGGAAGGCGGTAAGGATCTTGAAAATCCAATTCTCGTTCCCCCAAGCCGTCTCGTTGTTCGGGGATCATCGGGTGAGCTCGCCATTAGCGACCCCCTTATTGCGCGGGCAGCCCGGTTCATCAATCGGAACGCAGCCGCACCGATCGGCGTCGACGATGTCGTGGCTTCGGTTCCACTTTCCCGCCGCGAACTCCAACGCCGCTTCCGCCAAGTGACCGGACGAACGATCCATTCCAGTATTCTCGATGCCCGCATGAGGATTGCCAAGCGCCTCCTCGGGAATCCGGAATACACCGTCGATGCGGTCGCTGAACTTTCAGGATTCGGAAGCCGCCAGCATTTCGCAAAAACCTTCAAGGTTCAGACTGGCGTGACTCCCGCAAAATTCCGAAAGGAGATTGCTCCCCGCTAGCTGATTGCCCCCCATGAAATGCCAGCTCACCCACTCCGTCCTGTTCCCCTTCGTATGGCTGTTTTTTTTGACCTCCTGCAAAAGCGATCCGAAGGCAGCTCCTTTAGCCCCAACTGAGGATGCTGATGAACTTGCCAGGCGCCTGATCGCCAGCGAAGAAACAGTCCTCGAACTCACTCCCAAACTAGGGAAACTCGCCCGGTCCATCGTCAACGGCGAACCCTCCACCTCACTCATCCCGTCCATCTGGAACGAGACAAAGAGCACTGAAAGAACTTGGCTGAATGGATCATTCGGCACCTTGGCCGGAGCGTTCGAAGGGCAGGATTTTGTTACCAAGACGAAGTTTGAAGGGCTTTTGAAGGGTGCCAACACGGAACTGGTCGGAGTGAAATCAAGCCAGTCAATCACTTGGACAAAGGATAGCGACAACAACTACGAGATCACACAATGGGAGCAAATAAGCTTTGAGACCATCCAATCTCCCGCTCCGCTTTTTGAAGATGTCACGCGGCTGGCCATTCCTTCCACCTTCGCTCGCGAGGAAGCCCAACGTTCGACCCATCAGGAAATTACGGAGCGCGCGCTCGTGGAAAAGAAGCTGGTCATGCCGAAACTCGAGTATGCCGACACCCCGGACATGGGAAGCGCCTACCAATACCCCAGCGTAAGCGTGGTGGACTATGACGACGACGGTCATGAAGACCTTTTCGTAACCGCTCGATATACCGCTCCCCAACTTTTGAAAAACCTCGGGAATGGCACCTTTGAGGACGTCTCATTGGAGTCAGGATTCACTTCGGGGGACTGTGTTAATTTCGCGCTGTTTGCTGATTTCGATAACGATGGCGACCCCGACGCGCTCCTGTGCCGCTCGCTTCAACCCACTCTCTATTACCGCAACAATGGAGGACGTTTTGAAGACGTCACCCACAAGCTCAGTGATCTCGGTGAGCAATTCTTTGTGGTCTCCGCATCCGCCGCAGACGTCAATCGAGACGGACTTCTGGACGTCTATCTCACGACCTACACGCCCGGAAAAGACATCCTCCCCAAATGGAAGGAGCGCTATCTCACCACGGAAGATTCCATCAAATTGGATCAGATTTCAGAGGGAGCCCATCCTTACTTCGACGACCGGGGCGGTCCCAATATCCTCTTGATGAATCGCGGTGAGGGACGACTCGAAAGAGCCGGTGGCGAAGTGGTAAAACTCTGGCGAAAGAGCTATCAACCGGCATGGGCGGATATCGATGGCGATGGGGACGATGATCTCTATGTCTGCAACGATTTCGCCCCGGACACTTACCTTAGGAATGACACTCCAAAGGACGCCGCCGACCCGATCTTTGTGGACGCTTTTGAGGAGACCTTTCCTGAAGGCTCCATGGCCTTCGGAATGGGAGCATCATTCGGAGATTACGATCAGGATGGCGATCTCGATCTCTTCGTTTCCAACATGTATTCCAAGGCAGGTAACCGCATCATCAGTATCGTCGGCGATGTCGATCCCCGCATCAAGGTTGCTGCCCGGGGGAATTTCCTCTACCGAAACGATCACGGAAAATTCCACCAAGTCGCCAAACCCAATGCGGCCGAGACCCGCACCGGTTGGTCATTCGGCGGACAGTTTGCTGACTTTAATAACGATAGTCATCTCGATCTCTATGTCCCTTGCGGCTACTACACCGCACCCAAAAAGGTCGCAACCGAGGTCGATTTGTGAAGTTGCTTCTGGAGCACGGTCGTGCTCACCGATCCCACGCAATCCGAAGAGTTTCGAAATTCAAAACACTGGCAGTCGCCACTTTTAGATTTCCAGCTTCGCGTCGAAAACAGCGATGCTGCCGGCCCGGCATTCCGAAGCAATTCCCTCAGCGGAAATGAGCGAAATCGCCTCCTCATCGCAGGGCCCGAGGGCTTCCACGATGAATCACTCGTGAGTGGTATCGATTGCAAAGAAGACGCACGATCCTTTGCCGTTTTCGACTTCGATCGCGATGGCTGGCTCGATATTGCCCTGGCCAGCGCCAACGCACCCCGCCTCCGAATCTTTCGAAATAACATGGGTGGGCAGGAAAACCAGGGACGTTTGGTCCGTCTCAAACTCATTGGAACGAAAAGCAACCGGGATGCCTGTGGTGCCAGGATCATGGTTAAAACAAGTAAAGGGATCCGGGCCTTTCAGAAGACCATCGGAGAAGGATTGTCTTCCCAGAATTCCGGCTTCATCCACATCACCCTCGCGGCGGGAGAGCAATTGGAATCGCTGGAAGTTCGATGGTCCTCAGGGCAGCTAACCCGGCATTCGATCGAGGGGGCACCGGACTCCATTTCTCTTACCGAGTAAGCAAGAGCCTCAACTCGGAAAGAGTCGGAGTCCCCTTCATTGATTTCAGCACTCGCCCTTCCCGATCCGTGAGGAAGGTCGAAGGTAAAGGTTGCTCGCCAAAGATGCGGGTCATCAATTCTGCAACCACTTTCCGCTCTTCATCCGAGATCTTTGTAAAGATCCGATAAGGAGGGTCCGCCTCTTTTTGAAACTGCTCTAACTTGGCCGCATCATCTTCCGGGTCGACAGGAACCCCGTAGAAGCCCACCCCGGATCCCACCAGTCCGGCCAGACGTTTGAGGTGAGCAATTTCACCACGGCAAACCGGACACCAACTTGTCATTGTGACGATCACATTCAGGTCTTTCTCAAGAGGCAGGTTCAATTGCCCCCTGGTCAAAACCCGGGTCTTCTCCACAGGCAAGGGAATGGCAACTTGCTTCTCGAAGACGGGTTCTCCGTCCTTCGGATTTTCGAAAATTGTCGTGAGCCCTTCTGTCGAAACTGACTCGATCTCGCTTTGCTTTCCCGATGGCCAAATCACCGTCACCTTGTCAGCCTTCGTGGCTTCTCCGATCCCGATAAGCAAGGTGTCGCTATTTTGTGCCGCAAAGCCGTCACCCGCGCGCAACTCGCGTCGAATTGTTTTGCCATTCACCTTTACCAGAACATGCACGCCATAAGGATCCCGAGAACTCCATACTGTTCCCGGTTGCGAGCCACGGCTTCCGCCAACGAGTCGCAATCGAACCGCATTCCCGGCATCGTTAATCTCATTGTGAAATAGCTGGAGCTGGGGATTGTTCGTATTTGTTAGAATGATATCGCTCTTCCCATCCCGATCAAAATCGAAGAACGCAAAGGCCCGTCCATCCGCCAAGCTATCAACCCCACTCACCCCGGAGATGTCTTGGAACTTCTCCCCTCCAAGATTCAGAAACAGGCTGTTCGTTTCATTGCCGCTGAAGGAATGACTCCGGAGCACCGGCTTCCCGTCGACTTGTTTCGAGGTATCGAGAACTCCGGGCATCCGGCCATACTGGGCCGCATCAACACCTTCTTCGTCAAAACGTTTGGTGAGATTCGAATCCGAGCGCACGACCGAGCGCCAAAGACTACTTCACAAATCGACCTCCGTTTCCGTCCCCACAGGAGGAGTGTAGAGACCGTTTGCAACATAGATGTCGAGAAAGCTGTCGTTATTAAGATCAGCAAACTGACCACCCCATGACCACCCGGCCTCCGCTACATCCTGTCCGGCGGGCTCAAACCCACTCCCGGTGTTCTTGAGAAGTTTGTTCCCGGCCACCCCTTCATACATGCGACGCTCCAAACCCTGAAACATCCCCGTGATCCGACTTCCCGCCTTGCTATACATGTAGGTAAAGTAGGGATCCATCAGCCCATCATTGTCATAATCACCCAGAGTCACCCCCATTCCAAATCCCTGCAATTCTTCCCCTGCCACGGCACGGGTCACGTCCGTCAACTTTCCGCCATCGTTTCGAAAAACGTAATCTGGAGCGTAATCATTCGCCACGAAGAGATCGGGATCGCCATCATTATCGTAATCAGACCAGGTGCTTTGAAAACTGGAGAGCCAAAGCTCCGCGCCATTGGCCTGCGGAGCCCTCGCAAATTTCCCGCCACCTTGGTTGATGAGCAAAACATTGGGAGGTCCTGTCAGTCGAAAAACCGGATGATCAAAGCCTCTTCTTTTTTTCCACTCTGCCTGTTCATCGGCATCAAGAAATTGCGTCGCCATGACATTGAAAGGTTTCGTGATCGGGAGGCGATAGGTGGAGATATAGAGGTCTAACAGTCCGTCACCGTTCACGTCTGCCGAGGACATCGACGAAGTCCAGTAGGGCAACTCCTTGTCAAGATCTTCATCGGTCCGGTCATAAAAGAGACCATCGATATTCACAAGATACCGCCCCCGCTCCAGGCTCCTTCCGAGGAAGACATCCTTATCACCATCATTGTCGAAGTCAGCGAAGAGGGCGCAATTACAGACCCCGTCGAAATCAAGTCCGACCTTTCCGGCGATATCTTCGAAAGTGCCATCTCCTCGATTCCTCCAAAGTTGATTCTTGCCCCATCGTGCCGTGACGTAGAAGTCGTCCCAGCCATCACCATCGATGTCGACAACCGACACCGAGGTGTGTTGGTCGAGAGAATCCCAACTCGTGATGTATCTCCAGTAATCCTTGGGGTAAGTGAATTTCGTCCCACCTGTGAAAAACACCTCACGGATATATCGCTCGTGAATGGACTGACGGGCTTTTTCGAGATCATCCGAACTTGTAAGGGCGCGATCAAGGACCTCTGTGAAAAGAGGCTTTTTGGAAATTTGGCTTTCCAAGCTCTTCACTTCAATCCGGCTGATGAGCCAGCTCTCATCCACCTTCCTCCACAAGACCTGCATTTTTCCATTCCAAGACCCTCGCTCTTCCCGGGTGGTCACTCCCCTTGCGCTAAATTTGAGAAGAGAAACAAAGGTCCCCGCTTGCGCTCCCATCGCGCCTTTCAGAGTTCCGAAGCCGACCTTTTCTAACGCATAGACTTCACCAAAGAGACTCTTCAAAAATCCGCCCTCCAATTGTTGGAGCTCTTGGTCTTCGCTCTGAACACCCCACACGTATCGCGTAATTCCAGACGAGAGCTCTTCCGTTGACGAACTTGGTTTCATGATGTCCCGAACAACGGCACCATCAGCAAAGATGGAGCCATCCCATGAAAGATCTAAATTCTTCGCTGCCCGACTCAAGCGCCCAATAGGTTTCACCAACTCGGCAACAACTTCCTCATTTGCGACCATCGCGGTGTAGATCGCATCAGCCGAAGCCTCTTCAGTAGAAGAAGCCTCCTCCCTAGAACATGATGCACAAAGTCCAAGGATCGCAGACACCATCACCCACCTCGCCCCTTTGAAAAATTCGAACATTTCTATGCCTTAGTAGGTAACACACATCCCATCAATCAACTTCGTCCGACGCTTGAAAAAGATTGAATACGAATTCCCAGCCCTGCCAGCCCATTGGCGTCAACTTAAGAGGCTGCTCCGGGTATCTTCAAAGGGTATGCGGTCTTTGTGGATGTCCATGGCGAGGTGGCGGATCTCGGGTTGATCGTTCCACGGATCGACGGAGCCCAGCTGATCACCGACGTCGATCATAGACTTCAAGCCCCTTAAGCCCACAAAAAGCCTGCAACGTTCAAAGCTGCAGACTTTTTGCGTATTTACTTCCAACATTGGCACAAATCTCCCCAGACTACTCAGTCGTAAATATCTCTAACCAAATACCTCTCAATCTTTTAAGTTAACTTTGCGAGATGCGCGCCAAATTTGACAAGGGCTTGGTTATCGCTCTATCTTTATGGGGTTCGATCCACACTTCATCAAACTCATGAACAAAAACAATTTTTCGCGACATGCCATGACACTCCTGTTCTCGCTGTCGTTTTGCACCACCGACGCCGCCACCCTGGTGAATCGTTGGTCCTTTGACACCGATTCAACCGTCGATACACCCGACTCGGTCGGTGGGAACACCGGCCTCCTTCAGAGCGGCGCCACTGTAACCTCGGGCCAGCTCACCCTCACCGGCCTTGGCACCGGTATTGATGGCAATCGGATGTCGTTTACAAACCCTATTGGATTTGGAGAGAATTTCGGCGCGGTTGACGATAGCGGTGTCACGATCGAGACTTGGTATACCGATACCGGTACCGGAACCTGGGGAAAGCTCTACCATTTTGGCGAAGCGACCGCTGGAGCGGAATTGGGTTATACCCACAGCCGCGGGAACGGTGAGTTGAGTGGAATCGACCGTAATGGAGCCAAGTTGCTTGGGGAGCAAGTGACTCTCAACGAAGAACACCATCTGGTGGTGACGGTTTCTCTCGATGGCGAGATGAATGCCTGGGTGGATGGCGTAAAAAAAATCAGCAACACCGCCACCAACCCTCTTGCCAACGTCGGGACCGGCTTTGAGGCCCTTGGAGCGACCAGCTGGAATGACCCCGGAATGACTGGATCCGTCAACGAATTCCGGATTTGGGAGGGCACCCTCACGGATTTCGCAGTGGGTCAGAGCTTCATCAATGGCCCCGACACCCTGCCCATTAACGATGATAGCGATTCAGACGGGCTCCCCGATGCCTGGGAACTCAAGCAAACCGGTATCACCGACCTCACAGAGCTTGATGGAAACCTTACGGGCCCCGGACCTGGAGCCGCCACCGGAGACTTCGACGGTGATGGGCTCAGTGACTTGGAGGAATTTAATCGAACGACAGATCCTATCGACGATGACTCGGACAACGATGGCCTACTCGATGGAGCTGAGGTCAATGATCACCAAACAGACCCTCTTGATGATGACACTGACGACGACACTCTCCTCGATGGAGCTGAAGTGAATGTCCACAACTCCAGCCCGCTCTTGAAGGACACCGACATGGATTTCTACGACGACAACATCGAAGTCGCCAACGGCACCCTCCCCAATGACCCGAACGATCCCACTCCGTTCACCGGAACCCAGCTCGCCCACCGTTGGTCGTTCACGACAGGCGCTTCACAGCTTGAGGATTCAGTGGGTGGCAACACCGCAGTCACTTTTGGTGATCCTGAGTTCCTGACCAATGAACTGGTGCTCGATGGTCTCGAAACCGGACCTGAAGCCGATAGCTTTGGCTTCAGCAATCTCGTTAATATCGGTCAGAACTTCGGACCTACCGGGGTTTCCTTTGAAAGTTGGTATACCGACAGCGGAACCGGCAATTGGGGTAAACTCTTTGTTTTTGGAAATGCCCAAGGAGGCACCAACACCATCTTCAATATTCAACGGGGTGGTGATAACGTCTCAAGCACTCAATATCCCAATGCCGATTTCTCAAATGAAACCCGGCCAACATTAAATGAAGAGCACCATCTTGCGCTCACCATCTCACCAGCTGGGGAAGTTAATGCGTGGATTGATGGCGTCCACATGAATGCCGGCATTCCCCTAGGAGATGGTGATAATCTCGGGACGATTCCCGATATCTATGAGCGGGTAGGAGCTTCAGCATGGGCCGGTGACGCGGCAATGACCGGAAAGGTCAATGAGTTCCGAATCTGGAACGGCACCCTGAGCGCTCAAAATGTCGCTGAAAACTATGCCCTCGGACCAGACTCACTTCTCGGGGACAGCGCCCTCAGAATCAGTGCAATCAAACGTAATCGCAGCACTGGAGCAGTCACTCTCACCTTTGATTCCATTTCGGGACACACTTACCGGATTGACAGTTCGCCGACACTTGTTCCTGCCGATTCGCCGCAATGGCAGGATGTCGAAGAATCGTTTCTGGCGACTGGTGATGTTTCCAGCTTCACCGACAATACCGCGACCGGCACGAAGTTATTCTATCGCATCGAAGACATTACCAATCAATAGCGCCCTCAGGCTGTTTCACCTCTTTCACAAAAGCTGGAAGGCCCACGAGGCCATCCAGCTTTTTACTTCCCCTCCGCAAATCTCCATGAAAATTCCGATTCTCCCGACATTGTGTCTCATTCTAACAAGTGCCAGCTCTCTCGAAGCTGCCACTTTAGCTCACCGTTGGTCCTTTGCTGGTGACACTTCAGACTCAGTTGGTGGAAACAGCGGAGTTCTTCAAGGGGGCGCCACGGTGTCAGCAAGCCAACTCACCCTGGGTGGGATTGGATCGGGCCCAACCGCCAACGGAATGACCTTCTCCAATCCGGTCGACATCGGAGGGAATTTTGGAGGCGCTGGCGACAGCGGGGTGACGATTGAAACTTGGTATACCGATACCGGGACAGGAACATGGGGTAAGCTATTTCAATTCGGCAATAATTCCACCGGCCAGGAATTTGGTTATACCCATTCCCGCGGCGGTGGGCAGATGAGCGGGATTGATCGGGACGGCACTCAAATGCTTGGAGAACAAGTTTCTCAGAACGAGGAGCACCACCTCGTCATCAGTGTTTCTCCAGATGGAAATCTCAACGCCTGGGTCGATGGTGTCCAAAAATTAACCAACACGAACACCAACGACCTTTCTAACATTACGACGACTTTCGAGGCAATCGGAGCCACCAGTTGGGGCGATCCAGGGATGACGGGAACCGTCAATGAGTTCCGTATTTGGAATGGCGAACTCACCTCCACCGAAGTAGCGGCAAGTCTCACCGCCGGGCCTAAGAACCTCCCGGGCAATGGTCCGCTCATCACATCTTTCACCGCAACTCCGGCAACCAGACAGGAGGGCGAATCTCTCTCCCTCGCCTGGGATATTGACGACTCGACAGTTGGCGGCACGCTCATGCTTGAGATCAAGGGGCCTGATAACACGGTGATCCACTCGAGTTCAGCGACCACGGGAAGCTTCAACTCCACGGTGGGAGATACTGGTGGGATGTCCTCCATTTTCACCTATACGCTGAGCACTTGGGACAGTGCTAATCCTGGTGATATTCGCTCCACAACATGCAATGTATCGGTTGATCCAGGGATTCCAATCGCCACCCCACAGTCTTTGCAGACAACCGAGACCCATCCCCTCCCGGTCACCCTCACAGGAAGCGACCCCAACACCCACCCCAATCCAGGGCTGACCTTCACCATTGAAACTCCTCCCACAGGAGGAACGCTGCAAGGCTCTCCTCCTAACCTCACTTACACTGCCTTGGGTGGATTTTCCGGGACCGATAGTTTTACCTTCAAAGCCAACGATGGAAAATATGATTCCGAAATCGCCACAATTTTCATCATGGTTGCCATCGCACCAAGCTCTCCGACAGGTCTGGGATTGAGTTCTTTTGAGATTCCAATTTCCATTCCGAACGGAGGCTACCTCGCCGCCCTCTCATCGACTGATTCCAACAACGGGGACACTCATTCATACCGCCTGGTTGCCGGGTCCGGAGACACGGACAATTTGCTCTTTAGCATCGTCGGCAATCAACTCAGGGCTGCTGCTGATTTCTCGGGACAATTAGGGAACTCTTTTTCCATCCGCCTTCGCACCACCGATCAGGGCGGACTCTTTTACGAACAAAGTTTCAGTCTCCAGGCCATCGCGCAAGCCCGAGAAATCGTCATCAATGAAATCCATGCCAACCCTCCATTAAACTACATCCGGCAGGAATTCATCGAACTTTATAATCCATCGACGGCGAGTAAAGACCTCAGCGGTTGGCGGCTCAGTAGCGCCGTCGATTTCACCTTCCCTCCGGGGACGATCATGGCTCCGGGAACTTACCTTGTCGTTGCCGAAGACCCCGCCACCCTTCAGTCAACTCTGGGATCTTTCGCCTTGGGTCCGTTCACCGGGAACCTCAATTCCAGCGGAGAAACGGTAAGACTTCGTGACGAGAGCGACACGATCATTGACGAGGTGGACTACAAAGTGGGCTTCCCCTGGCCCGTCGCATCGGACGGTGGTGGAGCCTCTATCGAGCTCATCAATCCGTCACTCGATAACTCCCTGGGAAGTTCCTGGAGAGCCTCTCTTCCCACCGTTCTGCTTCCAGAAGCCATCCTTCTGCCCTTCGCCTCCACCGATTGGAGTTGGCGTCCTGGAACCACCGAAGCCTCAAGCCCCGTTCCGGCCTGGCGAACATCCGCGTTTGCCGAAGATGGCTCGTGGACGTCAAACAGCCAACTCCCCGTAGGATACGGAAATGTGGGTGGCATCGCCCTCAACACCATTGTCCCGAACATGAGGAATGCCTTCACAAGCATTTTCCTCCGCAACACTTTCACGGTTACTCTCGGTGAAATACCATCCCAGCTTCAGGTGAATTTCACGGTCGATGATGGTGCGGTCATTTGGATCAACGGAACCGAAGTTGAACGCCGTCGCTTTGACGCTAATGAGTCACCAACGATTGATGACGAAGCTTCAGGACTGGGAACTGAAGGAGCCCTCGAAACCGCCCTCCTGCTGAATCCCGGGGCCTATCTTATCGAAGGTGAAAACACGATTGCGGTCCAAGTCTTCAATTTTGGAATCAATAGCAGCGATCTCGAGTTCGATATCGAGGTGATTCGTCCGGGTCAGGCCGACAGCCTGCCCGCTCCCAGCCCAGGTGCCAAGAATATCGCCTTTGCCAATAACGCTTCGCCCAACATTCGTAAAGTGACTCACGAACCTGAACAGCCAAGCGCAAGCGATGCGGTGATCATTTCCGCCCAAGTCACTGATCCCGAT
The DNA here is from genome assembly GCA_963925135.1 of uncultured Verrucomicrobiales bacterium. Lineage (GTDB taxonomy): Bacteria > Verrucomicrobiota > Verrucomicrobiia > Verrucomicrobiales > Akkermansiaceae > SW10. The sequence continues at coordinate 6,427 of CAWUTG010000038.1, read as the reverse complement.
GGTCTCGCTTCGGTCACTCTCGAATACCAAATCGTCGCCCCGGGATCCTACGTTCCGATCAACCTTCCCCTTCCCATCGTTGGCAACAATATTGATGTCAATCAGGACCGCCCCTCCAATCCCGCTTTTGAAGCAGGATGGATCACCATGCCCATGTTGGACGAGGGCACCGGTGGTGACCTCCTCGCAGGCGACGATCATTTCTCAGCAACCCTTCCCGCGCAAAACCATCGCAGTCTCGTTCGATATCGTATCACCATTTGCGACACACTCGGGAACGATGACCGTGTGCCCTATCAGGATGATGCTTCACGTAATTTCGCCTACTTTGTTTACGATGGCATCCCCGCCTATCAGGGCCTCGACTCCGCGACCATGACCGACACTCTGCCGGTCTATCACCTCCTCACCCGAAGCGAAGACTACGCCGAAGCAGTCGCATACGATGGTGCCGATCAAATTAACCAAGGAACAGAAGCCCGTTACCTCTACAACTGGAACGGCACCATGGTCTATGATGGCAAGGTTTACGACAACATCACCTTTAGACTTCGTGGCGCCAATGGCCGCTACCAGGGACGGGGCAAACGCTCAATGCGTGTCCGCTTTCATGACGGGAACTTCCTGCAAGCGCGTCATCAAAATGGTCAAAAATTCGACCAACCATGGCGCACGCTCACCCTTGGAAAGGCCAATAGTAACCGGGCCACAATGACCTTCGGACTTAACGAAGCTGTTAACTACCACCTCTTTCAAACGATGGGGGTTCCCGGTGCCAATCCGCTCTACATTCAGTGGCGGGTGATCGATGAAGCCTCCGAGGCACCCGATCAATGGCGGGGCGATTACAACGGAACCTATTTTGTATCTGAAACTTACGACATTCGCTTTTTGGAGGAACACGGACTCGAAAAGGGAAATCTCTACAAGCTCATCAACCAGACGGGCGGCTGGGAAAAACAGCAGCGTTACCAGGCGAAATTTGCCCCCTTCGATGGGAGCGATCACGACACCATTGAACGAAATCTCGATGGCAACGACACCCCGGCCTACATCAGCGCCCACGTCAACCTTGAGAAATATAACGCTTTTCACGCTCTCGCGGAAGCAACCCGTCACTACGACTATTGGCCCAGCGCCAACAAGAACATGGTTTACTATTTCGCGCCGAACTACCTCCCGGAAAACGGCAACAAAGGTCAACTCTGGTTGCTTCCCTGGGACACTGATTCCAGCTGGGGTCCGACCTACAACAGTGGGCACGATGTCGTTTACAATTCCTTGTTCGCCGCAACCGGTGGAGGGAGTGACAATGCCAGCAACCCCACCCTCTGGCCAGCATACTTCAACAGCGTCCGGGAAATGCGCGACCTCCTGTGGCAGGAAGATCAATTGGAACCTCTTGTTGATCAGTTCGCCTCGATCATCGCTCCTCTGGTTCCGGCTGATTTTGCCCGCTGGAAGAATGCTCCCAATGACGCCGGTAACTACAACCATCTTGGCGGACCGGGAATCACCTCGTTGGCAAATTATGTCCAGGACATGAAGAACTTTGCCTTTACCGGTGGCACCTGGCCCGGTGGAAACGACTCTGTCATGGGACAAGCCAATGACAATGGACTCTCCGGACTCCAGGGACGCGACGCCTATCTCGATTTCCTTCAAGGCGCCAATGGCGAAGGTGCCTTGATCCCGGACAGACCGGTCCTCGCCTACACTGGAAATCCCGGCTTCCCTACCAATGGACTCTCATTCTCATCCACAACCTTCTCTGATCCCCAGGGCAACGGAGGCTTCGGAGCGATGGAGTGGCGTATTGCCGAAGTTAATTTTCCGGGCGAGCCCTTGATTCTAGAATACAATGCCATCTGGGAATCCGGAGCGATCCCTGCCTTTAATTCAGCAATCGACATTCCGACGATCGCCGTTCGCTCGGGACGCACTTACCGGGCCCGGGTTCGTCATCAAGACAACACCGGAAGATGGAGCCACTGGTCCGCTCCTGTTGAATTCACGAGCACCCTTCCCGATGTCTCGCATTTCCTCAATGGTCTTGTGATTACCGAGATCATGTATCACCCGACAGACCCAACTTCACAAGAGCTCCTCGCCGGATTTGATGACGAGGAATTTTTTGAATACATCGAATTGGAAAACGTGGGAATGACATCGCTCGATCTCACCGATATCCGCTTCACAAAAGGAATCGACTTCGACTTCATTAACTCCCCCATCACGACGCTCAACCCGGGTCAGATCATTCTTGTTGTTCGCAACATCACGGCCTTCGAGATGCGTCATGGCACTGGACACCCCATTGCCGGAGAGTGGGATCCCACCGATAAGCTCAGCAACAGCTCCGATCGGGTAAAGCTTTCCTTTGGTGCCGGCGATACCATCCGTGATTTCACTTACACCGACAAATCACCATGGCCAGTCGCTGCCGATGGAAGCGGTCAATCGCTAACACTTCGCGCCCCGTATAGCCTGCCAGACCATGCCCTCGCGAGCAACTGGCGAGCCAGCTACGTTGCCACTGGAACCCCGGGAGCCACTGAATTTGATAGCGCCTTCGCAGATTGGCTGGTCAACCAAGGGCAAACCGACCCCAATGCTCCCTTCCAGCAATCTTCCCTTTCCAACCTCCTCGCCTATGCTCTGGGTGCTGATTTAGAACCTGGGAACACTCCTGAATCCTCTCTCCCCGGTTTCCAAATCGTGGATGTGGAGGGAACAAGCTATCCAGAACTTACCTATCGGGTGAGACTCGGCTCGAATCCGCTCAACTACCTTGTGGAAGTCTCTGACGACCTGAATTCTTGGGAGAGTGGACCTAATCAAACGATTGAAGTCGGGGCTGCCGTTGATAACGAAGATGGCACGGAAAGCCGCACTGTCCGATCCCTCCAAACAATCTCCCCCTGGGAAAGGCAGTTCATGCGCCTACGTACCACACATCCTTAACCCTTCCATGAGACTCACGATCGTAACTACCTCAATCGTCTTCTCTGCCACTCTCATGGCGGAGCGCAATCATCCCAACCTTGCAGTCAGTTGTCCTACGGCCGAGGTGATCACGACAGGAATCGCGTGGCCCCGAGGCCAGGCTCTGCCTATCTTCGCCACCCCTGCTTCCACCTTGGATGCCATTTCCATTCGCGATCTCAGTCCTGATGAACGCATTACTTTTTCTGCACTTCAGGGCCAGGTAAATCGGAAACAACCAAGGATTTTCCTGATCGACCCCAGAGCCGAAGAGGGTGTGAACACCTGGCCGGATACTGACTCGATCAATCTTGGTCCGCGAAAGGTGTTCTCCAAAAGGAACCGCTTTGACCTCATCGCCCGGTATGCGAGCGAATTTGAAGGCGTCATTCTTTATGATCCATCCCGCAGCGATCATTACCGGAACCTTGCGGGAACCATCGCAGGAACCCGTCGAGCCCTTCCCATGACACGAGAGATCTACGACGGACTCACTGGGAGCGGAATGAAACTCAAGGTGCTTCTCGACCTCACTTCACTTCAATTAAAGAGCCCCGTTGAAATCTACAATCACCTCTATGAACACTACTGGGTTGCCTGCGAAAAGCGCGTGATCCTCAGTGCGCGTCCGGATCCGCGGGGAGACCTGCACCACACCCGTGACATAGCCTCGGCTGTGGGTGCTGCCGTGATCTGGCTTGATTGCCGAATCCCGGCGGAGCGGGATATCATGCGGCGATTCTATGGGGACATGAAGGCCGGAGAAGCAATTGCGCTCGGTTGGCATGCTTCGGAACGGTCCGGAGTCACGACGGCCTCCGAATTTGGAATTGGCACAATGCCTTCCGATTTCTTCATGAACGGCAGCGTCTATTCAGGTTCCCCCGGTCGAATCGAAATCCCTCCAGTCCCGAAGCGTCCAGAACTCGAAAACAAAACATACGTTGCCCTCTTCATCAGCGACGGTGACAACATTCAATACACCCAACACGCAATGCGACGGGTCTGGGATTCCCAAAAAGAACACCGGGGGAAGACGGCTCTTACCTGGACCATAGCACCGGGGCTGGTGGATATCGCGCCGGGCATCTTGAACTATTACTACACGACTGCAACGCCACTCGATGCGTTCGCTACCGGGCCGTCTGGAATGGGATATATGATGCCCATGAACACCTTAAGTGAACCCGGCGCCCCCGTGGGAGTCTATACCAAGGAACCTCGTCAAATGGATGGATACACCAGTCTTACCGAGAACTATCTTCAGCGATCCGGACTTCGAGTGGTCACCATCTGGGACAATGCCAGTCCCATGCAAAGGCATTCCTATGCTACGAATTGCCGCAGCCTCTACGGAGCGACAGTTCAAAATTTCAAAGACGTCCCCTCGGTTCAAGGAAGCGTCGAAGCCGACCGACTCCGCTTCGACAAACTGACCATTCCCTACGCAAGCACATACGAACATCTCGATCGGACCTTGCGCTCGCACCTACAGCGGACCTCATCCCGTAAGCCCCGGTTTTTATCCTTTCAGATCAATATCTGGAAAGAGCTCAAGCCGGATCGAATCAACGTCCTTGCTGCAAACATTCACAAGGACTTCCCCGGCGAGATCGAGTTCGTCCGCGCTGATCACTACTTCAATCTCTACAATGAAGCGCACAATCTCCCGGGGAATCTCGTAACGTCGGCGGGAACCACCATCTCTCCTGCTCAATACTCTCTCCTCATCGATGGCAGTCCTTCCACAAGCTTGAATCCGTCTACCAATTCTCATCAACCGATTGTCATCGATCTCTCTGAATCAGCCTCGATCAGTCGTTACCGGATTCATCGATCTCAAACATCCCCCCCGGTCAAAGTCTCCTACAAAGTAGAGACCAGCAAAGATCTAGTGGAATGGCAGGTTATCGACGGGAAGGAGTCACACGATGAGTTCCTTTTTGACATCGAATTCCCTCCCGTGTCGGCCCGCTATTTTCGAATTCAATCGGGGTCTCTCCTTCCATCGATATCCGAGATCGAAATTTTTGGTGTCCGCAAGTAGAGATTCGACCTCACAGGACACTCCAAAAAAAACCTGCGTTCCCCCAGGAACGCAGATCTTCGATTGATCAATCTTACAGCTCCTACTTTGCCGAGAATGTGTGCACCATTTTGTGGTGGTAAGTCTCGCCCGGACGAAGAACGGCAGATGGAAAATTAGGTTTATTTGGCGCATCTGGGTAGTTCTCGGTCTCGAGACAAAGCGCAGTCCGGTATTGATAAGCTACTCCACCCTTCCCGGTTGCCGTGCCATCGAGGAAGTTTCCACTGTAGAATTGCACTGCAGGCTGGTTGGTCGAGAGCTCCATGGTCCGTCCGGATTTTGGATCATAAACCTTCGCTGCTTTCACGAGGTCTCCATCCTTCTCGCCACTCAAAACCCAGGCGTGATCATAGCCACCTCCTAACTTCAGAGCTTCGAAGTCAGCATCAACACGATCTCCAATAGTATTCGCCTTGGTGAAATCCATCGGCGTGCCTGCCACAGGAGCCAAATTTCCAGTTGGAATCAATCCGGCATTGGTTTCCAAATAGCGATCGGCAAAAAGGGTCAACTGGTGGTTATTAATCTTGGCGGAAGGATCTCCGCTCAAGTTCCAGTATGAGTGGTGGACAATATTAAGAACGGTGGGAGCATCCGTCGTGGCCTTCGCTTCCCAGATCAGTTGATTTTCGTCATTCAGGGTGTATGTCACCTCCACCGAAAGATTGCCCGGGTAGCCCTCTTCGCCGTCCTTACTTAGGTAGCTGAAAGTCACTCCGCTCGCTCCGTCCCTCTCAAAAGATTTACCACTCCAAAGAACCTTGTCGAAGCCCTTCAATCCACCGTGTAGATGACATTCGATACCACCTGGATCATTGTTCTTGGCGAGGGTGTAGTTCTTGCCATCGAGAGTGAATTTCCCATCGGCAATGCGATTACCAAAGCGACCCACAGATGACCCGAAATAGGAGGTATTGGTGAGCCACCCTTCAAGATCGTCATACCCGTGGGTAATATCCGCGAGTTTTCCATCGCGGTCAGGCGTCTCCATGGAAACAAGGATAGCACCATATTCGGTGACCCTGGCGACCATACCCGCCTTGTTTTTCAGAGTGAAAATTTTGGCAGAACGATCATTCGCTATTTTGCCATATTCAGCTGCTGAAAGGCGATCAAGTGAGGTGGCCCCCGAGCCGGTTTCGTTGTTGCAAGCGGTCATAAAAAGAGAAAGGCCTACGGAAAGTGTAAAAGGCAGTGATTTCATAAATTGGATTTCAAATTGAGGGGCTGAATGATCGTCCCCTTTCAAGCACACTAGATTCAAGATTCCCCCAATTTCAGTCAACGACAGATGTGGGCACTTTTGCGCAGGATTTGAATGCAAATGGCGCGAATGCGCGGATGCCCTTGCGG
>CAWUTG010000037.1:0-2623 GCA_963925135.1 uncultured Verrucomicrobiales bacterium | reverse complement strand
CTACCTCGGCCAGATCACCGAAGTGACCGCGCTGCAACTCGCCGCCACCCCGACCACGGTGGACGAATCCGCCACCCGCCAGCTCAGTGCCTCGCAGTTGCTCGATGACGGCAGCCTCAACATGCTGTTCACCACCGACGTGGCCTGGAGCGTGGCCAGCGGCCCGCTCAGCGGCATCGACTTCAACGGACTCGCCACCGCATCCACGGTGTATGAAAACACCGTCGCCACCGCGCAGGGCGACTACGCCGGAGCCACCGGCCAACTCGAACTGACCGTGCTCGACAACCTCCCTGACAACTTCGGCAGCTACGCCGGCGACGGCCTTGCCGACGACTGGCAGTTCGACCACTTCGGCTTGGACAACCCGCTCGCCGGCCCCACCCTCGATCCGGATCACGACGGCCAGGACAACGCCTTCGAATTCACCGCCGGGCTGATCCCGACGGATCGGCAATCGCGTTTCTCGCTCTCCATCGCCCCGGTCCCCGGCCAGCCCGGGCAGAAGGATATTGTCTTCGATCCCATCGTCGCCGGCCGCACCTACACGGTGCTGACCAGCCCGGATCTTAGCTTGGGTTCGTGGGATCCTCTCACCGGCGGCAGCATCACCAACAACGGCGACCAACGCACCGTCACGGATACAGGCGCTACCGAAACGAAGAAATTCTACCAGGTGGAGATCGTGAAGCCGTGAGGCATCGTCTGACGACGACGGACCGCGGGTCTTCAGCCCGCCCCGGAGCCCAAGCCACAGGGCATGATTGATGAATGACGATTGCTGATCTTTGATTGCCGATTGGAGACGGATCAACCCCCTTCTCCCGCCCTCCGGCCCGACCCAACTGCTGTTTCAGGAGCCACCCGCGAAAGCAAATTCCTAGCAGTGGTCGGGCTGGTGGCAAGCTCGTAGGCTGACACACTACCAGTGCCACGTAAGCGGATACAGTCATGGAGCGGTCTTGTAGAAGGCTCCAAATCCCGACAAGCAGGGCGTTTCCACGGGGGACGTTGCTATCGCTTTTTCGCCCACTCTTTGAGAGCCTGATACGGCTCCATCTCTAAAAAGACCCTCAACAATGTTCCATCCGCCAAATGGATTTGCGCACACATAGAATTCGGCAGCATCTTAACCAGATCACCCAATACCGGACTGACCAACAATTTTTAGTGCCAGACAATTTGCAGAGAATCCTCTTGTCAGTGGGGCGGGTGGAATTAAGGTTGGCGGGTGATGAAGAAACCGCGTCGATTTTTGGTGCCGTCTAACTCCTCTGGGGAGTGTCCACCTGTTGCCATCTACCATGTGGTGACGCGGGTGGTGGATCGAAGGTTTGTTTTGGAGGTCGATGAGAAGGAGCAGTTGCGGATGTTTCTGCGGATGTATGAACGGTTTTCAGGGTGCCGGATCTTGTCGTATTGCCTGATGAGCAATCATTTGCACGTTCTTTTGGAGGTGCCGCCGGGGTGTGAGAAGGGCGAGTCGTTGGGGCTTTCAGATGAGGAGTTTTTGCGACGGTTGGGCGGGTTGTATTCACGGAATGCAACGGCTTTGGTTCGCAAGGAGATGGAGGCGGCGAAGGCGCTGATCTCTGGAGATTATCCAGGGGTGGCGGAGTTGACGAAGGCGGAGCGGGAGCGGAATGTGAAGCTTGGAGAGGATGCGCTGGAGGCGATTCATGCACGCTATTCCTACCGCATGCACTCTCTGAGCGAGTTTTTCAAGGGGATGCTCCATCGCTTCACCTGTTGGTTCAATCGGGAGCACGGACGGAAAGGAACCCTCTGGGAGTCACGCTTTCGGAGTGTGATTGTGGAGGACGGGTTGGCGGCGCGGACGATGGCGGCTTATATTGATTTGAATCCGGTGCGGGCGGGGATGGTGGAAGATCCAGCCGACTATCGTTGGAGTTCTTATGGGGAAGCGGTGGGTGGTGGTCGCGGGGCAAAGAAGGCTCAGGAGGGTTTGGTCTGGGCGATGTATTCCTTCGGGAGCCGGGAGGTTTCGGGGCGGAGTTGGTCGCAAGGCGGAGTGGGGAAGGAGTATCGCAAAATTTTGATTTCGGCGGGGATGGAGCAGGGAGAGGAAGGGGGGGATGACCGGGCGAAGCAGCGAGTGGTGGTTCGGAAGGGAATGAACCGGGAAAAAGCGGAGGATGAATTGAAAAGGCTTTCCGAGGAGAAGACGAGGGATTTGAAGATTTCGAAGGTGATACGTTGTCGCGTGAGGCACTTCACGGACGGGGCGGTGATAGGATCGAAAGCCTTTGTGGATGGGGTCTTTCGGGCGAGCCGGGAGCGATTTGGGCCGAAGCGTAAGGATGGAGCGAGGAAGCCGCGTGGAGCCTTGGGGGAAATGTCGGGCGAAATTTGGTCAATGCGGGATCTGAAAGAAAATATTCCTTAGGAATCTCGATTTTTGCTCTCTCAAGCGTGACTATTGGAAGATTTGATGATTGTTTAACATCACTTCGATGAAATTTTTCTGTTTTGAATCTCAAACTTTCCGATGTGGATTGGCAGGGACAGTCACCTTTATCATGGGCGTCTTCCATTTGAAGGGACAAGGCTTTGAAGGTAGTGAGTTAACAACTCCCTGGTAATCCCCTCCGCTCCGGTCCAA
>CAWUTG010000036.1:0-161725 GCA_963925135.1 uncultured Verrucomicrobiales bacterium | reverse complement strand
GCGCCATTTTCCCAGAGTGGAATGGCATCGGGAAGTTTCAGAGGTTCGGCGGAGAGCAGACTGCCCGAGAGAGCAATTGCGAGGAGGGATGGGATACGCATCATGGATACTCCTCAAAACGGATGAGAGAGGGATCATCCTGTCATGTTTTGAAGGTTGGGTGAAAAGGAATGGGGTCTTCACGAGTTGAATCCCTCGAAAGTCTCTCCTTCGCTAGTCTCAATCCGGTAGGATCGGATGACGTTTTCCATGGCGGCGTTCACACGTTTCAAAACCTCTTCGGGGTTTTTGATGACCTTGTTGGTTTCGATCACCTTGCTCCACTTCGAGACCTCTAACACGGGGAGTTGTATTTTGGTCTTCACCAGTTGTAGGTGGAAGTCTTGAAAAGCATTTTGGTAGGACCCGTCCAGAGTGAGGGGTTTGCCGGGAGTTGGGAGGAGATTGGGCTCTTTTTGAAAATGCCAGACTTCATCATCATAGAAAGTTTCGTCCACCTGGAGGGTTCGGAATCCGTCAGCCTCGGCAGGATTTGAGCGATCATTCCCGGCGATCCCCGAAGCTGCGATGATCAGACAGAGGACAAGAAGGTGGAGTGTCGTTTTCATTAAGGGAATGGGTCGCTCGCTCCCGTGGAGGGGTGATGGGGGAATCTGGTGCCAACTGTTCCCTATGTTAATCAAGCTAAAACAGAAAAGCCCGCCGGTGAAGGCGGGCTTTGAGAAAGTGAATTCTGGAGGATCTCTACTTGCGGCGTCTGCGAAGGAGAGGCGCCAAGCCAAGAAGGGCCAGAAGGCCGGAGGTGGGCTCGGGGATGGTAGAGGCAGCTTGCACTCCGAAGACGCTGTCCTGTGGGGCAAAGATATCCCCGCCGGCGCCACTGAGTTGGATCTCCGCGATTTGCATGCTGTTGGCGAGACCTTCGTCTTTCAGGGTGGGAAAGAGAATGAGGTAGCTGGTGTATCCAGTCGCATTGGCAAAGGAAGTCGAGAAGGAATTCGCGGCAAGAAGTGGTTCAGCAATTCCCCCGGTATTCCGGCTGGCTGGGAGCGAGACGCCTCCTTCGGAAATTAAGGTGAAGAGAGACGAATCATAGGAGACGCCGCCGCTCACATCAGCATTGGTTCCGAAAATTTGGTAGCTGGCGGGGTCCCGTTCTTCGGCGTCATTGGCTGCCCAGAGGGTGATGCCGGTGGCGACTGAACTGCCCGATCCGGGAGTCACGACGACGCCGGTGTTGAGTTTACCAAAGTTGAGGTATTTTTGCCCGGCACCGTCGATGGTCGTAGAAGGTGGTTCTCCTCCCGGCCAGTTGTTGACGCCGCCGCCGAAACCTTCGGAACCGACGTTGATGGTGACCGCCGAGGCGAGCCCTGAGGCCGTGAGAAAAATGGGGAGGATATATTTGACGCTCATCGTAAGAAGAGGCTCGTTTATCGAGCCTCTTTAGGACGCTAGGGAGTCACCTTTGATTTGTCACTAAAAAATGAATCTTTTTTCACGTCCGGTGATCGGTGGTAATCTGAATGACAGCTCTGACTTATTGCTGCACCAGGGAGATCTTGAGAACCTGATATCCATTCGCACGGGTATATGCAGCGGTATTTTCGAGATGAGGCTGAGCCTCGATGGTGTTGATTTTGTGAACCTTTTCCACGAGGGCCTGGATCAAAGTGCGCACGATCAAGCGGGCGTGGGGAGCGCCGAGACAGAGGTGGGTTCCAAAGCCGAAGGAGACGTGGGGGTTGGGCTTTCGGTCGAGTTGGATTTCTGCGGGCTTGGAGAAGACGGACTCATCGAAGTTCGCGGAAGCCCAGCCAAGAGCGATCCGTCCCTTGGGAGGAACAGTTGCGCCGTGGATGTTTGTTGCGACCGGACAAACGCGTCCGATCTGGGTGAGCGGCATGAAGGCGCGGAAAAATTCCTCCCCGGCAAGGACGATGCCTTTCGGGTTTTCCCGGAGCTTGTCGAGGGCTTCGGGATGCTCCCCGAAGTAGGCCATGATGGAGGAAATACTGTGGATGATGGTATCGCGACCACCGGCGAAGGTGAGGTTGGCAAAGCCCATCATCTCCTCACGGGTGAGGGGGCGTCCTTGATAAGTCGCCTGGGTGAGGGCGCTGAAGAAATCGTTGCCGGGGTTGGCTTCTACCTTGTCGAGAGCTTCGGCGAGGTAGTCTTCGAACGAGGTTCCTTCGCCACTGAAGACGTGCATGCCCCAGCCGGTGTAGATGTCGGCCTCCGACTCAGGAACATTGAGGAGGTAGGTGAGAGCTCGGGATTGAATGGGGAGGGCAAATTCTTTGACGACCTCGATGGAGTCCGCGTTCAGGGCCCGGGTCAGGAGTTGGTCGATGAGGCTCTCGACCTTTGCGATGATTTCGGGTGTTTTGGAGCGATTGAAGAAGGGGGCAACGAGGGCCCGGTATTCGCTGTGCTCGGGTGGATTGGTTTCGATGGGGAGCTGGCGCATCGAGCGCATGTCTTCTTCGGAAGGAATTGGGACGCGGAAGGGGGCATCGGAGCTAAAGGTCTGCCAGTCTTTCGCAGCGGCGCGCACATCGGCGTGTCGGAGAATCATGGGGATGTCTTCACCCTGGAAGGGGCACTTCAGAATTCCGCCTTCTCGACGGGCTTCGCGGAAAGGATCGAGGGTGTCAGACATCTTCTCTGATCAATAGCAGAGCGAGCGCCGGTGTGAATCGTGATCTTTACCCGGCTGAACTTTGTCGATAGGTAAGTTCTTGATGACATCACTCTTGATTCTGGCACTTTTGGCGTTGCCGTCATTTTCCCTGGACTACAAACGCGATGTCATGCCCATTTTTGATGAGAAGTGCGCCGACTGTCACAGCGAAAAGGCTTCTAAAATCAAGGGCGGTTTGAGGCTCGACGACGAAGAGCACTTCTTCAATCGCTTCTCAAAAAACGACGTCGTGATTCCGGGGGACTGGGATGCCAGCTATCTCTTCGTCACCCTCGTCATGCCGCGCCATGAAAAGGGCTCGATGCCGCCGAAGGACAAAGGGAAGCCTTTGACCGAAAAGGAGATCATGACCGTGGCGCAGTGGATTCACGAAGGTGCAAAGATCGGCAGGGAGAAGGGTAAGAAAGGCTCTGATGAGATGGAGCCCTCGAAGATATTAAAGTTTCACGACGGTCGGCTTTTGAAAGAGGGCGAGCAATTGCCTCCCCAGGCGAAAGAGCCGGAATGGGAAGACTGGACCAATGCCAAGGGGCAGAAGATCACCGCGAAATTCCACGGCTTGAAGGCCGGTAAGGTGAGCTTCGAGCTCAAGGGAGGCAAGAAAGTGGACTATCCTTTGGAGCAGCTTTCCGGGGAAAGCCAGGAGTGGATTAAAGCACGCGTCAAAGATGACTCGAAAATGTAGGGCTCTTTCCTGCGTAGGGTATGGTCCATGTCTGTTTTTCAAATTCTCCGGACCGTCCTTGTTTTCGCGTTGGTCCTTCCGGCCAGTGCCCAGTTGGAATCTCCCGCCGCCCTTTATGAGCGGGGAGAAGAGAAGTTTTTCAACGGGGATATCAAGGGGGCAGTGGAAGATTGGGATCGTGAAATCGCGATTGCCCCGCACCGGGGGCCGCATCATTGGCAACGGGGACTCGCGCTCTACTACCTCAACGAATTTGAGAAAGGCATTGAGCAATTTGAAGTTCATCAGACGGTGAACGGGAACGATGTCGAGAATGCCGCCTGGCATTTTCTCTGCGTGGCCCGGGCCACGGGGGGATCAATCGAAAAGGCGCGGGAGAAATTCATTCCCATCGAGGGGGATTCACGGGTGCCGATGAAGGAAGTAGACGAGCTCTTCGCAGGGAAAGGCACCCCCGCAGATGTCCTCGCAGCCGCTTCGAAGAATGCCGACGGAATCATCCTGCGGAATCAACTTTGCTACGCCCACCTCTATCTGGGTCTGTATTTTGAGGCCCTTGATCAGCCAGAGAAAGCGGCAGAGCACATCAAGAAGTCCGCCGTTGATTTCAAGATGGAGCACTACATGGGAATGGTCGCCCAGCTGCATCATCGTCGTTTGGAGGAGCGGAAGAAGGGCTTCCCGAACTTCATCTTCCTCTTCGCCGATGACCAACGCGCGGACACCATCGCAGCCCACGGAAACTCCCATATCCAAACTCCGAATTTGGATCGCCTCGTTGCCGGGGGCTTTAGCTTTCGCGAAAACTATTGTGCCGGATCCTTCAGCGGGGCGGTCTGCGTGGCCAGTCGCGCCATGCTCATGACGGGGAAACAATGGATGAATCTCCCCGCCAAAAACCCCGGCAACGACTGGGGCGATGCCGTCACGCTTCCCATGGATCTCACCAATCACGGGGGATATCATTCCCACCTCATCGGAAAGTGGCACAATGGCCAGGCCACTCTGAATCGTTCCTTCACCTCGGGAAGCTCGGTTTATATGGGCGGGATGGTCGATCACACCACCTTCGAAGTTCAGGATCTCGTCGATGGACAATTGAGCCCCAAACGGGACGCCGGAGGCTTCTCCAGCGAGGTCTTCGCGAATGACGCCGTGAAATTCATCGAGAGCGCCAAAGAGGAACAACCCTTCTTTCTCTATGTAGCACTCACTGCGCCGCACGACACCCGGAATCCTCCCGAGAAGTATCGCGAAATGTATTACGCGAACCGTCCTCCGCTTCCGGAGAACTTCCTCCCGCAACATCCTTTTCGCACTCCCACCACGATGGGCGGGCGCGACGAAAGCCTCGCTGCCTGGCCCCGCACCAAGGAAGTCATCAGCGATCAACTCTGCGAATATTACGGGCTCATCACGCACCTCGATGAACAGATTGGCCGCGTCATGAAGGCGCTCGAAGGGAGTCCTCACGCCGATAACACCTACATCATTTACACCGCAGACCACGGTCTCGCGATGGGGAGCCACGGCCTGCTCGGAAAACAGAATGTTTATGAGCAGAGCATGAAATCACCCCTCATCATCGCCGGACCGGGCATCCCCAAAGGCGGTTCCAGCCATGCCTTCACCTATGTCCATGATCTGAATGCCACCGTCTTCGGGCTCGCCCGAATCGAGCAGCCGAAAGGAATGGACTCCCGCGATTTGACCCCGCTCATGAAGGGGGAGGCTGAATCGGTTCGTGAAACAGTCTTCCTGCCCTTCCAAAATCACCAACGGGCCATCCGGGTGGGTGACTGGAAGCTCCACCAATACCCGAGAATCAATCATACCCTGCTTTTTGATCTCAAAAATGACCCTCATGAGATGAAGAACCTCGCGGAAGATCCGGCCCACGCCGAACGGCGGCATGTCATGATGATGGATTTGAAGGCAGCGCAGCTCAAGTATGGCGACAAGCAAGCCCTGACCGTGGCCAAGCCAGAGCCCAAGGAGGCCGTTTACGATAATTCAAAGCGCACCCTCGACGTCTGGCAACCCAAGTGGATTCGCGACAAATACTTCGATGGGCGCACCAAAACAAACCACGGTCCCGCCAAAAAGAAGTAGGCGCGGGCCCAGGTGGATCAAGTTCTCGGAAATAATCTGCGAAAATCCTCTGAATCTGCGGATGAAATGGCAACAGCTGGCGACTTGGCTCAGGTGCCCGTTCGTCCTTCCTCTTGACCCATCCCGCTGGAACCTCTACCCATCAGCCCTATGGCTAAGCGATCTAGGATTCCCATTAAAACCAAGCAGGAGATCGAAAAAATGCGCGAGGCCGGAAAGGTCGCCAGCGAAGTCTTACAGGCGACTGCGGCCTTTATCGAAGCTGGCAAGACAACGGGGGAGGTGGACATGTTTGCCAAGGACCTCATGGCGAAGATCGGCGTGAAGAGCGCCTTCCACAAATACCGCGCCTTCCCGGGCTACACCTGCATCTCGATGAACGAAGAAGTCGTTCATGGCATCGGTGGCGACCGCGTCATTGTCGAGGGAGACCTGGTCAAACTTGATGTCGGAATCAAGCGACAGGGCTGGATTGGTGACAACGCCCTCACCGTACCCGTCGGGAAAATCAATGGCGAACAAAAGCGCCTCATCGCCGTCACCGAGGAATCTCTCTTCGTCGCCATTTCCCATGCCCGTGCCGGAAATCTTTTGAATGACCTTTGCGCCTCGGTGGAGGAATTTGTGACCCGCTATGGATACACCGTCGTGCGGGACCTAGTGGGCCATGGCGTGGGGCGGCAGCTTCACGAAGAACCCCAGGTGCCCAACTACCGCCCTCCTGGAAAATCGCCCATCCTTAAAGCAGGCATGATTCTCGCCATCGAGCCCATGATCAATGCCGGTGTGGGAACGATCGATTGGCTCGACGATGGTTGGACTGTTTCGACTTCCGATCGCCGACCTTCCTCTCACTTTGAGCACACCGTCTTAATCACCGACGGAGACCCCGAGATCCTGACCTGGCGGCCAAGAACAGCCCTGCCTGAGCAGCTGGGCATCCCACCGTTCCAGTAAGCGAATGCTAGGAATTTGCTTTTGGCGGGAGGACTTTGAAGCCGCCCTTGGACCGGAGCGGAGGGGGGTGAAAGGGGGGTGATCATTACGCTCTCCCTCCCCCCGGTGTTGATCATGATCAGTCGCGATCTTCGAAATCTTTTCCGAAGATATCTCGGGAAGGTTGCCTTTGGTGGACTACTTTAGACGCAAGACCTTAAGTTTGGAGATCGTAGAATCTCTGATAAGAAGACGGGCGTAGTAAGAATCCGCTTCACCGCTGGACTCCGGCGACTGCGCGGTGAGTTGATGAAAACCTCCTCAACGAAGATCTCACACAAACTTAAGAAAACCCGATGGACACCCCCATTTCCAAGCGACCGCGCTCCGCAATCTGGCTGGCGTTTGGGATGTTCCTCATCGGCTTGAGAACGCTCTCCGCAGCGCCCGTGCGAGTAATCTTTGATACCGACATGGGGGGCGACTGCGACGATGTCGGAGCGCTCTTTGTCCTACATGGTGCCTTGGAACTCGGGGAGGTGGACTTGCTGGCGACCATGGGTTGCGTTTCCTCGGACGCCATTGCGCCTGCCATTGATGGGATCAACACCTGGTTCGGGAGGCCCGGGATCCCGGTCGGCACCTTAAAGGATCCCGGGTTGCTGGAGGGGCCGCATTACACGGAGGAGTTGGCGAAACATTACCCGGGTCGCTTACCCCGCAGCAAGGACTACCCGGACGCGGTGCGGCTCTACCGCGAGGTACTCGCCGCGCAACCGGACCAAAGCGTGATCATCGTCGCGGTGGGGCCGCTGCGGAACATCGCCAACCTGCTCGAATCCGGCGCGGACGCGGTCAGTGATTTGGACGGTGCCGGGCTGGTGGAGCGGAAGGTGAAGCGCCTCGATATCATGGGCGGCAAGTATCCGCCGCAGCCATCGAAGGATGCCAAGGACGCCGAATGGAACTTCGCGCAGTGCGCGCGCTCGGCAGCGAAGGTTTGCGAGGATTGGCCCACGCCCATCCTCTTCAACGGCGAAGGCGGATCGACCCTCTCCGGGCGGAGGGCGACTTACGAGATGCCGGAACACAACCCGCTGACGATGGCCTACACGCTCTATCCGGGAAGCGGCTATGGGGGCGATCGCATGAGCTGGGATCCCATTTCCTGCCTCGTCACCGTGCGCGGCGCGGAGCCGTGGTATGAGGTGGTGGGCGGCGGCCGGAACGTCGTTGACCCCGGGACCGGCAGCAACCGCTGGCAGCAGGTCGAGGGTGGCCGGCATTCCTACCTCGTCCTCAAGTCAAAAAAGGTTGAGGTCGAGGCGGTGCTCGAGGACTACCTGGTCGCGGGCAAAGGCCGACCGGCCGATCTTAATTTCAATACCGCCTATTACGGGATCAAGGGAGGTGCCTGCCAATTTACCGGGACCGGCGACGACGCGGCGCGCAAGGCCTTTGACGGGGACGGCAAAACCGCGTGGCTCCATCGCGCGGAATCCACTTGGCTGCAATGCCACTTCGGCGAGGGCAAGCGTCATTTGGCGACCTCCTACGCGGTCACCGCAAACGACGCGGGACGTCTCCCCAGCGCGTTGGCCCTCTCCGGCTCGAACGATGGCGGTGCCACCTGGACCGTGCTCGACGAACAGGGCGACGCGGGTTTCACCGCCGGGGTGGATCGCCGCGAGTTCCCGATCAGCGAGCCTGGGAAATGGAACCTCTTCCGCCTCCAGTTAACCTCTGCCGACCCCGGTGAGGGGGTGCAGATCGCCGGGGTCGAACTCCTCGAACACATCCGCTGTCGACCGGGATCCGGAGTCCGTAGCGTCGCCCTGGACCACCAACAGTTGACGCTCCGCACCGGTCAGCGAGTCACCCTAAACGCCTCCCTCGCTCCGCTTGACAGCTGGGAACGGGAGGTCGTTTGGACCAGCAGCGATCCGGCGGTCGCGGAGGTGCGGCGGATCGGTGAGCAGAGCGCGGTTGTGGTCGGGAAGGTGCCCGGTGCCGCTACCATCACCGCCAACCTCGGCGGTGCGAACGCACCAGTCACGGTGACCATTACGCCCTCACCGCTGCCCGCCGGGTGGGAATATCTGGAGCTGGGCGACCCTCCGATGCCGGGCGCGGTCGAGGTCGGCGGGGGCAGCTTCACGATCACCGGCAGTGGTCATGCGATGAGCGCCTTCTGGGAACGCGTGCGCGACCAAGGCAGTTACGTCCACAGACCTGCGGGAGGTGACTTCGCGGTATCGGCCTGCCTGCGCCAGATCGCCCCAGACGTCGGTGGCCCCGCCTACCAATGGGACAGCCGCCCTCCCACCGCCTCCGGTCTAATGCTCCGCGAATCGCTTACCGAGCCTCTGAGTCGCTTCGTGTTGATCCAGGTCGAAGCCTCCGGAAAGCTCGTCGCCCGCTGGCGTGATACCATCAGCCAGGATGACAACCAGAAGCAGGAACTGGGAAAGGTGGGGCTGCCCGTGCACCTGAGACTCGTCCGCCAAGGGAAGTCCGTGCAGGTTTTCACCTCCGCAGACGGACAGCATTGGGGCGACCCAAAATTCGCCTGCGAAACGCCAATCAGCGAGGGTGCATCGGTAGGCATGTTCGTCTGCTCGGGCAACACCTTCGCCACCACCACCGCCCGTTTCGACGGCGTCCAGCTGGGTAATTGAGCCGGCTGCTACTGACCGCTACTACTAGCAGCCAGCAAGATCTGAAGTCGCGCGGTCTCCTCGACGAAACGTTCGTTGTCTGGGCGACCGAATTGGACGTATTTGGAAACGTGGTTCACGAAATCACGCCCGCCTAAACTTTGGATGATGAAAAAATCTCTTAGAGAACACGTATAACATTCATTCTATTCGTTTATGCTAAAGTTGTCCGCCATCTCCCTATTCGCCAATCTTGGCGGAATCTCCTTCGTGGCGGCCGACGAACCGGCACCTCCGACCGCCGGGCAACTTGAATTCTTTGAAAAGAAAGTACGCCCTTTGCTGGTCGACAAGTGTTATCGCTGCCACTCGGCCAAGGCAGAGGAGAAAGGAAAACTCAAAGCCGGACTGCATCTCGATTCGCTTTCCGGGCTCCTTAAGGGTGGAGATTCCGGATCCGCGCTGACACCCGGTGATCCGGAAAAAAGCTTCCTTGTCGAAGCGGTCAACTACCGCAACGAAGATATGGAGATGCCCCCAAAGGGCAAACTGACCGACGCGCAAATCAAGGTCATCACTGATTGGGTGCAAATGGGCGCACCATGGCCCGGAGCCAAGGAGGCCGCCAAGATCGCCTCGACCGACCCAAAGCAGGCTTACGATTGGGATCGCTTCCGCCGTGAACATTGGTCGTTCAAACCGATGATCAAAATTGAACCACCCGGCGTGCAGGATGCTTCGTGGCCTCGCTCCCCCATCGATCACTTCACGCTCTCGAAACTCGAAGCCGCAGGGCTCCAGCCAAACGATCCCACCGAAAAACTTACCCTCATCCGCCGGGCCTATCTCGATCTTATCGGCCTGCCCCCAACGCCGGAACAAGTGGAAGCCTTCCTCAACGACTCCGGACCCGAGGCATTCGCGAAGGTCGTTGACGGTCTGTTGGCGTCCGAGCACTACGGCGAACGCTGGGGGCGCCACTGGCTCGACGTCGCCCGCTACAGCGATGGCCTTGGCGGATTCGGCGACGATAGAGCGCTGCCCGATGCCTGGCGATATCGCGATTGGGTCGTCAATGCCCTGAATTCAGACATGCCCTACGACGAGTTCGTCGCCCGCCAGATCGCCGGCGATGTCCTCAAAAAAGATCCGGACCCGATCGCAACCGGATTCTTTGTCGTCGGCCCAAGCTACACTTCTGACGGCGGCGATCCTGAAGCACGAGCACAAGCAGAAGCCGAGACGCTTTCAGATCGCGTCGATACCTTCTCGCGCGCCTTCCTGGGCCTGACAGCCGCTTGTGCACGGTGTCACGATCACAAATTCGACCCGATCACGACGCAAGACTACTACGCCATCGCCGGGATTTTTAAGAACTCCCGCAACGGCGAGCACCCGCTGGTTCCCCAGGCAGTCGTCGATGCATTCACGAAGGGGCAGGAAGCGATCAAAAATCAGAATGACGCGATCAATCGATTCCTGGACGACGAGACCAAACGGCTCAAGGTCGAGCGCAAGGATGTCGAAAAAACGTTGGAAGAAGGTCCTAAAAAGAAGGTCGTCGAAATGCGTGCTGAGCTGGAGCGGCTGAAAAAAATAGCTCCGAACAAATACGAAATTGCACACGTCCTTCAGGATTCCGGCAAAAATGATATGCACGTCGCCCTGCGCGGAGACCTGCGAAAGAAAGGCGAACTGGTCCCCCGTCGTTTTATCCAAATCCTCGCCGGAGAAACGCCCCCGGTTTACACCTTCGGGAGCGGACGTCGTGAGTTGGCCAATTCAGTCACCGCGCCTGACAATCCCCTCACGGCTCGCGTCATCGTAAACCGGGTTTGGGCCTGGCATTTCGGCAAGGCGCTCGTGCGCACCCCAAGCAACTTCGGCATCCTTGGCGAGAAGCCAACCCACCCGCAGCTACTCGACTGGCTCGCAACCGATTTCGTCGAACACGGCTGGTCGCTCAAACGTCTGCATCGCCAGATCATGCTCACCTCTACCTGGCAGATGAGCAGCCGTTTTCATCAAGAGAAATTTGCCATCGACGGTGACAACAAGCTGCTCTGGCGCATGAACCCGCGCCGACTCGAAGCCGAGGTCTGGCGCGACTCCTTACTCGCTGTCACCGGCGAGCTTGATCACACCATCGGAGGCAAGCCCGATCTGGAGATCCTGCAAAGCAAGCGCCGCACCCTCTACGCCACTATCAGCCGCACCGGCGACAAGTTTGAATCCGACGCCTTCCTGCGCCTCTTTGATTTTCCCGCAGCAGTCTCGACCAGCGCCACCCGTCCGACCAGCACGGTCCCACAGCAGTATCTCTTCATGCTGAACAGCCTCTTCATGACCGAACGCGCGAAGACGCTCGGCAACCATTTCCATGGCTTGCAGGAGCCCCAACAAGACCGAATCAAAAAAGCCTACCAGCAACTCTACTCCCGTTCACCGGATCCCGCCGAGACCGAACTGGGCACGCAGTGGCTCGGCAAAAATCCCACTCCTGAAACCTGGCATCAGTATGCCCAGGTTTTGCTGAGCGCCCACGAACTCATCCAAATCCAGTAGTCCTTATGAAATTCCTCGAACACGAACTCGCCTACCGCCAGGCGATGCGCGCACAAATCACCCGTCGCGAGGCCCTTGCAAAGATGGGTGCCGGAATCGGGAGCATCGGACTGGCCAGCATGTTCGGCAGCAATGCTCTCGCCACGGACATCAACCCGGCGAACCCGCTCGCGCCAAAGGCCCCGCACTTTGCGCCGAAAGCGAAGCGGCTCATCCAGCTGTTCATGCCCGGAGGACCGTCGCAGGTCGACACCTTCGACTACAAACCGATGATCGCAAAACACGCGGGCAAACGTCCGGATAGCGTCGATCGCAAATCGCTCCGCGACACCAAGATGGGCCTGATGCCCTCGCCCTTCGGTTTCAAACAATACGGCGAATGTGGCAAGTGGGTTAGCGACATTTTCCCGGAAGTCGCCAAGTGCGTCGATGACATCACCTTCGTCCACTCGATGCACACCGACATCCCCGAACACGCCGGGGGCATCCTCATGACGAACCTCGGAGCACTGCAACCCAACCGCCCGAGCCTGGGGTCATGGTTGACCTACGGGCTCGGTGCCGAAACCGAAAACCTCCCGGGCTTTGTCGCGATGTCCCCGCGCGCCCAGCCGCGTGGTAAGCTCGCCAACTGGGGGAACTCCTTCCTCCCCGGCGCCTATGCCGGTTCCTACGTCAACATCCAGAACATGAAAGCGGACGCCGTCATCCGCGATCTCAAGAACTCCAACCTCTCGCGTAAGGAACAACGCAAGCAAGCCGATCTCTTGGCACAAATCAACAAACTCCACCTGGAACGCCTCGAACAAGATCAGAATCTCGAGGCTGGCATCCAGGCGATGGAGATGGCCTTCCGGATGCAGTTTTCGGTGCCGGAGGTCTTCGACGTTTCGAAAGAAAGCGCGGAGACCCGCAAGCTCTACGGCGAGAGCGAGTTCGCCAAAGGCTGCCTGATCGCCCGGCGCTTGGTTGAGGAAGGGGTGCGCGTCGTGCAGCTCTCGCATTCGATCGACGGCTACGACATCGCCTGGGACACCGGGCACGGCGATATCGAGGGCGGGCACGCCAAATTAGCCCAGGCCTGCGATCAGGGAATTGCCGCGCTCTTGAAAGATCTCGAAGGACGCGGCCTCCTCGAGGAAACGCTCGTCGTCTGGGGCGGTGAGTTCGGCCGTGCCCCCACTTCCGAGGGCCAGAAGGGTCGCGACCACGACCACTACGGCTACACCACTTGGATGGCCGGCGGCGGGGTCAAGAAAGGTTTCAGCTACGGCGCCACCGACGAGTTCGGACTCTCGGCGGTCGAGAACCGCGTCCACGTCCACGACATGAACGCCACCATCCTCCACCTGATGGGCCTCGACCACAAGAAGCTCACCTACCGCTACTCCGGCCGGGATTACCGACTCACCGACGTCCACGGTAACGTCGTCCACGATCTCATCGCGTAGCGCAAGGAACGATCAACCCCCTGCCGCGCTTTCACGCGACGGCTTGAGAAAGTATGCCAAGACACCGGTTGCCCCCGATCCGACCCGCGGGAGGATACTTAAGTCTCCCCGGATCGGACCATCGCTCGAAGATACTCCGCCCCGGTTCCGCCGTAAGCGCCGTCGAGGGCTCGTCATACCAGGTCGCCAGGCAAAGGGGGCGAGGCTCGGACTTTCACTCCGGGCAAGCGCTGGCGGCCACCACCCGCTCCGGTCCAAAGGCGGCTTCGAAGCCCTCCCGCCAAAAGGAAATTCCTAGCAGTTAGGAGCCTTGACGGCTTGGCCTGGAAAATTTGGGAGACAATCCCAAGCGAGCCGCTACAAGCGGCTCCGTGGATCGCACCAAAGACATCGTCCTCTATGACAGCGACTGCCCGCTCTGCACTTTCCAGATGCGGGTGGTAACCTGGCTGGACTGGCTCAACAAAATCAGGCTGCTGCCCATTAATGATCCGGAAGCGGCTGGGATCGCCCCGAAATTGACCCGCGAAAAACTGCGCGAGGCGATTCATTGCGTCACGCCGGAAGATCAAATCCATCGCGGCGCGCGTTGTATTCGATTTCTAGGATTCCGTCTCCCGGCGTTGGTGCCTTTGGCTCTGTTTTTGTGGATTCCAGGTGTCATTTGGGTGGCCGAAAAAGTCTACATGTGGGTCAGTCGTAATCGTCTTCTCCTTAGCAAAATTTTTGGCTGCAAGGGGGCCTGTGCGGTCCTACCCGAACGGAAACGTGATGAGCCCGGCGAGTCGGAAAGCTAGCAGTCTGTCGGACTTGAGTGCGTGGGGAGGTGAAGTGGTTGAGGGGCTTTGAGCAGAAACCGGGTGAAGCTGCGGGGGGCAGGGGAGGAGCGGCTATTGGCTCATCTTTCGATGGTCTATTCGAAGGCCTTAGTCCTTCTTAGTCGACCTGCTGCTTTCGGGGCGCTGCTTCGTGAATACCAGAGCTCCGGGCTTGTTGAAGACATAGGAGTAGGCCCATTGCATCAAGACGAAGAGCTTCGAGCGAAAGCTAACAAGGAAGACGACGTGAACCATGAGCCAGGCAATCCATGCGAAAAATCCCTTCATGCGAATGTTCTCGGTCTGCATGACGGCGTGGTTTTTGCCGATGATGGCCATGTTGCCTTTGTCCCAATAAGCGAACTTGGGGCGGAGGGAGACTTTGCGCTTGGCATGGTCGGTGGTTTCCAGGCGGGCTTCTTCCTTGAGAATTTTGGCGATATGTTTACCGGCTTGAGCGGCAGCGGGTGAAAGGCCGGGGACCTTGATGCCGTTTCTGTCGATGAGGTTGATAATGTCGCCAGCGGCGAAGAGGTCAGGATGCTCGGGCAGGGAGAGGTCGGGTTCGACGGCGATGCGTCCGCCACGGTCTGTGGGGACCCCGATTTGTTTGGTGAGATCATTGGCCTGCACCCCTGCGGCCCAGATTATGGTTTCAGCTTCAATCCACCCGTCATCGGACACGAGGGGAGATGAGGTGGGTTTGCTGAGGTGAACACGCCCAGGTTGGATATCATCGACGGTTGGGCCAAGGAGGACGTCGACGCCGAGGTCTTGCAGTCGGTGCTTGGCATACTCGGAGAGTTTTGGGTCGAAGGGTGCGAGCAGGCGGTCGCCTGCTTCGACGAGGATGATATTGAGGTCAGCGGGGTCGATGTTTCGGTAGTGTGCGCGGATGGCGCGACGGACGAGGTCCGAAAAGGCACCTGCGAGTTCGACTCCGGTGGGCCCTCCTCCGATCATGACGATGGTCATAAGACGTCGTCGTTCGGCAGGGTCTTTGGTGATCTCGGCGCGTTCAAGGGCTTCGAGAACACGAGCGCGGATTTGCAGGGCATCCGAGAGAGACTTGAGGCCGATGGTGTGCTCGGCCCACTCGTCTTTGCCGAAGAAGGAGGTACGTGCTCCGCAGGCGAGGACGAGGTAGTCGAAGGGGTATTCATTGTTTGCCGAGGTCGCGACTTTGGTGGCGGGATCGATTCTTACGATGGTGTCCAAAAGCACCTTCACGTTCTCGGCTTTGGCAAGAATGCCGCGCAAGGAGCGGGCAATGTCTGGCGCTGCCAACGAGGTGGTGGCGACCTGATAGAGAAGGGGTTGAAAAAGGTGGTGATTCTCTTTGTCGATAAGGGTCACTTGAAATCGAGCGTCGTCGGCGAGTTTTTGGGCGCAGGCGAGACCGGCGAAACCTCCACCGATAATAAGAACGTTTTTGGGTCCGGACACGGGCTGATGCTAGTTCAGAACTTTTAAATAGAAAGCAGCGAGGCTGTGAATGACGAGGTCCCAGCCAACCAGTAGTCATCCAGCTTGAAGATAGTGGGACAGGCTGCGGTTGCGTTGCATTCAAGAGGAGAGGTAATGTCGAGGCGTCGGGCGATCATATTAATAGGGTTGGATTGATGATTCTTATAAGAATCACAAAGAGGTCTATCAAGCAGGTAAACCTGAAGGGTGAATCAGGAAGCAGTCGTGAATGCCGTAGTTACTGAGATAAGGAAAATTCGTGAGGAGAAGGGATTCTCCCAGCGTTTCCTGGCGGAAAGAACCGGCCTCAGTCAAGCTGGCATCGCCCATATGGAGCTGGGCGATACGACTCCAACGCTTCTCTTTCTGTTGACGGTTGCCGATGCTTTAGAGGTGGAACTCCATGGGATTGTTGGAGAGATTCTCCGAGGTGAGGCGGAAGGTTAAAAGTTCGTGGTGTCAATATACGCACCAGGCTGAGAATCGATTTTATTGTTTACACCGAAGGCCTTCATTCGTACTTTCTTGGCCGTCATTATTCTTGGCCGTCATTAACGTGGCTGAATATCAGTCCACTCTCTAATGCAGTGTGTCAACCGACACTCTCGAAAGGAAAAAAGAAAAACACACAACAATGAAAATTCCAACCGCCCAATTCCCGGCCTGCGCGAGAGGGCCGCTCTTCGGCCTGCTTCTATGCATGGCGCCTTCCGTTACGAACAGTCAGACCATCGTTATCGATACCGACCTTAACGACAATCCGACGCTGAACGCTTTCGGGGTCGCTCAAGTGACCGACATTAACGCGGCTACAACTAACCCGCTCGGGCTACCAAGGCTCGGCGGCGCGGACGAAGACACGATACCAAGTGACAATTACGTTGAAATTACGAGCAACCTTGAGGGGCAAAGGGGAACGATCATATTCGACGACCCAACGGGTGGCCTGCCCATCGGTGGTTTCACGATCCGCGCCGATCTCCGTGTCGGTGGCGGAACCACAAACCCCGCTGACGGGTTTAGTTTTAACCTCGTGCGTCCCACCGACCCGCTCATCGGCACTGGAGAAGGGTATGCCGCGTCCCCGACAGGTGAATTGAACCTCCCGGAGGAGGGCTCGACTACTGGGATCGCCATCGGCTTCGACGAGTGGTTCAGCGGCGGCAGCGATACGGTTGGGATGAGCATCCGCCTGGATAATACGATCCTTCGGGAAATTCCGCTCGGAACTCGAAACGGCGCGCTCAACGACATCACATCGCTTCAAACGGGCCCGCTCGGCCCACAGGGCGAGAGCGATGACACCCTACTCGGCTGGGCACCCATTGAGATCACCCTCGACGCCGGCATCCTCTCTATCAGTTGGAAGGGCAACGTCGTGTTTAGCGAGTTCGTGAACTGGACACCTTCACCCGGTCAGATCGTGCTCGGTGGTCGCACCGGCGGATCGCGCGCCCATCATCACATGGACAATCTTTACGTTGAGGTCACTGGTGCCAACGAAGCACAAGTAACGGGGATTCGCACTGGTTACGACTTCCTCGAAATCGATGTCACCGACCTCGCTACCAGCGTGCTCGACCCAGCGACGATCAGTCTGGTTATCGCTGGCAACGACGTCTCTGGCGGCATCAGCGTGAATAAAGTGGGAGCCACCACCACCATCCGCCACAACCAGTTGCCGCAGTTTGTCTTCGACACCCCGATTCCATTCCAGCTCACCGCCCAAGACACCTTCGGCCAAGCGATCGAACGTGATGATAGCTTCGCCGTTGCTGGTCCGGTGGTCACTCCAACGTTCGGGCTCGATTTCGTCGAGTTTGAAGTTCCGAATCTAGGAACTAGTATACTGAATCCTGCTTCGGTCACCTTGAGTATCAACGGAACTGACGTGTCCGCGGGCCTCACGATTACTACCGAAGGGGGACTGAACACAATTCTCCACAACCAGGATCCTCTCTTCGTCGGGGGCACCAACTTGAACTATGTCCTCTCTGGTTTGGATAACTTCGGGCAAAACATCGACCTCACCGGAACCATCTTGGTTGTCGAACCCGCGTTCCCGTTCAAGGAGGAGCTAGCAGGGGCTGATGAAGCATCCGTCGATGGCAACTGGGGTGTCCGCTATATCTGGAATGGTCTTGAGCTCGCCACCATGACTTCCGCGCTGGACCTGGTCAAACAGGCTGCCGCTGACCCCGTTGGTTTCACCGGGACTTTCGTTGATACTTCTGAGCCGATGATGAATCACAGTGCAGGCAGCTCTGGTTTCGTAACTCCAGATCTGCCCTATCATCCCGACGCGCTAGCGGCCGGCTTGCCAGCTGATAACTACGCCATGTATGGCGTTGCCTGCATGATCATCGAAGAAGCCGGGACATACACCATCGGCACCCACTCGGACGACGGCTTTGCCTTCAGAGTCCACGGTTGGGAGTTCGACGAGGTATTTGGAAACGGTCAGATCGACACCTTTTCCCGCGACACGATTCTCCACCCGGCGCCTACCGGCGACAGCAACACCCGCGCCGTGGCAACGCTCGAAGCCGGTATCTACCGGATCGAGTATATGTGGTGGGAGTTCGGTGGCGGCGACCACGGCGAGATCTACATTGCCAAGGGGCGCTTCCCCGCGGACAGCGATAGCAGCGATTGGTTGCCTATCGGCATCACCGCTCCAGGCGGTACTTTCGCCGTTCCCGGCTTTGATTCCTCCGGTGTCGAGGCAAGCGAGTACGGTCCCGGATTGGTTGAGGGCACCGATTTTACGATGTCCCTGAACCCCAATGGTGGCGACGACCTCAACCTTACCAACTTGGCGGAACTACAGAGCGTCATCGACAACGTGGCACTGACTCCAGTAGTGACACCAAATCTTGCGGCCATTAACTTCAACGACCCCACTTCCGGAGGTCCCGGCCGCATCGTGGGGGATGTCTCGTTCGCAATCGCAACGGCCGCCGACGACAACGATTTCGTTGCCACTTATACCGGAAACCTCGTGATCCCGTCCGCCGGAACCTACCAAATCGGCTTCCAGGGCGATGACGGCGGCTACCTCCGAATCCCCGGCCAGACCTTCACCAACTTGGTGGAGAACGCGACCGGCTTCTCGGTGATTGACGAGGCCGGCGCTCGCATCGTCGCTGATGTCCCGACTGGCAATAGTAGCACGGTTGGTGAGATCACCCTCGCCGCGGGTAGCTATCCGATTGAGGCCGGATTCTTCGAGCGCGGAGGAGGTGCCTACTTTGAAGTCTTCGGTGTCGAGCAAGGCGGTTCAAGGCAGTTCCTGATCGAGAAAGACGGT
Source organism: uncultured Verrucomicrobiales bacterium (assembly GCA_963925135.1). GTDB lineage: Bacteria > Verrucomicrobiota > Verrucomicrobiia > Verrucomicrobiales > Akkermansiaceae > SW10. The sequence continues at coordinate 143,017 of CAWUTG010000036.1, read as the reverse complement.
GCCCGCTCCGTGGACCTGCCTCCTTTGGGAGTCGCCATAGTCAGGAAAGCGACGGAAGTCAGTATTACCGATATCGTCTATAACAGCGACACTGATCGATTTAACCTCACGTGGACTTCCAGGCCGGGTAAAACATACGGGCTCTACTGGTCTCTCGACTTGGTAGACTTCAGCTCCGATGTCGACGATAGTATCCCATCTGGCGGCGAATTGACCTCCTCCGGTTTGTTTATTAACCCGGCGATTGTCGGAGGCGTCCGTCCGGACCGGATCTTCTTCAGGGTCATCGAGAACTAGCACGGCAAGTTCCAGAGACTCTAAATTGTCCGCTAAGGGCGCGCCGAGAGGTGCGCCCTTAGTCGTTCCTGGTAATCGTCGAGGTCACTTCGCACTCAAGGAGATCGCTTTGTTGAGCCAAAGCCAGCCGATACGCGCAAAGTCCCGGGTAGACAATTTACCCATCGCCGATGTTGAAGTCGGGATTATCTTCAAATTGCACTGCGACCAAGGGAGCGGAGAAAGGAGAGAGTATCGCTCACGCAACATTGAAGATTGAATTTCGAGTGGAAAAACCGAGGGCATTCGGAATGCCGCCGCGACTTTTTGGCCTTGCAGTGGAGAGGTTTTGGAAAGGGCGGAAAATCACGATATTCGTTACGCTAAAATTTCCTTCATGATTTTTCGGTGGACCTCGATGAGACGAAAATCTCTACGTTGAAAGCGGCCGCTGTGTTACTCGTGGATGTTAGGTGATTGGTAAGGAGGAAACGTTCATGGCGACCGACTTATTGCGTCCTTTGAGACCAGAGCTACGATCGGGCGTGCATCGTTTTAGCCGAATCGTTTTCTCGAGTGTTTTCATGCGATCCCGCTGTAGTTGCGAAATCGGGCGAGCACTTGGTCGCGATCGAACGGCTCGAGATCGCCAGCGAAGCGGTCGATGCTAAGGCCCCCGCGAATCAGCTCCCCGGTGATCTCGCGGACCGTTGCTTTTTGGTTGCAAAAGACGAGGGCGGATTCGTGGGGGTGAAATTGCAGGGTCCGGTAGAGCGCCGCGAGCTTGTCGTCATTCCCGAAGCAGAGTTTGAGTTGATGGATGTCGGCGAGATCCTCACTTCCGGTCTGCGACTGAGCGATGATATTCCGGCCGGCGAGCAGGGCCGGAATTGCCTCGATCTGAATGGGGGTTGGCCGAGTGTAGCCGAGGTCATGCACCACGGCGGTCATTCCGGCGGAAGGATGTGTTGAATTAAAAATGTTTTTAATGATATCTATTAATGATTTTAAGTTATGCGAGTTTGGATGTGATCGGAAGTCGAAAAAATTATGGATTTTAGTGAAGCCTATCCGGGATATCTGTGGAAGTGCAAAAAATATTTGACAGGAATCGCTTGGATTGTTATTGATAATCCGCCCTTAGGTTCACAAGATGGTTGGAATTTCAAGGACGCCACTCAAAATAAATCACCTTGGTAATTTGAGATATCAATTTTTCATGTTATCTAAGTGAATCATTTGCAATGACTGATCCTAGTCGTCCCGCTACTTCAAAACGCGATTCATCGAAAGACTCCAGACGCTCCTGGCGTCAAGGTGCGACCGTGGGTATCGAGATTGGATATAGCACTCTTTATATGGTGCGGTTGAGAAAGGCCTCTGATGGGAGGATATCTTTCGAGGAAGGTCGAACCTTCGAATTCGACCCGAGTTTGAGTCTAGGGTCCCCCTCATTTACTCCGATACTCAAGGCCGCACTGCAGCAATTCTGCGGTTCATCCAAGGAACTGGCAATTTGGGTCGCGCCCAGACTGGATCGTGCGCGCGTTCATCACCTGCAATTACCGCAGGTCAGTCCGACTCGACTTCCGGGGGCGGTTTACTGGGGGCTCCAACGCGAAGAAGAGTTCCTCGAAAAAGACGCGGTGGTCGATTTTCAGGTCGAAGAGGGAGGAATAGCAAATACCCGCCTGAATATTACCGGCGTGCTTGCTGAACGCGAGGGTATCGAAGAGCTTCAGCAAGCGTTTGCGCGCGCGGGTTATCCTCTGGCCGGCATCGGGATTCCTCTCTTTGCCCTGCGTAATTTGGTGAACCTCCGTGGCGACGAGAAGCAAGAGGCTCCGGTCTTGATCTGCAAGTTGGGACAGCGTGCCACAAGCGTGAGCGTCCTCTTCGAAGGGCGACTTGTCTTCACCAGAAATGTTCCCTTGGGGCTCCAAAATCTCGGAGAGGTGCTTGTCAAGGAGCTCGTCCCGGCACCGAGTCTGGAAAAAGCTTGTGATCTCGTTCTCAAACTCGGGTGGGAGGAAGAAGGGCTTTCATCCGATGATTGCCGGCATCATGAAAATGTCTTAGAATTGCTCAGGCCCCTCCTTAAACGCACGGTGCGGCAGATCGAACGGACGATGGCCTATTACCAAAGCAATTCCGATACCGAGCCAATGGAGACGATTTTTCTCGGTGGCGCGATCGCGGCCCGAGGACACCTCTTTCACTATATCTCCGATCAACTCTCGACCAAGGTGATCGCGATCGATCCCTTTGACACGCCGGAGTTGCAAGCAGTGACCGCCCTTCCGCTTGACAACGCAGATCGGATTGCCTTCGGACCCGCTTTTGGTTTGGCGCTCGAAGGCACACACCCTGGAATCAACCTCGCCTACACCTACAAGGAATGCCAGGACGAGAATAAGCATCGTAAAATTGCCACGGCAGTGTCGATTTTTCTCATAATACTGACAGCAGCGACCGCTTTTCTCTATAGCTGGCAACAAGCGCAATTGCGAAGCCTCAACGCGGAGCGAGACAATTCTGATCGGAGCCTAAGCTCCTTAGGCCCTCGGCTTACCGAGACCGTCATCACGGAAGCCACTAAGGAAGTGCGAGCGCTCCAAGAGCGACGGAGGGCGGCAACAAAGCGCTACGAGGGCCTCGCCCTGCTTTCGGAGATCACAAGGCTGACCCCTGAAAATATATCGCTCCTCCATGTCTCAGTTGCAATGGGCAACTCCATCACGCTTCTGGATGATCCCGCCGCAAAGGGCCGCCCTCTTAAAACCGCCGCAGAGGCCAAGGGAACCCTCCTTTTGAAAGGAGTCGTCAAGGGAGATCGCACCACACTAGAAACCTCGCTAACCATTTACATTGCGCTCTTAGACCAGTCACAGCTATTTTACGCCGTGGAGGTCGATTCCACGAAACTCGTCGAAAGTTCGGATGAATTACACCTCACCTTTACCCTAAAGGTGAGGACCCTTGAAGAGAGCAAAGGAGATCTCACCAAGAAATAAAAAAGATGGGATCAAACGCACGCACCTCAACCAAGCAGAAACTGGTAATTCCAGCCCTCTTCGCAATGGTATTGTTCGCGCTTGTCTTATTCGGAGTGCTCCCATCCTCTCGGGATATCAACAAAACCCACGCCTCTCTCGAGGCATTACAGGTCGACCTGCAAGAACAGAAAACCCTGCTCCCAATTTATCTCTCATTAAAGCAGCGCCAAAAGAAAGCTCTTCCCGAGGGGATCTCTGTCAACGAACTCCAACCACTCGAGATCGCTGATCTAGCCGAGTTGCCGGAGATCTTCGAAGCCCTCGCGCGCGCCTCCGACCTAGAGCTCGTTTCGGTAACGCCTCAGGTGCGCTCTTTTCAAAACGGTCACGAAATATTGCGGATCGACGCGCGCATGCGTGGCGGGTTCCTTACTTTTAACGTCCTTTTGAAGCGACTCAATGAGATGCGATTCGTCGAATCGATCGAATCCTTGACCATCGATGTCACCAATCTCGGACAAGAGATGAGCCTTTCAGTCTGGCTAGCAATCCAATGACACATCGAGAAAAAGTAATCCTCGGTCTCGCCGCGACCGCCGTAATTGGTGCAGGGCTCTATTACGCATCTGCGTTGTTCAGCCCGAGAGCGGGTTCGCCCGGGTTGGTCCGGACCGACTTTAGCGCCCTGATTGCCAAAGTGCAGGTGAGTCTTGAGCAGGGAGCGTTAACGGATCGCGAAGAGCGCGTATTGGCGGCAGCCACGACGCAATGGCTCCGCAATCCACTCCGGGAGCGACCATTATTGATGCAGAACAGTGATTCGTCACCTCTGGCACCTCTCCCGAAGTATATCGGATTTCTCGATACCGGATCCCGACTCATCGCAATAATCGACGGTCGTGACTATCGGACTGGCGAAGCGATTCAGGGAGGAGAATTTCAGTTAGCTCATATTTTTCCAGACCATATCGAACTGCTTCGCCGCGGCGCAACCGACCCAGTCGATGTGCCCCTTGAAAAAGCGCAATTTACAGGAGGATCGCAATGATAAAGCCTATGACAAAACCTACGACAAACAGCTCTGGTAAGCAATTCAATCGTTTCTCGCCCTCCAGACATGTTCGTTATCATGGCGCGCTCCTTGCGGCCACGCTGCTCATCGGCGGGTGTGCCATCAAGCCGCGGACCGCCGGTGACGATACGACTTATAAGACGTGGAAGCAATTCGCCGAGGACTCGACCCAGACCGTTCCGCCCGCCCCCGAATTTCCTTTAATGCGCGATTTCCACCGAGAAGAGGTGGCCGCCCTAGAATTATCGCGGTCGGAACGCCTGCCTCAGATTCCTGTTAGGAACATGGTGATTACCCGTGAGATGGATGTTGGCGTGCTTCTGCGCGCGCTCGCCGACGCCGCCGATCTGAACATCATCATTAGTAATCATGTCAGCGGCCCGGTTCTCGCGAGCCTCAGGCGCGAAACCCGCTGGGATCGTCTCTTTTTGGCCATTACTGAAGCACATGGATTACACTACAATCTCGACAATGACCTCCTGCAAATTTTCTCCGTCGAAGATGTCCAAAGCAATATCGCCATGGAGAAAGCGCTGCACGAGGAGCTTCAAGCCGCTGAGCAGAGGAAGCGTTCCGAGCCCATGGTGATGAGCATGGTTCGCGTCCGGTATGCCGACATCGAAAAACTGGCAGATTCGGTCCGCGCAACGATGCGGGCGATCGTCGCGGACCAAGATCCGGGGGCTGTTCCGGGGGCCACTCCGGGGGGCGAAGGCACCGGGTTTATGGTGAAGGCCGACCTGGAGTCTGGTTTGCTCATCATTCATGGCATACCCTCCGACATTGCCCAAGCTCGCAAGCTCATTCAGGGCTTGGACCAACCGACCTATCAAATTCTGATCGAAGCAAGTATTGTCCAGGCGAACACCGAAGTCGCACGCCAGCTCGGCGTCCAATGGGGCGTCTTTGATGTCTCCAATAGCGGAAAACTTACGACAGGCATTACGCCGAACGTCGGCGGTTTTAATTCCAACTTTCCCGCCGGGATTGATCCCATCGGAGCCGGCTTTACTTATGGTGCCAGCCTTGTCAGAGGGAGCCAAATCCTACAGGCTCAGCTCGCTGCCCTTCAGAAAGACGGTCGACTCAACATCGTCTCCCGCCCTTCGATCACGACCCTTGACCAGTTGACGGCGATCATCGAAAGCGGCGAGGAGAGGCCCTTCGCTTCCACTTCCGGAAGCGGAATCGCCGCAGTCTCCCAGGTCGAATTCAAAAAGGCAGTCCTGCGTCTGGAGGTCACTCCTCACGTCATCGACAAGAATTGGGTCAAGCTCGATCTCAATACCACCAAGGACGACTTCGATGACACCCGGGCAGTCATCATTGATGGCAATGCTCAAGTCCCGATCATCACGCGCTCCGCAATTACTTCCCTGTATCTCGCCAACGGGCAAACGACGGTGATCGGCGGACTTTCCTCCGAATCCAAAAGCCTCCAAGAGGAGGGGATTCCTTTCCTTAAGAATATTCCAGGCTTGGGCGGGATGTTCCGGAACCGGGCTGGCCGAAAGTCTTTCAGCGACACCCTGATCTTCATCACCCCTCACATTCTTCCCCGGACCACCACAACGGTGAAGTCTCAAGCCAAGTAACCGGAGGTTCTGAATGATGAACGTGAGACTTGAAAAAGTGCTTTTTGAGGAAGGCTTCCTCTCTGAGGAGCAATACCATCAGGTGCAAAATACCCTCAGACCCAACGGTCTCAAGGTCCACGAGTATATCCTTCGCGAAGGAATGGTGGCGGATACCGACATGGTGAGCGTTCTTAGCGCTCGATTTAATATCCCAAAATACGATCCCGATCGCTATCCTGTCGATCCGGCACTCGCGGAGATCTTGCCTGCTTCCATGGCCGGAAAACACCGCATCGTTCCGCTGCGGCAAGATGGAAATTTGCTCATTGTGGCAATGTCCGATCCCACAGAGGTCGTCGACATGGATGCCGTGCAGCGACACGTCGAGATGGAGGTCGAACCCGTTATCTGTACCGAGACCGAGTATAACGAGCTGATGAACAGCCTCTACGGTCTTGCCTCCGGACTCGGTTCTCTGCTCGACGATATCGAGGAGGTCGCTTACGGCACGACGCAGGCCGACGAGGAGAGCGACGAAAGCGAAGAGTCCCAAGTCAAGGCGTTAACAAATATGGCGGAGGGATCGACCGCGGTGCGCAGCGTCGATTGGATCATCACGCGTGCCGTTCGCGAAGGAGCGAGCGACGTGCATGTCTCCCCGGAGAAGACTCATGTCCAAGTCCGGCTCCGGGTTGATGGAATCTTAAAGGATCTCCCGCCGATACCCAAGTCGATGCTGCTTTCGGTGGTCTCCCGCCTGAAGATTCTCGGACGCATGGACATTGCCATTACCCGTGTTCCCCAGGATGGCCGCTTCACCGCTAAGATTAGCGGTCGGGAGATCAACGTGCGGGTTTCATCTCTGCCCACCATACACGGCGAGAACATCGTCATGCGTCTCCTCGACATGAACTCTCTCGTCTTTAAGCTCGATCAGCTTGGCATGCGCGAAAGTGATGTTCGCAAGATTGAGGAGACCATCGGAAGGCCGCACGGCATGATTCTGAATACGGGGCCGACTGGAAGCGGTAAGACCACCACGCTCTATTCGGTGCTAGCGATGCTTAATCGCCCAGAAGTAAATATCATCACGGTCGAGGACCCTGTCGAATATCGGGTTCCCCGCATCCGGCAGGTCGAGCTCAACACCCGGGCGGGCATGACCTTTGCCGGTAGCCTACGGAGCATGCTGCGTCAGGATCCGGATATCGCGATGATCGGCGAGATCCGTGACTCCGAGACAGCCACCATCGCCATTCAAGCGGCGCTGACCGGCCATCTCGTCCTCAGCACCGTCCACACTAATAATGCCATCGGCACGATTGCCCGCCTCATCGACATGGGCATCGAACCGTTTCTCATCGCTTCAGTCCTCTCGTGCGTGATTGGCCAACGGCTCGTAAGGCGGGTCTGCGAGAGCTGTGCGGTGCCTTGGTCACCGCCCCCCAAGGCCTTGGACTTCTGGGGGCTGAGCCCCAATTCTGAATCTCGGTTCCTCAAGGCGCAGGGTTGCCACCGTTGCCGCCATACCGGTTATCGTGGCCGTGTCGGCATCTACGAGGTGCTTCCGATTGGCGAGAAGCTGCAATCGCTTATCGCAAGAAATGCCAGCGAAGGTGATCTCCGTGCGGCCGCCCGGGAGGAAGGCAACTTCGCTTCAATGCGAGAGGACGCCGCCCTCAAAGTTCAAAAGGGGATAACGACCCTCGAAGAAGCGGCCGCGAAAGTCGTCTTATGAAAACCAACATTTCATCCGGGCACCAAACTCATCGCCCCTCCCACCACTCACACGTGATCATTCCCACGAAGGAAATATTTCACCATGGCTGTTTTTAGTTACCAAGCATCCGATCATACCGGAAAAATGCACAGCGGTAGGCTCACTGCCGACACGCTTGATGAAGCGATGGGCCAAATTGCTGATTTGAATCTGGTCCCAATCGATCTCCAGCGTGTCGGGGGCAGATCCGGTAGCGTCTTCACTCGCTTAAAGACTCACTATTTGCCAGTGCCGGCCTCGGACCTGATCGTCTTTACCAAACAACTCGTCACCATGGTGCGTGTCGGCATTCCGATGACGCAAGCGTTCGCGATCCTCAAGGACCAGACAGTGCAGCCTCGACTCCGCCGGCTCGCAGGTGTCATCCGAGATGATATTGAAGCCGGTTCCAGCCTTTCAGCCGCAGCAGGAAAGCACTCAAAGGTTTTTTCGCCCCTTTTTTGTAGCATGATCGAGGCCGGGGAGGCGAGCGGGACACTTCCGGAAGTTCTCGATCGACTGCTCTATCTGATCGAGCACGAAGCCCAGGTGAAGGCCGAGATCAAAACTGCGATGCGCTATCCCTTTATCGTCGTCGGCGTTCTCGGGGTCGCTTTCCTCGTCATGGTCGGCTTCGTCATCCCGCGATTTGTGTCCTTCTTCGCTAAGGAAGGACTCAATTTGCCCCTGCCGACACGCATCTGCATTACGATGAGTGAAATTCTCACGGGCTACGGGATATGGATCGCTCTCGGGACGATCGGCAGTGGCCTGCTCTTTCATCGCTACTTTAACCGGACGGATCGCGGACGCTTGATCCGCGATCGCAGTCTGCTCGCCATCCCGCTGATCGGGCCCGTCTTGGTCAAGGCGGCGATGTCACGTTTCGCCAGCATTTTCGCGATCCTTCAGTCAAGTGGCATCCTCGTCCTCGACTCGCTGCGAATCCTTACGGAGACCGTCGGCAATGCCGCCATCTCCGCCGAATTCGTAAAAGTTCGTGAGTTGCTGGAAGAAGGCCACGGCATCGCTGGCCCACTCAGCTCATCCAGTTACTTTCCCCCCATGCTGGTCAACATGGTCAAGATTGGCGAGGAATCCGGTCGCCTCGACGAGATGCTTCGACATGTCTCCGAGCATTACGACGTGGAAATCAGTTACACCATCAAGAAGATGACGGATGCCATCGGGCCCATCCTGATCATTTCCCTCACCGTCGTCGTCGGTTTCTTCGCGTTGGCCATCTACATGCCGATGTGGGAACTGACCCAGATGACGGGTAAAAAATAAACGCGTAAATCCTGACCCACTGATACCATGAATTTGCCTGACCTGATGGGCCTCGCGGTGACCCGCCGAGCCTCGGACATACACTTGGCCCCTGATCGCAGCCCCGCATTTCGAATCGACGGCGCCCTGCGCCCCCTGCGCAAAGAATACCCGCCACTCAGTAGCGAGGAGTGCGAGGCGGCCATCCTCGGGATGCTGAGCCCGAATCAGATCGAGGTGCTCAAGCAAGCCCTCGAGATCGATATCAGCTACGCGCTCGATCTGCCCCAGGGGCGCACACGGTTCCGCATCAACATCCACCGGCAGCAACGGGGCCTCGCCGCTGTCTTCCGCCTTATTCCCGACACGATTCCTTCCCCAGAGGAGCTCACCATGGAGGAATCGATCTTCAAGTTCTCTAAGCTCCCACGCGGTTTGGTCCTCTTCACCGGGGCGACCGGGACCGGGAAATCGACGACGCTTGCTTGCTTGGTCGAGCTCATCAACAATCGTAGCCCGAAGCATATTCTGACGGTAGAGGATCCGATCGAATACACTTATAAAGAAAAGCAAGCCTGCATCACCCAGCGCGAACTGGGCATCCACACGCACGGTTTCGGGCCCGCGCTCAAGTCAGCTCTTCGTGAAGACCCAGACGTCATCCTGGTGGGTGAAATGCGGGACCTCGAGACCATCCAGCTCGCCCTGACCGCTAGCGAGACAGGGCATCTCGTCTTTTCCACCCTACACACGAGTGATACCTCGCAGACCGTCGACCGTATTATCGACGTTTTCCCCCCGGCTCAACAGGCCTTGGTGCGTGCCCAACTGGCGTCAGTTCTCCAAGGCATTGTCACCCAGGTATTGCTCCCTCGCGCCTCCGGAAGCGGTCGGATCGCGGCCCGCGAGATCCTGCTCGCGACCCCTGCGGTGCGGACAATGATCCGGGAAGGGAATACCCACCAACTTTACAATTCGCTCACCGGAGGTCTTCAGGTAGGGATGTGTCCGCTCGAGCTCTCCCTCGCCGCCAAAGTCCGGCAGAACCTCATTACCTTGGAAGACGCCGAGGGCGCGGCCAACCGTCCAACCATGCTGCAGGATTACCTCGCGAGCCGGACCTTTTCCTACACGGTTCCAGGCCTTGCTCTCGCTAAGCTCCAGGACACGGAGGAGTACGACGAGCTCAGTTGATGAACTGCCACCACCACGGCAGATCACTCTAATGAGAGTGTGGCGTGCCTCATGACATGTCACTTTGCGGTGTCTGAAAATTGGCCTTTTGTGGCCCCCAGTTGTTTTTGAATTACGTTGATATCCCAAGGTGATTTTCAAAAAAAGGCAACGGGTAGTTTTTTTGCTCATAAAAGCAAAAAAACCGATTCAAGAGGCGGAAAAAAGGTAAGAAGGCATTCATTATTTTATTTTTTTGAATACTTATTGACATTCATGATCAATTCCAATACAAATCAAAGCGTTCTAGATATTCTCTTTTCCTCTCTCCATCGCGGGCCTCGTAAAAAGCATTCCATTTTGTAACCAGATTGTGGTCGACCGCGTCACTGCTCTCACCGGGGCGCTTAAAGCGCTTAACCTCAAAAGTAAAATCAACTCGCCGTCGACAGCAGAGCCTGTTTCGACATAGCAATCACCAAAAAAACGATGAAAATAAATAGAAGACAAACAACCCAGACCAAGAAAAGGAAAAGTGGTTTCACCTTGATCGAGGTCATCGCCGTCCTCGTCCTGCTCGGCATTCTCGCTGCCATTGCCGTGCCGAAGTACATCGACATGGCTGATAACGCAAAGGACCGGGCGCTCGACGCGGGGATCGCCGAATTGAACGGCCGCGAAGCTCTTGCTTGGGGCCAACAGATGCTCGCGTCGGGTGGTTGGACAACCTCTAGTGTGACCGCTATCCAAGCTGCCGTCGGCACCAACCTTAACCAGGGTTCGGGGACCGATTATACTTTAACTGTTGGTGTTAATACTATATCAGGCACGATGCAATTCCAAAGTTTTCCCTCCGTCGCGCTACCTCTGACGCGGACAGTATCGACCGCAACTGCACCTGCGAGCTGGTCGAGATAGTAATCTAAGAATAATTCTGGGCCGAGTTCACTCCGGGAAATATCCCGTGAGCTCGGTCCGGAAGTTGGATTTTCGCCCGGAAGGGCACACGTAAAAGTGACTAATCTCAAGCCGCATAAAGAACAAGGCCGCAATGGCTTTACCTTGATCGAAGTGGTGGGCACTCTCGTTTTACTTGGGATTGTCGCGGTGGGAGTGGTGAGCGGGTTGCCTGGATCCAATGTCCGTTTGGTAACGGAAGTCGATCGCGTGAGCGCCCATTTGCGCTACGCCCAGATTCGGGCCCAAGCCGATATCTATCAATGGCGCTTGGTCTTCGCCGACACCACAACCTACCAGATCGGTCCTGTGGTGGTTCCGGGTGAGGGTTTCACGCCGGGAATCGTTCCCGGTAGCGGCGCGTTGCAAGGCACCTTGTCAGGGGGCGTGACCGCAACCGCAGGGACCGTCATTCATTTCGATTCGTGGGGGAGGCCCTCGAGCGATGCCGGAGCTCTCCTTGACTCAAATCAAACGATCACTCTGACCGACGGAACAGGAAGCCAGAGCATCACCATTCTGGCGGGAACCGGATTGATCCCATGAAACCGAGGTCTCACAATTCCCAGCCAGCGCTCTCGCACAGGAAAAGCGGCTTTACCCTCATCGAGGTCATCGCCACTCTTCTTTTGTCAGCGGTTTTGATGGCCTTGTTGCTGCCCCTGATCGGTTCCAGTCTGCAAGGCAGCAGAAACGCGTTGCTGCGCCTGTCGGAAACGAACACTCTGCGGACGGAAATGGATGCGGTGTGGCACCTTTACCGTACCGTTTACCCCGACAATCTCCCTGCCTTATCCGCCAAGATCACTGAGGACGCCGCCGCTGATCCTCCGCCCTATCTCCTGCTCGACAACAAATGGGTCGATTTCGATGCCGCCGGTGCCGAGTGCATCCCCCAACCGGGAATTGAAAACACCCTCCGGGTCACCTTGGGCAACAGCCAGGGTGAGCGTCTCACCACTTATTTTTTCCCCATTCCGTAATGTCATGAAGATCCATTGCCAGAATCGGGCCGGTTTTACCCTCATTGAGGTCGTCGCCGTCCTGGCCTTGACCGGGATCTCGCTCGTATTTACCGCGATGCTACTCGAAACGTCCACCAAGATATTCATCAGCAGTAAGGACGCGGCGGAGGACTCCCAGAAAATCCAGGTCGCCATGAATCGCTTAGTCAAGGAGCTGACCTTTGCGAGCGATGGCACCGTGGTTGTCACCGATGGTCGCACTGTTCAGTGGACCTCTAGCCATCCTGAACGGGTTGGCGCAGCGCAGATCGCTACCTGGGATGGCACATCCGGCTCCAGTCTGATGCTGGAGGGCACCGCTCTCTTAGACAACATCAGCCTTTTCACGATCTCCTCCACCGCAGACACCATCACCTTCACTTTACGATCCACGCAAAGTGAAGGAGTGACACACACCACGATCGTCCATCCCCGGTATGACCAGTAAAGAAGAGAAATCGCCTCCCCGCTCTGCCAATTCGAGGATGGGAATCGAGGTAAGCTCTCTTATGACGCGAAATGGCGCCCCTCTCCTCCTCCTCTCCTTTAAGTCCCCCCAACCGCAGAACCCGATGATGACTCTCCATAAAGCGACTCCAATCCGCCCCGTCAATTGCCTTCGGAAGGGCGCGGTCTTGATCAGCGTGATCACCGTCATGGTAATTGTGGGCGTTTTGGGGGTCGCAGTGATCTCCTTGACCCAGAGTTCGCAACACAGCTCCTTCAGCTTCAATGCCAGCTCCCGCACCTATTATCTGGCCGAATCAGGATTGCGCTATGCCCAGGACATCTACTGCAAGGAAGGGTGGCCCGACGGAAGCCAACGCACTTTAAGCCTCGAAAACGGAGAAAAGATTGAGGTTGTTCGGGAGGACGACACCTTCTGGGCGACGGCCATCGTGGATGCCGGGACAGCACGCGCTCGTGTCCCGATGCCATTGTGCCTCTGCGGGCATGGGGCCGGACCCGCCCCGGTCAACCTCGGGTCGGCCGGGGATTTTGTGATTCTAACAAAATCAGGAATTACCAATAATTCAACGTCAGCAATTACTGGGGACATCGGGACGAGCCCCTTCACGGGTGCCTTTATGACTGGGTTAACGCAATCCCAAGTGATGGGAAATATTTACTCCGTCGATGCTGCTGGCCCTCCTGGTAGTATCACTGACCCTACCAAGCTGACCTCGGCGGTCCTCGCCATGGAAGCCGCTTACACCGACGCTGCGGGACGTCCAACGCCCGATTTTATGGAGCTGGGTGCCGGTGATATCAGCGGGCTGACCCTCACTCCTGGCCTCTATAAGTGGGGCACCACCGTGACCGTGCCTACGGACGTCACGTTCTCGGGTGGCCCAAATGATGTTTGGATCCTCCAGGTGGCGGGGACTCTCACGGTGGGCAACGCCGTCGCGATTCAGCTCGCAGGAGGGGCCCAGGCCAAGAACATCTTCTGGCAGGTCGCCGACGCTATCACGATTGGAACAACCGCCCGCTTCGAAGGAACGATCCTCGCGCAGACCTCAATCGCCATCCAGCCCGGGGCCACTATTAACGGCCGACTGTTCGCGCAGACGGCGGTGACCTTGGAGATGAATACCGTCACCAAGCCGGAGTAAGGTGTCCATCAATTGAAGTTGTGAGTCAGAGAAGGCTGCGTGTTACGTGGTGCGTGGGGTTCTGCGTGTTAAATGCCAGGGGGCAGGGACTTTTCCAGTCGCTCAAGGATCTCCTGTGAGGAAGAGCCTTGCTCTCTCATGGTGGTGAGCGAAAGGGAATCGTGGCGCTTGGCGAGCCTCTGCCCGTTTTCATCGACGATGAGCGCGTGGTGGAGAAATCGAGGCTCCAGGAGGCCCAAAAGTCGTTGGAGGACCCGGTGGACGTGGGTAGAGGGGATAAGATCCTCGCCGCGGGTGACATGGGTGATTTCCTGGGCGGCATCGTCGACAATGACGGCGAGATGATAGGACGTGCCGATGTCTTTTCGGGCCAGAATGATATCGCCGAGGAGGGTCGGCTCAACGGCAATGGCGCCATGACAATGATCATGGAAGGAGAGCGGTCCCGCAAGTTGGGCCGCCTTTTGGGCATTCAGACGCCAGGCGGGCTCACTTTGTTGGGAGAGTTCCCCGATCTGGTCGTCGGTAAGGTTTCGGCAGGTCCCGGGATAGAGCGGGCCTTCAGGGCCGTGGGGAGCCCGGGTGAGATGGGCAAGCTCCTCTTCGATTTGACGACGGGTACAGAAGCAGGGATAGACGACTTCGAGCTCCTTTAACCGCGACAAGGCTTCTTGGTAGGAATCGAGCCGGTCAAGCTGTCTCCAAGCTGGTTTTTCCCAATCAAAGCCCAACCACTTGAGGTCTTCTTCGATCTGTAGGTAAAATTCAGGCCGGACGCGGGTGTGGTCGATATCCTCGAATCTCAAAAGAAAATGGCCCTTTTTTGCGACCGAAAGACGGTGGGCAACGAGCGCGGCGAAGGCATGGCCGAGGTGAAGATTTCCGGTTGGGCTGGGAGCAAAGCGGGTGACGACCATGACAGGGGGCAAGAAAGTATTAGCGAAGCGGGAGGTCGTAGTCTAGTTATCAAGCGTTCATGCAGAAGAAGGTTGTGATAGTTGGTGCCGGGCCGGGCGGTTTGTCGGCTGCGATGATTCTTGCCCACCGTGGGTTTGAAGTCACCGTAGTGGAGAAGGCGGACCGGGTGGGGGGGCGAAATGCCGAGCTTAAGGTGGGGGACTATTCCTTTGATACCGGGCCGACGTTTCTTCACCAGAAGTTCACCCTTGATGAGATCTTTGCGGAGACGGGGCGTGAAAGTTCGGACTACATGGAGTTTGTAAAGCTGGATCCCATGACCCGCCTCACCTGGGGGAAGGATGTCTCGATCGAAACGACTTTTGATGAGGATAAGATGGCCGCAAGTATCGCCGAGACTTTCCCAGGTGATGATGAAGGGTATCGCAACTTCATGGCGGATCACGCACCGAAGCTGCGGGCGATCTATCCCTGTCTTCAACGGCCCTATGACAGCATCAGCTCCTATCTGCGGGCCGAGATGTTGAAGGTTGTGCCCTACATTGCGACAGCCAAAAGTGTTGTCGATGTCCTGGACCGCTACTTCAAGGACGATCGTCTGAAGCTCGCGTTCACCTTTCAGGCAAAATATCTGGGGATGAGTCCCTGGAAGTGCCCGGCGCTTTTTAGCATTCTTTCCTACACCGAGTATAAGTACGGGATTTATCACGTGCAGGGCGGGCTTTGTAAAATCTCCGAGGGCATGGCGAAAGCGGCCCGTGAAGATGGTGCGAAGATCCTTCTCAACGCTCCTGTGAAGCAGGTGATTTTTGATCGTAAGAAAGCAACGGGTGTCCTTCTGCAGAATGGTGAAACTTTGGAGGCGGATCACGTTTTCATGAATGCCGACTACGCTCACGCCATGATCAATCTGATGAATGGCGAAGGACTTGAGAAAAAGCGGGTGGAGTCGAAAAAGTATTCCTGCTCAACCTTCATGCTCTATTTGGGGCTCGACAAGCTCTACGCCGAACAACCCCACCATCACATTCTTTTTGCGGATGATTATCGTCAAAATGTTGAGGATATCCGCGGAGAAAAAGTCGTGTCCGACGATATGTCGATCTACGTGCGTAACAGCAGCGTCACTGATCCGCATGTCGCTCCCGAAGGTCACTCACAACTCTATATTCTCGTCCCTACGATCAACACCCGTCACGGGCATGATTGGGAGGCGACGCAAAGAGAATATCGAGATAAGGTGATCCAGAGAATCGAGGAGCGGACGTGCATGAAGGATCTCAGCAAGCACATCGTGGCGGAAAGAATTCTCACGCCGGTCGACTGGCGCGATGAGGGGGACATTTTCATGGGAGCCACCTTCAACCTGGCGCATACCATTGACCAGATGCTCTACTTCCGGCCCCATAATCGTATGAAGGGTTTTGAGAATCTCTACCTCGTGGGCGGCGGAACGCATCCGGGGAGTGGTCTCCCGACCATCCTCGAGAGTGGGCGTATTTCAGCGAACATGCTCTGTGATTCACAAAAAGTAGCCTACACGCGGGCTGATTTGGCACCGGAGTTTCTGAGTTCATGATGGAAGAGATTTCGATGCGCCCGATCGGGGTCGTGGAGAGTTGCTTCGGTGAAAAGTTTGGTACGCCGAGGCAGAGTGGCATTGTTCCCGGAGCACTTGGTCGGGTTGTTTTTGCGCCCGGGGTGGATCGTGGAGCGTGTCGCGGGCTTGAGGAGTTTAGCCATGTGTGGCTCGTTTTTGTTTTTGATCAAGTGGGCGAAGATGAGGTGCGCTGGTTCGTGCGTCCGCCGAGGTTGGGTGGTAATGAGAAGAAGGGCGTTTTCGCAACGCGTTCGCCCTTTCGTCCGAATCGCATTGGACTCTCGCTCGTGAAACTGGAGACCGTGGGCGATGGTTTTTTGGAGGTGAGCGGATTGGATCTCGTTGATGGCACTCCGGTGCTGGATGTGAAGCCTTACATTCCTTTTGTAGAATCGATACCCGATGCCCGGGGAGGATTTGCCGAGGAGCCGCCGGAGCAACTGGAAGTCGAGTTTCCGCCTTCTCTGTTAGAGGAATTGGAGGAAAGAGAAGTCCAGCTGATCCGGGAGGCTCTCGCGGTGGATCCCCGGCCCGCGTATCACGATGATGCGGAAAGAGTTTACGGCTGCAAGCTGTCCGGGAGAAATGTGCAATGGCGGGTGGTGGATGGCCGGATTATTGTGATGAATTAACTCTCTTTCTCCAATTTTCCAGACTCGCATATCGCTGGGTTTTCGATGAAGGCGCTGGGCGGGATCGCGGTGGCGGTGGTGATCGCTACGGCAACGTCGCGGATGATTTTGGGGAGAACGCGATTGTGAATACTCACTTATCCTTGCCTTACCACACCTTGCTCTGGATGTTGGTAGCCATTCCATTGGGTATTGCAGCGGGCCTCCTAGGTGTCGGATTTACGTCGGCGATTGTGGGCTTTCGTGGCTGGGTGAAGGATAGAACGCTACTGCCGGTCTGGATTCGTCCGGCGATGGGAGGATTGATGGGGTGCTTCGGTTTGGCGGGTTTTTTTTCCGGGCTTCTCGCTTTAAAGGCGCTGGCGGTTCCGGAAACTCGCATTTGTGAAATTATTGCGGAGCAGGACTTGATGATCTTCACGCCGAAGATTTCGATTCGAGATGCCGCGAACCGGTTGGATAAATAGAAAGGCAAAATGACATCAACCGGACGTTCTTACAGGAGGAGGATGAGGAATGTTTGATACCCAGTTGATCGTGGCGGGCCTGCTCTTCGGAGCAGTTGGGTTCATGGCCTTTTGGTATGGGCGCAAGATGTCCTTATGGAAGCCACTCGCGATTGGACTGGGGCTCATGGTGTATCCCTATTTTTTCCCGAGCGGGATTCTCCTCTGGGGCGTGGGAACTTTGTTGGTTGTCCTCCTTTGGTTCCATCATGACGAGTGACCGAGGTAGTTCAGCACGCGCTCGCGGGCTTTAGGGTTGTTCATGATCAAGGTGTGATCGGCCTTGATGATCTCGAACCGTTCCATGCCGGCTACTCTCCCTCCTTCGATCGCTACGATCCCATCGTGATCCGCTCCGAGGAGTGATTGAAAAAAAGGGATTCGGCTACTTTGGCCCATCACGACTGCGATTTCGTGTTGGTTGTCAAAGCCGGGAATTTGTTGACGCACATTATTGGTGGAGAGGCTCATGCCGCCAGGGCCGAAAATGATGCGTGCGATCAAGGAATCCTCCATCCAGTCGATAATCTCGCTGCCCTGGTTAGGTGGGGCGAGCATGACGATTTTTCCGGTGATGAGTTCCGGAGCTTCATGGGCGAGGCAGCGGAGGACGATGCCACCCATGGAGTGGGTGACAAAGTGGGTGGGCTTTTCCGAAGGCGGGATGGCTTCTTGAATGCCCGCGACAATTTCATCGAGTGGCTTTCGAAAGGAAGGATAGGGGATGTTGAGGGTCTCATACCCTTGCTTGTTGAGGTATGCCGCGAGCCCTTCCATAGCGCGGACACTGCGCCAGAGACCGTGTAGCAGGATGACTCGGTCACCCTTGCCCGGGCGATGGATGGGGCGGTGCCAGGGAAGAGGCGGAATCATGGACATGAATTGGAGCACGCCGCTCTCCAACCATATCTGCGTCTAACATCCCAAATTGATTCTGGCAATGAAAACAGCGACTAATGCGATCCCATGAGGTCGAAAATCCCTGCTGAATTTTCTGGTGAAATGAGAGGGATTTGATTTCCTAGTGATTGCTGAAAGCTGATAACTTTCGCACACGCAATCCGGAAAAGCCCGCGTCGTTTAAGATGCGGGTTTTTCTTTGCCTGCGGTCAGGCGGTGAGTGATGGCAGGGTCTGCTGCTTTATCGGTCGATGTTGGTGAAGACGGCTTGGACGTCATCATCATCTTCCAAAATCTCGACGAGGTTGTCGATTTCCACCAATTGCGCTTCTGTGAACGATTGGGGATTGTTTGGGATTCTCTCAAGACTTGCCTTGGTGACTTCGACGCCCAATTTTTCCATGGCGGCGGCGAGGGTTCCGAATGATTTAAACTCACCGTAAACGAGACCCATGTCGCCCTCGACTTCCATTTCGTCGAGCCCAGCGTCCATGAGTTCAAGTTCGAGTTCTTCGAGGTTCACGCCGGTGGGGTTGAATTCGATGACGCTTTTGCGGTCGAACATGAATTCAAGTGATCCGTTATTCACGAGTTCGCCCCCGTTTTTATTGAAAGCGGTGCGGACGTTGGTGAAGGAGCGGTTGGTGTTCTCAGTGGCGCATTCCACGAAAATGAGGCAGCCGCCGGGGCCTTTGCCCTCGTAGTTGATCTGGGTGATGTCGCCCACGTCTTTACCGGCAGCGCGTTTGATCGCCTTGTCGATATTGTCCTTGGGCATGTTTTCCGCCTTGGCGTTCAAGATCGCGGTGCGGAGGGCTGCGTTGGAATCAGGGTCCGCGCCCCCTGCCTTTGCGGCCATGGTGATGGTGGTGGCTAGCTTTGGAAATATGCGGGACATTTTGCCCCAACGCTTTTCTTTGGCTCCTCTTCGAATTTCAAATGCTCTTCCCATAGTGGTGTCGTTAGTTGGGGGGAAAGTAGGGAGGGTGGAGGAGATTTCAAATCCCAAAGTTCGGGGAGTCGCTGCGCTCTAGTTTTCAGTTGGCAGTTCACAGTTTTGAGACTTGGGTTGTGGTGTGTGGGGGATGATTTCGTGGCCTGGCAAAAGTCGTTACCGACTTTTTGGGTTGGATTGGGGGTGGTATTTCTTCTGGGAATCTACTTTCTGAAGATTTCGTGGCATGCGGAACCTGATCCGGGATGAAACATGGGCAGCCTGGATCAGGAGGATTTTAGAGCATCCGGCATTCTCTGAAGCGCTTCGACTTGGACGTTGAGAGGGGGGGGGGGAAGAGTAGGAGCGTTTTGGCCTTTCCTAGGTCGATTCGGTTCAGAGCGTTTCCCGCTTTACCACTTCCATATCGCCTCGCCAGTCGCGTTTCAGGGTGATGCGTTCGCGGGTGGTTTTGGATTTTTTGGGCGAGCCGTGTTCGATGAGGAGGACGGCGCGGGTGCTCTTGACCATGATTTCGCGGATACGAAAGATCGGGGTCGAGCGGGTTCTGAGGAAGGCGTGGAGGGAGACGTCCCAGTGGTCGGCATTCCAAAGGTAGGCGGAGGGCGGGAAGTCCTGAAGATGGGACATAGCGAGGAAGATCTCGCGGATGGCCGCTTCGCCGTGGCCTTTGATGAGGATGCTGGCGGCCCGTTTGTTGAGGAGGCCTTCGAGGTATCCGGCGATGGGGTTGCGGTGGTATTCCTCGGCTTCTTCGAGGAGGGCCTGTTGGTGTTGCTTCATCAGGCGCTGCATTTCTTCCCGCTCGATCTCGCCCCGCTGCCATTTTTCAATGAGGTGGTTGGGCGTGGGAAAGGGAGCAAGCTTCACTGAGATTATGGTTAACATCGACGGCGCCACTTGTCCAACTGTCGAAGCGGTGTTACTGCTCCGACATGCAGGTTTTAAAAGTGAAATACGCTCTCTGGGCGGCCGACCATCTTCGAGCGATTAAGTTTTATCAGGAAACCTTCGGGGCGGATCTTTCGTTTGAGATGGAAGTCTGGAGCGAGATCACGTTGTGTGGATCGACAATCGGAATCCACGGTGGAGGAGAAGGCAAGCGGACGTGGACGGGCTTGAGTTTTCAATGCGATGACCTTCTTGCGGGAGTGGAGTTGGTGAAGGCAAATGGCGGCGGATTGGTCCGCGAGCCGGAAGAGGAGGACGGAATGGTCCATCTGGCGTTTTGCTTCGATACCGAGGGGAACGAATTCATGCTCACCCAGAAGCGCGCATAAACGACCATGAAACTTTTGAGCTTACTCCGAATTTCTTCGCTCCTCGACGGACTCTCGTTCGTGATCCTCCTGTACTTCGCGATCTACGAGAAGCGGATTTTGGGAGATGAGACGGCGGTGCGAATTCCGGGCATGATTCACGGGATCATTTTCACGGTCTTTTTGATCCTGCTCTATTTTACAATGGAGAAGAGGAAATGGCCCATGAAGCGGGCGGCGCTGGTCTTTGTGTGCTCGTTGATTCCTTTCGCGCCCTTTTTCCTAGAAGCTTCGTTGAAGCGTGAGCAAAATAGGGGGTCATGAAAAAATTACTCATCATTCTCGCCGCCCTTACACCTGCCTTTGCTATGGCTGATCATCACAACGAAAAAACCGAAGCGAAGACAGAGGCTGCCACGGGAGCCTACCGTCACGTTGTCATTTTTAAGTTTAAGGATGATGCCACGAAGGAGCAGATTACGAAAATCGAGAAGGAATTTGCCGCTCTTTCGAAGAAGGTCGAAACGGTCACGGGCTACGAGTGGGGCACGAATGTGAGCCCTGAGAATCACGCCCAGGGATACACCCATTGCTTCATCGTCAGCTTTAAGGATAGGGCTGGATTGGATGTCTATCTTCCGCATGAGGCCCACAAGGCTTTCGTGGAGATTCTCCTTCCGATTCTCGACAAGGTTTTTGTGGTGGATTTTGTGGCTCAGTAAGTTTCGAAATTCTCAGATCAAAAAAAGCCGGAACCCTGAAGAGGGTTCCGGCTTTTTGGTGAGAGTGGGAGGGTTACTTGTTCCTGCGGCGGTAGGTGAAGCCGAGGCCAGCGAGACCAAGAAGATAAAGGCTGGAGGAAGGCTCGGGAACGGGAGTGATGTCAAATTCAGCGTAGTCGAGGCTGACCCAGCCTCCGGTCCCTGCGGTTCTGGTGGCGTTCAGGGTGACGTAGTTGTCGTAATCGCCAGCGAGGATCGCGGCTCCGCCGACATCGGCGATGGTGAACGCGGGGGTTTCCCAGTCTCCGTTGAGGGTCGCTACCGAGACCTCTTGATCCAGCTGGGAGATGCCATTCATGGAAACGGTAATGTTCCAGGTGGTGGCCCCGGCATCAGGATTGTGGAACCCGTTAGTGAGGCCAAATCTGATTCGAAGCTCGTCCGAGGCTCCCGTGGCAGCCGGCATGTTGAAATGGTAGCGAAGATCCGTGTCTCCTGCAGTCCAGGCACGCTCCATCGCCTCTTCGTTGGCGGCAACGATGCCAACGCCAGTGTAGGCATTGCCAACGGTGGTGACGTAGTTTCCGGCAAAATAGTAATCATCGTCGACGTCCCTGACAGCGTCCGCATCTGCGCTTCCGACATTAGTCGGGGATCCCGGGAGAGCGGTGTTTCCACCGAACTCTCGGATATTTTTGACGTTTTCGCCGCCACCGCCGGGGCCGGGGGCTCCGAAGTTGTATTGCTGGGCGTTGTCTGCTTTACCGGCGTTCCAGACGATGGCAGCGCCGCTGTGTGCGATACCGAGGGTCAGAAGACCAAAGGTAAGGTTTTTGATTTTCATGGTGGTGTTGTAGTTGCTGTCCAAAAAAAGCAGGTTCACTTTTATTGGTTAGTCCGACATTTTTCCGAATCTTAACCTGTAGGTCAACTTCCTTTTCAGCTAAATATCTGGTTGAGAGCGTGTCCCCCTTGGAATACGAAACCAACCGTCCCTCGAAAAATGATGCATCGACGTATTTTACTAGTTCTGATTTTAGCCGCAGGTGCAATTGCCACCTTCTACCTGGTAAGGAAGAAGACGGGAAAAGCCGACGGGGAAGCTTTGGTGAGAGAAGTCGTGGGGACCGAAGAACTGATTTTGGAGTTGAGTCCACAGCTCAAGGTTCTCTCCAAGGACTTGATGAATCTGCAGCTGCCAATGCAGGATTCGGGAGCCAATGACTTTGCCGAAGAAGTCTCACTGTTAGATCTGGGTGCGAACTCCGGCGTGTCTGCCGCAAGGGAGGGAAATGAGTTCGTCACTGAGACCAAGCTGGAAGTGTCCGATCAGGTCGTGAAGGTGCCCCGGGACCAGGTGGCGCTGTGGAGTTCTCTTTTGAACGGGGTTGATTATTTTGAGCAATCCGGGTTCAAGATTGTGAGCGGCGAATTCACTTCCGGAGCTCACCGGGGTTTTGAATGTCTGGTGAAGTTTGGAGGTTTGGCGCGAATGAAGAGCGGTGTCTGGGCCTCCTTGAAGGGGAAGCAGATTGTTTCCTGGGAGAAGTCGGGAGAGGCAGGGTGGCAAATCTCGAGTTGGAAGATGAAGGAGATGGCGGTGCAGACCGGCCAAAAGCTGCTATTTTCCGAAGTTCTGGATCACGCTCTTCCTGATGCCAGTGATCGTGCCCGGGCTCGTCATTCGATTCACGAAGAAGAGCTGGTGAAGTATTATCGAAGCGGAAAGACGCGGGCGAGATCGTATGATTTCTCGCCCATTGCGATGAGTCAAAAGCCCGCGATCTCGGTGGTCGATGTCGACCAGGATGGCTTTGATGATCTCTACGTGATGGTGCGAATGGGGCAGAATCTCCTTCTTCGAAATCGGGGTGACGGGACCTTTGAGGAGATTGCGATGGAGAAGGAGTTGGCGGTGAAGGGGAATTCGACATGCGGGATCTTTGCCGATTTTGACAATGATGGAGACCCGGACCTGATGTTGGGAAGAAGTCTGGAGAAGAGCATCTACTTTGAGAATAATGGCTCATGGTTTCAGGAGGTGAAGCAGGAGGTCGAGTTGCCCGCGCTCACGGTTTCGATGTCTGCGGCGGATTTCAATGGCGACGGACTGCTGGATGTTTATGTCTCGACCTATCGTTTAGGTTCCTTGGGAGCCGGGAGCCAGGGACTGGGTGATGTCGATCCCGCAGGGAAATGGCCCGAGCGATTCCTTTCCGAAAAAGACGCCGCTGAATTCCGAAAGCGGTATCGCGATGAGACGAGCAGGGCAAAGAGTATCGACTTTCTCGCTCAAGTTGGCCCTCCCAATGTCCTTCTTATTAACCAAGGTGGCGGCAAGTTTGAGCCTGCGCCGAAAGATCACGTGCTTCATCTTTGGAAGAACAGTTTGCAGGGGACCTGGTCGGACTTTGATGACGACGGTGATCCGGATCTCTATGTCGCCAATGATTTTTCGATGGATCACCTCTTCCGAAATGACGGGGAGGCAGGCTTTAAGGATATCACGGCTGAGGCGGGGATCAGCGCTTATGGCTTTGCGATGGGGGCGAGCTTTGGTGATTACGATCAGGATGGGCATCAGGATCTCTATGTGACCAACATGTTTAGTAAAGCGGGGCGTCGGATCTTGTCGAAGTTCGAGGGGATCGATCCGGATTATCTAAAGTCGGTCAATGGGAACGTCCTTTATCGTCGGGGTGACGAGGGGAAGTTCTCCGTTGTTTCTTCTCTGGAGCCACCGGGCTTGCTGGTGGCGGAAGCGGGTTGGTCCTGGGGCGGGCAGTTTACGGACTTCGATAATGACGGTGATCTCGATCTCTATGCCATGAGTGGATATTTCACGGCACCGGCTGAGTTGGCTTCCGAGCTTGATTTGTGAAGTAACCTTTGGCGCACGGTCGTGCGCACGGATGCCAAGCTGGCAGAGAATTCCTTGCAGTCCTCTGCAGAGTGGAAGAGGAACGAAATTGCGGGTGTGGAAGATGAGAGAATCGACACCCGCTTGGAAGAGGGTGATCAAATGATTGACGGAGAACTCAAGGTTCATTCTCTCAGCGGGCATGAGCGGAATCACTTATTTCTCAATCATCGTGGTGGCGAAAGATTCTCGGATCTTTCGGCCCTTTCGGGGTTGGATTCGGACTCAGATTCGCGTGGCTTCGTGATGGTTGATTACGATCGGGACGGCTTGCAGGATCTCGCGTTGGTGAATGCCAACCAGCCACTGATGCAGCTCTTTCACAACGATCTCGGCGAGATTTTGCCGGGCGGTCGTGGTTTGATTGCGCTTCGTTTTGAAGGGGGAAGCACGGGGTCGGAAAAGTCGGAGTGGAGTAACCGCGATGGCTATGGTGCGATGGTGGAGGTGGTCTTACCCGATGGGACACTGTTGAAGCGGGAGCACCGGTGCGGGGATGGTTTTGCGGCTCAAGGTAGCCGGACCATGATTGTGGGAATTGGAAAGGCTAAAAAAGCGACTTCGATCAGGGTGCGTTGGCCTTCCGGGAAGGAATCTCTTCTTGCTGACGTGAAGGAAGGCGAATTGGTGACCATTCGTGAAAATGGGGCCGGAGAAAACCATCAAAGGGAGGAGTATCGCAAGGAGGTGAAGGCCAAGGCCGGTGACGGACAGACGGTGGTGGCCTTTCCTTTGGCTCGCGAGAATCCCGGGAAGATTCAAGTTTATACCACAATGGCCACCTGGTGCCCTTCATGCCTCAAGCACCTTCCCCGGTTAGCGGTGTTACGGGATGACTCAGTCGCGCTGTTTGCGATTCCGATCGATCCCGGGGACAAGGGGGAAAAGCTGGAGGAATATATGGCAAAGTATTCTCCACCCTATGAGCTGCTTCGGGGAGTCACCTCTGACCGGAAGGAGGACGTGAATGGTTTTCTTTCGGGTGCACTTGGGATTGCCAATCCAGCCTTGCCTTCGACTGTCATCACGGATTCCGATGGAAATGTTCTGCATGTGATGCAGGGGATTCCAACCGTTTCCCAACTGCGAAAGTTGAGGCGATAGCCGGGTTACGGGCGGTTGATTTTCAGGCGGAAAAATTGTTTGGATCCGATGCCGATGGGAGCGGAGATTCGCCTGGTCATGACGGTGCGTCCGTCGCCTTGATCGGTGCGGCTGACCTCTTCGGACCAAGGTGAGGCGTCTAACCAGTTTTCGAGATCCGTGGAGGATTCGATGCCGAGGGTGACTTCATCGGCGCCAATGCTGACGGGGTAGGTCATGGTGAGGCGGCTTTCAATGACGCCGTTGATCAAGAAGTCCTGCCAGCTTGTGGAGGTCGCAATGGGCGCAGTTCCCAGGTTGTTTCCGAGGGCGTAGTCAACGAGGTCGGAGATGCCGTTGCCATTGTCGTCGCCAAGCGGGTTGGCGGGGAATGGGATGACGTCGGTGCTGCCGGGGTTTCCTCCGGGGAATGCGCTGGCACGCCAGTTCTCTGCAATGTCCGGGTTAGGGATGGAATTGGGATTACGAAGCACGATGCTGTTCCC
The DNA here is from genome assembly GCA_963925135.1 of uncultured Verrucomicrobiales bacterium. Classification (GTDB taxonomy): domain Bacteria; phylum Verrucomicrobiota; class Verrucomicrobiia; order Verrucomicrobiales; family Akkermansiaceae; genus SW10. The sequence goes on along the minus strand of CAWUTG010000036.1, from coordinate 117,317 downwards.
GGTCTCACCGTCGGTGGGCCAGGGTGCTTTGTCGTTGTAGCGGAATTCGCGGATGGTTCCGTTGAGAGCGTCTTCGAGTTTGATCGTTTCGCCTCCGTTGTTGAGGCGGCTTCCGTTGGCAAAGATTCCGGCAATCGGAAGTCCGGATCCGTGAACGGCATTGAAGCTGGCGAGGTCGGCAACGACGAGAACCCGTTGTCCGGGAGCGAGGCTGGTGATCGCGGAGCCGGTAAAGTCGAACTCGATCCCTTCGACAAAACGAACCCCGGTGAGATCGAGAGTGATCGTCGGGCTGACGTTGATGAGCTCGATGTATTCCGCGAGCCCGTCTCCGGGGGGGTGATACATGACTTCGCTCACGACGAGGGAGAGTTGGGCGTCGCTGGGATTTCCGGTGTAGGTCGTGGTGGTGAGGAGGTTGCCTTGTGAGTCTAACAGATTGAGAGTTTCGCTGAAGCTGGAGAGGTGTCCTTTGAAGGCTCCCTGGAGGAAGTGTCCTTCTACTCCGGTGGGGCTGGCAGCACGGGCTCGGAAGGCGTTGACGTCCGGGCTGAGGTAGAGAGTGCCGCCGGAGGGAATGACCGTTCCGGGCGCAAAGGTATGTTCGATGCCTCCGGTGACTTGCCAGTCGGAGAGATCTACCGCGATCGCGAAGGGGTTGAAGATTTCCACGAATTCCTCATCCTGGTTTCCAGAAGACGGGCTGAATTCGATGGCTCCAAATTGAAGACGGGGCTCCGAGGGCGGTCCAGATGCGCTCGCGGTGCCGTAGAGTTCGGGGCGGATAATAAAGTCGCTGCTCGCGGTTCCCTGGTTGAGTCCCTGGATGGCGAGGATGTTTTGACCGGCGCGGAGTGAGGTGAGCTTGGTGGAGACATCATAGACGTCGAAGCTCGCGGCGTTCGCTTCGTGGTTGCCGTTCAGCGCGGCCGAGTTCCAGGTGATTTGCGCTGGGTTGTTATCCGCGGTGAGCAGGTTGCCATTGAGGAAGGCGACGAAGCCATCGTCCCACTGCATGCGGAGCTCGAGGCTTTCATAGGCGGCGGGGTCATCGACGTTGAAAGGAATTCGGATGTAGATGCTGGTGTTGGACATCATCTCGGTATTGACGTCAGTGCCGATGAGGGATTGGTAGCCCGAAGTCCGATCGTATCCCACGCCGGTGGTGCCGGAGATCCAACCAGTGGTGTCGAAGGGTTCGTTGCCGACTGACCCGGTCCAGGTGAGGCCGAGGGAGTCGTTGGATGGGACGAAGGAATAAGCTGCGTCTCCGGCCCGAACGAGAGGGGTTTGGATGGTCGAGGCGAGTCCAAATTGAGGTTCGGGAATTTCGCCGCCATTGCCGACAGTTTGGTTGTTATAGATTTCGTTGCGCCGTCCCGGGAGGTATTCTGTTTTCCATCGGACGATCGCTTCGGCCATCGATTCGACATCGGGGTGGCTGCTGGTGAAGGGGACCTGGACACCGCTGCCCTGGGTCCATGAGCCCCATTTTTCGAAGTCAAGTTGGGCATCGGATTTTAACATGAGCGGGTCATCGATGAGGGCGACCTGTTCATCGAGGCGTCGCTCATACCATCGCTCCGCGAGAGGGGTGCTTTCGGGTTGCAGGAATTGATCCGAGAGTGAGCGGATCCGCCGCATAATCATGGCGCGGGTTTCGGCATTGTTGAAGAGGTGGGAGACAAGGCGAATGGAGTCCCCGGTGACGACGAGGCCATTGGTGTAGACCTGGTTGTCGAAATAGGTGTTGGTGGAGTTCCAAACGCGGCCTTGTGAGAGGTCAAGATCCCACGGAAGGATAGCCCACTCGTTGGTCTTTCCGGTGTCTCGGTAGATATACCAGTTCTTGGAATGCATATCGATGTTTCGGACGACCGAGTTAGCGGCGAGCATGTTGACGGTTTTGGGGATATCGATGTTGTCACGTATGTATTCATCGAGTCCGGTGCCGAGGAGGTCGAGTCCGCCGATCAGAGCTTGCAGGTCGTCGTTATTTTCGGATTTTCGGTTCTTCTTTTCGATGCCGGCATATCCGGTGTCGCCCAGGTCTTTGTTGAGCCGGTTGCTGTAAACTTTGTAGAGCGCGCCATCTTTATTGAGACCGGCGCGTTCCAGGAAGATGTCATCGGCATCTTCGACAAAGTCGGCGGTGCTGAAGAATTCTCCGTTTTGTTCGACGCGAACGGTGAAGGCGTAATGGGCGTTGACGCCGGACTCGCGCATGATTTCCCAGGCGAGGGGATGGCGGACTTTTGATTTATCGGCCCAGTTAGTGAGAAGGTCGATGTCGGCAACGCGCGGGGCGTCGATGTTCCACAGGAAGCGTTGGGTTTTGTTGAAGTCGAGGTTGTAGCTTTTCTTGACGAAGCCGCCGGTAGATTGCCCGTGCCGGTTGAAGTGGACGTTGTCATAGAACTCGCCGTGGTAGGAGACCGCGCCCCGTGTTCCGGTGACGGTGTTGGCTGAGCTTGGGTTTTCGACAAACCATTCCAAGACGTTGAGGTTGGAGACAATGGATGGATCGAGGCCTACGGTGCCAAAGTATTCGTGTGAATCCATGGGATCCCGGAAAGGAGGCTCCTTGGATCGAGCTCCCTTGGTATCGGAGGCCACGACCCGCCAACGGGTCATCTGTCCAGGGGCGATGGCCGAAGCTGGGATATTTGCGGTGTAAATGTTGTCATCCGCGAGGAAATCGGGCGCGATGCCATCGTCGTTCATTGGGAGGGAGGATTCGGAATTGAAGTCCTGTCGGTAGAAGAGGGTGACGCTGGCCACCGGGCTTGCGGATCCGGAGATGCGGGTGGTGATGGTGAGTGGTCCGCTGGCGGGCGGGGGAGGGTTTTGGGTCACTTCGCCAATGACGGGGCCTGCTTGTTGCCCTCCCGTGTTAGCCGAGCCGGGCGAGGGGGTGTCGAAGTAAACGAGGGGCGGTTCTGCGCCGGGGTCAGTGGAGGTTGTAATGGTGGCTTGGAGGGTGGGCTTGCCTGAGCCATCGACATCCCAATCCATATACATGGGCTGGACGCTGTTGATGATCATCAGCTGTCCACGTTGGGCGGCGGTGGGATTTTCCTGCCAGTCCTCGATGAGACTTTTGATGTTCCAAATGGTGGCGGGGGACTGGCCGGGGACGGCGGTGTAGGAAGAGAGCGGAGTGTTACCGGCGAAGTAGTTGGGAAAGAGTTGGCTGTTGTAACTTGAGGCAATGGCGTCGATGCCTTTGTTGTTATCCGGGACTGGGAAGATTCCGAGTTGGGAAGTGGCGGCGGCAGGCCCGAAGACAGTGGCCTTGACCTTTCCGCTCCAGGTTAAGGTGGCGGAGTCGATGACTGCCGAGGGTGGAATGAGTCCGAGTTGCGATGAAAAGTCGAACCACATATAGTATTGGAGCTGGGAGCTGTTCAGAAGGGCGTCCAGGGAGTCGGAGCCCGAGCCAAGATTGGCCGACCCGGCGCCATTGACTTGGACGTTGGCGTAGTTGGCGGGTGAACTCCAGCCAGGGGTGATGTCGATCACGCTGCTTCCGCCCGGCACTCCGAAGCCGAAGGATTCATCGGCAAATTGTTGCGGGTAGGAAGGGGAAAAGTGGCTGACAACGACAAGTCCCCCGGGTTCGACGAGGGCGAGGTATTCGCCGCTGGAGGAGAGTCTGAAATTGGTGTGGAGCTCCGAGGCCGGATTAATGCGGTCCTTGTTCGACGCGAAGACGACGAGGGATGCTCCGGGGTTGAGGGTGACGGCAGGGAAGGTCCACTTGGCGAGACTCTGGGAGTCGTCGGTGAGTGAATAGCCGGTGAGGGAAACCGGGCTGCCGTCCGGGTTGTGAATCTCAATCCAGTCGCTGAAGTCGCCATCTTCGTCAGCCAGGGTCGATTCATTGATCGCCATGAATTCCGAGATTTGCAAGGCAGCCCCGGCGGGGAGGAGAATCAGAATTCCTCCTAGTAAAAAGGGAAGAAGGACTTTTGCGGGCAGATGATTTTGAGAGCTCATGCGAATGAACACTCATCTTAACATTTTTGAGGCCGGAATGGCAATGAATTCCAAGCCCGGGTGATTTAGCTCTTTTTCCACTCGATGGAGTAGAGATCGGTGCGGCGTTGCTTCAGGTTACGCACGCTTCCGTGGGTGTGAAGGTGCGCCAGATCGGTAAGGTCGATGTCCGCGATGAGGGTGGTCTCGGTGTTGTTGGTGGCTTCGGTGACGATGCCCTTGTTTCCGAAGGCGAAGTCACTGGGTGAGAAGACGGCCGATTGGGCGTATTGAATGTCCATGTTGACCACCTTCGGAAGGTTGCCGACGCTGCCGGCGATGACGACGTAGCATTCGTTTTCGATGGCTCGGGCCTGCGAGCAATAACGAACGCGGTGGTAGCCGGCCGAGGTATCGGTGCAGAAGGGGATGAAGAGAATTTGGACTCCCTGGTCGGCGAGGATACGTCCGAGTTCGGGGAATTCGGAGTCGTAGCAAATCAACATCGCGATCTTTCCGGCATCGGTATCAAAAACCTCGACCTTGTCTCCACCGATCATACCCCAGTCGTTTTGTTCGGTGGGGGTGATGTGAATCTTATACTGCACTTCGTGCGAACCATCGCGGCGGCAGAGGTAGACGACGTTGTAGAGACGTTCGTCGAGGTAAAGCGGCATGGAGCCGGTGATAATGTTGATGTTGTATTCGACAGCTTTGCGGATGAACCAGTCGCGGATTTCTTCGGTATGGCTCGCCAGTCCCCGGATGGCTCCCGGAGGGCCGTCGGCATTGTAAGCTGCCATCAGGGGGGCGTTGACGTATTCAGGGAAGCAGACGAAGTCGGCCTTATATCCACTGACGGCGTCGATGTAGAACTCGATCATTTCGTAAAACGAATCGATGGAGGGCATGGGGCGCATTTCCAATTGCACCACGCCCATGCGGACGAAGGTTTTGTTGCCGAGTGGGGTCGGCTTGGGCTGGTAGGAAATGTTGAGCCATTCGAGGAGGGTGGCGGAGGCTTTTGATTCGGTGTCGGCGCCGAGGTAGTTGGTGAGGACTTTCTTGACGCGGAAGTCGTTACTCAACTGAAAGGTCATGACGGGGTCATAGATTTCCTTGCGGCGGACCTGGTCGATGTACTGCCGAGGAGTGAGCTCCTTGTGCTTGTTGTAGTTCGGCATGCGACCTCCGGCGACGATGGAGCGGAGGTTGAGGTTTTCGCAAACTTCCTTGCGGGCATCATAGAGCCGGCGACCGAGGCGGAGTCCCTGGTGGGTGGGGTCCACGCAGACTTCGATGCCGTAGAGTACATCGCCATGAGGATCGTGAGTGGAGAAGGTGAAGTCGCCGGTGATTTGGTCGTAGGTGTGAGAGTCCCCGTATTTGTCGTAATCGACGATGAGGGAGAAAGCGAAGGCGATGATTTTCCCGTGATTTTCAACTCCGATCTGTCCCTCAGGGAATTTCTCCATGAGTTCGAGGAAGGACTGCTCAGACCAGCTGGAGTTGATGCGAGCGTAAACCGTTTCGGAAATTCGGCGGACGTCGGCAGCATCAGCAGGACGAAGGGGGCGGACGAGGAGGCTGTGTTCAGCCACTGGAGAAGGGTCTTGAGACATGGGGTGATCTTGAAAGGTGAGAGGTGTGGTAATCAGAAGGGGGCGTTGAGCGCTTTGACGCAGCGTCTGTTGACTGGCCTTGGAATCAAAGATAATACAAATCGCAATGCGGGAGGTGATTTTTTTCGAGAGTGAATGGCCGGGCTGAAAAATAGAATGGCCCCTCCTTGATTCAAGGAGGGGCCATTCATCAGAAAAGGATCAGCAGAAGCTGCGACTACTAAAAGTAGAAGCGGGTTCCGATGTTGATTTGCTCCTGGAAGTCGTCGCCACCTGGGAAGACGTCATCGAAGGCATAGTCAGCACCCACAGAGAAGCTGAGGGAGATGTTTTCACGGATGAAGTATTTGACACCGACGTTGAGGCCGAGGGCGATGGAGTCAGCATCGAATGCGTCCGAGTCAAGCTTGGCCCAGGTCATGTCGAATCCGAGGAAGGGAACCCACTTGCTGTTGTTGGCGCAAGCGAAGTTGTATTCCGTGAACACTCCAAGTCCAAAGTTGACGTCACTTTCGACACCCTGAAGGTTGGCGATGAAGCCGACCTCCCAGTTGTCTTTGATGAACCAGCCGTAGGTGAGGTTCAGGTTGTAAGCGAGGTCGTCAGCAAAGTTTACGTTGCCTGAGAATCCAAATTCCTGCGTGCCTTCAGCAAGCATCGGAGGAAGGGCGTCACTCACACCAAGAACGCGGCCTGGAGCTGTCACGATGGTGCGACCAACGTTGCCAACGCCAGAGGCGACGTTGCGAGCGCCTTCAGTGATGCCAACGCTTACGGCGCTGTCGTTACTTCCACCGAGGAGGTAGTCGCCAGCGGCAGCTGGAAGGGTCAGGGCAGCTGCTGCTGCGAGGATTGTTTTTTTAGTCATCGTTTTATTTGTTAAGAGGGCATTGGCCGCTTGTGTGATTTCGTGCCCGTAATCTATGACGTGAACTATCCTGATTTTTTTTCAGTCTTGATTCCACAAAATTGCGTGGATTGTCCCATTGTCGTTTGGCCTACTTGGCCTCGACTCTTTTTGCAATACCTTTCAAGAGGTGCCCAAAGATGTCGGCCCCGGTAATGATGCGCTTATTGTCCTTCGTCCAGAAGAGGATGACATCATTGTCGACGATATGATCGTCCAGGTGCTCGGCCTCGACGACGAAGTCTCCGAGGACTTCATCGAGGGCTGTTTCGCTGTTAGTGACGATGATGGGGCGGTGGCAATGATGGTAAGGGTCGGCCTCGTTTCCTTTCACGTAAAGGTCGGTAAGGAGAGAGTTCGTTTCAAGGACGAGGACGGGATTTGCGTCGGTATCTTCGATAATGGCCCAAGCGTAAGGATGGCTCTTGAGTTTTGTGATGAAGTCCTGCCCTTCCGGGGTGTCGAACTCGGGAATGACGGGGAGGTCGAGGCGACAGGGGAATTGATAGATGGTGGAAGGGTCAATGGCGCTTCCTTCACTGGAGATTTCACGATCATCGAGGTCGAGGAAGTTGAGGGCTCCCTGGCCTTCATTGGCGCTGATTTCCGAGCTGGTTTCGCGGATGTGTTTGTGGAGGATAATCTCAATGTCTCGCTCGCGATAGAAGACGGGACCCTCGGGGCCGATCCATCCATCGAGGACGAAGGCGCAGCTTTTGGCGAGAGGGTAGAGGAGGATCTGATAGAACCTCATGATGGGCGAGAGCATTGCTCCCACCCGCATGGCGTGGCGAGAAAAGTAGGCTTGTGGAATGATCTCTCCGAAGAAGGTGATGCCGACGGTTGAGAAAAGGAAGCCGCCCACTCCCGCGAAAACGTTGGTACTCAAGAGTGAGAGCAAAACGTTGGCGCTGACGTTTCCCCAAAGGATGGTGCAGAGGAGAAGGTTGGCATCGTTGCGAAGCAGGAGGATTTTTTTGGCGGACTTATTTCCTTTCTCGACTTCGGCTTCGAGGCGCATGCGGCCCAGCGAGAAGAACGCAAGGTTCGCCCCTGAGAACATTGCAGAGTGAATGATGCAGACGAGAATTCCGACCCAGACGAGGTAATCCATTATTGTGGGTATCTGCATCGGCGTTTGTGGGCCGGATGCAAGAGAAAAGAGGTGCGCGGGCGGCGTTGTTACAGCTTAGTGAGGGCCATGGAGGCCAGATTGAGGACCAGGAAGAAACCACACATGTCGGTGCAGGTGGTAAGAATGGGGCCCGATGCAAGGGCGGGATCCGCCTTGAAGCGCTTCAATACGAGAGGAATCAATCCGCCGAGGAGGACGGAGAGGATGGTATTGAGGGTGAGAGCCGAGCCGATCACGAGTCCAAGGAAGAGGCTTCCTTTCCAAACCGCGGCGATCGTTCCGAGGACCATGCCGAGGACGATTCCGTTGGTGATTCCGAGGAGGCCTTCCTTGATGAGGACGCGGACGTAGTCACGGGGTTGAATGACGCCGAGGGTGAGCTCGCGGATACTGACCGCGACGGCCTGGTTCCCGGAGCAACCGCTCATGTCGGAAACCATGGGAAGGAAAACAGCGAGAGCGATAACCGCCTGGAGGGTGTCTTCGTAGGATGCGATGACACTCGCGGCGAGAAGGTTGAGCAGGATGTTGGGTCCCAGCCAGGCGAGGCGGCGGAGGCAACGGTCCTTCAACGGCATGGAGCGGAGTTCCTCACCGCCGACAATACCGGCTGCTTTGAGGTAGTCTTCGGTGCGGTTTTCGGAGAGGGCTTCATCGACCGAGCGGCGGGAGACGACTCCGCGCAGGCGGCCTTCGTCATCGACGGCGGGGAAGCCAAAATAGTTCTTTTTCTCGAAGAGGTCTTCCAGGTCATCGAGCTTGGTATGGACGGACACCGACATGGGATCGGGTCGCATGAGTTGCTCAATAGGAGTGGCGCGTCGTCCGAGGACGAGACCGCGGAGACTGAGGACGCCCTTAAGGCGCTTTTCGCCGTCGACGACATAAAAATACTGAACGTCTGCGTCGGTGTATTCTTCGGCGTTTTCTTCGAGGTCCGCGAGGACGTCACGGACGGTTACGCCCATGGGGAAGGAGAGGACCTGGTCGGACATCAAGCCGCCAGCGCTGTCCCACGGGTAACTGGCGCGTTCGCGGAGATCGTTGGATTCCTCCTGGTCGTCAAGGTGGGCAAGGATGGCCTCGGAGTCTTCGCTATCAAGTTCGCGGAGGAGGTCTCCGCTGACCTCGGCATCCATTTCCTCGACCACGTCTGCGGCGATGTTGGCCGGAAGCTCTTCAAGGAGCTCGATCGCCTGAACTTCAGTGAGGTTCTCGAGAAGCTCGGCCGTTTCATCAGGCGGGAGGAGTTCGCAAAGTTTTTCCCGTGCTTTGAGATCAAGCTGCGAGATGATGCGGCGTTGATCATCAGCCGGGGCGTTGTTGATGATGGCCTGGGCGGCTTCGAGATTGCCCTGCTCGATGGCTTCAGCCAGGCGCTTGTAGCGAGGCAATTCCTCGACCACGGCAACGGCTACCTCTTCTCCGTCCTCCTTTTCTTCTTCACTCATTGATCTTCACTCATTGATCTTCAGTTTGGGAGATTTCCTCGGTGAAGGGATCGTAGGGAACGGGATGGTCGTCCAGTTCGGCTGAAATATCGGGCAGGGCCTGGGTGGCAGCGGCCATTTGACCACGCACCTGTTCGAGGTCGTCGAAGATGGCGATGTGGAAAAGAGCGTCTCCTTCGTCGGCGAGGCCTTCGTTGGTGCGGCCGATGACGACTCCCTGGCGGGTGACAAGAATGGGCGTTTCCGGACCACCAAAGGGGTCGGCGACAAAGCCGATGGTGTCGTTGACTTCGACGGTTTTTCCGAGTGCGATGAGCGGGGTGAAAAGCCCACCCAGCGGAGCACGTTCCCAGTAACTTTTTTTACTGGTGATGGTGTTCTTGCGGGTGGAGCGGATCCCTCCGGGTTTGGTGGGCAGCAGTTCCATATGCCTCATAACGGCGAGAATTCCCTGGAGTCCGTAGCGGATCGAGGGGGCATCAAGTCGAAGCGCTTCACCGCTCTCGAAGAGGATGATGGGCTTGTGTCGTTCGAAGCACGTGGAGCGGAAGGATGATGGGCGGACGGGCGCCTGGAGGATAACAGGGGCACGAAAGACGAGGCCAAGTTCGAATGATTTTTTGTCGCCAGCGGTGACGCGGACTTGGGGCAGGTTGGGGCGGTTGACGGCTCCGGTATGGAGGTCAATGACGGCGTCACAACGCGGGACAAGTTCGTCACTGATGACCCGGGCAATCCGTGATCCGAGAGAACCGGTTGCGGACCCGGGGAAGGTGCGGTTGAGGTCGCGTCGATCCGGGAGGTAGCGTGAGCGGGTTAGGAAGGCGGGAACGTTGACGATGGGCACTGCCAGCAGGGTGCCGCGCATGCGTTTGAGTGAGCTGACTTTGAGAAGCCGGCGGACGATTTCAGCACCATTGATTTCGTCGCCATGCACGCAGGCTGTGACGAGGAGGGTGGGGCCGGGCAAGCGCCCGTGAATGATGCCAAGAGTCAGTTCAACGGGCGTGTTGTTGGTGAAAACGCCGACGGGAAGGTTTATCAAAGCGCGGGATCCCGCTGCGATGGTATGGCCTTGGATTTCAAAGGGTGATCGTTTCGAGCTGCTCTGGGGCATTTAGCCTTTTCCTTTCGTAAGAGTTTTTCCGCCGGGCGCGCTTTTTTCGATGCACTCGATGATGGTTCCGGCGACATCTTTCTTGGTAGCAGTTTCAATGCCTTCCAATCCGGGTGAGGAATTGACTTCCATGACGACGGGGCCGCTGTTGGAGCGGAGGAGGTCGACGCCGGCGACGTTGAGCCCCATAATTTTGGCTGCGTTGACGGCGGTGGCACGCTCGGTGGGAGTGATTTTGACCAAGGTGGCGTTGCCGCCACGGTGAAGGTTGGAGCGGAATTCGCCTTCGGCTCCCTGGCGTTTCATGGCGGCGACGACTTTGCCTCCGACGACGAAGCAGCGGATGTCAGCTCCACCGGCTTCTTTGACGAATTGTTGGACGAGAATGTTGGCATTGAGGCCGCGGAAGGCCTCGATGACGGATTCGGCAGCCTTGCGGGTTTCCGCAAGAACAACTCCGACACCCTGGGTGCCTTCGAGAAGTTTGATGACGACGGGAGCGCCGCCGCAGAGTTTGATGAGGGAGCCGGTCGCTTTGGTGTCGTGGGCGAAGGTGGTGACGGGAAGGCCAACTCCTTTGCGGGAGAGGAGTTGGAGTGATCTCAGTTTGTCGCGTGATCTCGAGATGGCGACGGACTCGTTGACGGAGTATGTGCCCATCATTTCGAACTGACGAACAACGGCGGTGCCGAAGAAGGTCTGGGAAGCTCCAATGCGCGGGATGACGGCATCAAAGCCGTCGAGTTCACGGTCACCGATGAAGATGGAAGGCTTCTTCGAGGTGATGTTCATGTAGCAGCGAACGTAGTCGATCACTTCGACTTCGTGGCCCCGCTCTTTTGCTGCCTCAACAAGGCGGTTCGTGGAATAGAGTCTGGGGTTGCGGGAGAGAATGGCGATCTTCATGATTTTTTGGAGAGGGGCTTGGATTTGGTAAGGTACGATTTGGAGCAGTCGATGACGGCGCGTTGGGCCATTCCGGTGCGACCGAGGAGCATGCGGAATTTCATATTTTCGCGATTGGATAGGCTGACTTCGATGCGCCAGGTTTGATTTCCAATGTGCATGGTGGTCCGGATAAAGGGGCGTTTTTCTTCGTGTCCACCCGAGTCGCGAACGATGCGGTAGTCGACCACTTCAGCTTCGGCATGAGTCTCGACTTCGTTGTGTCTCTTGATGGGGTGGACGGTGAATCGGACCCAGTCGACTCCGCCTTTTTGAAAGATTTCGTATTCTGCGGTGTGGAGGCAGGAGGTGCGGGCACCGCTATCGATCTTTGCCTTAATGGCCGCGATCCCCACTTCCGGCAGGGAAACCCATTCCCGCCATCCGATGGTAAGAAGGTCTTGAGATTCAGTCGTCATTGGTAATAAAAAATACGTGGTTCGAGAGGACTGGCCGACTGGAAAAGTATGGGAATTTTGAGATTCCCTCAAGAGGGCAGTCATTTTCTGAAAATGACGTTGCCTCAAGTGGGGTGCGAGTCGAGGGAAAAGCGACATGAAGTAAAAATGCCTGATCCCAAGGGGGTTGGCCCGGCGGTTTCGCAGGGACCAGACCACGGGTGGACAGGAATTTTCCGAGGGGCAAGGGGACGCTCTGAATCGCAAGAGACCACGAAACGGGCTCCCGGGAAGGGTAGCTTCCAGGTGGGCTTACCGCTGGCTATTAATCCGGGCTAGGAGCGCCGGCGGCGAAGGAGGGCGAGCGATGAGAGTAAGAGGAGGGCGGTGCTTCCGTTCGGTGAAGTGTAGGGGTCGAAGCCGATGACGTCGTCGAAGCTGAATCCGTCGAAGGAGACGTTGCCGGTGGCGGTGAGGACCCCTCCGTGTCCTCCGACAAAGATGTGGGTGGCTTCAAATTCTCCGGTCGCGTTGGGTCCAATCTTGACCTCAGAGGTGTTGCGAAGGGTGGTGTTGACGAGAAGGGGGCCCCAATGACGTTGCTCGCGGTGTCGTAGGTGTTTTCGATTGGCACGCCGGCGATGGATCCCCGGACTCCTATGAGGATGAATGGAATGTCGGAGACGGTGACGACTGCCGGGCTGTTGTCGAGATAAGCTTTGAGAAGGTTGACAAGCGAGGTGCAATTTAGACTTTGTTGATTCCTCGCTTTTTAAATGATCCCGGGGCAAGGAAAACACCATCGCCGGGGTGATCGGCGATGGCGCGGAAGAATTTAAGGGGCGGGGCGTCTTTAGGAAACGACGACGGCGACGTCTTCCTGGTGAGTGAGAACTCCGATGTCGGCGACGATGTGGGCTCCGTTGGCGAGGAGGATGTCCTGGGCGTCGTGGAGGTGATCCGGGTGGACTGCGAGAAGCAGGCCTCCGGAGGTTTGGGCGTCCGCGAGAAGGATTTGGAGTTCCTCGGAAACGCTTTTGCCGAAGGTGGTGAATGCCATGGCGAGTTCGAGGTTTTTACGGGAGCCCCCTGGAACGCAGCCTTGTTTGATGAACTCGAGAACGGCGGGATCGATGGCTGGGACGGCGTGAGCGTCGATGCGAGCGGTCACTCCGGATTCACGACACATGTGGCTGAGGTGGCCGAGAAGACCAAAGCCGGTGACGTCAGTGCCGGCGCGCGTGAGTCCCACTGAAGCAAGGGCCGCTCCGGCGGTGTTGAGAGTGGCCATTTCCTTGGCTGCTTTCGTGGCGAGGGCTTCGGAGGCGAGGCCTTTCTTGATCGCAGTCGAGATGATGCCGGTGCCAAGGGGCTTGGTGAGAAGAAGGTGGTCTCCGGCCTTTGCTCCGGCGTTGGAAATGACGTTGTGTGGATTCACGAGTCCGGTGACGGAAAGCCCGTAAAGCGGTTCGGGGTTTTGCACGGTATGGCCGCCGGCGAGGGCGCAACCGGCTTCGGCAACTTTGTCCGCACCACCTTTGAGAATCAGGTTGATGGTTTCCAGTGACATTAGGTCGGTGGGCATCGCGACGATATTCATCGCGGTGATGGGCTTGCCTCCCATGGCGTAAACGTCGGAGAGGGAGTTGGCCGCTGCGATTTGCCCAAAAAGATAGGGGTCGTCGACGATGGGGGTGAAGAAATCAAGGGTCTGGACGAGAGCCAGATCCGCTGAGATTCGATACACGGCGGCGTCATCGGAACTAGCTGATCCGATAAGGAGATTGGGGTCCTGAATACTGGTGATGCCACGCAATACTTGCGTGAGTTCGGCTTGGCCGAGCTTTGAGGCTCATCCACCGCAGGAGGCCATTTCAGTCAGGCGTTTGATATCTTCGCAACTCATACGGGCGAAGGGTAGCCCATCGGGAGGATTTTAAAACTCTTTACCAGTTTTCAAGCGAGGAAAGTGGGTGTTATCTTCCCCGCACGATGTCTGAGAAACCGGATCCATATTCTTTGGAAGGTGTGAAAAATCGCGAGAAAGCAGGTTTTCCCTGGTGGACGATCTTTTTTGGGTTGGCCGCTCTTGGGCTGGGAGTGCTGATTTTTTCACCTTACCCCGAAAAGATTCGGCGTAAAGCGGGTCTCTCCGAGGAGCGGCCTGCATCAAAACCACCGAAGCCCGAGATCATTTTTGAGGAGAAGATCGTGGAGAAAACGGTGAAGGTTCCGCCGCCGTATTATCAGGCGAAATCGGGATCGAAGATTGCCCAGACTTCGAAGGGCTATGATTTCAGAACGACCTTTAAAGAGCTGCCGGGGAAGTTGGCTTCGGCAGAGCGGACGACCGAGGGGAGTTATGAGGCTACCATTACCGTGACGGTCAGACGTCCCCAGGCCGCCAAGACGCTGGAGGAGCTGAAAGCGGTGAATCCCAAGCTGGAGAAAATCCTTCCGGGGCTACCCGAGCTTTTGAAGACCTCCAAGGTGTCGCCGTTTTTTGAGAAGCTCTACACGAACAAAGCGTCGCGTTTGAAATCCGAGGCGTATCAATTGGATGACTTGCTTACCAAGCACAACTATTATGATTGCCAGACGATGTTGGAGATGGATCACCCGACTTCGAAGCAGAAGGTCTTCTTTTTCCAGGCTGATATGGATGTAGTCTCAGATGGCTCGGATGGAGACCGGCTGGCGACCATGCCGGAGAAGATTGTCAACTCGAGTTACTACCAGCCCTTCACGAGCTATGGATGGCAGAAGACGGGGAGTGTTGAGAATCCCATGATCGCAGGATGGCGGACGCAGGTGGTTGAGGAGAAGGCCAAAGCGGCTCCTTCAACTTCCGAAATTCAGCGTCTCGAGCTGGGGATTGAAGATATGAAGCGGCGGAGTTTTTTGATCGCGGATTACGATCCCTTTATCGTGATTCCGATCGATGTCATTGGGGACCGGAACAGTCCTTACGGTCCGAATGTCGGAGACTATGTCGTGGTGATTCACGGTGAGAATATCTTCCCGGCCATCGTCGGCGATGGCGGGCCGACGTTTAAGGTGGGCGAGGGGAGCCTGCGGCTGGCGAAAGAGGTCAATCCCAAGGCGTCGTCGTACAGTCGTCCGGTCTCAGAAGTCAGCGTGACTTACCTGGTGTTTCCACGATCCTCTGGAAAATGGCAGGCGCCGAACTACGATGATTGGCGCAATGAGTGCGACAAGCTGTTGAAGGAAATCGGCGGACTGGGAGAAGGGTATTTCCTGCATCAGTGGGAGAATACCCTGCCAGAGCCCGCTCCGATTGAGGAAGGGGAGTAAGCGAGTCTGGGTAACAGAGTTCTTGAAGCCGGGGAGATAGCTGGGTTACGAGAAAGATTCGCGGGTGCCGGTTTGGGGTGCCGGTTTGTTATCCGAGTGGCGAGAATTTCAAGACAATGCCGCCGGGCTGGACTTCCATTTGCTTGAGGAAACGAGTGGCAAGCGAGGGCTCAAGAGTGTGGATCGGTTGTCGATCGAGAAGCTGCGGACCGAAGAGGTTGACGAGCTGGGTGAAGGGCGTGGTGAGGGAGGAGGAGAGGTGTTGGAATTCAAGTTTTTCGATGGCGGGCTCTCTCAGGTAAATGCCGCGCGTGGCTGGGTCGTAGCGAAGCCCGCAAGCGAGTTGGCAGGTGCCCGAGGTTCCCCGGCCTGCGATTTGCCCGAGGGCGGGAATCCCGGTGAGTTCGGCGAGGCCGGAGGCGGCCACGATTCCGGTGGTGAGGCCCACGCGGACTTTGTTGATATCCGGGGCCATCGTGAAAACAGGGTTGGAAAGACTCACCTGACCGACTCCGGAGATCTGCCTTTGGAAGGGAAAGAAGGGGAGAAGCTGGGCGAGGATCTGTTCAACTCGAATGAGATATTGTCCGCGCAGGGCCATGTCGGCGACGGTGGCGCAAGATGGGGTGAAAATTGCGGGGGTCAAAAGGGCTCCTTTTGTGAAAATCTCTCTTCGGGTCATGGGGGGCATTCTGTCCGCTCAATGGGGCGGTGGGAACGATGCTTTTTGATAAGAAAGAAGAGTGCACTGAAAGCTGTTTGGGGAGAGAGTTTGCGCGCGTCCTGCAACTTGAAGGCTCTCATGAGAACTGTAACCTATCTGACCCTATGCCTTTCCGTTTTCATGGCTCAGACTACTTTTGCCGAACCTTCGGCGATCATCGACTACGACAGCCGGTTTCATCCGGTGGTTGGGGCGAATGGCATTGTTTCGAGCCAGGAGATGAGAGCCAGTGAGATCGGACTGCAGGTGTTGAAGGATGGCGGGAACGCAATCGATTCGGCAGTTGCGGTCGCTTATGCCCTTGCGGTGACCTTGCCAAAGGCCGGGAATCTGGGCGGCGGCGGATTCATGATTCTCCATTCGGCGAAAGACAAGAAAGACTACGCCTTTGACTTCCGTGAGATGGCCCCGGCAGCAGCGACGCGGGATATGTATCTCGATGCCAAGGGCGAAGTGGACGAAATGCGGGCACGCTTTAGTCCTAAAAGCGTGGGCGTTCCCGGGACGGTGAGAGGTCTCTCGCTCATTCATGGGAAATTCGGAAGCAAAACGCTTAAGGAGTTGATCCAGCCCGCGATCAAGTTGGCCCGGGAGGGATTCCCAGTTACGCCCGGTCTCGCCGCCGATCTGGTGACCTTGGAGAAGAAACTCACATCGAGCCCGGAAATTGCGAAGGTGTTCTATCGGGAAAACGGTGAGCCATATGCTCTCGGCGAGACTCTGATCCAACGCGACCTGGCCTGGTCATTGGAGCAGATCGCGGAGCATGGTGAAGGGGCATTTTACGAAGGCGCGATTGCTGAAAAGCTGGTGGGCTTTATGGCGGAACGTGGAGGCTTGATCACGGCCGCCGATTTAAAAAATTATCGGGTGGCCGAGAGGGAGCCAGTGAGGGGTTCCTATCGGGGATTTGAAGTCGTGAGTATGCCTCCTCCGAGCTCGGGCGGGGTTCATCTCATCCAGATGCTGAACACTCTCGAGAATGCTTCGCTGAAGGCCGAAGGTCACAATAGTTCGCGTTCGATTCACCTCCTTACCGAGACGATGAAGTATGCTTACGCTGACCGGAGTGCCTACCTGGGTGATCCCGATTACGTCGAGGTTCCCATGAAGTGGCTGATTTCAAAATCCTACGGGAAGGAATTGTCTTCTAAAATCCAAGCCGACAAGGCGACTCCTTCCTCGGAGATCAAGCCGGGAGTAGTCGCTCAGTATGAGGGCGAGGATACCACGCATTTTTCCATCATGGACAAGGATGGCAACGCGGTGTCGATGACCTACACGCTCAACTTTAGCTTCGGGAGTCTGCAAATGGCACCGGGTACCGGGTTTCTGTTAAACAACGAGATGGACGATTTTTCTGCAAAACCAGGAGTGCCGAATGGCTATGGACTTTTGGGAGGTGAGGCCAATGCGATCCAGGCTGGAAAGCGGCCCTTGAGTTCCATGACCCCGACTCTTGTCCTGAAAGACGGGCAGCCTTATCTTGCCACGGGCAGCCCGGGCGGATCAAAAATTATCACCGCCGTCCTCCAGACGATTCTCAATGTCATCGAATTCGAAATGAATATCGCGGAGGCGACTTCGCTTCCAAGGATCCACCATCAATGGCTG
The DNA here is from genome assembly GCA_963925135.1 of uncultured Verrucomicrobiales bacterium. Classification (GTDB taxonomy): domain Bacteria; phylum Verrucomicrobiota; class Verrucomicrobiia; order Verrucomicrobiales; family Akkermansiaceae; genus SW10. The sequence continues at coordinate 100,111 of CAWUTG010000036.1, read as the reverse complement.
CCGGATACCTTGAGTTATGAATCGGGGATCAGTGTTGATACTCTCATGTTGCTCAAAGAGCTCGGGCATGATCCCCAACCTTCTCCGACGATGGGCAGCGTCCAATCGGTAATGAAGGTCGGCGACCGCTTTGAGGGATACTCCGATACCCGGCGTCCTGATGCCGGAACAGTTGCTTTTTAAATCCGGTCAGCAAGTTTTCTAACAACGGCCATTTCATCTGGGTTTTCAGGCAAGGCCGGAGCGCTCGAGGAGGGCTTCCTGGCCGGGGTCGCAGCCCATGAATTGAGGTGGAGTTCGAGGACGAGTTTGCCAAGGGCGAGCTGGCGCATGCAGGCGGAGGCCGATATTGTCGGTGTCGGTGTCGGCGACGAGGGGATAGGGGCTCTGTGTTGAAGTAGAGGGGACGATCTCATCACTTGGATCCATGGGTTCTGATCCTGCGAATCGTAGTGGCGAGGTTGAGCCAGCTCCTATTTAGGAGCTGGCTTTGGGAAAGATGGGGATGAACGCTACTTCGTCATCTTGAAGAGGTCGTCGGCGATCTCAAGATTGTGTTCGATTTCGCTCATGGTCATGACGACTTTCTGGGCGCCGATCGTCATCGTCATGCTGTAGGGGATTTGGATCCCGTCGACTTCCTTGTATTCGGAGACTTGCATGTCCATTTCCATCTCGCCATCAGGACCCACGATGGCCTTGGTGATGACGCGCGCGAGGAGGTTTGTGTCCTTGTCAAAGTAAAGCGTCTTGGTGCTGTCGTCGTTTGTCTTGGCTTCAACAACGGTGAAGGTTTGCTCGCCGTCTTTGCTATCGGGAAGAACTTTTGCTTCGACCAAATCAGCGAGAACCTGCTGCTCGAAGAACATGGCCGAGCCTTCCTTGGCCTGGGCGAGTTCAGCTCCGGCGAGCTTGCGTGATCCCTGAATACTGTCCTTGGACCAGCCTTCCTCGCCATCGAAGCCTTGCTCGACAGTGATCACTTCGGGGATGACCGCCTTGGAGTAATACATGAGGGGAGCCTTCTGCTTGATGACAAGACTCATCGACATTCCCTGGGCGGGCATTTCGGCTTTGCCGATCGAAGTGCGGGTCTTGATTTTGGACATGGCCTCTTTACTGCCAATTGCGGCGATACTTTTTTCGAGTGTGGCTTTGGCTTCTGGCTCGATGATTTTTGCGCCATCCTGGGCCTGGACGAGTCCGGCGGAGGTCAGGGCAAAGAGGAGTGGGATCAGGGAGCTTGTTTTCATTTCTGAGTGGTTGTTTTTTGAGTCTTAAGCCAGCGGAGGGCTGCTTCGAGATCGGGGTCTCGTCCTTCGCGCATCGCTGCGGGATTGATCGGAATGAGTTCGTCAGGGGTGACGCCCCGTCCTTCGAGGTGGACTTTGTTGACCGCGGTCACAAAATCGCCGATGGCATATTGTAAACGGTCACCGTTTGAAAGTTTGTCTATCATGGAGGGCAGAACGGCGGCCATGGTGGGCCGGCCGATGATGCGGGCGCGTTTGTGCTCTTGAAGAGCGGCGGCGAAGATTTCGGAAGTGGAGGCGCTAAAGGTGTCGACGAGGACGGCGACGGGGCCGAGGTAGGCGTTCTCCTGCGGGAAGGCATGGAAGGGCAGATTCCCGCTGGGGTTGTTCATGTCACCGAGGTCGAGTTCCTTGTCGATGAGTCGGCCAATGAGTCCGGTGGCCATGATGCCGAGGCCGCCGGGGTTGCCACGAAGGTCAATGATGAGTCCCTCGGCGTTCTCTGATTGAGCCTGGGCGACCGCCTTGTTGAGGCGGGGCATGAGGGAAGGGAGGAAGATGTCGAAGTCGATGAGGCGGACATTTTGATCGCCGGGGATCAGCTTCGTTTTGAAGGACACGGGGTAGCGTCCGCCTGAGCCCATTGAGGCGCGTTCGCCCTTGTATCTTCCGGGGGCGAAGTCGAAGGGCTCCTCGCGGTCGCCGACTTTGAGCGTGATCTTGCCATCGACGGGAGCGCCCATTTGTTCGAGGATTTCCTCGAGGGCTTTATAGACGATGAGGACTCCCGCTTTGGGGTCGAGGGTGTGGCGTTTGAGAAGATCGGCGACGGGTTCGTCTTCGATGGTGAGGATTTCCATGCCCGGGGTCATGCCTGCCTTGGCGGCGGGAGATCTGGGCGCGATTTCGTAAATGATCAGGCTTCCTTCGCGGTGGCGGAGCTGGAGGCCAAGATAGGTTCCCTTCGTGCCGGGGGTCTTTTTGGCGGGGCTGGTTCCGATGACGCCAAAGTGGCTGCGTCCGAGTTCCCCGAGCATGGCATTGAGAACGACGCGCAGCTCTGCGTTGGATTCTGCTTCGTCGACTTGACTTTGGTATTTCGTTTTAATGGCCTTCCAGTCGAGCCCGTTGAAGGTGCGATCGTAAAATGAGGCGTCGATTTTCTCCCAGACCTCGAGGAAGGTTTCTTGAGCGAGTTCGGGGGAGAGTTCCCGGGCCTGAAGGGGCAGGCCGAGGAGGCAGAGGAAGGGGATGAGTTTTTTCATGGGGTTTTCTAGGCGAGGCCGGAGCGTTCGAGGAGGGCTTCCTGGCCGGGGTCGCGGCCCATGAACTGACGATAGGATTCATCGACGGGTCGCGAGTTGCCGCGGGAGAGGATTTCGGTGCGGAAGCTCATGCCGGTGTCGGCATTGAGGACGCCTTCGTTGCGAAAGCGGGTAAAGGCATCGGCATCGAGAACCTCGGCCCATTTGTAGGAATAATATCCGGCGGCGTAACCGACGGGGGAGGAGAAGAGGTGGTTGAAGCGGCGGGCCATCGATGGGGAGTCGGTGGCGAGCTTGGCCTTGTAGGCGGTGAGGATTTCGCGGTCGACCTCGTCCATGCTGCGGTCGAGGTATCTGGCGGAGTTCATGTGGAGTTCGAGGTCGAGCTTGCCGAGGGCGAGTTGGCGCATGCAAGCGGAGGCGGACATGTAGTTGCGGGCGGCGACCATTTTGTCGAAGAGCTCGGCGGGAATGGTTTCGCCGGTCTCGTAGTGCTTGGCGAAGAAGTCGAGTGACTCGCGATCCCAGCAGAAGTTTTCCATGATTTGCGAGGGAAGTTCGACGAAGTCCCAAGGGACGTTGACGCCCGCGAGGGATTTGATGGAGACGTCGGAAAGGAGGTGGTGCAGGAGGTGGCCGAATTCGTGGAAGACGGTTTCGACTTCGCGGTGGGTGAGGAGGGCGGGCTTGCCACCTGAGGGCTTGGACATGTTGCCGCAGATGAGGCCGAGGTGGGGCTTGCGGGGAGAGGGTTGGCCGGTTTCGAGGTAGTTCATCCAGGCTCCGCCGCGTTTGGATTCGCGCGGGTGCCAGTCGGCGTAGAAGGAGCCGAGGTGATCGCCGGAGGCGTCGTCGTGGATTTCGTAGAACTTCACCTCGGGGTGCCAGGCTTCCGCTTCGGCGGCCTTAATTTTGATGCCAAAGAGGCGGGAGGTGAGATCGAAGAGGCCGCTCATGACCTGGTCGACGGGGAAGTAAGGGCGGAGGGCTTCGTCGTCGAAGGCGTAGAGTTCCTTGCGGCGTTTCTCGGCCCAGTAGGCGGTTTCCCAGGGCTCGAGCGGACCGAACGGGGTTCCGGTTTTTTCGGCTTTATAGGCTTGGAGTTCTTCGGTCTCGGCGTGAAAGCGATCGACGATTTTTGCGTGGAGATCTCCGGTGAAGTCGAGGGCTCCTTGTCCGTTCCTGGCCATGCGGCGTTGCAGGATGTGGTCGGCGAAATTGGGGTGACCGAGGAGGGTTGCTTTTTCCTGGCGGAGGCGGAGGATGTCCCAAATATGAGCGGTGTTGTCGCTTTCGCCGCCGTGGCCGACGGTGCAGGAGCCTTCCCAGACCTGCTTGCGGAGGGAGTCGTCTTCGGCATATTGCATGACCGGGAACATAGAGGGGAAGTGTTGGGTGATGCGCCATTGTCCTTCCTTGTCCTTGCTCTTGGCGTCTTCGGAGGCGCTGTCTTTGGCGGAGTCGGGGAGGCCGGCGAGGCGGGATTCGTCGTCGATGAAAAGGTCCCAGGCGTTGGTGGAATCGAGAACGTTCTCGCCGAACTTCTGGGTGATTTGGGCGAGTTCGCTGTTGATTTCGAACATGCGCTTTTTGGCATCGGGAGCGAGGTCGGCACCGGCGGACTTGAAGTCATCGCAGGTTTCCTCGACGAAGCGTTTTTGGAGATCGGTGAGGGAGGCGACGGCGTCGGATTCAGCAAAAGATTTGAGGATGCGCCAGAGGTCGTCGTTGAGAGAAATGGAGGAAGAGAACTCGGAGACGACGGGAAGCATTGTATTGAGAGCTTCACGGAGTTCGTCGGAGTTGGCGACGGAGTCGAGGTGGTTGACGCGGCCCCACGAGCGGTCGAGATCATCGGTGGCGGTTTCGAGAGCGCCGAAAGTGTTTTTGAAGGTGGCGTCTTCAGGAGTGACGGCCTTGATGGCTTCGATATTGGCCTTGCCGGTCTTGATGGCTTTGGTGACATCCGGGACGATGTGGTCGGGCGTCAGGGTGGACCAACGGATTTGAAAATCTTCGGCAAGAAAAGGGTGCGAATCGCTCATGAAGAAGATTTAGCCGAAGCTTCTTCAAAAGCAAAGTTTGCGGTTTGTTTTTGGTGAGGTCGGTGGTTTCGAGAAAAAGCGGAATGAGAGTGAGACGTTAGCGAGTGGATTTGATTGAGGGGGGGATGAAGTCGATGACTTTGAGGGACCTTCCAACGAGGATGTTGGAGGGTTTTAGATCGCGGTGAATGAGGTTCTTTTGGTGGGCGTGGGTGACGGCGGCGCAGGCATCGAGAAAGAGTTGAAGCCGGGAGGTGAGGTCTTCGGCGTCGTGTTGGTTGGCGCCGCGGCGCCGAACATAGGCGCAGAGGGGATACCAATAATGTTCGCAGAGTTCGGCGCGGGTGTCGGGGTCGCCTTCTTTGGCAGCGATAACCAGAGACCAGCGGGTGTGCGGGAAGTCACCTTACATGAGGTGTTTGGAGGACGACGAAGTGGGCATTGGTGGAGATTTTTCCGGAGTGGGGCGAGAGGGCAAACTTTGATTGGTCAGTCGGGGGGCGATTTTTGAGTGTTGTCTTGCCGGTGGGCCGACATTTCAGCACATATGTGGAGTTATGACCGCCTTAACCCGTTGCGCTCCCGTTTTCCCTCTCATTTTTGGAATAGGGGTATTTTTTGTATCTGGTGCTTTTGTATCGGGGGCGCCGCAGGTGAAACTGGACAATGTCGATCTCACCAAAGGTGGCTCTATTCCGAAGGCTGCGAGTCATGATTGGTCGTTGGGTGCGACTGGCGCAAGAGGCTGGATGTATAGCTCGAAGTTGGAGACCTCGGAGGCGCGGCAGGTTGCGGTGACCGAGGTTGCAATGGGATCACCGGCAGCGGGGGTTTTGAAAACAGGAGACGTCATTTTGGGAGTGGGCGGAAAGGCGTTCTCTTATGATCCACGCACGGAGTTTGGAAAGGCGCTGACGGTGGCCGAGTCGCAAGCCGGCGGTGGCAAATTGGAGCTCATGATTTGGCGGAGTGGGAAGAATGAGAAGGCCATCATCCAGCTGCCGGTTCTGGGGGATTACAGCGCGACGGCTCCTTTTGAATGTGCGAAGTCGAAGAAGATTTTCGAGCAAGGGTCTGAGGCCCTGGCCAAGCGGATGAGTGATCCGAAGTATCGTTCCAATCCGATTACCCGGTCGTTAAATGCGCTGGCTCTGCTGGCGAGCGGGGATGCGAAGTATCTTCCGCTGGTTCGCAAAGAGGCGCAGTGGGCCGCAGATTATCAGGCGGAGAGTTTCCAGACCTGGTATTACGGTTACACCATCATGCTGCTCTCGGAGTATGTCATCGCGACGGGTGATCAGTCAGTCATGCCCGGACTGAAGAGGTTGGCGTTGGAGTCGGCTAACGGCCAGAGCATGGTGGGTTCGTGGGGTCACAAATTTGCGGGAACCGACCGGAGATTAATGGGCTACGGCATGATGAATGCGCCGGGCGTTCCTTTGACGACGGCACTTGCGATGGCCCGGATGGCGGGGGTGAAAGACCCCGTGTTAGATGTCGCGATCGAGCGGAGTGCGAAGTTGGTGCGCTTTTATATTGAGAAAGGTGCCCTTCCTTATGGCGATCATCATCCGTGGATTCAGACGCACGAGGACAACGGGAAATGCGGGATGGCGGCAGTGATGTTTCAAGTTCTCAATGAGACCTATGGCGCGGAGTTTTTCTCGCGCATGAGTGTGGCATCGCACGGTTCGGAAAGGGATCAGGGGCACACCGGGAATTTTTTGAATTTGCTTTGGGCCATGCCGGGCGTGGCGCTTTCCGGGCCGAGTGCCAGTGGGGCCTGGATGAAGGAATTTGGCAGTTGGTATTTCGACCTGGCCCGCCAATGGGATGGCACTTTTGTGCATCAAGGACCTCCCGCTGCGAAGCCGGATAGCTACCGGAATTGGGACAGCACGGGAGCCTACTTGCTGGCTTACGCGATGCCGTTGAAGAAGATCGTTTTGACAGGCAAGCTGGTGAATCCGGTTCCGCAACTGGATGCCCCGGCGGCGGCGCAGTTGGTGAATGACGGACGCGGTTGGAGTAACGGGAATCGCAATAGTGCTTATGACCAGTTGGGCGCCGAGGAGTTGATGACTCTTTTGGGGAATTGGTCACCGGTCGTCCGCGAACGGGCCGCGATGGCGCTGGGGCGACGGAAAGGCGATTTTGTCCCGGCCTTGATCAAGATGTTAGAGGCTCCGCAATTAGAGCAACTCTGCGGAGCCTGCCAGGCGCTAATTTTTCAAAAAGGAAAGGCCGCTCCGGCGGTGCCGGCCTTGCAGGAGCTTTTGAAGCACGAGGACCTTTGGGTTCGGATCAAGGCGACCGAGGCGCTTTCGACGATTGGAAAGCCAGCGATGGCGGCGGTTCCTTATCTGTTAGAGATGCTGGCGAGGGGACCGAACGAGGCAGATCCGCGTGGTATGGAGCAACGTTTTTTGAGTTTTGCACTCTTTGGAACTTTGCTGAAAAATTCTCTCGATGGGGTGGACCGCGATCTTCTTGGGAAAGCTGTGGGAGCAGGTTTGCAGAACCAGGATGGCCGGGCGCGTTCAGCAGTGGGCGGGGCATATCGCTTCCTGAGTTACGAAGATATCAAGCCGCTTCTCCCGGCAATTCACCGGGCGATTGTGGAGCCTGCGCCGAGCGGGATCATGTTCGCGAGTGGCGTTCGTCTCTCGGGCGTTGAGGTGCTGGCGAAGCACCGCATTCGCGAAGGAATGGCACTGTGTCTGGAGGTGATGGAAATCGACAAATGGGGCAAGCGCGACCGGATTGGGAAGTGTTTGAAAACGCTTGAGCAATATGGTGGCGCAGCCAAGCCGGTCTTGCCGCAGCTTCGCCAGTTCCAGAAGGATCTCGAGGCTCATCGTGAAGCGAAGGGATTGAAGGACCTGATTGATCAATTGAAGGACCTGATCAAGACGATCGAATCTTCGAAGGAGACCATCGAGTTACGAGGCCTTTAGTCTGCCGGGAAAGGATCGGCAGTGAAGCGGAGTTCCGTTTCGTTCATGACGGGAACAGGAGGTTCGGGGGGTTGCCCGCCCATGCTGGGGACGAAGCGAACCACCCTCATCGCGATGGCAGAACCAGCGGTGATGAGGACGATGGCGGGAAGGATGATGGAGCCACGTCGACGGGTGGCGGAGAGGAAAAGAATGCCTTCGCGAAGAGGGGCATGGCCGGCCATGGCGAGAGAGAGGCCTGGGGTGGAGGCTGTTTGGGCCACGTCGTAGAGGGCGAGGGCGTAGGCTTTGGGGTCGGCTCCGCTTTTGAGCAGGTGGGCGTCGCAGGCATACTCGCATTGCGTGAGAAAGGTGCGGCGCATCCACCAGACGGCGGGGTTGAACCAATGAAGGATGCAGGTGACCTGGGCGAGGAGGGCCATCCAAAGGCCGCGACGTTGGACGTGGCTGAGTTCGACAGGGCGGGTGATGCCGAGTTAGGCGAGTGTTTCGGCGAAAAGGGGGGTGGGCTCCGCGGCGATAGCATCCTTTCGCCAACGGTTCATGGCGAGGAAATCACGGAGGCTGCGAAGGGAGAAGAGGAGGAAAAAGGGGAGCGAGGGAGCGAGCACGGGATTTATTTGATGAGCTTGCGAATTTCGGCAATCTCGGCTTCGGTGAGTTGCTGGTCGTTGGGATCGAGCAGGGCGGCGACGAGGTTTTCGGGTTTGCCTTTGAAGAAGGTGCCAAGGAGGCTCTTGAGCGCGCTACGCTTGGCTTTCTTGGCGGCGATCGAAGGACGATAGAGATAGCGTCGCCCTTCTTTCGAATGTTTTACCATGTCCTTATTTTCGAGCGTGGCGAGGAGGGCCCGCACGGCGGAATAGGACGGGGGATCGGGAAGCTCGTTTTGGACATCCTGTGCGGTGGCTTCACCCAGACGATAGAGAATATCGAGGATTTGGCGCTCGCGGCGGGAGAGTCCCCCTTTTTCGAGACGGTTCATATGGCGAAAATATCATGTGCTGGAAAAACTGCAATGGAAATGTTGGAAAATCAGCACCGAATGATGGCGATTGAATTTGGGTGAGGGAGCGGATACGCAGAGACGTGATTTCGCTTGGTGCAGGCAGTTCGTTCGGAGATGAGATGCGGTTGGTTTTTTCGGAAACCGGACTGCTCTCAAAGTCTCCGGACTTCGAATATCGTGCCGAGCAACAACAGATGGCGGGTGAGGTGGCGGATGCTCTGGATGGCGAGCGCTGTCTGGTGGTTGAGGCTGGGACGGGGGTGGGGAAGTCCCTAGCTTATCTCATCCCAGCCGTGGAATATGCCATCCGTGAGGGGAAGAAAGCGGTCATTTCAACGCACACCATTAATTTACAGGAGCAGTTGATGGGCAAGGACTTGCCAATTGTGCAGCGGCTTTTACAACAGCCCTTTGAGGCGGCCTTGTTGAAGGGGCGGCAGAATTATCTCTGTCCGATGAGGCTTCGTCGGGCCATGGATAATGGCGGAGATCTTTTTACGACCAGTGAGCAGGAGGAGCTCATGGAGATTTGGAAGTGGGCCGAGGCGACGAGGGACGGAACGAGGAGTGATTTAAACTTTGAGCCGGCGCTCAAGGTGTGGTTGCAGGTGTGCAGCGAGGCTCATTCTTGCACCCAGCGGACGTGCGGGCCGCGCGGAAATTGTTTTTTTCAGGAAGCGCGGAAACGTGCGGCGAGCGCGCGGGTTCTTGTGGTGAATCACAGTTTGTTTTTCTCGCTCCTGAATCCCGAGGAGGAAATGATCGAAAAAGAATCGGGCTTCCTGGTGCCGAACGATTTCGTGATTTTCGACGAGGCTCATACGTTGGAGGCCGTGGCGGCGAAATCGCTGGGCCTGCGACTGAGCCAGGCCGGTTTGAGATTTGATTTACAGCGCTTGTATCATCCCAAAACGGGGAAAGGCCTGCTGAAGTATGCCAAGGCGGAGCGGGCAATGGAGTGGACGTCCAAGGTGCTGGACGAAGCAGACCATTTTTTTGAGAGCGTCGGGGAGGCCGTGACCTTCAATGACTGGGGGAAAGAGTGCCGGGTCAGGCAGCCGGAGTTGGTGCAAAACACCTTGGCGGGCCCACTGCGGGAGTGCTGGCGCGCGATCGAGGAAGTGGCCGAAGACACTGATGATGAGACTCGTAAGAACGAATTAATGGATGCCGCCCGCCGACTGCGGGAGATGCACGGAGGGCTCAAAATGTTTCTCGATCAAGAGGACGGGGGGAGCGTTTATTGGGTGGAAAAAGCAGGCATGGAAGGAACGGCCTACGTCCTCAATGCCGCGCCCATCAACGTTGCGGACCGCCTGCGGTCCTTGCTTTTCGGGCCGGGCAAGACCTGTATTGCCACCAGTGCGACACTGGGAACGGGCGATGCCCAGTTGAGTTATTTTAGGGATCGTATTGGGGCCAATCATGTCCCCGCCGTGAAGATTGGAAGTCCGTTTGATTATGCCACGCAGATGGCGATTTACGTCATCAAGTCGATGCCGGATCCGCGCGATGATGATTTCGAAAAGATGCTCATTCATTGGATCGAGCGGGTCTTGATCAAGACCGAGGGCAAGGCGTTTGTGCTCTTTACCAGTCACCGGCTCCTGAGGTCGGTCGCGGAGGCGATGGCGGATTTCTTCGATGACCATGGCTGGAAATTGTTGGCCCAAGGAATGGGGATGCAGCGTCAAAAAATGGTCGAAGAATTCCGCAGTGATGTGAACAGCGTACTTTTCGGGACCGAGAGTTTCTGGGCGGGGGTGGATGTGCCGGGCGAGGCCTTGAGCAACGTCATCATCACCCGCATTCCATTCGGAGTTCCAGATCACCCTCTCACGGCTGCAAGGCTGGAAGAAATCGAGGCCGAAGGCGGCAATCCATTTATGGAATATTCGGTCCCCGAGGCTGTTATTAAGCTCCGTCAAGGGGTGGGCCGCCTGATCCGGACGAAAAAGGACAAGGGCATGGTCGTCATTCTCGACAATCGGGTCGTGACCAAGCGGTATGGAAAAACCTTCCTTGCCGCTCTGCCGCCAGCTCCGGTGAAGATCGTGTCTTAGACCGAGAGTGCTTGTTTCAAGAGGCCTGCGGGCCACTGGTTGGGCGCGCTCGGAGTGGCTCCGAGATAGCCGTAATTCAGCAGGGATCCTGCTTTGGCCATGAGAGGGCGGGCCGCTGCTCCCAAGGGCCCCATTCCCATGATGGCAAGAGCCTCGCCGGGATGTGCGTCAAAAAGCGAGAGGTGTGCTTGAATGCAGGGCAGGGAGGTCGCCATCAGGGCGAACTTGTGAATGTCAGCACGCGTGTCGAGCTTGCTGGTCAGCTCGGGAAGGCCAGGAGTTTCTTGGAAATGATGGAAAGAACCCACAACGACAACTCTCTGCTCCCTTGCGTTGGCAATGACCCTTCCGAGGGCGTCGAAATCACGCAGTTCGATGTCGATTGCGGCTGCGTAGGGCATGAGTTTGAAATAAGCTTTTTCTCTCTCGGAAATACTCCAATCGCTTTGACCTCCTTCGAGAGGGCCACGGGCCGTGATGAGGAGGGGGAGGGGGCATGCCTTGGCGAACTCGAGAAGCTGATCTTCCGTCCCGAGTGAATCGAGCCGAAGTTCCACGATGTCGCACTCCGGAGAGGGTGTCCCGAAGGCCCCGGAATCAGCGATAGCGCCTACGGTTAGCGGTTTCCGGGCTTGGATGGAATCCCAAAAAGAGAGTCGGGGCGTCATGGTGGGAGATTGTCGTGGGCACCTTGTCCTTGTCAAAAGCCTTCGCTTAGAAATCGCAAACGGTGTCAATCCGTAAAAAATATCAGCCAATTTCCAGTTTTTTGCTAGCCGCCCCCCGTCTTGGTTTCCTAACTTCGCTGAAACCTTTGGTTATAAACCTACCACCATGCAATCCACATTCAGATCCTTTCTTACGTTTGCCTGCACTCTGGCTCTCTCCGGAACAGCATTCTCGCAGCTCGAAGCGAGCAAAACCAACGTCTTCGATGTCTCCAAGGCCGAGTTTGACGACTTACAGTCGCCGTCTATTCAGGTTGGAAAAAATAAAAAGTTCACCCCCAAGGATTGGCTTGAGGTCGAAGTGAAGCTGAAAGTCAAAAAGCTCAAGGAAACCCCGAAAGACAACTACCTCGATGAATTCAAGGTCACCTGGTATGTCGTCGTGAAGGGTCAGGACAATAAGGGCTATATGATGACCAAGACTATTACCCACGTGAACATGCCCATCGACGAAGAGGTCGTCGTCTCCGTCTATCTCTCGCCCAACACCCTCCGCCGCATCACCGGCAAAGAGAGAGCAGGTAAAGGTGATCTCGAAGCGATTGGCGGCGAGATCGAATATGGCGGTGAAATGGTCGGCTTCTTCAGTCACGGCCCCAAGGCCGGTTGGTGGCGTCAGCCTCTCGACAAGATCGAGCGCACCGAGAAATTTCCTCTTCTTGACAAGTCACAGACTCCTTTTGCCGCTCTTTGGTATGACCGCTACGCCGAGCTCAAGCCAAAGAACGCCAACTAAGATTTTCCGGTTTCTGCTCCGCAAGGAGTGCAGCTTGAGGAGCTGAAAATTCACGACCCCGGCCTCGTTAACTCACTGGAGTCTCATTCAATCACTTTTCCAAAGCACTAACACACACTACTATGGCTGACCAACAGTCCATCATTGCACTCAATATTGGCTCCCAACGGATTTCGATGGGCGTTTTCTCCCCGAGTAAATCGGGCTTGGTTCTAAAATCTTACGGAGCGACCAGCATTCTTGCTGATCCCGCTACCGAAGCTGCCCGCATCCCGCAGGTGCAGCTTGCGATTAGGGAGCTCACCAAAAGCCTGAAACTTGGAAGTCAAAAAGCGGCCTATGCCCTTTCGGGACAGTCTGTCTTTGTGCGTTTCGTGAAGCTTCCGCCCCTCGAAACCGAAAACATGGGCGAGCTCGTGAAGTTCGAGGCCCAGCAAAACGTTCCGTTCCCCATCGACGAGGTGGTCTGGGACTGGGAAAAGCTCGAGACCGGTGGTATCGACAATGAAGTGGTCCTCGTGGCCATTAAATCGGATTCCCTCAACGATCTCAACTCCGTGGTCGCCGAGACCGGTTTGGGAACCCGCCTTGTGGATTGTGCGCCTATCGCCCTCTACAATGCCTTCCGCTACAACTACCCCGCGATCGAGGAAAGCATTCTTCTCATTGATGTCGGCGCCAAGACCTCGAACCTCATCTACGCCGATGGTGCCAAGTTCTTCACCCGGAGCGTTTCCATTGGAGGTGCGGTCCTGACCAGCGCCATCGCCAAGGAATACAACGTCTCCTTCGCCGAAGCCGAGAACAGCAAACTGACTTCCGGTCTCGTCACCCTCGGTGGCGATCACGCCGGCCAGCTCGATGAAGGCTCAGCCGCTCTCGGAACGATCATCCGCAACAGTCTCACCCGCCTCACGGCCGAGATTCAGCGGACCAATACCCTGTTCCGCAGCCAACACGGTGGACGCGTTCCGCAAAAGGTCCTCCTCGCCGGTGGAACTGCCAATCTCCCTTACCTTCGCGAATTCCTCGAAGAGAAGCTCAATCTCCCGGTCGAAATCTTCAACCCCCTCCAGCGCATTTCCGTTGGCAAGGGGATCGATGTCGATTCACTCGCCCGCGAAGCCCACCAGCTGGGTGAAATCGTGGGTCTCGGCCTCCGTGCTGCTGACAAGGCGACCATCAATATTGACCTTGTCCCCGACGCGGTGCAGGCAGAGCGCGACATTAACCGTCGCAAGCCCATCCTCATTGCCGCGGCAGCCCTCTTCCTCGGTGGTCTCGGTGCTTGGGCAGGCTTTAAGGCCATGTCCGTCGGTGATGCCGCGCGTCACCTGACTGCCCTTGATCAAGAAGCGGTCGTTCTCGAGCAACCTGCCAAAAAGATTGAGCGCCTCCTCTCCAATGAAGAAGACGCGCTCAAGATGATTAAGGCATACTCCGCCGCTGAAAACGGACGTCTGAGCGTCGTGGATCAGTGGAATCAGATCTCGCAGCACTTCGTGAGCGAAGTGGTCTGGATTACTGACTTTGAGCCACGCACCAACTTCAGTTTGGAAGCCGGTGGTACCAGTGAGCCCGTCATTGACGAGAGTTTCTCAACTAACCCGTACGGGAATTCCTCCATCATGAACGATGTCGAAAGTGCCGACAGTGTCACGATTCGTGGATACCACCTCGACAAAGAGAATGAAGTCAGCAATCTGGTGAAGACCCTCCGTCTTTCGCCTGCCCTGACTTTTACGTTCGGTGACAAGGAAATCCCTGACAGTCAAATCATCAAGACGAACCAAGCTTCTCCAGAAGATGGTTTCTATGCCGCTCCTTTTGAGTTGCTTATCCCTCTCTCGAAGCCAATCACCATTAAGTAAAACACTTTCACGTAACTCATTATGACTTGGTTTAAAGAAAACAAATTCCTCGCGGGACTCCTCGGAATCACCGGAATTCTCGCCGCTCTCATCATCTTCATGGGCCTCAAATCTGGAGGAACCCTGGAAGAGCGTCTGGACGAAATATCGACGAAAGAAGACAGCCTTAAGGGAATGAAAGGGCTCAATCCTTTTCCCACTCCCGAAAGCGCGGAAGCAAAACGGGAGAGCCTCAAGGTGCTCCTCGACGATGCAAAAACAATGCAGGAGAAGGTCCTCGCTTTCCGCCCGGAAAATGACGAAAACATCGCAATTACCGAGTTTTCGGACGGCTTGAGCATGTCGGTCAAAGAGGTCAAGGAACTCTTCCCCGGCGACAAGGCTCTCCCCGAGCGCTTCAACCTTGGATTTGAAACCTACGCAGGTGGACCTCCCAAGGAGTCCGCCACCGGAGTGCTCAACTACCAACGCGCCGCCTTCGACTGGATGTTCCGTGAGCTGGCGAATGCCGGAGTTCAGGAAATCCTCAACGTTCGCCGCGAAAAGCTTCCGGCAGAAGCTGGAGTCGATTGGAATGATGCAAAGGAGTATGCGGCCTACCTCAAGAAGAATGCACCAAGGCCGAAACCCACCCCTAAGGGAAAGAGGGTCTCGCGTGCTCCCAAGGCCGAGGTCCTTCCTGAGATTGCCCACCGCATGCCCTTTGAGCTGACCTTCCGCGGACCTGAAAGCGCAGTTCGCAAGTTCCTTCAGAGTGTTGCCAACTCCGACCAGTATTTTGTCGAAGCCCACATCGCCCGGGTTAAGAATGAGACGCCGACTCCTGAGAAGAAAAAGTCAAAGACAGTTGTTGCTGACGACGCGACAGCCTTCGGTCCCATCGCCGGTGATGAGCCAGCAGGGGATGGACCAGCGACTCAAATCCTCAATCGCGTTTCGGGCGGTGAAGACCTGACGGTTTTCCTCCGTGCTGATCTCCTCCTTTTCAAAGCTGACCAGAAGTTCCCGGAACTCAAATAACACCTACGCACCACGCACAATGTCCTGGATCAAAGAAAACTACCACATCGCAGCCCTCGGCGGCGGCATCCTGGTCCTCGCGGGCCTTGGCTACACTTCGTATGCCGGCGCGCAGGAAACCAAGGAAGGCTTCGTCATCGGCGGGTCGAGCAAAAAAGACGTCACCACCGTTCGCGGGGGAGATATCCTTGCTGCCTGCACCAAATCGCTCGAAGAAGTGACCGACCTTAAGCCCAAGGAAACTCCCACGGGTCGTCCGCTCAATCTCTTCACCAGCGTCGATCTCTTCACGCAAGGAGGGAATAATGAGGAACTCAAAGACCTGCTCACCATGCCCGAGAAAGTGCATTCTCCCATCCCAAATAAGTGGTGGGTCGATAATATGCTCGATCCTTCCTGGTCTGACTCACCCCAGCGTGATGAAGACAAGGACGGCTTCACCAATGGCGAGGAATACGAAGCAAAGACCGACCCGAATGACGCCAAGAGTCACGGTGCCCTCATTACCAAGCTGAAGATCGACGAGGTCAAAAGCACGATGTGGCTTCTTGAGTTCAACTCAGTCCTCGGTGAAGGTTTCCAGTTCAACTTCAAATACCGGGCACCCGGTGGCAACTTGGAGTTAAACCGGATGGGTGCTGCTGACGCGATCGCTCCGGGTGAACTCTTCTTCAAAGAGGGCACCGGGAAAGAGCGCTTCAAACTCCTCAAGACCGAGGATCGCGAAATGGACACTCCCACCGGAAAAAGGCCCGTTGCTTTTGCCATCGTCGAAGACCAACTGGAGAACAAGAAAGAGAAAATTTACGAACTCCAGTTTGGCATGAAACAGAAACAGCTTAACGATACCATTAAGTTTGATCACACCGTGGTCTTCTATCTCGATGCCATCGGTGAGTCCGGAAACAAGTTTGAGGTTGTCGAAAATGGTACCTTCTCACTTCCGCACGGAGGTGAGGAAAAGATCTACAAACTCTCCGAAGTGAAGCTCAATGCAGCTAACGAGCCGACCTCAGTCATCGTGACATGGGACGATGCTGGAAAAGCCGGCGAACGCGAAATCCTTGTAAAATAAAGAAAAAATCTCAACCGGGTGTTGGGAATCTTCAGAAATTCAAAGGTTTCTGAAAAAAAGCTTCCCACACCCCCCACAAATTAACGAATATTCAACCAGATCATGCAGAAAAGACACACACACCTTACCCATCGCACGATGTTTGCCCTCGCGGCTCTCATTGTGTCTCCCGTCGCTTTAGCCGGGGGTTATGGAGACGATCTTGAGCAGCAGGAGACCATTCGCCGCCAGCAAGCGGTGGTGACTTCGGACGAACTCCGCGACGAAGGCCGTAAGGCATACGCCGAGGGGGACTACGATTCTGCCGTGCAAAAGTACCGCAGCGCTCTTGATACCCTTCCATTCGGAACCGCTACCAGTGATCGCCGCAAGGTGCTCAATGACCACCTTCAGGATGGTTCGCTGGCGCTTTCGCAAACTCTCCGAAACACCGGAAAGTATGAGGAGGCTCGCGAGCTTCTCACCTCCGTCGATAAAGCCAATCCAGGCAATATTCTTGCTAAGAAGGGCCTCGAGTATCTCGACGATCCTATCCGGACAAATACCGCTTTGGATTACAGCCACACCCAGAATATCGACAAGGTTCGTGGTCATCTCTACACCGGTGAAGGCTACTACGACCTTGGTCAGTATGACAAAGCCGATGAGGAATTCAAGCAGGTCCTCCGCATTGACCCTTACAACAAAGCAGCCCGTCGTTGGCTCGAGCGTTGTGCGGCTATCAAGTCGGACTACAACCGCGCCGCTTTTGATCACACCCGTGCCGAAATGCTCCGCCAAGTGGATGCTGCATGGGAACTTGCGGTTCCACCGCTCAGTGTTGGCAACACCAATCCCGTTATCACAGGTGGCCCGGGCGACGGTGCTACCACAATTGCAGCCAAGCTCAACCAGATCGTCATTCCTGAGATCAGCCTGAGCAACAGCACCGTCGAAGAGGCCATCGAATTCCTTCGTCTTCGTTCTGTGGAGCTTGATCCCGAGGGAACTGGAATCAACTTCGTGGTTCGCACTCCTCGCGTTCTCGACGAGTCGGGTGCAGAGACCGATGCCGGCACTTCCGGCCTCGACGATGCCGGACTCGGTGGTGGTGGAAACCCCAACGCCATTCTGATCGGCAAGCTCGACCTTAAAAACGTCCCGCTTCGTGTCGCACTTCAGTATATCTGTGACGAGGCCAAGCTTCGTTATAAGGTGGACGAATTTGCAGTCACTCTCCTTCCTACCGATGCAGACGACACTGCCGACATCGTTCAGCGCAGCTGGACGGTCCCCCCGACCTTTGAAACCTTTCTGAGCCAGTCCGGTGGCGACAGCAGTGGTGGAGGTGGCGGTGACTCAGATCCCTTTGGAGGTGGCGGTGACGCTGCTGCCGAGGGTATCAAGCCCCGTCTTGGAATCGTCGACCTCTTGAAGAACAGCGGTGTTTCCTTTGCGCCGAATACTTCAGCAAGTCTTCTTTCTGCTTCCAGCACCTTGATCGTGCGAAACAGCCCCACCAACCTCGAGTTGATCGACGGTATTGTGAAGGCTGCCAGCGTGGCGACTCCCCGCCAGATCCGTGTCACCACCAAGTTCGTCGAAATCTCCCAGGAGAATGGCGAAGAGCTCGGCTTTGACTGGATTGCCACTCCATTTGGCTTCGGTAGTAACTACTTCCTCGGTGGAGGCACTGTCGGAAGCGGAACTGACCGTGGAAGCTCTGACTTCATTGGAACTGTTGACCGCGTCAACATTCCTGGAATCCCGGCTAACCCGAACCAGTCGGTTTCCGGAATCGTGACTGCAGCTAACCGCAGTGGTGCTGCCGCTGTTGATCGCAACAGCATCGATGCCATTCTGAACAACCCTCAGCGCACCGCCCAGTCAACAAACGTTGCTCCCGGCATCCTCTCCCTCACCGGTCTGTTCAGCAGCGGTCAGGTGCAGATGATCATGCGCGGTCTCTCCCAGAAAAAGGGTGCAGATATCATGACCGCTCCAAGCGTTGTGGCCCTTCCCGGCCAGAGTGCAACGATCGAGATCATTCGTGAGTTTATCTACCCCACTGAATACGAACCCCCCGAACTTCCTAACCAGGTCGGTGGGAGCGTCGGTGGTGGTGTTGTCGGGGTGGGTGGCGGTGGCGGTGGTTCAGGTTTCCCTGTGACTCCTGCAACTCCCTCAGCCTTCGACACCAAGAACACGGGTGTGACTCTTGAGGTAGAAGCCCAGATTGACTCCAATGACTCCATCATTGAGCTCCGCTTCACCCCAACCATCGTTGAGTTCGAAGGCTTCGTGAACTACGGAAGTCCGATCACCGCTCCTGCAACGGACGCCCTCGGTAACCCGGTTCAGATCGTCATTACTGAAAACCGGATCGAGATGCCTGTCTTCTCTGTCCGCAAGGTGAAGACTGGTCTGACCATCTATGATGGTTACACCGTGGCTGTTGGTGGTTTGATGCGTGAGGATGTTCAAAGTGTTGAGGACAAAGTCCCCATTTTGGGTGACCTGCCTTTCATTGGACGTCTTTTCCAAACCAAGGCTGAGAACCACATCAAGAGTAACCTCATCATCTTCGTGACTGCTGAGATCATTGATGCCACCGGTCGCCGTGTGAACGGCGATGACACGAATCCCTCCCCAATTGCTCCGGACATTACTGGTGCTGAGGACTTCGGAGTTCTGCCTGCTATCGGTAATTAATCGTCTGATAAGACTTCAAGAGCGGGATCTGGGTTTCAGATCCCGCTTTTTTTATGCCCGGATGGATGATACTTTGCATGCAGAGATGAAGGTGGTGGCGTTAACAGGAGGAATTGCGACCGGGAAATCGACAGCGGTGAAGATTTTACGTGAGCTGGATTCCGGGGTGAAAGTGTTCGACTCCGATCACTCGGTGCAAGACTTGCTGGGAAGGCCTGAAGTGCTCTCTGAAATTTCCCATGCCCTTGGAAAATCCATTGTTCTCCCGGATGGAGGTTTGGATCGGGCTCTTCTTCGCTCCCTGGTTTTTGGGAATCCGAATCTTCGGAAGAAGTTGGAAGGGGTCCTCCATCCCATGGTGCGAAAGGAATGTCTTGAGAAATTGGCCGAATATCGTAGTAATCCCAGCACGACGCTGTTTGTCGCTGATGTTCCGCTGCTTTTTGAGAGCGGATTTCACTTCGGCCAGGAGTTCAATTTGGTCGTGGCGACCTCAAGTGCCACTCAAAGAACCCGCCTGAAAGCCCGAAGTCATCTCGAAGACAGGATGATCACATCGATCCTACAAGCGCAGCTCCCGATCATGGAAAAGGTTGCGTGCGGGGACGTCGTTTTTTGGAACGAGGGAACACCGGCTGTTTTGAGCAGGCAACTCCAGCGCTTCCTAAATTCAATTTTTAATACATGAGCGAAGAGCAAGAGTCGATTGTGCCCGAATCTCCAGAAGGAGAATTATCCGAAGGGGACGCAAAGGTGAAGCCGGCCAAGAAGGCTGCTAAAAAAGCCGCAAAGAGGGCTGCCAAAAAGGCGGTTAAGAAAGTGGTGAAAAAAGCGGCTAAAAAGGCCGCCAAAAAGGCCGCCAAAAAGGAGAGCGAGCCAATTGCCGAGTTGGATTTAGGTCTGGAGATGGAATCTCCCGTTCAGGAGTCTGATGTTCTTGCCGAGGCCGCTGCTGCGGAATGGGCTGCTGTCAAGGCGGCCGAAGTCGCGGAGAAAGCAGCCGCCAAAGCAAGAAGGGCGGCAGTAGCTGCCGTTGCCAAGTTAGCCGCCGCGAAGTTGGCTAACGAAGAAAAAGCTGCGAAGACTCCGGATGAGCCTCTCGAGAAAGTTGCTGCGAAGCCGGCCAGGAGGGCGGCATCAGTCGAAAAAAGAGAGGGTCCGAAGCCCCCGGCTGAAATTGTCACCAAATTGGTGGAGGAAGAGGAGGTGAAACCGGTTCAGAGGGAGGAGTGCCCCAAGAAGGAGACGCCGCCCCCGCCGGCACCGCCCGAGGTGCCGGACGAGATCGATCTTAATGAATTTCGCAATGAGCCGCTCGCAGATCTTTATGATGAGGTCGAGCGTTTGCCGGTCAGAATTCCCAATCAAGTGACCTGCGCGGATCTCGCCTTCACCGTTCTTTCCTGCTACGCGAAGTTTGGGACGAGAATCGTGGGGGAGGGGATTCTTGAGCTGGCCAACGGAAATTTCGGGATGTTGAGAGATGAGATGAGGAGCTTTCGAAATTCTCCTGACGATCTTTATGTGCCTGCCGAAGTTGTCCGTGAGTACGATCTTCGTGAAGGGCAGCGTCTCAAGGTGACGGTTCGTGCTCCCGGGTATCGTGATCAATTCATGGGCGTGGCGGAAGTGCTTGAGATTGATGGGCAACCCGCCGCCGAATACAAACCTTCAAAACATTTTGATGAGCTCACCTCGCTCTTTCCGGAGGAGCGCTATGTTCTCGAGGGAGATGATGATAGCGCGGGTCTGGCGACCCGGGTAGTCGATCTCGTGGCTCCACTTGGAAAAGGACAACGGGGTTTGATCGTGGCACCACCCCGGGGTGGTAAGACAATTCTTCTCAAGCAAATTGCCAAGGCGATTCAGCGAAATCACCCGGAAGCCGAATTGATCGTCCTTTTGCTGGATGAAAGACCTGAGGAGGTGACGGATTTTGAAGATATGGTGGGGCGGAACGTCTTTGCCTCGACCTTCGACGAGCCGTCCAAGCGTCATGCTCAGGTGGCGAACATCGTTCTTGAGCGATCCCGCCGCCTAGTGGAACAGGGGAAGGATGTGGTAATCTTGCTGGATAGTCTCACCAGACTGGCCAGGGGATACAACAATGCGGTTCGGGGTGGTCCGATCGGCTCAGGTGGCGTCAGCCCCCAGGCGATCACGGATACACGCAAGTTTTTTGGAGCGGCACGAAATGTCGAGGAAGGTGGAAGTCTCACGATTCTTGCGACTTGTCTCATCGAGACGGAGAGTCGGATGGATGATGTCATCTTCGAGGAACTCAAGGGAACTGGAAATATGGAGGTGCGATTAGATCGTGAGCTGGCTGAACAGCGGATCTATCCGGCGATTCATATCCCACAAAGTGGGACCAGAAATGACGATCGGCTCTACCATCGCGAGGAGCTACCTCGGGTTCAGGAAATTCGCCGTCACCTTGCCAGTTTGCCGATTGGGGAGGCGATTGAGACGCTTTTGCGGAATCTTGCCCGGACAAAAACCAATACCGAACTGCTTTTGCAGGGGATGAGGTGATTTTGCGCTTGTCGCTCCAATTCCCTGCCGGTTAATCTCTTCAAACGACAAATTGTTTTGTTTCTGTGATCCTGGTGGAAATCCGGTGTCGCTGCCTTTTATGGTTGAAAGGAATGAAATTACTTTGTAAATGCATTGCAGACACCTTCGAAAATGAACATCGCAACACACACAGCCTCCATTTTAGGGGCGTTTACACTTTCGGCCACCTTGGTTCACGGGCAGGCGGCGACCTTTATGGAGGACAGTAAAGCTTTCAAACAGGTTGGGCCGAACAGCTCGGTATACCTTGGCGGAAGTTTTAATGTCACGCTCATTGATGGAGCTTATACCATCCTTCCTTGTGCCTATAATGGATCCCTCTTTTACGCAGCACCCGACATTTTCTGTAATGCGGGCACGACAGCATTGGTTGATTCCGGCGATCTAGACGGGGATGGAATTCGAGACAACCGGGCTTACTTTTCGGTCGGACAGATCTTTACTGCGGTGCAAGTGGAGCCGTTTCAATCTTCGTTGATCGAGCTATATTCAGCGCCGCCATCTGCCCTGCCAAGGCCGCTGGGAGGCTTTAATTGGAGAGATAATAGCGTGGTTCTCTTCTTCGACTTAGTGACGAATGCCGCGAATCTCCGTGGTTATGAGATCACCCGTTATTTATCCAGTCGTCCCTATCTTAACACCGAGTTGAAGCGTCATCGCAATGAGATTGTTCCTGGAACGTACACCTTCAAGTTTCCATCCATCGGCTCCGATGCTGAAAATCCATCATCGTTCTTCGTTCAGATTGGCCACCGTGAAATGGTGGAAGCCTATCCCGGACCCGGTGGCACGAGCGTGACCAGTGAGGGGATTTCAGTGGGAAATGATTTCCGTGTTACCAACGATGATTTTTGGAGAGGCGACAAGATGGAAATTGATCCGCGAATCGTTTTCAGGCTTAAGTGGGAGGGGTTTAACCAAAGCACCTTCATTGGCGGGGACCGCGTTTTCTTCTCAATCCAAGATCGAGCCAATGGTGATATTGTTTATCCGCCCTATCCTCCAGGGAACGCAACCTTTCCGCAGTTGATTGGCAGCGGAACGCTCGGTATTCCAACGTTCTTCGAGCTTGGGCCCGCCTTTTTCGATGTTGGAGAGGAGCGGACGGCTGAAATCATTTTCTCACGGTCTAACCCCTATGGTTACGCATCCGATGTCTCGGAGCGCACCTTCACTTGGGACATCGACTTTATCGATACCTATGACGGATTCTTGCTGCAGAACTTCCCGGTAGGCACCCCCGAGAGGATGACTGCTCCCGATCTGGATTTTGATGGAGATGGCTACACCAATCTTGAGGAGTATGCCTTGCAAACAGATGTGCTTGATCCTGCGGATGTCCCGAATCCAGCTCCTGCCTTGGTGGGTAATGCCCAGCAGTGTGTTCTCTCAATTCCCAAGCGCCCGTTTGTGGGGGATAGCCTGAGCTACCAAGTTCAGTATTCTACGGATCTGATCAATTGGACAACGATCACGGATAGTGATCCCAACTGGTTTATCGAGTTTGACAACGACGATCTTTATCAGGTTCGGAGCGCGGCTCCATTCGGCGAGCAGACTTGTCTGACTCGAGTTGTAATTGTTCAAAATTATTAGGGCGCTTAATTCATCGAAACCTTCCAAACACCCCAATTTTACTTTTGTTATGAAAAAATCTTCAATGGCTATTTTGGCACTTCTCACCACCTCAGGTGCGTCGTTCGGTCAAGCTGCAGCCAACCTGACGAATCCGGTGAGCCAGCCGGTCGCTTCCGGGACCCATCAGTTTATGCAGAGAGGTCGTCCCGCTAACTTCACCATGTGCACATTTGAAATATGTCGCAGGGACGAGAGTGGTCGATTAAGAGTGCAACCCGTCGCAGCTGGTTCACCCGCTGCGGTAGTTGCCCAGGCCTCAATTCCCAATCAGGAAAACTTTATCGTCTTCTACCCGGCCGGTAAGGAGGGCGTTCCCTCAGCGAGGCGGATTCTCCGCAATCGCTATCTTATCGAGTTGAAGGAAGGTGCCGACCTCGAAGCGATTAAGCAGCGGTGCGACATCCAGCATATCGAGATGTTGGCACCCGGGTCAAGATTTGCGGTGTGTGAGGAAGCGTCAGCAGGAAAAGTGCTCACCCAGGTGAATGCTGTTTTGGCTGACCCCGACATTCAGAGTGCCGAGCCCCTTCTTGCTCGCAAGCGCGAGGTGCGTGCAGTCCCTGCCGATCCATTCTATAGTTCAGACGGTGGCCTCGATGGAAGCTACCAGTGGTATCTCAAGAATACGGGAGCTAACGGAGGCCTTGTCGATGTTGACATTAACCTTGAGCCAGCCTTGGACTTCGCGACCGGAGCAGGAGTGAATGTGGCAATCGTCGATGACGGAGTCGCGATTGATCACATCGACCTTGCACCCAATGCAAGAGGTCCTCACTTAAATTTGTTGGATGGAGTTGGAACGAACCCAGCAACCTTCGATATTTTTTCGAACCACGGAACAGCCGTGGCGGGTCTCGTGGCGGCTATCGGTAACAATGTTGGTATGACGGGAGCCGCTCCCAATGCCACTCTCTCAGGAATCCGATTACTCGGTGACTTCTTTGATGATGCTGATGAGGCCAGAGCCTTAGGCTTCAGCCCTGCTATCATTGATGTTTCAAACAATAGTTGGGGACCTAGTGATACGACCCTTGATTTTGAAGCTCCCGGGACTGCTGCTGCTGCAGCTCTTGAAGCCGGTGCTCTCACGGGCCGTGCCGGAAACGGAATCATTTATGTCTGGGCCGGTGGAAACGGGGGCGGAATTGGAGACAACTCCAACTACGACGGTTATGCTAACTCGATTTACACGATTGCCGTAGGTGCGGTCTCTGATGTGGGTGCCCGATCCGGATACTCTGAAAGAGGTGCCAACCTTATCGTCAGCGCACCGTCCAGTGGTGGTCCTCAAGACGTGCTGTCAACGGAGTTCGGCGTTGAGCTGGATGAAGATGACAACCCCTTTAGAACGAGCCTTTACACCACCGAATTTGGTGACACCTCAGCTGCCGCTCCGCTCGTTTCGGGTGTCGTAGCTCTCATGCTGCAGGTCAATCCGGCTCTTACCTGGAGAGATGTTCAGGACATTTTGATCCGCACGGCCGTAAAGATCGAACCCATCAACGGAGGTTGGAAGGACAACGCTGCTGGATTACACTTCAACCATAATTATGGTGCTGGAATGGTAGATGCCGGTGCCGCTGTTGCTGCCGCTGCCGCCCGACTTGGTGCTGCTCCTATCGGGGGAGTTGCTCCGACACTTCCTCGTTTGGCCGCTGCCGCGACTCCCCAGGAAAAGTTCATCTTTTTCAGGCGCACGAGCACCGACCCTGCCTTTCCAACAGGAATTGTCCCGGAGGGCGCTGGAAGTTCTTATCAAGTGGCATTTGACTTTAGTGATCAGCCAAACTTGAAGCTGGAGCATGTGCAGCTGAACCTCACGGCTCTTACCCAGAGCCGCTCGGATCTTGAAGTTGTCTTGATCTCCCCAAGCGGAACTCAGAGTTTCCTTCAAGAGGTCGATTTGGATCACGATGAGCAGGGTATTTCCGATTGGACCTTCTCCACGGTGAGAAACTGGGGCGAAAACTCCGCGGGTCTCTGGCTTCTTCGTGTCGTTGACCGTGTTACAGGTGACGCCGCCTTCCTCAACGATGCCAAGGTGATCCTTCACGGTGTTGAAGATCCTACTGGTGTCGTTGTGCCAGCTCCGATTTTGGTGAGCAGTCAATTAGTGACCGTAAATCAGGGACAGCAGTTTTCTTATCTGATTGAGACGGTTTCTGCGGAAAGCGTGTCTGTGGGTGATCTTCCTGCAGGTCTTACATACAATGCGGCTTCTTCGACAATTTCCGGAGCTGCTGCCAATGCCGGCATTTACCAACTCCCTGTTCTGATGACTGCGGCAGGGGGGAATACTTCAGTTTCCACCGTAACATTGCTCGTTCGTCCGGTGGCAGTTGCCCTGGGTTCGGCTTTGGGTCTGCCCGACTACGCTGTTGTGAGTGAAGGTGATGTCCCATGGGGCTTTGAATACACGGACACCAACGATATTGGAGTTCCAGTCGATCAGAGGTTAGGTGCTCGTAGTGGCGCTGGTCTCCGAAATAATCAGAGTTCGATCTTCGGATTCAACGGAATTCCAAGAGGGGTTCTGGTGTTTGATTGGAAGACGTCTTCTCAAGAGGGTGCCGACCGTCTCTGGTTCAACCTGACCGGCAATGTTCCCCAGTCCTGGGAGGGATTCATTAGTGGTGAGCGGAGTTGGGGCACAATGGCCGTAACTTTGCCCGCAAGCTCGAACAACGTTCGTTGGATTTACTCGAAGGATGGTCCAACTGTGGACGATGCGGGGAATCTCACCGGAATTGACACAGCAGGGGAAGATCGTGGTCTTGTTGACAACGTTCGTTTCATTGAGATGGATAAGTTTATCTCTGATGTTGAAAACGCTGGTGTTATTCAGGGAATTGACTTCGAGCTCGACAGTCGTGCAATTTGGAGACCTGTTGCCTTCCCTCCAATCAACCCGAATGCACCACCGAACGCTCTCTTATCTTCCAGTGTTGGAAACGGTCAGACTGTTTCGATGTCAGCTTGGGTCGAGGGCCCCGGCACCTTAACTGTCAAAGCCCGGAACTTTGCTGAAGTGACTGATGTCTTCGAAGTTCTTGTCGATGGTGTCGTTGTCGGGTCGAGAGATGGTGGTGGTGCTGGAAATAGCCCAATCATTCCTCTCGACTTCACGAGAGAGCTTTCTGAAGGTCCTCGTAGAATCCAGGTGAGATTGAGAAAAGATTTCCGTGGCTCAAGCGGGCGCTCAATTCTTAATCAGGTTTATGACGGTGTTCTGTTGACTGAGTTTAAGTTTGTTCCAATAGGCAGCTTCAATACCTTTGCAAGCAACTTTGGTTCAGAGGTTCTTCTTCCTCATGATGACGCTGACGGTGATGGTTACACTAACCACGAAGAGTATGCCTTTGGCGGAAACGCGATGGTCTCGGATATCCCGGTAAACATCCCCAAGTTGGTGGAGCGTAATGGAGCCAAATTTATTGAATACGGCATCGATACGAGAAACGCCGACCTGATCTACGTTCCCCAGCAGTCAAGTGACATGAATACGTGGGTCAATGCACAACTCTCGACACTCGACCGGGTCGTAGACGAGATTGAGTATTATCGTATTCCAGTTCTCAACCTCCCGGGACGTGATCATCTCTTCTATCGCGTCTTCGCGAATCCCAAGTAACCATCAAAATTAGCTGCATCGAAAGCTTGATTAAACGGTTACTTTCGTAGATTTCAAAGGAGCAAGGCATTTACGCCTTGCTCCTTTTTTCTTTTGGTATGTGCCCTCCTCCCTACATACAGGTTGAGCCGCTCGTAAGCGCTCTTCCTGCTGAAGCTGGTTCTGTTGGTTTGGATTTAGAGGCTGACAGCCTCTATCGCTACGCCGAACGAATTTGCTTGATTCAGGTCTGTTACGGTGACGAAGTCCATTTGATCGATCCCTTGGCTGAAGAGTCTATGGAGCCGCTCGTGCAATGGTTGAAGACGGCACGTATCTGGATGCATGGAGCTGACTACGATATGTCCTTAATGTTGCGGGAGTGGAATATGGTTCCTCCGGTGCTCTATGATACCCAAATTGCGGCCCAGCTTTTAGGCCACGAGCGTTTTGGATATGCCAGTCTTGTTGAGCAGTATTTCAACGTCGAGTTATCAAAAAGTTCCCAGAAGGCGGATTGGGGCAAAAGGCCTTTGAGTCCTAAAATGCTGGAGTATGCATGTAATGACGTTCGCTATCTTCTTCCTCTGGCAAACGAGGTGGAAGGAAAGCTCAGAGATTTGGGGCGCTATGATTGGTTTTTGGAGTCATGTGATGCGTCCCAGGATCGGGTGGTCGATCGAGAGGGTGAGGAGAAGGAGAGTTGGAGGATCAATGGCAATGGCAAGCTCCGGCCCAGAGGCTTGGTGTTTTTGAAGGCGCTGTGGGAATGGCGGGATCATGAAGCTGCCGGTTGGAATCGCCCCAGTTTTATGGTGGCTACAAACAAGCAGTTAATCGGTTGGGCCGAGGATCTTGCGAAAGGTGAGCAGGTCTTTTTTCCTCCTAAATGGAGGGCTGATCGCAGGCGGAAGCTGGAGGAGGCCATCCTGCGGGCTGAAAAAGTGCCCGAGAGTGAATGGCCCAAAAAGCCCAAGAGAGAGCGCAGAGTGAGGGATGAGAGTTTCGAAGCGAAGCTCGCGGCAGAGTTGAAGCGGCGAAACGCGATTGCGGCAGATTTGGGAATCGATCCATCGGTGATAGCGTCCCGCGCGGTCATGGAGCAGTTGGTGGGCGGATCTGCGGATGCCGCTGACGTTCTGTTACGCTGGCAGAGGAGCGTTCTCGAAATCTAGAGATTCCGGGATTGGCCTCTGGGGCGAATACCGGTATAAAAACTCCTCATGGAAAGTGCAGGTCAGGGAAGCTCAAGTGTGATTCACTTTTCTTGTCTTCATTGCCGGGTTTCGTTAACCGTCGATGATTCTTTGGCGGGAGTGACTGGTCCATGTCCGTCATGTGGTGAGGCTATTACCGCGCCCCATCCTGCTGGCCCGTCCAAGGTGGAGGTGAGACCCCGAAGCGCTGTGCGCCGTGATCCGGGGAGTCCTCGAGTCTCGGGAGGGAAGGCCCAGATTTCAACAGTGCCTGTCCAGTCGGATCCCTGGGTGGAAAAACGCCGTTCCGGGTCCCGAACGATCAGTCCGGAGACAGGGGTTTCGGAGGCTCATCGCGAGCGCGCAGAGGTTGCTGCTGTCGCCAAAATGCTGGTAGCGGGTTTGGTTGTCCTGGCAATCGTTTTGGCGGTTGCCTGGTGGTTGAACTCGAGGCTGGGTTCGGTTGGTCATTTGGCGGCATGAGCCCCGAAAAAAACTCCATCTTTCGTGGAAACAACCTTGCTCTAGATCTCGAAATTTCAGACCTTACGTGGGCCTATGTCCGAGGAAAATCAAGAGCCTGAAGTTGATGAAATGAGCGTGTCCGGAGACCAGGAATATGGTGCCGGTCAGATCGACAAACTGGAGGGGCTCGAAGCAGTCCGAAAGCGTCCGGGAATGTATATTGGTGACCCTGATGAACGGGGTCTGCATCACTGTGTTTTTGAGGTTCTGGACAACTCGATTGACGAGCACCTTGCGGGATTTTGTAAGAAAATCGACATTTCCATCAATGAGGATGGCTCGATCAGTGTCACAGACGATGGACGTGGTATTCCGGTTGATATGCATCCCAAATTCGGGATTCCGGCGATCGAGCTCGTTCTGACGAGTCTTCACGCAGGCGGAAAGTTTGGACAGGGAGCATACAAGTACTCGGGTGGACTCCACGGTGTGGGCGCAAAATGCGTCAATGCGCTCTCTGATTGGTTTATCGCGCAAGTTTCCCGGGGCGAGAAGCTTCACGAGATTCGTTTTGAGCGGGGAAAGACCTCCCAGGAGCTTAAGGTAGTTGGCGAGGTCCCGCCAGGCGTGACCGGAACGAAGATCACCTTCTTTCCTGATGCTACTATTTTTACTGACACCATTTCTTTTAAATTTGACCGTCTTTCGAAGCGTCTGCGGGAACTCGCGTTTTTGAACCCCGGGTTGACGATCCATCTTGAGGACACCCGCGAGGAGTCGGCCGAGAAGGAGACATTTTATTATGCCAAGGGAATCGTGGAATTCGTTGAGCAGCTCGGAGAGAATAAGACTTTGGTTCACTCGGATCCGGTGATCATTAAAGGAAAGCGAAAGATTGAGATCGATTACGATGGCAAGATTATGGAGGACGACGTCTATGTGGACTGCGTTTTCCAGTATAACGATTCTTACAACGATCAGATTCTCTGTTTTGCAAACTCCATCCCCAACGCAGATGGGGGAACGCACCTGACGGGTTTTCGGGGATCATTGACCCGTTCGATCAACCAGTATGCCAAGGCAAATAAGATTCTCAAGGATAAGGATCCAGCCCTTAGTGGAGATGACGCTCGCGAGGGAATCGTGTGTGTTCTCAGCGTCAAGATGCCCAATCCGCGATTCTCTTCCCAGACCAAAGATAAGCTGGTGAATGCCGAGATCGAGGGTGTTGTGGGCTCGATTATTTACGAAGGTCTGCAGAGTTATTTCGAAGAGAATCCAAACCTCGCTAAGACGATTATTGACAAGGCGGTCAACGCCGCCCGTGCCCGCGAAGCAGCCCGCAAAGCGCGGGAGACTGTTCGTAAGTCCGTCCTTTCGGGCGGTGGACTTCCCGGAAAGCTTGCCGATTGTTCCGAGCGGGACCCCAAAAAATCCGAGATCTTTATTGTAGAGGGTGACTCAGCAGGTGGTTCGGCAAAGTCGGGCCGTGATCGGACGACTCAAGCGATTCTTCCGCTTCGAGGAAAAGTTATTAACGTGGAGAAAGCGCGCTTGCACCGTGCTCTTCAAAATAAGGAAATCCAGGCCATGATCACTGCGATCGGCGCCGGGATCGGCGGTGGTGACCAGGAAGGGTCCTTTGATCTCACCAAAGTTCGCTATCATAAGATCATTATCATGACAGATGCTGATGTCGACGGAGCTCACATTCGGACGCTCTTGCTGACCTTCTTCTGTCGTCATATGCCTGATATGGTAAAGGCTGGGTATCTCTACATCGCCCAACCGCCGCTTTATAAGATCACCCGTAAAAAGCGCGAGGAGTACATTGCCGATGACAATGCGATGAACAAGATTTTGATCGAGCTGGGATCGGATGACGTTGTTCTTCGTCAGCCAGACACTGACAATGCTGTCGACTCGGATTTGCTGCAAAGTGTCCTTGCGACTTTGGCGAAGCTGCAGAGTTTTGTGCGGACGCTCGAAGGGCATGGTGGCAAGTTTAAGGATCTACTCTCTGCCCGGGATGGAAACAGTCTTCCAACCTACATGATTCGTGTCCGGACCGGAAACGAGGAAGAGGTCTACTATTTCAGAAGTGAAGAAGAAGTCCGGGCTTTTGCTGCTGAGAACCGGGATCTTCGACTCTTCCACGAGGAGATTACAGAAGATGAGGATGCTGAATTTAAGATCAAGTATGAAGGCAAGATGCGCCGCGCGGTCCGACGTGAACTTGGAGAAGCAATTGGTATTTCAAAGCTTCTTGAGCGTCTTGCTGAATTTGGAGTGAAGAGCGAACCATTCTTCTCTGAAGACAAGCCGATTTACGAGCTTGTGGAAGGAACGAAGGATGGCGAGGTTTGCACCCCAATTTTCAGTCTCTTTGAAATTCTGGGACGTGTTCTGGAAATCGGCAAAAAGGGAATGCGTATTCAACGATTCAAGGGATTGGGCGAAATGAATGCCAAGGAACTTTACCAAACGACCATGGACAAAGAAACCCGCCAACTCTTGCGCGTTCAGTTTGATGACGAGAACCGACTCGAAGCCGAGACGATGTTCGATGTTCTCATGGGCGACGTGGTGGAACCACGAAAACGCTTTATCGAAGACAACGCACTGAACGTTCAGAACCTCGACGTCTAATTTGCCGTCCTCACCTAATTAATTTTACAGCCTAAGTTTTAATGTCCGACGACACTCCTGAACCACCAGCTCCACGCGACTATATTGAGTCGATCAACGTGGCTGACGAAATGTCCAAGTCCTTCTTGGATTATTCGATGTCAGTCATCATTTCCCGGGCCCTGCCTGATGCCCGGGATGGTCTTAAGCCTTCCCAGCGCCGTTTGCTTTACGCGATGCACCACGATCTCTCGTTGTCAGCATCGAAGGCTCATTTGAAGTGTGCCCGTATTGTGGGTGAGACGATGGGTAAGTATCACCCGCACGGTGATGGCGCGATCTATCCGACCCTCGTGAATATGGCCCAGCCGTGGACGATGCGAGAGACCCTCGTCGATGGTCAGGGTAACTTCGGATCGGTGGAAGGTGATGCTCCGGCTGCCATGCGTTATACGGAGGCCCGTCTGACACACATGGGTTCGGCCATGATGATGGATCTTGAGAAAGAGACGGTTGATCATCAAACTACGTATGATGAAAATAGTACGGAGCCTGTCGTACTTCCTGCCGCGATTCCCAATCTTCTGGTCAACGGAGGAACTGGAATCGCAGTGGGTATGGCAACCAACATCCCGGCCCATAACATGGGCGAGGTGATCGACGGTGTCTGTGCCCGTATCGACAATCCTTACATCACGGTTGACGAGATTAAGGAGTATATTAAGGGGCCTGACTTTGCGTCAGCCTGTGAAATTCGTGGCTTTAAAGGGATCGATAGTTACTTCCGGACCGGGCGGGGGAGTATCAAGATGCGCGGTGTCATGGAAGTGACCGAGAGCAAGACGGGCGCTGCCCAGATCATGATTCGCCAGGTGCCACACGGTGTCAACCGGGCGACCTTACAGATTCGGATTGCGGAACTTGTTCGTGAGAAGGTTCTTCTCGATATCTCGGGAATGCGTGACCTTTCAGCGGACGATACATGTATCGAGATTACGCTGAAGCGTGATGCCCGCCCGCAGGTGGTGGTCAACCAACTCTTTAAGTTGACTGCGATGGAGACTTCCTTTGGCGTTAATATGCTCGCGATTCACGAGCGTCGCCCCAAGCAGATGGGGGTTCTGGATGCGCTTGACGCCTTCATTGAGCACCGCCGCGAAGTGATTATTCGCCGGACCCGCTACTTGCTGCGGAAAGCTGAAGAGCGTGCTGAGAATTTGGAAGCTTACATGCTGGCGCTCGGTCACCTTGATGATTTCATCAAGATGATTCGCGATTCTAAAAATCGTGATGAAGCCCGCCGCAAAATTAAGGATTATCACTTTGCGCTGCCGGTTGCAGAAGCTCTGGGCGTTCTGATACGGAGCCAGCCCAGTATTGTCGGTGATAAATATATTTTCACGGATCGTCAGGTAAATGCCATCCTCGAGCTGCGTCTTTACCAGCTCACGGCGATGGAGCAGGACAAGATCAAGGCTGAATACGACGCCATTATCGAGGAGATCAAAGATCTTCTCGATATTCTTGGCAGTGAAGCCCGCGTCCTTGCGATCATTAAAGAGGAACTCCTGGAGATTAAGGAAAAGTATGCCACTCCACGTCGTTGCCCCATCCTTCCGGATGAAGGTGAGATTGCCATCGAGGACCTGATTTCCAATGACGGGATGATCGTGACTCTCAGTCACAAGGGATACGTCAAGCGGACTGCTGCCAGTGAATACCGGGTGCAGGGTCGTGGTGGCAAAGGCGTCCGGGGAATGGAAACCCGCAATGCCAACGATGATGAAGATAACGATTTCGTCGAGCACCTCTTCACGGCCCAGGCACATGATTACCTCATGTTCTTTACCAACACTGGTCGCGTTTATGTAGAGCGGGTTTACAGTCTTCAAGAGGGGTCAAGAGCCTCGAAGGGACGCAGTATTCAAAACGTTCTCAGTCTCGCTCCCGATGAGTCGATCGCAGCGGTCCTTCGTTTGGAGTTCCACAAGGATGAGGAAGGGAATGATGTCACCTTCGCGGAGGATAGCGGGAATGTGGTCTTTGCAACACGGATGGGTAAGGTCAAGAAGACCAGCCTCAATGATTTCCGTAATTACCGGAAGGCTGGCACGATCGCCATCAAACTCGATGAAGGCAACGAACTCATTGGCGTTCGCCTAACTTCCGGCAAGGATGATGTGATGCTTGTGACGAACAAGGGAATGAGTATTCGCTTCAACGAAACCCAGACCCGTGTGATGGGACGGAATTCTGCCGGTGTTCGCGGTATTAAGCCCCGTGAGGGTGATTTTGTGGTCGGTCTTGCGGTGGTGACAGAGGATGCCCGACTTTTGGTAGCTTCTGAAAATGGCATTGGTAAGCGAACTCCGTTTGGCGATTACATGGCTAAGAATCGTGGTGGTCTCGGGATGATCACGATGAAGTGCACCGAAAAAACCGGCCGGGTCATTGGCGCGGCGGCGGTCGAGGAAGAGGATGAGCTGATGCTGATGACCAATGGTGGCCAGTCGATTCGCATCCGGGTTTCCGAAGTCCGTGAGTGTGGCCGTAACACCCAAGGGGTGAAATTGGTGACCTTGAGCAAAGGCGAGAAGCTCCAAGCGATCGCCCGGGTGATGCCTGACGATGAAACTGAAGGCGAAGAGTCTGGTGAAGAAGGGGGCGAGAGCATTGATGCTCCCGCAGCTGAAGAATAAGATTCCTAGCTGACCTCGGCGTGTTGTTCGAGGTCGGCGCGATCTACAAATTCGAGGGCGACGACCGAGGTCGCAGCCAAAACGACCTTCGGTGCACATCCAGCATCCAAGGCTTCTTTCCAGCGCAGGACACAGAGGCACCAGTGGTCTCCAGCTTTGAGGCCGGGGAATGAGTAGACGGGCATGGGCGTGCTCAGGTCGTTGCCTTGGGCTTTGCTATATTCAAGAAAATCATCCGTCATGACGGCGCAGACACAGTGGAGGCCGCGGTCGCCAGCGCCCGTGCGGCAACATCCGTCCCGGTAAAAGCCAGTCATGGGATCGAGAGAGCAGGGGATCAGCGGATCACCGAGGATGTTGAGATTTGCCATGGGGGAAGCTTGAGAAGTCTTGAAACGATGGCAAGCTTTTGAGGATGGATTTCGATCTTGGGAGTGCTAGGCTGATCAGATGAAACTTTTGGTAATGACCTTATTGACGGGTGTGATGTCGGCGCAGATGACTCCGGATGATTTGAAAGTGGTAAAAGAGATTCTCCCCAAGGGCGAGGAGAAGGCGTGGCAGGAGATTGATTGGAAGGTGGATCTCTGGGAGGCAAGGAAAGAGGCCGCCAAGACAGGGAAGCCGATTTATCTTTGGGAAATGGACGGGCATCCACTGGGCTGTGTCTGAAATAATGGAGTGGCCGACAGGTTGTTGGTCTTTGCTGATCCCGAGGTGCAGAAGTTGCTTCAGGATAACTTTGTAACGGTGGCTGGTGATGATTGGTATCAACGACAAAAGAAGGGCGATGAAGGCCAGTTCTATCGTAAGGTAGTGGACCAGGGGCCTCGCAAGGGGAATGGGACGCGACAAGGGCACTATGTGTTCACGGCCCAGGGAGAGTTGTTGGGATTTAACAATAATCGCGGGCCTGAGCGGAGGTTGGCGATGATGCGAGAGGCTCTGAAGAAGTGGGAGGCATTACCGGCTGAAAGTAAGACGGGCGCCGTTCTGGCGGAGGCAAAAGGAGATGAAAAGTATCAGCGTAAGCTTCCCGAAGGCGGTCAGGTGATCAAGGTTTACACCCGAGCGCTTGAAAAATCTGGGCAAGAATTGGTGGCGCTGGGCGAGGATAAGGTTGGGAATCAGACAGCGGTGGATCACCTCTGGCTGCGAAAGGAAGAGCTTGGGAAACTCCAGAAATTGGTAACCGATGGCGGAGGGAATCTTCCTAATTGGTTTTCGATGCGGGTCGCGAAATTTCATTTGCGGGACAACACGCGGGGTGAGCCTGAGGATTGGAAGAAGGAGCACATCGAATTCTGGGAATTGAAAGTGGATGCGAAGGGGCAAGTGAGTGGACAGTTCAAGCTGGTGAAGAAAGACGGTAATCTGGGCTTTGAAGGCCAAATCAGAGGCGGAATGTCCTTTGACGGGGGACGACTTTCCCGGTTTGAACTCCTTGTGCTGGGTGATCAGTGGGGCGAAGGACACTACACCCGTGGTGCGCGCCCGGGGAAGACACCGTTGGGGTTGGTTCTGCAACTCACTGATGCAAAGATGTCCCGGGATCAGATTCCTCCGCAGGGAATCAGGTGGGAGCAAGGCTATTGGCACGCTGAAGACTAAGCAGCGTCCTTGCGGGGGAGCTCCCGAATGGCACGGAAGCTCACGAGTTTCCGGTCTTTTTCGTCCCAGAGACGGAAGGTCATCGATTTGAATCCTGTCCAAAAGGTGATGGGTTCGACGCGGGTAAAGATCTCGTGAGAGTTGTGACAGCGCTCCAGATTGTAGTTTGGAATGCGGGAGCTGAGATGGTGGATGTGGTGGAAACCGATATTGCCGGAGAACCATTGCAGAACTTTTGGCAGCTTGTAAAAGGAGCTGCCTGCAAGCGCGGCTGCGGTGTAGTCCCAGTCTTCCTGGCGCTCCCAATAGACCCCTTCGTATTGGTGTTGCACGTAGAAAAGCCAGACTCCGCATGAGGCGGCCACGGAAATCGTGGTGCCTTGGATCAAAAGATAAGGGAGCCATCCGTAGATGGTGATGAGGAGGGCGGCCAGGCTGACAATCGCGAGATTCATCCACCAGACAGAGTTGCGACTCCTCTTGCTGGCACCGGGAGACGGAAGGCGTTCCCGGAATACGAAAAGGTAGATCGGCCCCAGCAGAAAAAGGATGAAGGGATTCCGAAAGAGGCGATAGATGAGGCGTTTGCGGGGAGGGGCAGAGGTGTATTCCTCGACAGTCATTGTCCAAACATCGCCCGTGCCACGGCGGTCCAAGTCTCCCGAGGCACTGTGGTGCACGGAGTGTTCCCAGCGCCAGTGAAAGTAGGGAGTGAAAGTGAGGAGACCGCTGATGAAACCGATGATATGGTTCAGTTTCTGGGACTTGTAGAATGACCCATGTCCGCAGTCGTGGAAGATGATGAAGATTCTTACCAGGAGGGCCCCGGCCAGAACGGCGAGGCCAAAGGTCAGCCAGTAGGAAACCGAGAGCGTAAAATACATGGCCACCCATAGGGCGAGGTATGAGCCAATGGAGTTGACGATCTGCCAGGTCGCGCGGGCGGCCGATGGCTTGGTGTAGGGGTCGACAATCTTTTTCCATTCTTTGATTGTCGGAAGCGCCTGGCCGGCGGAGGCAGAGGAGACGGGCATGGAGTTATGGGAGGACCGATCATGGTGGCAGAATGCTGATGGTCAAGGCGTGATGACGGGAATACCGCACTTGATTCTGCTGAATTGGCGGAAGATTGACCCGATTAATCGGTTGAGACCACGATTCGGTAAAATTGTGAATTTAGGAGCGAGGTGTTCGTGGCAGAAGTGGTGCTTCCTGTTGCGGTCACTGATTCCAAGGGAATCCAGCTGCCTGAGAGGGTCTCATTGATCTGAACGGTGTAGACTTTACCCGGAATAGAAGACCAGGTGATGACGTATTCGTCCGGGTTTACTCCGGCCAAAACCGCAATGATCGTCAAGAATGAGGTGGAATCGAGCGGATCGGTGCCAGCCACGGCTTCGTGGGCATCGTTAAAGCCATCGCCGTCGGTATCGGGGAGGTTGGGATCGGAGCCGAGGGCTGATTCCTGGATATCGCTGAGCCCGTCGCCATCGAGATCGACCGCAACTTCCTGGCCGGGGCTTCCTTTGGAGAAGGCGGAGGCACGCCAGTTGAGCGGGTCGGAGTAGTTTCCTTCGGTGTCGATGACTTCGAGCGAGGGGCCGCCGCCATCGGCTTCGATGGGCCAAGGGAAGGCATTGTCGTAGCTAAAGTCATGGATGAT
Source organism: uncultured Verrucomicrobiales bacterium (assembly GCA_963925135.1). Classification (GTDB taxonomy): domain Bacteria; phylum Verrucomicrobiota; class Verrucomicrobiia; order Verrucomicrobiales; family Akkermansiaceae; genus SW10. The sequence goes on along the minus strand of CAWUTG010000036.1, from coordinate 63,311 downwards.
GTTGGAGAGGGGGTCACGAACAAGAATGCTTTCACCACCGTTGGAGAGGTTGCCGCCGGTCCATTGGCCGATGATGAGAGGGGTGTTTCCGTAAATCGTCCGGAAGGTGGGTTCATCGGGGACGATGACGCCATACTGCCCGGGTGCGAGGGTGACATTGGAGAAGGTGAAGGCACCAAAAGGATGGGTATCATCCAGGGTGACCGAGGCGAGGACGAGGGGACTGTTGCCGATGTTTTTAAACTCAATGAATTCAGCGCTCGGTCCTTCGACCGGGTTGTACATGATTTCAGTGAGGCGGAGATTTTCGAGGGTGGGGCTGGTGAAGTCGGGATCGACAAGAAGCCCGTAGTCGAATTCGTCCCGGAGGGATTGAGGGGAATCGGTGGCGGCGAAGAGACCGGCCTGGTTGACGGTGGCAGCGGCCGAGAAGGAGCGGTTGTGGAGTTGATTCCAGACTCCCGGGGTTGCTCTCCATTCGAAGTAGAGTTGGCTACCGGTTCGGCGGATGCGGATGACGGCGTCTTTATTAGGCCAGGAAATGCTGGCGAGCTGGGTGACGCCGGAGGAGGTGACTCTTTTGGCGCGCAGGAAATCTCCGTCTTCGAGCCCAATGGTGTAGCGGACCGGGCTGCCGCTTTCGACGCCTTCGATGATGACGCCGGTGTAGAAGTCCCCTTGTTGAACGGAAGCCAGAAGGAGGTCGGTGGCGAAGGAGAAGTCGGTGTTAGCGGGGGTTGCCATCCAGAGGGCGGGATGGGTGGGAGAGGAGAGGGTGAGGGGTTTGGCGGAGTCTTCTTCGACTTTTAAAGCGAGGCTGTTGGGCACGTCATCGAGGCTGTAGGAGGCGGGAGGGGTCGAGCCGTTGCGGAGGGCGAGATTTTCGGGCGTCCAGATCGGTGAAAGCGTTCTGTTGCTGAAAGGATCACGACCTGAGTCGGCGTAAACGACAACTTCCCGGTTCACGATGGAGGATCCGCCATTGGCGTCGGTGACGTTGAGAGTGACGGTGTAGTGTCCGGGGACGGAGAAGCCAAAGAGGGCGGACGACGGAGTGGGGTTGGTCATGGTGACCGAGCCGGGGTGCGACCAGGCGAAGGTGAGGGCGGTGCCTTCCGGATCATGGCTGGCGGAGGCATCGATTTCGAAGAGCGAGGTCACCGGAGCGTTGAAGGAACCGGGGGCTGCATCGAGGACGACGACAGGGAGGGCGTTGCCGGATTTGGTCACGGTGAAGGTCTGCGAGCTGACGACGAGGCCTTCTTGATCGAGGGCTTCCACGACGATGGTGTTGATGCCTTGTTTGAGCTGGATGCCGGCGAGGGTCCAGGTGGTGAGGCTGTTGAATGTGTAACTGGCTTCCGGGTGGCCGAGGGCCCGGATGGTGAAGGCGCTTTCCCCGCTGGTTCCGTTGAGGGTGATGGTGTCGGCGGTGGTCGTGGTGGACGAGCCGTTGCCGGTGGTGATGTTGAAATTGGTGTTCAGGACGGCGTTGCCAATGGTGGAGTTGGCGGTGGAAAGCCGGGCTGAGTTCCAGGAATCGTAGGTCGATTGATTGGCAGGATAAGAGGTGGAGGCCTCTTCTTCGCATTGGAACCAGGCGTCCAGACGTGTCGAGTTGGCGGTGTATTTGGTGACCATTTCGTGAAGGTAATGGTTCACGCGTTGTTGGACGTAGGGCTTGTTGAAGAAGTTGCGAACTCCGGAGAGGTTGCCGATGAATTCGGCGTTGGCGTTACTGAAGGTGTTGTCGGAGTCCCACTGAATGAGCATCCATTTGCCATCGGTGGCTCGGCGCAGGAAGTATCCGTTTTTACCCCTGTTGCGGGTGAGGGTGTCCCAGTCGTCGCACCATCCCCGGACGACGGCGTTGGCGGCCATGAGGTCGATGTCGGCGGTGCGTTCCATTTCCTCGCGGGTGGAGGTGTTGTTGCCGACCATCTGGGTCCAGCTGATGAAGGAGGAGTAGTCGTATTCCGCTTCGCGGGAGCGCTTGATCCACTCGGAGCTGTATCGTTCGGGCTCGTTGGTGTTTTTGTAACTCCAGTCGGCGTTGCGGTTTTGGCGGCCCCAGTTGTCGTCGAACCACCATTCATCGTCGATGCGGTAAAGTTCGCCTTTTTGGCCGTCTTCCCAGTTGCGCTTCATGAAGTCGGTGGCATTAGGTTCCACGTCTTCGCGAAGGGCGGAGCTGTCGCCGTTGATGATGACACGGACGAATTCGTTTTCGTTGGCGGCGTGTCCGAAGAGGTAGAGCCAATATCGGATGACCCGGTTGTGGTAGGATTTGGAACCGCCGGCGTCGTTGTCCACGGCACGTTTGGAGTAACCCCGGAAGCGACGGTCGCCGGGTGTTTTCCACTTCAGGCGGGCGTAGTCGGTTCCGTTGGGGCGGGTCCAGGGGCTGCCGCTTTTACGCATCTCGCAGTTGTAGATAATTTCCTGGTCGTCGCTGATGAAGGTGGTGTTGAAGTAGTGGTTGGAGAGGCGGGGGAAGGCGTAGTTGAAGGTGCTGGATTCGCCGCTGCCTCCGGAGGCGTTTTGGTCGCGGGCGGAGATGACGAAGCGTTGGCGCCGGAGGTCGGTTGGGTGCTTGGTGTTGTCGACGACCCACATGGCGGGCTTTTCCGGGGCGGGTCGTGGTTGAATGGTGGAGCCTCCGGGAGAGGTGGCTTCGACGTAGAATTCGACAAGGGCGTTGTCGGCCTGGTAGATGGTGAGAGTGGTCGTGTAGAGGCCATCGTTGGCGATTTCATCTCCGCCGTTCGTGCCATCGTCGAACATGGTCGAGGAATTCCAGCTGCCGTTTCCGGCGGCGTTGTCGAGCCGATGGATGACGTTAACGGTGGTGGCATCGGAGACTTGCGCGGTGATTTTGACGGGGTCACTGGAGGTGGGGACGGCAGGGCTGTGCTTGAGCCCGGTGACGGTGGGGGCGGCCTGGGCGAGGGCGGATGAGTTGGCGACTCCGGGGGTGCCCAGGTTGTTAGGAACGGGGAAGTGGAAGATCCCTCCAAATGAGCGGTCCCAGGTTTCGACGAGGAGGGTAGGCTTGCCGGAGATCCAGCGGGCCTGGAAGGTGAAGGTGAGGATGTCGTTATCCTGAATTTGGGTGACGTCGATTTCGCAGCGGTTGGCTTTGACGTCGCCGTGACCATCGGAGATGAGGTGGAACTCGTTGCCGACTTCCGTGCTGGCGTAGTGGGTTCCCTGGCAGAGCCATCCGTTGACGCCGGTCCCGTTGGTCGAGACGGTGTTACCGTTGCCGGGGAGGATGTTGCTTCCTCCGCCATTGCGGGTGAGGGAGAGGTTCCGGAGAGCGATATGGGCATCTCCGGTGGCCTGAAGGTGAAGTTCTTCGTAGTCGGTGGCCGATCCTCTGGTAGTGATATTTTCGAAGGCTTCGGTGAGGGTGTAGGTTTGGAAGCTTGATTTGTTAGACTCGTCCGAGTCAGCCCAGGCGGTGGGCATGGAGTTGTCCATATCCGGATGTTTGAGCTCGAGACTGCTGCCGAGGCCACCGGCGAGGACGGGCCAATCACCACCGGTGTGGTAGTGAACTTCATCTGCTAGATTGCTCCAGCGATCGGTGAGGCGAAGGAGTTCGCCGCCGTTGGCGAGTTCGCCGTCGTATTGTCCGACAAGAGTCGCGGAAGGGTGGGCGGCGGCGGTAAACTCTTCGTTGGCTGCGATGATGAGGTAGTCGCCGGAGCCGAGGGAGGTTCCAGGAGGGAAGGTGAAGCTGACGCCTTCATTGAACTCCCATCCGGAGAGGTCGATGGCGGCTCCGCTTTTGTTGTAGAGTTCGATGAATTCGCCATCGCGGTGACCGGTGGGAGGATCGACCATGAGTTCGGTGATGACGATTCCGGTTTCGCGGTTGGGGTTGTTGGCGAGGTTCTGGCTGCCGGTTGCGCTTGCGTAGAATTGATCGGAGCCATCGGGGAAGGCGGCGGAGTATTCCCTGGGGAAAGCGTGGTGGAGGAGGGCTGAGTCAACGATGTTGTCGGAGGCGTTGACGAGGAAGAGGGTGAGCTCTCCTTCATTATCATCGAATTGGATGGGGAAGCTGGCGTAGCCGGAGGGGCTGAGGTTTCCGGTGAGGGCGACCTTATCGGAGAAGTCAGGAAGGCTGGCGAGGGAAAGTCCGCTGGCGGAGAGGCTGACGGAGGAGGGGTTGAAGAGTTCGATCCAAACCGTTTGGCCCTGAGTGTCAAACCGGGCTTCGTTGATCTTTAGATTGAGCTCCGAAGAGGCGCTGGTGTTAGGGGTGTCGCGGGATGGCTCTGAGAAGAGAAACCAGGCGGAAGATCCGTCCCCTTTGCGGCCGAGGGAGCGGCCATCGAACGGGATGTCGGCATTGATGGCGTTGGAGACGGTGGTGCCGTCTCCTTCGGTCAGGAAGATGACGGTGTTGGAGGGAATCGAAGGGAAGAGGTTGACGAAATTGACGGAGCCGAATCCGGCAGGAGAGATGACGAGGGTACCTGGTATTTGGTATTTGGTGAGGTTGCCGGGTTCGTCACTGAGATGCCAGCCCCCGATATCGACAGAGGAACCACCGGGATTGAAGAACTCGATAAATCCGCCGATGGCAGGAAGGACTTCGTTGATGACGACGCTGGGATTGGTCGGGGCGGCGATGCTCATGCGGGCGCCGAAGACGCAGTCAGAGCTGGAATCGTTGATCTGGTGGACTTCTGCGCAGAGGACGTTGGTTCCACTGACAAGGGCGGAGCCGTTGTGGGTGACGGCAGCGAGCTCTTCGGCGGCGTTGCCGATGGTGGCTGAGGCAAGGTCTTTCCAGTCGGGTTCGGGTCCCAGTCGTTGGCCTCCGATGGGGCTGCCGTTGAGGTAAAAGTAGGCGGAGTCATCGTTGATGAGATCGATGGTAATGGTGGCTCCGTTGGGGTCTCCGTCGTATTGGAATTCTTTACGAAAGTAGTAGGTGATGTGGTTGGCTGCGGTCGTGCTATCGAGGAGCGGGGTGCGGAGTCCGGGACCGGGGAGTGCGGAGTTTTCAAATCCGTAGAGGCCGCCGATGTTTCCGGCGGCACCGATTAAGGTCCAGCCAGCATCGGTGAAATTGTAGGCGCTGTCTTTCCAGGCGGTGCCGAGGTTGGTGTTTTGGTCGTGGAAGTTCCAGGGATCGGCGTATTCGATGTAGGGGAGGCCGTTGGAGAGGTTGACTTCGGGATTTGGGAAGGATTCCTCGGCAACGAGGATGGGGGAGTATCCGGGGGTGGGTGGGCCGGATGTCCAGACACGGTAGTCATCGATCGCGAATGAGGTGTCAGTGAGGGTGAGGCTGTGGCCGGCTCCGTCGGCTTCGAGGGGCCACGGGGAGCGATCGTCGTAGGAGAGGGTGGTGAGGGCGACGTCGTTTTTGTCCTTCAGGTTGATCCTTTCGCCTCCGTTGCTGAGCATGCCGGACCAGGGGCCGAAGATTCTGATGGAAGCCGGGGTGTTGTAGCTGGCACGGAAGGTGGCGGGGTCGGTGTTGCAGATCACGATCCGTTCGAAGGCCTTTAGAAAGGTTTCGAGCGGGGCACCGCTGTTAAAATCGGGAAAGGTGAAGTCGGCACCGCCGGAGAGCTCCCATTTTGCGATGTCGAAGGGGGTTGCGGTCAGGTTTTGGACTTCGACATACTCATACCCACCGGCGGGCGGGTGATACATGACTTCGCTAAAGACAACTTGCTCAGCTTGAGCGGAAGGGAGGGCGAGGGCGAAGAGCGCAGCTGCGCCGAGGAGGTATTTCATGTGTGACGATGGCGGTATTGTGACGTTTTAATCACAAGGGGTACCCGCAATTCTCCACACTGAGGAAATTAATCAAGGAGCAAGGTGATGATTCTGTTTGCTCCGGGGTCTACTTGTTTTTGGGAGCGGACTCGTAATCAGTCTGTTCCTTACTGGTCCAACCAAAGGGAGCGAGTTTGGAGCGGTCCAGATTCTTAAGGTGGGGCTCGTTCGCCCGGGAAGGATGGTCGGCCCGGATATAGCGCCAATTGTTGTCGCCGAAGATTTCCTCGCAGAGCTTGGCGATGGCAGGGTCGTAGTCGACGAGTTCGGTTCTGGTGTTGACGTGATTGTGGTCGTGATCGTTCTCGCGGTTGGTGCCGAACCAGGATTGCACGGCCTCAGCCCAGTATTCTTCCTTGTTGGTAGCTGCGTATTTGCTGGCCCAAAGCCCCCGGGCCATGGCTTCCGCGTAGGTTTTTGCGAGTCTTTGATTGAAGGTGGGGTCGAGGGAGTTGACGGCCATGAGGTGAATGGCATGGGCGAATTCATGGACGCAAATGGACTCGGTGCTGTAAGGGTCGCCGGGGTTGTGAAGGAGATTTTCTTCGCCACATGAAACGGAGGGACGTTCCCTGGTGGCGCCGAGTCCCCGGGCCCGGCGATTCCAATAGGCCGGTGGGGTGAGGTCCGAATGTTCCGGAATATCGCAGGTTCTTTCATCGGGAGACATGATGGAGTAGCGAATCTTGTTTTTGGCGAGCTCGCGGATGATATCGGGGCGGTTCTTGAGCATCGATTGAATGATGTTGGCCGCTTCGTAGATGGCTGCGTCTTGGACCTTCTCCGAGGCGACGATGGGGAAGGTGTCTAGGAGGAGAATTTTTTGATAAGGGGGCTTGAGGTCGAATTCTTTTCGAACCTCGTCCGGGATGGCGGTCACGGTGATGCGATCTGAAGGGGTAGTTTTAATGCCGATGGCGGCGCTCAGGAGAACCAAGGGGAAGAGGAGTGGGAGAAGTTTTTTCATTGAGAAAAACGAAAGGGATTGAGTTAAGGGACGTTAGCTTAGGGGTTCACGTTGTCGAGAGCCTTGCTCGTGATTTCACCCGAATGCTTTAACTACCATGAATCGTCGTAATCTTCTTAGAAAATCCACACTCCTCGGAGTTCCCTTTATTTGGCCTTCTCACATTTGGGGTGCGGAGACCAAGCCCAATGATTTGATGAATGTGGGATTCATCGGGATGGGGAAGCGTTCGCAAGGACTCCTCCCTGATTTTCTGAGGCAGTCCGGGGTGCGGGTCGTTGCGGTTTGTGATGTGGATACCAACCGTCGTGAGGACGCCAAAAAGAAGGTCGATGCCCACTACGGCAACTCTGATTGTGCCATGCACAACGATTTCCGAAAAATCACGACCGACCCGTCCATCGACATTGTCGTGGTGGTGACTCCGGATCACTGGCACGTCATTCAGATTCTCTCCGCGATTGAGAACGGCAAGGATGTCTATGCCGAGAAGCCTTTGACCCACAATATTCGAGAGTCCGTCCTGTTGATGGATGCCGTAAAAAAGAGCGGGCGGATCGTGCAGACGGGATCGCAGCAGCGGTCATCCCGGGAGTTCCGTGTTGCTTGCGAATTGGCTCGGAATGGGGTCATCGGTAAGATCGATCACGGTTTTGTGAATTTTGGTGGTCCGGCTAAAGATTGCGATTTGCCCGGAGAGAAGCCAGAGCCGGGGCTTGATTGGGATCTCTGGTTGGGACCGGCGCCGATGCGGGAATACAATTCCATTCTCGCTCCCCGAGGCCTCCATGAGAATTACCCGATGTGGCGGAGGTATCATGAGTATGGTGGCGGCATGATCACGGACTGGGGTGCCCATCATCTCGATATTGTGCAATGGGCCCTCGGCAAAGATGAGTCCGGTCCAACAGCGGCCCGTAAACCTGCGAAGCAAGGTGATGAAAAAGGAGCGTCCGTGATCTACGGTGACATTCCAATCACCCATGGACAGGGAATTGGAGTGCATCTCGTTGGCAAGGATGGCGAAATTCAGGTGACCCGCGGAAAGTTCGCGCTGAAGGTGGGCGGAAAGGACATTTCATCCCATCTGGGGAAGAAGGGGAGTAAGCTTGGCGAAGAGTTGGATAAGGCGGAGAACGGCTTCCTGAAGGACGCCAAGGTGAAGCTCTATGATTCACCCGGGCATGTGCCTGATTTTCTGGCCTGTGTGAAATCGAGGAGGCAGCCCATTACCAATGCCGTGGTAGGATCGCGGTCGATCAATGTGGCCCACCTCATGAATTTGACCTATCAACATCACGTTGATATCGAGTGGAATCCGGAGAAAAACACCTTCGCTCCCGGGGCCCAACATCCGGAGTCGTGGCTCTCACGCAGCTATCGCGACCCCTGGAAAATCTAAAGATCGGAGAGTTTTTCCAAAGGATTAAAAGAGAAGGAGGTGGGATACGTGGATGCCCCTCCCGAATCACCTTGACGTGTGGTTTTTGTAATACAAATTGCTGGGTCACCCAGTAAACGACGATCGCATAAAATTACAGATACTACTAGGTGCGGCCATCCTGATGGGGCAGGCCAGCGGGACGATGATGATTATTTCGCTGGAACATACCCTGCTTCCATTGGAGTCCTAACTCAGGATGAGAGGACGGATGATCCGATTGACCCCAGTAATGCTTCGTCCAATCCGGTGGGATTCGAGCGCGCGGTGACCAGCGGATCAACCAATAACCGCATTCACTTCAAGCTGAGCGCGAGCGAAGCCGATCCCAACGCTACGGATCAATTTACGATGAATCGGTTTGCCGGTGGATACTGGACAGGATCAGTAAACGGGGGCTGGGGCACCCATGATGTTCAGGTCCATTTCAACGGAAACTTGATCAATGAGTCCACGGGAATCACTGCGAATTTCGCAATTTCTGAGACCCTCAGCCCGGCTGCGGTCGGAGCCGTCACTGCGGGTAATAGTTCGGTGACAGTGCTCCGTGGCCCACGACTCCGGATGGCGGAGACAGTCTGGTGTTGATCGATCCCGCTGCGAGTCCTGACCCTTCCTTTGCGACAAACTGGCGTGCCAGTTCGGCCTTCGGTGGGACACCCGGAGTTGAGGATGGCCGGGCTCTTCCGGCCAATCCGCTGGGTGATGACAACCTCAACGGGATTGCTGATCTCCTGGATTATTCCATGGGCAACGATCTCGTGACCGAGCCCATCTTGCTCACCGCCCGCAGTCGACAGGGGAAGGGGCCGTCGTTCTTCCGACCATCTCGTATCCTCAGAATCTGGAAGCTGATCGAGCCACAATGACCGTTGAATATTCCTTTGATCTTTCGACCTGGGTGTCGGCGGAAGAATTCTTAACGACGGTGGATGACACTGACCTTGGACAGGGCCAAAGATTGTTCACCCGCTATCTCAACAATCCTGCGACGACGGTTTACTTCCGTCTCATCTCGAAAGTGAGGTAGGGCATTAGTTGGCGGGGTCTTTGCGGATTCCGAATTTCTGGGGAGTGAGGGAATCCTTTACAGGTTTCCGTTGCTTCTCGGTAAGACGCTCTTTTTCTCGTGCGATCTTGTGCCACTGAGCGACCATCGCTTTGACTTTATCAGGGTGCTTTGAGGCCAGGTCGTGGAGCTCGGTGCGGTCATCGGCGAGATTGTAGAGTTCCCACTTGCCAAGCTTGGCTGAGGCGATTTTCCAATCTCCGGAACGAAGAGCTCTATCGTTGGCGAAGTGAAAGTAGAGCGGGTCGTGTGGCTCTCTGACTCCTCCTCTGAGAATGGGGAGTAGGGATTTTCCTTGGAGGGGGTCGATCGTGCGTCTGCCGATTTTTGCAGGGTAATCGGCCTTCGAAATTTCTAACAAAGTGGCCATGAAATCGATGAGATGGGCGGGCTGATCGGTGATCTTTCCGGCACGATTGACGTCTTCTTTTTGGAGTGATTTTGGAAGGCGGGCAATCATTGGAGAGGAGATGCCGCCTTCGTGTTGGTTCTGTTTGTAGAGACGGAAGGGGGTGTTGCCGAGGGAGGCCCAGCCGACATCGTAGCACCAATAAGATTTAGGGTCCCAGGGTTTGAGCTCCTGGCCGCGGGTGCGGTCAAAGGGGCAGGCTCCGTTGTCGGAGCAGAACATGATGAGGGTGTTTTCGTAGAGGCCCTTTTCCTTCAGGCTCGTGATAAGGCGTCCCACGTTCTGGTCGAGCACATCGACCATTGCGGCGTAAACTTCCATGCGGTCTTGCTCCCATTGTTTGTCTTCGGGACTGAGACTGTCCCACGCCGGAACGTGGGCGGCGCGAGGAGAGAGTTTCCATTTTGCAGGGAGAAGTCCGGAAGCGAGTTGCTTTTCGTGGCGACGTTGGCGGAGGACGTCCCAACCTTCTGCGAACTTCCCTTTGTATTTTTTGACCTCGTCCTCGGGTGCTTGAAGCGGGTAATGGGGCGCGTTGAATGCGCAGTAGAGGAGGAAGGGTTGCTCCTTGTTTTTGCTCTCGTGATCGGCCAGGAAATCGAGGGCGAAGTCGGTGATGGCGGTGGTGGTGTAGAAGGGCTTTTCGTTGAGCTTCTCGGGGACCTGCCACTCCTCGCCGTCGAGACGGAAGGTGTCGTCGCCGGTGAAGAAGTTCGTCGCTCCGGAAAGGTGTCCCCAGTAGCGCTCGAATCCGAAATCGGTGGGCTGTTTGGAGAGGTGCCATTTGCCGACCATCATGGTGTGGTAGTTGGCGGGTGTGAGGACTTCGGCGATGGTGGCTCCACGTGAGAGGCTTTCAGCGCCAGCCTGGTCGCAGTAGAGGCCGGTCAGGAGAGAGACGCGGGAGGAGTGACACTTGGCCGTGTTGTAAAACTGGGTGAAGCGCAATCCGTCTTGGGCAAGGGCATCGAGGTTCGGTGTAAGTATTTCCGAGCCGTAGCAACCGATGTCCGAGAAGCCGAGGTCATCGGCCATGATGACGACGACATTGGGCTTGGCTGCCAGGCTCGAACTAATCGAGAGGCCAAAGAGGCATAAAAGGGAGTGGAAGCGCATCCCTCATGCTGCCTCTCCCGGGGAAAAGATCCAGAGCGATTTATGGAGCACCACTATTCGCCGATGTCCTCGTTCCAGAGTTCGGGCTTTTCGAGGGTGAAGGTCTCCATCATGTCGATGCACTCAGCATCATTGACGACTTCGATTTCAACCCCTTTGGAGCGCAGCCAGTCTTCCTCGCCCATGAAGGTCTTATTCTCCCCGACGATGACCTTGGGAATGCCATAGAGAAGGATGGCCCCGCTGCACATGCTGCAGGGGGAGAGGGTAGTGTAGAGGGTGCTCTCGCGGTAAACCGAGGCGGGGTGGCGACCGGCGTTTTCGAGGGCGTCCATCTCTCCGTGAAGGATGGCGCTTCCTTTTTGGACGCGGCGGTTGTGGCCGCGGCCGATGATTTTTCCGTCGTGGACGATGACGCTGCCGATTGGGATTCCGCCTTCAGAGATACCGGTCCGGGCTTCCTCGATTGCTGCTTTTAGAAAAGGGTCCATCTTTTGATTAATGAGATTTTGCGATTTGCCACATCAGTTGGTCGAGCGCGGATCCAAGGCCATCGCCCCGGGTGTTGACGCAAGCAGCCCAACAATAGCCACCACGTGTTCGGACGAGGAGGGAGGTGAGGCCTGGGAGGCTGCCGCTGTGCCAGTAATTGCCGTGTTTGTTGACGTTCCATCCGCAAGCGTATCCCTCGTTGACGATGCCGGGCGCGGTCATTGATTTCAGAGACTCTTCTTTCAAGAAGTCGGCTGGTTGAGCGAAGCCATCGACATGGAGGGCAAAGGCGAGCATCTCGCCGGGAGTGCCCACCCAACCTCCGTGGGAATCCATGCGGGGGACATTCATCTTATAAGTGTCGGGTTTCCCATGGGTGTAGTAGTTCACTTCCCGCAGTCCCTGTCCCACGGTCATTCCCTCAGCTCCACAGAGGGCGAGGACGTTTTGATGCACAAAATTTTCGTAAGTTAGCCCGCTGATTTTTTCGATCACGCGTCCCAAAAGGCAGTAGCCAAAATTCGAGTAGGCGTAGGCTTCCCCGGGTTTGTGATCGGGAGGGATGTTGGCGAGGGTCCATGCGATCAACTCGGTGTGATTGAGCGAATTTTTCTGAAACATGGGGTCCCGACGATTGTTGGTCCAACCGCCCGAAGTATGGTTGAGAAGGTGCTGGATTGTGATTTCAGAGTGACCGGGGCCATCAATGAATCCTTCTTTTCCAAAGACCGGTGAGTCGAGGGTGAGCTTTCCCTGTTCGATGAGTAGAAAGATGGCGCTGGCCGTGATAGGCTTGCTGACGCTGGCGATGCGGAAGCGGTGATAAGGGCTGAGCGTTTCCCTGGTCTCGAGATTGGCAAAACCGAGGGCTTCCTGCTTCAGGATCTTGCCATCTTTGGCGATGGCGTAGGAGAGGCCGGGCGCTTTATGGGCGTCCATGAATTGCCTTGCCGGGGCTATCTCCCCGGCCCGGGCGCGTGTCATTCCGGCCAGGAGTCCGCCAGTCGTGAGGGTGAGGTAGTGCCTGCGATTCATTTTCTGTTAGGAGAGGATGGGCGTCACGACATGTCCGTGGACGTCGGTGAGGCGATAGTGACGGCCTTGGAATTTGAAGGTGAGCTTCTCGTGATCGATGCCGAGAAGGTGGAGCATGGTGGCCTGCAAGTCATGAACGTGGACGCCATCCTTGGCGACGTTAAAGCCGATCTCATCGCTCTCGCCGTAGGTTATGCCCGGCTTAATGCCGCCACCAGCCATCCAGAGCGAGAAGGCGTAGGGGTGATGGTCGCGACCCCAGCGTGGTCGATTGTCGAAGTTGCCTTGGATGAAGGGAGTGCGCCCGAATTCTCCGCCCCAGATCACGAGGGTGTCATCGAGCAGGCCGCGTTGCTTGAGATCGGCGACGAGGCCGGCGGAAGGTTGGTCGGTGTCGTGGCACTGGTTGTAGAGTTCCGTGGTGAGGGAGTTGTGTTGATCCCAACCTGCGTGCATCAATTGCACAAAACGGGTGCCGCGCTCGACGAGGCGGCGGGCGAGAAGGCAGTTGCGTGCGAAGGAGCCGGGTTCGTTCACCTGTGGGCCGTAAAGATCGAGCGTGGATTTGGATTCTCCCGAGATGTCGGCGAGTTCGGGCACGCTAGTTTGCATGCGGTAGGCCATTTCATATTGGGCAATGCGGGTCGCGATTTCGGGGTCTCCGGCCTTGGCGAGCTTGGTGTGATTGAGTTGGGCAATGCCATCGAGCATCTGGCGACGAAGGGCAGGATTGATGCCGTTGGGATTCTTGAGGTAGAGGACCGGGCTTTCTCCGGCACGGAGTTTGACGCCTTGGTGGCGGGAAGGCAGGAAGCCGGAACTCCAGTAGCTGTCGTAGAAAATTTGTCCGCAGCTCGTGTCCTTGGTGACCGAGGTCATGACGACGAAGGTCGGGAGGTTTTCGTTCATGCTGCCCAGTCCGTAGCTGAGCCAGGAGCCGGCTGTGGGGCGGCCCGGGAGTTGGTTTCCGCTGAGGAAGAAGTTGATCGCCGGGGCATGGTTGACCTGTTCGGTGTGCATGCTTTTGATGAAGCAAAGGTCATCGGCAATGGCGGCGGTATGGGGCATCAAGGCGCTCACCCAGGTACCACTTTCGCCATGTTGTTTGAAGGGCTCGATGGGAGCGAGGAGGCGTCGTTTGTCCGAGGCCGCAGACATGGTGCTGAAGCGCTTGCCGTCCATGTAACTTTTCGGGACCGGTTCGCCGTGGAGTTTGGCGAGTTGCGGTTTGTGATCCCAGAGCTCGAGATGAGTGGGCCCTCCGTTTTGGAAAAGGTAGATGACGCGCTTCGCCTTGGGCGCGAAGCGGGCGACGGACGCCATCATGCGATCTTCCGAGCCCATGGCATTTTCGCCGAGAAGGGAGGCGAGGGCTGCGATGCCGAGGCCGTTGGCGCTTTTGCCAAAGAAGTGGCGGCGATTGATGGCGTACTGGCGTTCAAGAAGTGGGTCCATGGTTATTCTTTGGTGAGCGCTTCGTCGGTGTTGAGGATGGCGAGGCAAACGGTGGCGAGTGCGGCTTGCCCAACGGCGGGGAGTTTTGGATCGGGAGGAGTTTCACCGATGGCAAGGAAGGACTGGGCCGCTTCCGGATCTGCGGTGAAATTGGCGAGAGCGTTGTCGTAGATCTTGTCGAGGGTGGCTTGCTCTTCGGGTTCAGGCGCTCGGGCAAGAACGAGTTCGAAAGCGTTGGCGAGGGTTGCCGTGGGCGTGTCTGAGGAGGCGCGGGATGCGAGAGCCCGGGCCGCTTCGGAGTAGAGTGGATCGTTGAGAATGGCGAGGGCGTGAAGAGGGCTGTTGGTGCGACTGGATGAGACTTCACAGGTTTCTCGCTTGGCGCTGTCGAAGAGCATGGGCGGGGCGCTGATACGTCTCCAAAATGTGTAGAGGGTGCGGCGACGTAACTTATCGCCGGTATCGGGAATGTATTTCTTTTTACCGAAAGTGACTTCCGACCAGAGGCCGGCTGGTTGCCATGGCTTGACGGGTTCGCCACCAAGCGGGCGGACGAGGAGGCCGCTGGAGTCGAGTGCTTGATCGCGAATCATCCAGGCGGGTAGTCGAAAACGGGGACCACGGGCGAGGAGGCGGTTCCCGGGGTCTTTTTCCAAGAGTGTCGAGGTGACCGATGAAGATTGGCGGTAGGTCCGGCTGGTGACAATGTTGCGGACGAGTTTTTTGAAGTCCCATCCGTTGTCCATGAAATCAGCGGCCAGCCAGTCGAGGGCTTCGGGGTGCTTTGGGATCTCACTTTGGACGCCGAAGTCTTCCGCTGATTTGATGAAGCCGACGCCGAAAAATTCCTGCCACAAACGATTCACGGTGACGCGGGCGGTGAGCGGATTATCGCGTGAGACGAGCCAGCGGGCGAGGTCGAGGCGGTCGGCGTGTTCGCCTGCCTTTTGGAGCGGGGGGAGAGCATCGGGTGTGTGTGCGGTGACTTTTTTACCGGGTTGCTCATAGGAACCAATGGCAAGAATGAAGCTATCCCGGCGCTTGGCTTGATCGCCCATGATCATGACCTTAGGGGCGGATTTTTCGATCTTCACGATTTCGTTCTGAACCGAGGTTCTCTTGCTGGTCAGTTGGAGGTGTTCGGGCTGCGCCGCGAGGAAGGCTTCGCGAATGCTTTTGGATTGTGCGGGAGTCCGTTGATCCGAGGCAAGGTGAAGAAGGGGCGCGAGGGCGTTGGGTTTCTCTTCGAATCCTGCCATCGGGGCTGACGTGAAAGAGAGAGAGAATCGTCCCAGGAAGTGAGCGGGGTGCTGGGAGTCATGCCGCAGAATGATTTCCAAGTGGGAATCCGGGGAGGGCAGGAGTGGCTCGGCGAGTTGGAAGATGGCGGCGTGGTCGCGGGTAATGGAGATGCCATCGAGGACGGCCCAACCGGAGTCGGGATTCTCGTCAAGGGCGCCACCAATTTTTAGAGACCCTTGTTCGAAGGTGGCCTTGGGATTGATGAGGGCGAGTTGCTTTTTGGGTTGGTCCTTTTGTTGGAGGTAAATTTCGAAGGATGTGAGGACGAAGTTTCCGCTGTCGCTTCTGCTGATGCCCTCCTTGGTGTAGGACGGGTGGCGGAGGGCATCGAGTCGGATGCTGGTGACGGATTCCGTGGGGAGCGGGGTGGTGAGGGTATAGGTGAGTTTGGCGGGGTTACTTCCGGAAGTGAAGAGGGAGCCGTCGGGGAGCGTTTCTATTTTGAGTCCGGCGTCGCTTGCTTTGGAAGAGGTGAGAGTGAAGGGCGTCCAGAGATCCTTGTTTTTGCTCTCCTGTTGTTTTTGCTCCCAGTCCGGTTGCCGGGAAAGGAGTTGGGTCGAGAGTTCTGCAAGGTCGCGATCGATTTGGGTGACTTCCGTTTGAAGTTTGGCGAGAGCGCCTTGCTGGCCGGTTGTGGGAGCGGCGAGGACGGGTTTGGTTTGCGGGTCACCGCCGCCTCCGTTGACGGGCGTTTGATTGAAGAAATCGAAAAGGCCGTAGTAGTTAGCCTGGGTGAGGGAGTCGTATTTATGGTCGTGGCAGCGGCAACAGTTGAAGGTGAGCCCCATCCAGGTCGTGCCGACAGTTTCGGCCATATCCATGACGTAGTTGACGCGGTTTTCTTCGGGGATGGATCCGCCCTCGCCATTGATGGGGTGATTTCGGAGGAAGCCGGTAGCGAGTTTTTGCTCGTGGGTGGCATCGGGCAAGAGGTCTCCAGCGATTTGCCAAACCGTGAAGTCGTCGAAGGGAAGGTTGCGATTGAAAGCGTCGGCAATCCAGTCCCGCCAAGGCCACATTGTGCGCTCGTTGTCGCCTTGATAACCATTGGAGTCGGCGTAGCGGGCGGCATCGAGCCAGGGCCAGGTCATACGTTCCCCGAAGGCCGGGTCGGCAAGGAAGCGGTCGACGAGGTTCTCCCAGGCTTGGGGAGATTGGTCGGCGAGAAAGGCGTTGATCTCTGCGGGAGTGGGAGGGAGGCCACGGAGATCGAGAGAAAGGCGTCGGATGAGGGTCCGTTGATCGGCTTCGGGAGAGAAGGTGAGATCTTCTTTTTGAAGCCGTTTCAGGACGAGGGAATCGAGGGGATGTGGATCGCTTGCGGGCAGGGCAGGTTTTTCGACCCTTGTGAACGTCCAGTGCTTCTCGTAGTTCGCGCCTTGCTTGATCCAAGTGTAGATGAGGGATTTTTCGGAATCTGATAAGGAGAGATGCGAGTCGTGCGGTGGCATGACCTCATCGGGATCTTTGGAAATGATGCGTTCCCAGATGTGTGAGGCATCGGGAGCGCCCGGGACGATGGCAGGGCCGTTGTCACCTTTCTTGAAAGCGCCTTCTGGAGTATCGAGGCGGAGATCTGCCTCGCGGGCTTTGGCGTCGAAGCCATGACAGGCGAAACAACGATCCGAAAGGAGGGGGCGGATGTCCGAATTAAAACTGAGCAGGCGCTCTTCTCCTCCTGCCACTGCGAGGAAGGCGGAGAGGACGGAGAAGGTGAGGCGTCGAATTGTGATCATGCGCGGATGTGACCCTACGCAATGGGATCAGGGGAACTCTAGGAAAAAGAAGGATGAGAGAGTTCCTCCACAAAAGTGGCTAAGGATGCCCGGGCTTACGCTTGTGGATAATGACGATGTTTTCAGCGGGGTCGAAAACCATGGCCATGTGGCAGACGGGCGTCTCGAAGGGCTCCCTCTTAAACTTCACATCGGCTTCCTTGAGGGCGGAGATGACTTCGTCGCCGTCCTCTGCGGGGGCGGAGCCGCCAAGCGGCTCAAGGAACGCGACAAGCCCATAGGTTGGGAATCCCGTTGGATAAAGATGTCCTGTTGGGTGCAAGGAATTTGTGTTAAGGAGCGGGCTGATGAAATTGATTTTCCGATGTTTATCATGGGCGATCCTTCTGATGCCATTGCTGGCGCAGGAGGACTGGTGGTCGACGCGCGCTCTGATTCGCCCGGATGTTCCCGAGGGCGTTGCGGGAAATGTGGTTGATCGGTTTATCCAAGCCAAGCAAGCGGACCGTCAATTAACCGGAGCGAAGGAGGCCGAACGAAGGATGCTGGCACGGAGATTATCCTTTGATTTATGCGGGATTCCTTTGGAGACATCGAGAGTCGAAGCGTTTGTGAAGGATGAACGGGAAGACGCTTATGAAAAGTTGCTCGATGAACTTTTGGCGTCTCCGAGATATGGCGAGCGGTGGGGGCGTCATTGGTTGGATGCGGTGCATTTCGGGGAGACCCATGGATACGATAAGGACCAACCGAGGGAAAATGCGTGGCGGTATCGCGACTATGTCATCCGTTCCCTGAATATGGACAAACCGTATGAACGGTTTGTTCGTGAGCAGTTGGCGGGAGATGTGCTTTGGCCGCAGACTGAGGATGGGATCGTGGCCTTGGGCTTTTTATCAGCTGGGCCGTGGGATTTGATCGGGCACATGGAGGTGCCGGAGGAGAAGATCGATGGCAAGGTGGCCCGTCATTTGGACCGTGATGATATGGTTGCAGCCACGATGAATGTATTTTGCTCACTGACGGTGCAGTGTGCCCAGTGCCACGATCACAAGGTGGACCCTGTGACGATCGAGGATTATTATTCACTGCAATCGGTTTTTGGCGCCTTGGATCGGGCTGATCGTGAATATGATCTGGATCGGGGAGTGGGGTTGGAGCGGAGTCGATTGAACAATGATTTGAGATTGGCGAACGAGAAGGTAAGGGCGCTGGGCGGCCCTGGTGAAGGTTTGGGTTATCACAGTCAGGTTGCGAAACGGCAGGATATCGAGAAGTGGGTGCAGGTTGATTTGGGGAAGGTTGTCCCGATTGAAAAGGTGACGTTGATAGGAGCGAGGGAATATGGCTTCGATGATTTCGGCTTTCCTCATCGATTCAAAGTTGAAGTCTCGGAGTCTGAAAACTTTCTGGAAAGAGTGGTTCTTCGGGATGAGACGGGTGGGGATTTTTTAAGGCCGGGAATGGAGCGCGTTGTTGTTCAGGCCGGGGGCTCGCGGGGACGTTATGTGAGAGTCGTCGCGACGAAGCTATGGAACCGGAGGAGGGCGGGTCAGGAGTTAAGTGGTGATTGGATTTTTGCGCTGGGTGGGTTTGAAGTGGAGGCTGCAGGAATGGTGATGCCTGTGGTCGATGTGACGGCTTTTGATTCAATTGAAGCGATGCCGCGATGGGGGAAGGCTCATCTTGTTGAGAAGAGAAGTGCTGCCAGAGAGAGCATTGAAAGGGAGGTGAAACGAATCGAGGAACAACTGAGAAGCTTGCCACAAGCGAGGGTGGCCTATGTGGCAACTGTTCATCAGGGGTCCGGAAATTTTGTCGGACGGGGTGCCTTTGGCGGGAAGCCGCGTGAAGTGAAGGTTTTGGATCGGGGCGATGTGACGAGGCCACTTTCGGTGGCTCAGCCCGGTGCCGTTCCGGGGATCGTGGGAGAGGGTGGTATTTTTGAATTACCTGAGAATCATTCCGAGGGTGAAAGAAGAGTGGCGCTGGCGGATTGGGTGGCGCATCGCGATAATCGTCTGACGTGGCGGAGTATCGTGAACCGGGTCTGGCAGGGGCACTTTGGTACGGGCCTGGTCGATACGGCGAATGACTTTGGGAGGCTGGGAGGCAAGCCATCTCATCCAGAGTTGTTGGATTGGCTTGCGGTGGAGTTTCGAGATGGTGGTGGCTCGCTAAAAAATTTGCATCGGCTCATTGTCTCGAGTGCGGTCTATAAGCAAGAAAGTCAGGGTGATTCGGTGAATGAACTACGCGATGGCTCAAATCGTTTTTTATGGAGACAGAACAGAAGGCGACTCGAAGCGGAGGCGATTCGTGACACGGTTTTGATTGTGGCGGGAAAGATGAATTGGGAAATGGGCGGGCCATCATTCAAAGACTTCGTGATCGAAAAGCCAGAGCATTCGCCGCACTACCTTTATGAAAAGGCCAATCCAAACGACAAGGCGACTCACCGGAGATCAGTGTATCGCTTTGTGGTGCGATCGCAGCCGCAGCCTTTTATGGAGGCTTTGGATTGCGCAGACCCTTCTTTGTTAGTGGATAAACGCGGTGAAACGACAACAGCTTTGCAGGCTTTGGCGATGATGAATAGTCCGTTTGTGGTCAAGATGGCTGAGCACTTTGCGCGACGAATTGAGGAGAGCGAGGATGTTGTTGGCACGGCGATTGAGCTTTCGCTTGGACGAGTCGCGACCTCTGAAGAGATGGATGTTTTGGGTAAGTATGCAAAGACTCATGGAGTTACGGCAATGTGTCGTGTGATTTTTAATCTGAGTGAATTTGGATATGTCGATTGAGATGAAATCACGGAGGCAATTTTTGTGGGAATCGGGCGGAGGACTCGGCGGGATTGCCTTGGCTTCGATGTTGGGAGGCAAGGTCTATGCAGGGAGCGGGGTACTGGGCGAGGGACATTTCCCGGCGAAGGCGAAGCGGGTGGTTCAGCTATTTATGAGCGGAGCGGCGAGTCATTTGGATCTCTTCGATTTTAAGTCTGAATTGGTGAAGCGGCATGGTGAGGAGTCAGACTTCGGAGAAAAAGTCGAGGCGTTTCAAAATGGCTTGGGTCCATGGATGAAGCCGGTCTGGGATTTTTCGAGGTTTGGTCGTTGTGGCAAATTGTTAGGTGAGACGGTAGCGCCATTGGGAGAGGTGGTTGATGAGATGGCATTCGTTCATAATATGACAGGGAAAACCGGGGTGCATAGTCAGGCGACTTATTTGCAGGCGACGGGGTTTGATCGTCCGGGTTTTCCGGGAATGGGCGCCTGGGTGAGTTACGGATTAGGGAGTTTGAATAATAATCTGCCGACCTTTGTGGTGTTGCCGGATCACCGCGGTTTTGCTTCGAATGGCCCGAAGAATTGGGGGTCAGCGTTTTTACCCGCAGTTGATCAGGGCACGGTCATTCGGCCTGGTCTCAGTGACCCAATTACGTATTTGAAGGCGCCGGATCTTTTTGGAGAGAAGGCGGACCTGGATGCACATGCCGTTCTGAGGAAGCTCAATGGGACCTATGCCGAGGAGCGTCCGAACGATTCTCGATTGGACGCGCGGATTCGCAGTTACGAGTTGGCAGCAAGGATGCAGTTGGCGGCACCTGAGGTCTTGGATTTGAAAAATGAGCCCGAGTATATCCGGAAAATGTATGGCTTGTCGCCTGATGGGACGAGTTGGCCGAAGGATATTAACTGGAGGGAAGAAGCGGATTACTTTGGGAGAAAGTGCCTTTCGGCGCGCCGATTGTTGGAAAGAGGGGTGAGGTTTGTGCAGGTTTGGTCGGGAAACGATAATGGTTTTCCGCGGAGGAATTGGGATAGTCACGAAGACATCGAGCGGGATCATGGTCCGCTTTCCCGAGGAATGGCGATCGGAGCGGCTGCACTCATCAAAGATCTAAAACAGAGGGGTATGCTTGATGACACTCTCATTCTTTGGACGACGGAATTTGGACGTATGCCCTCGACGCAGGGGGCGAAGGGGAGGGATCACAACCCGCATGTCTTCACAAATTGGTTGGCGGGCGGTGGCATCAAGGGAGGGGTCACTGTTGGCGAGAGTGATGAGTTCGGATTTAAGCCGCAGGACCGGAAAAATCCCACACAGGTTTACGATATCCACGCTACGGTGATGAAGCTATTGGGTATCGATCACGAAAGGCTGACTTATCGCAAGGACAGTATTGATCGTCGTCTGACAGACGTTCACGGGAGGGTGATCGAGGAACTCATAAAATGAGCAGGCTGCGAGGCGATCTCTGCGCCCTTCTTATTGGTTCTTCAATTTGGGGCCGGGATTCGCTACCACTTGGCCAACATGCTAAAAGTAAGTTTTGTAGCGAGTGATAAGGCGGCCTCCGGGGTAGCGATTGTGCCTGTCTTCCAGGGTCGGAAGCTCAATGGTGCTGCCAAAATCTACCGGGATGATTCCAAGGGGCAGGTTCTTGCTGCCATGAAAGCGGCCGGATTTTCGGGCAAAAAAGGAGAGGCCTTTCCGATCTATGCGCCGACGGGTTCCGAGGTCGATGGACTCTCATTGTTTGGAGTGGGGAAACGGAATGAATTCGATGCTGAACTCTTCGGAGCGAAGGCCATGCAGGTTCATCGAACGAAAGGAGAGAAGGTCCTTAATTTTCATCTTGATGGATTTAAGTTGGCTCCCGAAGAGGCAGCCCGCGCGGCGGTTGGGGCTCGATTGGCGGCTTACCATTTCTTTAAATATCGGACGAAACTGGCTCCGTTTAAGGAGACCACCGTGACGACGCTGCGGGTGGTGTGCGATGATCCCAAGAAGGCCCGCGCGGCTTACAACAATTTTTACGGTCCCATCTGTGACGGCCAGTTGTTAGCTCGGGATTTGGTCAATGAGCCTTCGAACGTGTTACATCCAAAGTCGTATCGGGATCGTATTAAGAAGCTCGCGAAGTTGGGTTTAAAGATCGAAGTGCTGGGCGAAAAGCAAATGCTGGAATTGGGTATGAATGCCCTCGTGGGTGTGGGCCAGGGTTCGCGGCATGAGTCCCAGTTAGTGATGATGTCTTGGAATGGCGGATCCAAGGATGAGGCTCCCGTTTGTCTGGTGGGGAAGGGGATTACTTTTGATACCGGCGGAATTTCACTGAAGCCGGTGCAGGGGATGTGGGATATGAAAGCGGACATGGGTGGCTCGGCTGCGGTGGTCGGCACGATGCAGGCGCTGGCGAGTCGCAAGGCGAAGGTTAATGTAGTGGGCGTGGTCGCCCTTGCGGAGAACATGCCTGATGGCAATGCGCAGAATCCTGGTGATGTCGTGACGTCAATGTCGGGTCAGACCATCGAGTTACAGAGCACGGATGCGGAAGGGCGTCTCGTGCTTGCCGATGCACTTTGGTATGCCAAGGAGAATTTCAAACCATGTGCGATGGTTGATTTGGCGACGCTCACGGGGGCGATTGTGGTCGCCCTGGGCTACGAGAACGCGGGACTTTTTAGTAACTCGGATCAGCTGGCGAAAGCTTTTGAGAAAGCCTCGGAGAGTTCGTCAGAGAAGACCTGGCGGATGCCTTTGTCTCCGGAGTATGACCGG
The DNA here is from genome assembly GCA_963925135.1 of uncultured Verrucomicrobiales bacterium. Taxonomy (GTDB): domain Bacteria; phylum Verrucomicrobiota; class Verrucomicrobiia; order Verrucomicrobiales; family Akkermansiaceae; genus SW10. The sequence goes on along the minus strand of CAWUTG010000036.1, from coordinate 40,913 downwards.
CTTTTGGATTCGCCCACTGCTGATATGAAAAATTCGATGGGCCGCGATGCCGGTTCGGTGACGGCGGCGCAGTTTCTGAAGCGCTTTGTGGGAGAGGTCCCCTGGGTGCATTTGGATATCGCAGGAACAGCGACGAAAAACACCCGGACCGATCCGCGCGAGCCCAGTTTTGCAACGGGATACGGGGTGCGACTTTTAAGCCAGTGGATTGCTGAGAATTACGAAGGATAGTCGATCGTTGGAAACGCTATCCGATGAGCTGGGGGATGATCTGCCCACCGAACTGTGAGAGCTGTTTGTGGCGCCCGGCGTGGTAGTAGGTGAGCTTGTTGTCATCGAGCCCTAGCAGGTGAAGAATGGTGCAGTGGACGTCACGAATGTGGTGGACGCAATCGACGGCTTCGGCTCCGAGGGCGTCGGTGGCCCCAATGGTGTGTCCGGCTTTGGTGCCTCCGCCTGCGAACCATATCGACATCGCTTTAGGGTTGTGGTCGCGCCCGTAGTTGGCACCACCATTACGGGTGCCGTTATCCGGGGTGCGCCCAAATTCCCCGCACCAAACGACGAGGGTTTTATCGAGGATACCGCGTTGTTTGAGATCGTTGAGAAGAGTTGCGATGGGTTTGTCGACGGAGCGAATGAGTGAGCCGTGGGCGCGTTCGATATAGTCGTGACTATCCCAGTTGCCGGCGTAGGCCTGCACGAAACGGACGCCTTTCTCGACGAGGCGTCGCGCGAGAAGGCATTTTCGCCCGAAGTCATCGGTGTCGGCATTGCCAACGCCATAAGCGTCGAGGGTAGCTTGCTTCTCTTTTTTGAGATCGAGGAGGTCAGGCACTTCCGTTTGCATGCGGTAGGCGAGTTCGTAGGAGGCCATACGTGCACTGAGATCGCTCCGATCTGGGCGGTTTTCCAGGTGGGCACGATTGAGTTTTGCGAGGAGATCGAAGTTGGCGCGTTGGCGTTCACTGGACATTCCTTTGGGTCGATTGAGATCGAGAATGGGACTGCCGGTTGGGCGGAGAGGGGTGCCTTGGAAGTCGGCAGGCAGGAATCCATTCGACCAATTGACCGCGCCACCCTGCGGGTAAGCGGTGCGAGGGAGGACGACGAAGCCAGGAAGGTTTTCGTTGAGGGTGCCGAGCCCGTAGGTGACCCATGCTCCGATGCCGGGATCGCCTCCGAATTGGTTGCCGGTATTGAGCTGGTAGCAGGCGGTGGGATGGTTGACCGAGTCGACTTGGGCGCCGCGATAGAAGCAGATGTCATCGACCCTTTCCTTAAGATGGACCCACTGGGTGGAGATGTCGGCTCCGCTTTTCCCTGCCTTGATGAAATCGAAGGGGCTTTGGACAAAGTAGCGTTCTCCGGAAGACATCGCGCTTTCCATTTCGCCACTTCGTTTGAAGCGCTGCATGTGGCGCTTTGCGAGTTCGGGCTTGGGGTCAAAGGTGTCGATGTGGGACGGGCCACCTTCCATCATCAGGAAAATACAGCTTTTGGCTTTCGCTGGATGGTGGACGATCCGGGAGTTGGCGCCTTGAAGGAGGGCAGAGAACGCGATCGAACCAAGCCCTGTGCCGAGGCCATAGAGCGCTTCCCGGCGTGTGGGGTTGGCGTGAAAGTGGGTTCTATTGTTCATCGGATTTTGAGGGGGTCACGTAGTAGAGAGCTTCACCGTAGTGGGGTTTAAGTGGCCAGGTATCGGTGCGGAAAGGATAGGCGGGCAGTTCCTTTCCGTTCATCAAGGTGCCGAGCGGGAGGTTTGACCAGGCGTAGCGGACGGCGACTGGTTCCGGGACGGCGTCGCTCCAAACTTCTACTTCCGGCGTTTTGCCCTTGCCGGCAACCACGCGGGCGGAAGCGTCATGGAAGATCTGGTCAGCCCCGGCGATGTAGAAGCCGCGGGCGTCGGTCTGATCGAAGCGAAGTCCCTCCGCGCCTTCCTCTTCAAATTCGATGAGGATTCCCCCCTCATTCCGGGTCATCGATTTGTAGATCGGACCGTGCCATTGCAGGAGGTCCCGGGGGCGGGTGGCGTCGGTGATTCCATGCACCGTTGAGAGGGCCCAGCGGGCGGAGCGTTCACCAACGGGGTATTTGTTTCCGGGATGAATTGAGTCGTTGCTATTGGCATCAAAGCTCACGATGAGACCGGTGTTCGGGGTATTACGCCAGGTAAGAAACTGTTGTTCCCGGATGACGTTGGTGTGGTGATTCATGTCATATTCCATGCTTCGGCGGGTGCTCCAGCCAGCGATTTGAATGATACCAAAGGGGAGCTTGTCGTCTTGAAAGGCCTTCCGCCAATCAGAGATCACAGCTGGAAAGGTCTCGCGGAAGGGGATCCAGGTATCTCCAAAAGCGTTGTTTTCGCCTTGGTAAAAAAGAGCTCCGCGAAGGGAGAGGCCGGCGATGGGCATGATCATGGCATTGAAGGGACCGGCAGGAATACGGCCCTGCGCAGGGTCAAGGTAGCTCTGTGGGTTTGGCTTGCCGCCGGGTTCTTTCTCTCCTTTTTCTCCGGCCTCTGCAGCGAGTGCCTCCCACTTTTTGAGATCTGAGGCGTAGCGCTCCGCAGCGCCTTCTTCTGCTCCGTTGCTCTGCCAGTCGGACCGCTTCTTGTCATAGTCTTCGAGGTAGGGTTTGACTGTGGGCAGAGTTTCCAAAGTGCTTCGACTTACCCAATGTTGTGCCATTGTTCCTCCCCATGCTGCATTGATCAGGCCAATGGGGACGTCCAACCGGCGATGGAGCTTTTGACCAAAGAAGTAGGCGACTCCGGAGCAATCACCGATGGTTTCGGGGGTGCACACCTGCCACACACCCGCGCCATTTTCTGCTGGGAAATTGTCCAGTGCTTCAGGGGTGCCTTCAGGTTCAATCCGGATGAAACGAATGGCGGGATAGCGGGCACTTGGGATTTCGATATCGGCATTTCTGGAGCTTTTGAGACGCCACTCCATGTTACTTTGTCCACCACAGATCCAGACGTCACCGACGAGGACGTCTTCGAAGGTGACCGAGGTATCGCCGGAGGCGATGTTTAAGCGCCGGCCTGTCGCATGGGCTTCCATCGGGTCAAGAGTGACCTGCCATTTGCCGTCCGATCCTGCGGCGATTGTTTTTTGCTGGCCCGCAAATGATACCGTGACCTCACGCTTCTCCTCGGCCCAACCCCAGATTCGGGCCGGCTTGTCCCGCTGGAGGACCATTTGACTGCTGAAAATGTTTGGAAGACGAAGTTCTGCCCGGGCGCTTTGGCAGGCGAGAGAGATGAGGAGCAAAAGGCTGGCAGGAATTTTCATGGTTTTAACGTTGAACTGAAGAAGGTGACTAAGGCTTAGTCGAGATAGCAAAATTCATTTGAGTTCAGGAGGACGAGACACAGGTGTGCGAGGCCCTGTGTCCGGGCATCGACTTGATGCGGCTGAAGATCGGGTTGGTAAATCTTGAAGACCGGCAGGTGTTCTTCGAAGGTGTAGAGCTCGCCGGTTTTCTCAGCTCTCACGGTTCGTTCGATGACGGTCGGGAAGGTCGGGGGTTGGAGAGTGCGCTTCGATTCTTCGTCAGTTGCTGCCTTCCACGCTTGAATGAAGTCCGTTGTTTCGGCTTTGCCCGGGCTTCTTCCCAGTGCGAGTTGAAAGGCGCTGGTGAGCGTGGCTTCGTCGTCCTGCTTCCGGGTGGCGAGCCGATGAGCGAAGGCGAGCGCCCTGTCCTGCATTTCGGTGGAGTTGATTAAGGTGAGGGCCTGGGGTGCAATGGTCGATGTTTCACGAAGTTCGCAGGAATTGTCCGATCCAGGTTGGTTGAATGTTTCGAAGAAGGGGTCACGAAGTCCACGAAGTTTTTCGGCGTAGAGACTGCGTCGATTTCGTTGACGGGGAAGGGCATCGGGTTCGTAAACAGAAGCGGTCCCTCCCATGATCTGAAGGGGTTGCTGGGCGACTTCTTGGTTGATGTCCGGCTTGGCAGGCAGACCTCCGACTTCGAGATTCATTTCTCCACTGGTGACGAGCATGGCATCGCGGAGCTCTTCGGCGGTGAGGCGACGGGGGAGAAAGGTGGCGTAGAGTTTTTGATCGGGGTCGAGTTCACGCTGTTTGCTGGCAGCAGGGTGTCGCGAACTGCGCTGCCAGGCGGCGGAGGAGATGATGAGTTGGTTGAGCTTTTTGATGGACCAGCCGTTTTGCATGAACCAATGAGCCAGGTAGTCGAGGAGTTCGGGATGAGTGGGTGCGAGACCGGTTCCACCAAAGTTATTTGGGTTTCCAGCGAGACCTTTCCCAAAGTGCCATGACCAAACACGGTTGACGATGACGCGTGCGGTGAGGGGATTCTTTTCGTCAACGATCCAGTCGGCGAGGGCCAATCGGCGTTTGCCCTGCCCCGCCGGGAAATTAGGGGGTGGCATGTTTCCGAGTGACTCTGCCGCGCTTAAGGCACCGGGTTTGACGGGTTCTCCCCGGGCATAAATACTCCCTCCGGTAAGAATGGCGTCCTGTTCAATCACCCCGGGTCCTTGCCAGACTTCCTTTGGCTTTTGAAGAGAGCCCTGAACGTTGTTTCGGTGAATGGTTTTTCCGGTGTAGACGCTGTGGATAAGCTCCTTGGTCCGATCGGCTTCGATGGTATGGCGGTTGATATTTTTGGCCATCCGTCCGATCGATGCTTCGTCCCCCGGATCAAGCCCGTTGTCTCCGACGCGGGCTTCGGCAGTCTCCTGACGTTTCCTTTCCTTCATTTGTTTCTGAAGGGCGGAGCGTTGCTTTTGATACGAATCGATTTTGGATATCACCAGTTCGTGAGACCCCTTGAAATGATTGCGATTCTCGGTTTCGAGGAAAGGGGTGATGGTTTCGGCAAACTGGGTGGTCGAGAAGACGGCCATCATCCGGTAGTAATCACGGGTGGGGATGGGGTCGAATTTATGATCGTGGCATTTGGCACACTGCATGGGGTGGGCGAGAAAGGCCTGCCCGACAGATGAGGTGACGTCATCGAGCCAGAACTGCCGTGTTTCAGCAAAGACGGACATGGAAGTTTGCTCCCATGGGCCCATCCGAAGAAAGCCCGTGGCGATAATGGTCCCGGGTTTTGGATCTTCGAGTTCGTCGCCTGCGATTTGTTCGCGAACGAAGTCAGGATAGGGCTTGTCCTGGTTGAAACTGCGGACGACGTAGTCGCGGTAGCGCCAGGCGTGGGGTCGTGAGTAGTCGTTGGCGAATCCTGCGGAGTCAGCATAACGGGAAACGTCGAGCCAGTGGCGTCCGAAGTGTTCGCCGTATTGAGGAGTAGCCATGAGTTTGCTGGCAAAGTTGGTCACCGCGGTCTGCGGGTTTTTCTGGAAATGGCTTTCAAATTGAGTGACTTCTTCCGGTGAAGGGGGAAGGCCGGTGAGGTCGAAGCGGAGGCGGCGAACCAATTCCTGCGGGTTGGCGAGCGGGGCGGGTGGCAAGTCGATAGTGCCAAGCTTTTGATCGATGAAGAAATCGACGGGATTGATGCTGCCCGGGACCTCAATGACTTTGATGGGCCGGTAGGCCCAGAGCTTTGCGGGCCCGTAGCGACGGTGCTGCCAGTCATCATTGAGGGCCTTTGAGGTCTCGACTTGTTCCCCTTCAGCGAAGTTTTTTTGAATTGCTTTGACCCGCTCATCATTGGGCCATGGTGCTCCTTCGTTGATCCAATCACGAATGAACGATGTTTCCTCTTCGCTCAGTTTGTCGGCCTCCTTGGGGGGCATTTCGTAGTCTTCGACGGTGCGGGTGGTGAGTCGGTAGAGTTCGCTTTTTTCTCCTTGACCGGGGTGGAGGACGGAGCTGCCAAACTCATCACCTCCGAGGAGCACCGACTCCCGTGTTCTCATGTCGAAGCCTCCTTTGATTTTTTTGCCTTCGGCGCCGTGGCAGGCAAGACACCTGTCGGCGAAGAGTGGCTTGACCTTGAGCGCGAAAAGCTTTTCACCCTCCGTCGGCTCTGCAGCAAAGGTCGCCGATGAAAGCAACAGGAGAACCGGAAAGGATGCGAAGCGATGACGAAGAAAAGAATGCAACATTTTCAGTAGCAAGGATACGGGTCGAAGAGAGAGGTGCTATCTTTGATCGTCGGTGATTGCCAGCAAAGGGGAATCTGTAATACTCGGAGATGCCGTTGGGAGAGGCACTCGCAGAGTTTACGAAACGGCGGAAGAAGCACGTGGGGTTTTATCAATTCGCGACCCGCTGGACGACGCCCTTCTTCCAGTCGGATCACCTTCCGTTAGGGAAGCTGCGTGACGTCGCTTTTCCGATTGGAATGAAGATTCCGTATTTTCGGAAACAGATGACCGCGACAATGGCGGGGTTTAAGACCGGGCCGTTGAGTTCACTTCTTCCACGGTGATGCGGAGGTCTTCGACGGGAGCGTTGTTGATGAGGTGCTCTTGAATGATGCGCTCGAGGTTCTCGGGAGTGCAGGAGTGATACCAGATGGCATCGGGGTAAACGACGGCGATGGGGCCGCGGGTGCAGATGCGGAGGCAGTCGGCTTTGCTGCGATGAACGAGAGCTTGCGGGCCGCAGAGCTTGAGTTCGTTGAGACGGGTTTTGAGGAATTGCCACGAGGCCATGCCCTCGTCGAAGGCGCAGCACTTGGCTTCGGTTGGAGTGGCGCAGAGAAAGATATGGCGCTTGTAGCCTTCGAGGTTGAGGGCTTTGGCGGTCGTGGTGAGGAGGTCAGACATGATCGATTGATGAGCGATTGTCGCGACTTTGTCCAAGGGCGGCCAACAAAATCCAAGCCACGTAAAATAAGTAGAGGATTCCGAGGAAGATATTTTCACAAAATGCCACCGGAGTCATGATGAGGGAAGAGAGACCCAGGAGCCAAACCAGGTCGGAGGCGGAGCCATCTAAAATGAGGTAGTGCCAGGAGATTGCGGCCAGGGCGACGAGAATGGGCCCTGCAATAAACATCCACCAGCCCGATCCAAATGTTCCAAAGAGAAGCATGATCGGAAAGAAAATCACCTCCCAGATTTCGATATCATTTCTCGCGAGAATTCTCGCGAAGTTTGCTCCGATGCCACAGGAAAGCCAGACCGCTATGGTTTTGAGTGGAAGATTTGTGAGGGAATCCTCGAGAACATCTAAAAAATCAAAGCCCTTCATTGTACTAATTACTCTTATAATTTGATCAAGCGGGCGGCGAGGCGGTAGAGGGGATGGGTCGTTTTTTCGGCGAGGGCGTTGGCGAATTTGGGAACCCAGGAAGCGAGGTTGTCGGCTTCAAATTGAGTGGCGTCGTCTCCGGCGAGAGTGGTCTGAACGAGGAGGAGGACGGCGAGGTGATCGGGGGAGAGGGTTTGGAAGCCTTCCGGAAGGATGAGGAAGCCGTTCTCGATCATGAACTGGATACGGCTGGCGATCTCCGGTGAGTTGTCTTCGAACCACGCCGCTGCGCGGATAGGCACAGCGGGATTGAGAATAAAGAGCCGGCAGTATTCCACGGCGGCATCTTCGAAGTCCCCGGGCGTCCATTCCTTGTCGAGAAGGTCTGAGCAGGTGGGTTCGAGATGCGTGAGGACTGCCTTGGTGCCAGGCTCCTGGAGGGTGGCAAGGACTTCCGGGGTGATTTCACGAGCGAGCAAGGTCGCGGCGAGTTGGAGGACGGCGGATTCAGGGGTCATACCTTTTCCATGATTTTTAAGATCTATGTGTTATCGGATTCGCCTGCAAGAGTGGAGAGAGATGGGGGCGATAATTCTTTGGGAATGTGACGACTCCGTGACATTGGCGGGCTTTCTCTGTGGCGGGTGGCGGTCTTTCTTTATGCCAGCATTCCTATGTCAAGATTCTACCGACGAATGGCTCCTCTCTTGAGCCTCGTGATTATTCAGCCCCTGGCAGGTGATCGAACCGCTGTCGGAACAGATCCGGATATCACGGCCTGGCTGGGGAGGGCTGATTTACTCTCACCTAAACTTGAGAAAGAGTTGGGGTTGCCCGGGCCGCCGATGATCCCTGAGGATGCTGGCGAGAACTCTCCGGATGAACTGCCGGTTGATCCCGCAATACCAGAGCAATCTCCCGAGGACGAGGAGGTGGTTGATGGTCCGGGGATGCTTCCCAACTCAAGCGCGGGAGATGGTATGGGTGAAGTGGAGGGGGTTGTCTTTGACTCCGATGGAAATGGGGTTGCCGGGGTGATCATCACGCTGCCAGAGAATGGGGGATTTCAGGTGCGCACCGATCAGGATGGAAATTTTCGAATTACCGGGCTTCCGGTTGACGGGGTGACGGTAGAGTTTTTGAAGTCCTCCTATGTCACTAAGTTGGACGTGCTGCAGCTTAAGGAGGAAGGCATCACGAAGGTGCGAATTCCTTTGGAGTTGAAGCCCGTTGAGTTGGCTGATGGCGAGTATCTGTTGGAGGGGCAGGAAGTCATTCTTGACTATGAGGAAGAGGCGGCCGGCGGGATTGGTCTTATTGCCGATGGAGGGCCGGGCTTGGCCGGTGGGGGATTGTCGAAGGAGTTTCTTTCCAAGTCAGGCGCCAGCGATGCTGCGGGCGCCGTGGGAAAAATCTCCGGGGCCAATGTCGTGGGTGGTAAGTTCGTCGTCGTTCGCGGATTGGGCGATCGATACAACAATACGACCTTGAATGGTGGCATCGTTCCCAGCCCCGAGACGTCGAGAAAGGCCGTGCAGTTGGATCTGTTTCCTTCCGATGTCCTCGAGGGGGTCTCGATTAAGAAGACGTCCGCTCCTTATCTGCCAGCGGAATTTGTGGGGGGGCTGGTGCAACTTCAAACGCTGAAGAAATCGGATGAGGACTACTTGAGCTTGGGATATTCCACGAAGTTTCATCAACCGACCTTATCGCATGGTGATTTCTACACCGTGCCCGGACTTGAGGTGAGTTCGGATCTCCGGCCTAACCGTCCGGTCATCGACGGGGATCCGCTTCTGGATTCCAGTGCCTTTAGCAGGGCGACCGGGGGCGCTGCCCTGGCAGCACGGCAAAGGTTTCTGGATCTGGTAAAGTTTCAATCCAGGAAGTCGAGTCCCGAGCTTGACCAGTCATACTCGGCGGGTTTCGGGAAGAATTATGAATTGGACGGCGGGAGTAGTCTCAGCCTTCTGGGTAGCTTTACCTATGAGTCCAAGCAGCGCTATCAGCGGACCCAGGAGTCGAATTACAATTCGCGGATCACTTCAGCCGCCGCCCGTGGTGCCCTCAATCCGCTCTTCGTAAATCGATCGACCTTGGAAATTGAGCCCGATGGGGATCGGGTCTTTGCGGGGCTCGATGGGAATTTCGAACGGGATAGCTACACCCAATCCAAGGAATATGGTCTCTTGCTCGCGGGCAATCTGACCATCGGTGATAACTACGATTTTAAGGCGACCTTCTTCAATTTTAAATCAGGGGAGGCCCAGTATTCCATCATCGACAATGGCCTCACCAAGGCTTCTGACCTCGATGTATCCGAGGATTCATTGGCAGTCGGTCGAATTGAGGCGGAAGGGTTCCGGATGAACTCCTACCGTCAGGCATACGAGCTGAAGTATCGTGAACTTCAATTTTTGCAACTGGGGGGTGAAATGAGATTTGATGATTGGCGCGAAGGAGCGAAGCTGAACTGGAATGCCTATCGCTCTGAGACCTCCGAGGAATCGCCACGCAGTTACGAATTGAAGGGGTCCTATATCACCGAGATTGGGGCAGTTGATCCACTTGAAGGGGTCTCCATTCCGAATATTGGAAATTTGAGGAATCCGCAGAGTTCGGATTTCATCGAGTATGTCACGAAGGATCAGTCAGAGGAATACAAGGTCGATGGAATACTTCCTCTCATTGAGAAGACGGAGGACCGTCAGTTGAATGTTGTCATGGGCGCTGGAATGTATTCCCGTGACCGGGATAGCCGGCTTCGAAGTGCGGCAATCAAAGCGGGCGGGGCACTCAACCGGCCGGATGAAGCGATAGCTGCAAGTGCTCGTCTCTTGAATGATCAGGAGGTGGGCACGGATCAGAATCCGAGACGGTTTGAGGGGTTTTACGGCGTCGCTTCGGGAACACAGGCAACCCCTGAATACCAGGGCGCGACCTCGCTCGAGAATACCTACCTGGGCCTCGATGCGAAAGTTGATTCCTGGTTTCTGTTAGGTGGAGTCCGGCTTGAAAAAGAGGAGCGATCCTTTGATGTTCCCGGAGATGCGTTTGGGGCATTTACCTCGGAGGTTGAGGATGTTTTTCCGTCCTTGAATTTTGGTCGAACGTTCGGTGGGGGAGATGAATATCTGCTGGAGTTCAGCTATTCGCAGTCGGTGGTTCGCCCAACGTTTTACGAGTTTATTCCAGCCCGAATTATCGACCTTACCAACCAGAGTCTGGTGACCGGAAACCGGGATCTTCGCGAGGCGCGCTCGGAGAACTTCGATTTGCGATTCTCCTGGGAGAATGAAGGAGATTTTCTTGGGTTGAATCTCTTCTATAAAACGATTGAGGATCCCATCTTTACCATTGTGGATCCCCAGTTGGGTGGGCGGGCGAGGACCTTTGCGAACCTGGGTGAAACCGAGGTCAAGGGTGTTGAGCTGGAGGCCAGCAAGGAGCTCGGGAGTGGGTTCTCGGTGACCGGAAACCTCAGTTATATTCTCGCGACGCCCACTCCGGGGAAGGTGCCCGTGGGTTCCCAGGAATTTGATGCGACGATTGACCGCTTGGAAGGGCAACCGGAGTTTCTGGCGAACCTGATCATGTCCTATGATCACGAGGATCTGGGTTTATCCGCCAATCTTATCTACAACTTCACCGGCGAGTATCTGACCCTGGCAAGCCTTCGGAATATTAATGATACCAGCCCAGGTCTCCCGAATGAAATCAGGCAGGCGATGCATACTCTTGATTTTAATTTGTCCAAGAAGTGGGAGCCGGATTGGGCGGATTTGAAGGTGAAGTTCTCGGTAAAAAATCTTCTCAATTCAGATGTTGAAGTGGCCTACGAGGGGGGCGGAGGGATTGCTCCGGCTTCTTCCTATTCTCCCGGTCGGGAGCTCGGAATCTCTCTCGAAGGGAAGTTCTAATGTGACGAAATTGTTGCGCTCGTGTGCGTCACAATGTTGTCACGATAATCGCCTCAGATTTCCGAGCAAAGTCGATAAATCCGGTGCTGAAGTTCGTGCCGTCGAATGCGGCGCTTTCTTCCATCTCAACTAAGTTCATGAAAAATACGACGAGCAAAAAACAATTCACCATGACTGCTTTACTCAGCATGGTCGTGGCAGGTGCCGCTTCAGCGATGCCTACCATCGTGCCTGTTCCTGCCTCCATCGGGGCGGATACCGTGTGGGATTCCGACACGAACGACGATGGAACAATTGATCAGATTTACTACATCGATCAGGCTGTCTTCGTGGGTGATCTTACCGGGGCTACCCGTCCTACCTTGACGATTGAACCCGGAACCGTGATTGCGGCCAGCGGCTCGTTTACCGGCACAAACGGGCTGGATGTTGGAACGCTGGTGGTGACCCGCGACGGTCGGCTCGAAGCTGCCGGAACAGCCTTGCAGCCCATCGTGTTTACGAGTGTTGATGAAGCTGAGTTCTTACATGGAGTTGATATCGACGGAGTCGACGGGGTCAATACGACGAAGCCAGACCCGATTGTTGATGGCGGGGCCTGGGGGGGAGTGATCCTTCTCGGAAATGCCCCCATCAATTTTTACGACTCCCCAACCAACAATCTTGGTGAGAATAGTGTGGAAGGGTTCGCCACCAATGCTGCAGGTGACAATATTCTCTATGGTGGTGGTGATGCAGGAGATAGTTCGGGAGTTCTTCGCTACGCGAGCATTCGCTTTGGCGGTTTTGAATTCGCGGTGGATGAGGAGATCAATGGCCTCACGATGGCAGGTGTCGGTGCAGGGACGGCCATTGACCACATCGAGGTCGTGGGGAATACCGACGACGGATTCGAGTGGTTTGGGGGCACCGTGAACACCAGTCACCTTTTCGCCCTGTATTGTCAGGATGAGTCCTTCGACCTCGACGAAGGCCACCAGGGGACCCACCAGTTCTGGTTTGCCATTCAATCAAACTTTAGCGACTACGGAACAGAGGCCGATGGCGGGAATAAGACGGGAGCCGGGGTGAAGACTGGAGTGCCGATGACGTTGGCAAAAGTTTTCAACGCGACCTACGTCGGAGCGCCTGACGCGAATGATGCCTTCCGCCTGAAGGACAATTACGCCGGGCAGTTTCACAACTCAATTTTCACCAACCAGGGAGATGATCTGATCCGGATCGACGACACCGACACGGCCGGGCAGGTCGGAGTGAACTTGAAGTTGACCAACAACCTTTTCAACACACCTCGAGACCAGCAGGTTGATGGTGGATCCGGTCTGGCTGCCGAGCAGGAGCTTCTGGATCAAACCGGCAATGAATTGGATGTCGATCCTCTCTTCACAACCATCGGCACAAATGGAGACGGTGAGGTGAATTCGATCGATCCCCGTCCGCAAGCGTCAAGCCCTGCCTGGGGTGGGACTCTCACGACTGGTGCTCCATCGCCTGTTTCCTATAAGGGAGCTTTTGGAGCCGAGAACTGGTTGTCCGGTTGGACCTACGCTTCTGCTGAGAGCATTGTCGTGGAGAACTTCGTAGCACCAGCCCTTACCATCGTCCCGGTGACGGCGGCAGTGACGACAGACGTCACCTGGGATTCCGATACCAATGATGACGGGATCGTGGATCAAATCTACTTTATCGATCAAGCCGTCTTCGTGGGTGACCTTTCCGGTGCGACCCGTCCAACTTTGACGATTGAACCCGGAACTGTCATTGCCTCCAGTGGTTCATTTACGGGGACCAATGGTCTTGATGTGGGAACTCTGGTCGTGACCCGGGATGGACAACTGAATGCGGAGGGAAGCATCAACAGTCCCATCATTTTCACGAGCGTCGCGGAAGCTGAATATCTTTACGGAGTGGATATCGATGGTGTTGATGGCATCAACGATGTGAAGCAGGATCCGATCATTGACGGCGGTGCCTGGGGGGGAGTGATCCTTCTTGGTAATGCTCCGATCAACTTCTTCGATTCTCCCACCAACAATCTTGGTGAGAACAGCGTGGAAGGATTTGCGACCAACGCTGCCGGTGACAATATTCTCTATGGAGGGAATGACCCCGCTGACAGTTCCGGAATTCTTCGTTATGCGAGTATCCGTTTCGGCGGATTCGAATTCGCGGTCGATGAAGAAATCAACGGCTTGACTATGGCCGGCGTGGGAGCTGGAACGACCATCGATCACGTCGAGGTGGTGGGGAACACGGACGACGGCTTTGAGTGGTTCGGCGGCACGGTGAATACCAGCTACCTTTTCGCGCTCTACTGTCAGGACGAGTCCTTCGATCTTGATGAAGGTCATCAGGGCACCCACCAGTTCTGGTTTGCTGTTCAGTCCAACTTCAGTGACTATGGAACTGAAGCCGATGGTGGCAACCAGACCGGATCCGGGGTCAAGACCGGCGAGCCGATGACTTTGGCCAAGGTGTTCAATGCAACCTACATTGGAGCACCCGATGCCAATGACGCCTTCCGTTTGAAGGACAACTATGCCGGTCAGTTCCACAACTCAATCTTCACCAATCAGGGTGACGACTTGATTCGGATCGACGATACGGACACGGCCGGTCAGGTCGGAGGCCACCTATTGTTCACTAACAATATTTTTGGAACTCCCGGAGATGTTGAGATTAACGGGGGACAGCCTGTGGCGGAAGCCGCCCTCCTTGCCCAGACCGGAAACGTCAAGGATACCGATCCTGCCTATTCGACGATTGCCACCAACAATGATGGCGAGGTGGTCCTGATCGATCCCCGACCTGCTCTTGGTGGGCCAGCCTGGGGCACGAGCCTCACTGCAGGTGCTCCCAAGGTTGCCGCCTATCGGGGTGCCTTTGGAACAGAGAACTGGGCCCGGACCTGGACCTATGCTTCGGCAAACGGTCTGCTTGTTGACTCCTTCGCGGTGCCTGCAGGCATCGAGGTGGTCACGGTGGGAGCGGCAGTTACGACCGATACCACCTGGGATTCCGATACCAATGATGATGGACTCGTTGACCGGATCTACTTCATCGGACAGGCCGTCTTTGTCGGTGATCTTTCCGGAGCGACCCGTCCGACCCTGACGATTACTCCCGGAACTGTTATCGCAAGCAGTGGTTCATTTACCGGAACCAATGGCTTGGATGTGGGAACCCTGGTCATCACCCGCGACGGAGCGATCTCTGCGGATGGAGAAGCGACCAATCCGATCGTCTTTACCAGCGTTGCCGAAGCCGAGTATCTTTATGGCATCGATATCGACGGTGAGGATGGCATCAACACCGTCAAGCAGGACCCTGTCATCGATGGTGGTGCTTGGGGTGGAGTCATTATTCTCGGTAATGCTCCGATCAACTTCTACGATTCTCCCACCAACAATCTTGGTGAGAACAGCGTGGAAGGATTCGCGACCAATGCCGCTGGCGACAATATTCTCTACGGAGGAAATGACGCCGCTGATTCGTCCGGTAGTCTGAGCTACGCGAGTATTCGCTTCGGTGGATTTGAGTTTGCGGTCGATGAAGAGATCAATGGTCTCACGATGGGTGGAGTCGGTTCTGAAACGTCGATCCATCACGTTGAAGTTGTTGGGAATACCGATGACGGATTCGAGTGGTTTGGTGGCACCGTGAATACAAGTCACCTCTTTGCCCTCTACTGCCAGGACGAGAGCTTCGACCTCGATGAAGGTCATCAGGGAACCCACCAGTTCTGGTTCGCCGTGCAGTCCAACTTCAGTGACTACGGAACTGAAGCAGACGGGGGCAACAAGACCGGAGCCGGGGTGAAGACCGGTGATCCCAAGACCCTCGCCAAGGTCTTCAACGCAACCTATGTCGGAGCTCCCGATGCCAACGACGCCTTCCGCCTGAAGGACAACTATGCGGGTCAGTTCCACAATTCGATCTTTACGGAGATCGGTGATGATTTGGTTCGCATTGATGATACTGATACGGCCAGCCAGGTCGGTGGAGATCTGAGCTTCTCCTACAACCTTTTCAACACCCCTGGTGACCAGAAGGTTGACGGAGGTTCCGGCCTGGCGGCGGAGTCGGCGTTGCTGGCCCTCCCCGGCAACCTCAAGGATACCGATCCCTTGCTCAGCTTCATGTCGAAGAATGAGGACGGAGAAGTCGTTGTCATTGACCCTCGTCCCGGCATCGCCAACGGGCCTGCCTGGGGATCGGAGCTCCTTGATGGAGCACCCGTCCAGGTGAGCTTCCGTGGAGCCTTCGGGACGGAACTTTGGACGTCAACCTGGACCTATGCTTCGAATGAAGGGATCGTCATGCCTGGCTTCTCCGAGCTTACAACGCCCGAAGCGACTATCATCATTCAGGTTGATGGAGATGAACTCCAGATTGTGAGTAGCTCGTTGAGTGGCGATCAATTCACAGTGACGTTCATCGCCGAGGAAGGAGCCAGTTACAAGGTGACCCAGTCGGCGACCTTAAATGGTTCCTTTACGGATGTCTCAGGCACGACGATTGCTGATGCCCAGGCCCAGGAGACGGTGACCTTCACTGTTCCCGCTTCCGAAAAGTTCTTCTTCCGTATCGAAAAGAACTAAAAACCTTTCGCAGGTAATCCAAAAAAGAGTCGTTCCGCCGGGTGGTGGAGCGGCTCTTTTTCTTTGTAAGCTGTCAAAGTGACAAACGTGTCACCAATCCAAATTCCTTCGTGATCGAATGCCACGTTAGACAATGTCCCATCGCAATGAAGTTCGCTTTCCTCCCCGCTATTCTTTTCACCATCCTGCCTCTCGCGGCCCAGGAAAATGCCAATGCCGCCAATGATCAACTTCGTGCCAGTGTCCAAAAGTGGATCGCGGTGATGAAGGCCACCCAGGAAAAACAACGGGAGTGGAAGGAGCAGAAGCAAATTCTCCTGGATTCCAAGGCGTCCTTGCTTGCTGAGAATTCGCAAATGGAAACAGAGATCCTCGCCGCCTTCGCGCGCCTCGGATCGACCGATGAAACTTCAAAAAAGAAGTTGGCTGAGAAGAAGAGTTACGATGACGGCCGCGAAGCTCTTCGCGATGGTCTAAACGATCTTGATGCCAAGATCTCGGAAGTCGTGCCACTGCTTCCCAGGGAACTCGCCAGTCAACCCAAGCTTGAGAAGGCAATTGTGGATCACAGGAATTTCGTGATCCGGCAAGACAAGGAAAAGATCAGCCTCAACGCCCGTTTGACGGCAATGCTGACGATTCTCACTGAAGCGGAAAAATTCAATCAGGTCGTGACGTCCTTCTCCGGTCGGTCAGCCGAAGCCGGGGGAAACAAGGTTCTCCTCGACGGGATCTACTTCGGTCTCGCGATGGGATTTGCAGCGAACGAGTCGGGAACCGTTGCGTTGCAGCTGACGCCCGGTGCTGAAGGTTGGGGCGAGTCAGCGATTACAGATCCCGAAGTCATCGAACAGGTTCGCGATCTCATCAATGTGGGGAATGCCTCCGGTGAGGTTCGCCTTGTGACCCTTCCCCTTGAAATTGCGAAGTAAGTTAATCATGAAACGATTTTTAATGTCATTGGCTCTTTGCGGGGCCGCGTATGGACAATCTGCCGGGGACCAAGCCGAGCTCGATTTACGACTTGCCCGGGAGCAGCTCAATTCCCTGGACGTTGAGATCAGCAAGGAGGAGCGAACCTTGATCCAGGAAGTTGAGAAAATCGACGACATGGTCATCCAGCAGCACAAGACGCTGACGAAGCTCCTCAAGGACGAGGACGATGTTCTCGGAAAGCAGCGGGAGCTGGACAATGAATTGGCGAGGAGAAAGGGAGAGTTTGAATTTACCCTTTCGAGTCTTCGCAGTTACGGCGGCAGCATTAAGAACCGGATCAGCCCGCTGGAAAAACAGGACTTCGGAGTCCGCATTGAAGAACGTCGAAAGAGAGCGGATCGCTCGGGTGATGATCTCGTTCTTGAAATTCAGAATCGCCTCGCACTTCTGCACATGGCTGCGGAACGCCTGACCTTGGTTTCGGGTGGTCAGCGAATTCCCGGCAGCGCGGTTGGTGAGGGGAATATAGTCAAGGAAGGGAACTTTGCCCAAGCGGGTCCGCTGGGATACTTTGCGTCAAACGATGGCGAGGTGGTAGGCTTCACCTCCTTTGCTGCGGAGGGTGTGGAGTTCCCGACAATCGCAACGGTGAAGGAAGGCGGGGAGACGATTAAAGATCTCGTTCAAAGTGGTTCGGCGGTCGTGGTGGTGGACGCCTCGATGGGGAAGGCGATTCAAGTGGCGCGGGCCGAAAAATCGGTGGAGGAATATCTTAAAGGGGGAGGGGTTGTGGGTTATGGAATTCTCGGCCTTGGCCTGGTGGCGTTGTTGATCGCGGTCTTCAAGGTTCTTGAGATTCATCGCTTCCCAATTCCGAATCGGAAGAAGATTAACCTTATCTTGGATGATCTTCTGAGTCACGAGACGGAGGAGGCCGGCTTGAAGGCGAAGGGGTTTAAGGGTTTGGGTGGTGAGATGGTCGAGGCCGGGGTGACCTACTTCTACGACAAGCGCCGGATTTTGGAGGATGCCCTGCTCGAGAAGCTGGGAATGATTCAGCCCAAGCTTGAGCGCTTTCTTCCCTTCCTTGCCCTGGTCGCGGCGGCGGCTCCAATGATGGGGCTGCTGGGGACGGTTCTGGGAATCATGAAAACATTCGCAATGATGTCAGCGGCTGGAGCAGGTGATTCCAAGGCTTTCTCGGCGGGTATCAGCGAGGCGCTCATCACGACGGCGATGGGTCTCATTGTCGCAATTCCGGTGATCATCGTACATGGCATGTTGAAAAGCTTGGCAAAGTCGAAATTTGGCCAGGCGGAAGGGGTCGCGCTTTCCTTGCTGAATGGGACGACGGAAATTAGCGATGCCTGCGGGAATGCCGATGAGGAGCCCGAGGATATGGACGAAACCGATCTTGTGACCGCCTAATGACCATGCCCGCAAATCTTCAGGAAGTTGCTGACATCTTTACCGATGGCGGGACCGTCATGGCGGCTCTCTTGATCGTGGCCTTCCTTCTCTATACGACCGCGACGGCTTCCCTCTACTTCGTAGTGCGTGGAAATCTCAACAGCTCGCAACGCAGTGAGTGGGAGGGATGGATCAATGAGCCGGAGAGTGCGGAGGGGCGGATCGGTGAAGTAATTCGCTACGCGATGCACGGAAAGCGGGTTTCGATTAAGCGGGTGCAGCGGCGCTTTGATGAAGTCCGGGAGATTCTTATCCGCTCGATTGACCGGCGCTTGATTATCATCACGACGCTTATTGCAGCGGCTCCCATGACCGGCCTTCTGGGGACGGTGGGCGGGATGCTCGATATGTTCGACGGTCTGGCCGCCGGGGGAGGGAAGCAGAGTATGGGAATGATTGCCTCGGGAATGAAGGAGGCGCTTTTCACGACACTCACCGGTCTGGTGATTGCCCTTCCCGGAATGTTCATGTCGCTGATGGTTCGTGAGCGGAGAAACAAGATCGACTGCACCCTGGCCCAGCTTCAGAGCACGATCGTTACCACCAAATTTAGAAACGTATGAGCTTGATTCGCCGCAACTCGGGATCGTTTTCGTCTGATGACGAAGTGAAGCCGGACCTTTCTCCGATGATCGATTGCGTGTTCATCCTGCTCATCTTTTTCATCGTAACGACGGTGTTCCAAAAGCCGCCTGGCGTGGAGGTGGATCGTCCGGAGGCAAGCCTGGGGATGGGCCTCGAGAAGAATTCCATTCTGTTGGCGGTGACGGCGGAGAGTAAGGTTTTTTACGGTGGCGAGGAAGTCGGGGTGAGTGGAGTTCAAAATGTCGTACGTCCCCAACTTCTCGAGAATGAGGAAATGCCGGTCATTATTCAGGCCGATGCCAATGCCTTTCGTGGGGTTGTCTCGGATGTTGAGAAACAGTGCCTCGAAGCAGGGGTGAAACGCGATAAGGTCACGCTGGCCACTCGATAAGATGCCTCTTGGAAATCATCGTTTTGAAATTGATGACAGTGATCCCGAACCGGATCTCTCGCCGATGATCGACTGCGTGTTTATCTTGCTCATCTTCTTTATCGTGACTGCGACCTTCGTGGAGGAGGACGGGTTGGCGGTGAACCGGCCCGAGGATTCATCGGCGGCCCAGGCCAGCGATGGACAGACTCTCGTTTTGGTGATCAAGAAGGACAGTCGGATTGAGCACGACGGCCGGTTGATCACACTCGATGCCATTCCGGGAATCGTGCAGGGCCAGCTTCAGTTGGAAGAACGGAGTCCGATCATCATCCAAAGCCATCCCCAGTCGCGACACGGGGTTACGATGCAGGTGCAGAATGCCTGTCTTGAGGGCGGGGCCAAGCCGGCAAAGATTACGCTGACTGATTCATGAATCCGCGCCACGTCTACCGGCCACCCCGGAATAATCGCCTTCTAAGCACTGCAATTATTTTCGGTGGCGGAGCGATGTTTACCTTCCTAGTCTTTTTCCTGATCCCGTTGATGCAGAAATTGGAGCAGGGCTTGCAGGAGGATGAGCAGGATTTGACGGCGAACATTGTGGTCACGCTCGAGGATGAATATATCGCGCCGGAAGAAGAGCCGGAGCCTGAAGAGGAAGAGCCTGAGCCGGAGATGGCCGAGACGGAAGACGAGATTGCGATCGAGCCGCTGGATTTGCCTGATCTGACTGCGGGGATGGGAGGCAAAGTGTTGCTCAATATCACCCCAAGCGTGGCGCTTGGGGGCGGGGGTGATGATATGGGCGCGGGGGGAATCGACTCCGAGCCGGTGCCGAGTTCGACGGCGAGTCCAACGGTTCCCAATTCTGTGAAAAAGCAACTCGCGAAGATTGGGTCGGTCAGGGTGCTTGTCGCCGGGATGGTGGATGAATCCGGTGTCGTTGTTGAGACTTCGGTCGCGGAAAGTTCGGGGATTGCGCTCCTGGACCAAGCCGCAATGAATGCCTTGAAGCGCTACAAATTCAAACCGGCCATCCGGAATGGTCGTAAGGCCAAGGCGAAGGTGAAACTGCCCTTTGATTTTCGTGTCCGGTGACGTCTTCGTCACCAAAGGTTCCCCCCGTTTTTTTCGTCCTTAGATCAAGCTCCTGTTTTGAAAATGTTCATCCGCCCGTTTTGTTTTTTGTCGCTGGGACTTTCGGCCCTGTTTGCGGAGCCGTTGAAGGTTTCGCCGGAGTTGTTTCGAACCCCGGAGTTCAAGCAGCGCTTTGTTGGGAGTTACGGATTTCTGCCTGCGGTAGAGCCCAAGGTTGATCAAGAGGAGGCCGGGGTGATTGCCGAGCTTTCGGAAATCCTCTCACTTGGGAGGTTCAAGGAGGCGGAGAAACATTTGCTGGGATTTATTCAGGAGCGCAAGAATCCGACCGAAGGCAGTGGCGAGTCGAAGGATGTTTCTGCAGCGCTGGTCTTTACGCTGGGAAATCTCTATTACCAAAATGGCAGCGTTGCCGATGGCGAGCAGGCTTACAAGATCGCGATCAAGCGCTTTCCGGAGTATCGGCGGGCGCACAAGAATTTGGCTCTCCTTTACGCCCGCTCCGATCGGCTCAAGGAAGCGATGCCCCACTTGATGAAGGCGATTGATTTGGGAGAGTCCGATCACTTGACCTTTGGTTTGCTGGGACATGCCATGTTGAGCGAGGACAAGGCGATGGCGGCGGAGGCCGCATTTCGACAGGCCTATCTTTTGAATCCCGATGAGAAGGACTGGAAGATCGGATTGGCGCAGGCCTTGCTGGCGAAGGAAGACTGGGCGCAGGCGGCTTCGTTAATGCAGACACTGATCGATGAATCTCCGGACGATGCAACGATGTGGATGCAGCAGGCCAATTGCTTTATCCAAATGGATCAGGTGATGAGAGCTGCTGAGAACTACGAAATTCTTCGGTTGAAAGGTTTGGCTGATGAGTCAGCGCTCAATCAGCTCGGCGATATTTATGCGAATCAGGAACAACCCCTGCTGGCGTTGGGTGCTTATCTCAGTGCCATGCAGCAGTCCGGGACGGTCAAGGTGGCCCGCTCTTTGAAAGCGGCGAAGTATCTACTTCAGCTTGATGCGATCCGGGAAGCTGAGCGCCTGATGGCCGAGCTCCGTGAGCGGGCGGGTGATGCGATGAGCAAGGAGGAGAGGATTGCCGCATTGTTGGTCGAGAGCGATATTGTCCTGGGTGATCGGAAGCTCGACGAGGCGAGCGCTCTCTTGATTCAAGCGCTTGAGTTGAGTCCCGCTGATGGCAGTGCGCGGGTCAAGCTGGGTCAGATTTTGGTGGGACGAGCAGAGGCCGCGGATTCCGAGGCCGGAATGGAATCGCTGAAAGCGGAAGCCCGGACGCAATTTCTCCTGGCTGCAGATGACCGTGATCAGGACGTGGCGTATCAGGCGAATCTCAAATTTGCCCAGTTGTTAGTAAAGGATCAGCAGTATCTCAAAGCTCTCCCCAAGTTGGAAGAGGCAGTGAGATTGAAGTCAGGCTCCAAGCAATCGATTGAGCAATATCTCCGGCGGGTTAAACGTGCTGCGGATGCTGAAAAGGCCCGGAAAGAACGCGAGGAACTGGAGCGCCAGGAACGACTTGAAGCGGCGGCCGAGGCTGCGGAGGAAGCTGGAAGCGAGACAACAGAAGAATGAAGAATCTACCGGTCATCTTTTTCCTGGGGTCGGTGTCATGGGCGGCCGGGAACGAAGCTCTCAACCTACTGGATCAGGAATCCGGTGGAGCTGGGAGTGTTTACCAGGATGCGGTCCGGGCGCAGGCCGCTTCCAGAACGGGTCCGGCAACCAAGGCCATTTATGCTGCTCCCGACCCATTCCTTGCGGATCGTTGGGATACGGAGATGGATCCCCGGTTTGCTTTCGAAGTGCAAGGTGGAAGTGAAATTGCGCCCCGTGGACTTTTCGAATACCAGTATCATGACCGCTCGATTGCCCGGGGGGCTCGCTTGAGCCGGGCGAGAGTCGGGGTGGCTTTGCAAACCTACTACGGGATTGAGGTTTTGGCTGACGCCTTGCTTTCCAGTTCGGGCGACTACCTGGGTTGGGAAAGTTTACGGGCGAGTGTCCCGCTCAACGATCAGTTGCGTTTGAGCGTGGGGAAATTTCCACCGCCTTTTTCTACGGAATATTCGCGTGATGCATCGCTTCGCTGGTTTCCGAACCTGTCTCCATTGGTGGCCCAGGTTGCTCCGGCCAGTAGTCTGGGGGCGATGTTGGAGGGCCGTGGGCAGGAGCTGGATTGGAAGTTGGGCTGGTTCGGGAGCGGAGCGGGTCGCAGTCTTCCGACTCTTGATGGGAAGGGCTATCTTCTGGCGAGTGTTGCGCATTCTTCGAACCGGGGTGGAAGTGAGTCATCGTCCGACGCGAGCTACCACCGTTGGCATCTTGACTACCTCTACAATATGGATGGGGAGGGAAGTGAGAGTATCGTGCAGAGGTATCGCCATCTGGTCGCAGCGGGGGTTCAGTATAGCGCGGGGCGCTTTGATTTTTACTCTGATCTGCTCCTGGCGCAGGGGGCTGAAAATACCGTTACCGGAGTGACAGCGGCGGGAAGCTATTGGCTTCTGCAGGATGCCATCCGCCTGGTGGCGCGCTATGACTACGCGCGATCCCGTGATCCCGGCGGGGTGGTTTCCGGTTGGGGAATTCCTTCCACCGGTGCCGGTGCCCGGCATCCCAATGAATTTCCGATCTCCACCATGGCGGGGCAGATGTTCTCGATTTACGGGGGGCTCAATTTCCACCTTGACGACGATCACTTCATCATTGGCACCGGTCTTGAATACCGCTCTCTCTCCGATGTGGTGGGAGACGAGGATTTCTCATCCTGGGGCTGGAATACCTTTGCCCGATACTCATTTTAAACCATGAAAACGACCCTCACCAAAACACTCCTTTTGACTACTTTCGCCGGTTTGGCTGTTCTCTTGCCGGCCTCTGCAGTGACCTTTGACGCCGACACCTTCGGCCAATCTCTGAACGGATGGCGCAAAAACCGAACAGCGTCCTACAGCATCGATAATCACGGTTATCTCACTCACAAGCCGACCGTGACGCCAAGCCCGGGAGGCGGGATTTTTATTTCCACCCGCGTTGAGCATCGCCCAGCGCTTGGAAAGAAGACGACTTCCTATATTGAACTGAGTTACGGGACTGAGGGCACCTTGATCACGGCGCAGATCCGAATCATGGCCGGGGACAAACAGGTGAATACAGGCCTTATCACAAGGCAGGCCCTGGCCCCTGCTCCGGTCGAGGGGGAGGTGCCGCCGGTAAATGCCGAGCCATGGAACACCCCGCCGAAGGTTTTGATTCAGGATCTTTTTAAATCCTTGGACACCGAATTTGCCAAGGTGGCCAAGCAGGACCTTGAAGGAAAGAAGGATGTTTTTAGCCGCGTGTTTGGCAAGGGATACCAGAGCGCGGATCTGGCAGCGGCCCTCCGGCATAACCTGAATCTTGTGATGCGTTACACCCAATAGACCCCGTTTTTTTCGCTTCGGTGATCTTTTTCTGGAGACGCTGTGGGTGAGATTGTGACGAAGCCGTCACAAATTGTTTTTGGCTAAGTGACGAAAATGTGACTCAATTGAGGTCCCGCAGAACTTTTGCTCTGCACTCACAGGGAAAAAAATCGACACAAATGAAAAACAAACTCATCCAAACTATCGGTGCTGGCTTTGCAGCGACCACCGTGGGGGCCCTCGCAGCGGACCTCCCAGACACAACGACAGCAGCCGTGAGCCAGCCAAGCGGCGGTTCCGGGAACTGGTGCGATGCCATCGGTGACCTCGGGACTGTTTACAAAGACAAGAGCAATCCTTGGATCCAGGAGGTCAAGTTCTTCGGTCGTGCTCATCAGCAATGGGGCTACACCGATGGTGACGACAATGGCGGCGATTTTAGCGGAGACGGAGATGAACTTCGTCGTCTACGCTTCGGCACCTCGATTAAGTTCCTCGATGGATTTACCTTACTTGGCCGGGCTGACTTCGAAAATGGTGGGTTCCGCGATACCAATATTGACTACGCTGGCTTCGACGAGCTTTACCTCAACTACAATTTTGGTTCCTTTGGAGCTCTTGAGGATTTCACGATTGGATATGGTCGCTACAAGGTTGGATTTGGTGGTGAGGAAGTGGAATCTTCCAAGAAAATCAAGACGATCGAGCGGTCGCTTCTGAACAACTCTTATGTGGGCGGCCGTGCTTCGGGTGCTCGCGTTTCCTTCGCTGCCAACGATGTGAATTACATGTTCGGGGTCTATGGGGTTGACGGCGATGACGAAGCGATTGGTAGCTTAAGCGGAGACCTAGCCTACCATGTGGGGGCGGAGTTCGAAGCTCTTGGTGGTGATGTGTTTCTTCAAGCTATTGTGACCGATAGCGACGGGACCTCGCCTGACGATGTCTTTGGTTTTGATTGGGCAGTCAGCGCGAACTACACGACTGAAATAGGCCGCTTTGATCTCTTCACCAATGCGACCTACGGTGAAGGCTACGATGGCAATGCTGTTTACGGCGTCGTGATTATGCCTTCCACGATGCTCATCGAAGACAAACTGGAAGCGGTCTTCCGTTATCAGTGGGCTCACTCTGAGGGTGATGGTTACCTCCGTCCCCAAAGCCGTAATGTTCGTAATGTTGCCGGGATGGACGGAATTGGCCTTCCCCGGGGTGATGACAACCACAACTTCTACGCTGGTTTGAACTACTTCATTTGCGAGCACCACGCCAAGGCGATGCTCGGAGTGGAGCATGAGATCAACGACGGCGGAGTCGCTGACACCGAGGCCACCACTCTTTGGGGTGCCCTGCGTTTCTACTTCTAGGATTCTACAGATCCTTCTTTTTCAAAGACGAGCGGGCACCCTTGAAAGGGTGCCCGCTTTTTTTGTAGAGAGTGGGTGGGGCAGGCGGGGGTGCAATTTGACTTGAAAGGCAACGCGTCCTTTCCCAATCTTCCGGAACCCTTCTGGAGAAGTAGGATTCACTATGCAAATCACAAACAAACTCACTCGGATGGTCAGCACTTGTCTGGCCACCACGACCGCAGGAGCCCTGGCCGGGGACTTCTCAGATACTACGACCTCAATCAAGGAGGACGCTGGTGGAGGGGCCGGAGACTGGTGTGAATCTCTCCAGGATATTGGCTCACTTTACAAAAACAAAAAGAACCCCTGGATTCAGGAGATTGAAGTTTATGGCAGGGTGCATCAGCAGTGGGGCTATGTCGACGGTCAGGACAATGGGCGTGACTTCAGTGGAGACGGGGATGAACTCCGCCGACTCCGGGCAGGAACGGACATTGAATTCCTCGACGGGTTCACATTGCATGCCCAGTTCAATTTTTCCAACGGTGGTTTTCGGGATACCAGCATTCGATACACCGACTACGACGACGTGCACCTTTCCTACGACTTTGGAGACCTCGGTTCGGTTGAGAATCTTACGGTGGGATATGGTCGCTATAAGGTCGGATTTGGCGGTGAAGAATGGGGCTCTTCCAAGAAGATCAAAACAATCGAGCGCTCAAATCTAAACAATTACTATGCCGGTGACCGGGCGACCGGCACCCAGGTGACCTTTGAAGTCAATAAGGTCGATTACCTCCTCGGGGTCTATGCTGTCGATGGCGATGACCAAGCGATTGGGAGTTTCAGCGGGGATCTGGCCTATCAGATTGCTGCTGAGTTCAAAGCGCTCAACGGCGATTTCCTGGTTCAGGGTGTCTTCGTTGACTCGGATGGAAATTCTCGCGATGATTCCTTCGGCTATGATTGGGCTGTCAACGTGACGTATGAGACTGAGATCGGAGATTTCGATCTCTTCACCAGTGCCACTTATGGCGAGGATTACAATGGCGATGCGGCCTACGGAATCGTCGTGATGCCTTCCACCGAACTCATCAAGAACAAGCTCGAAGCGGTCTTCCGTTATCAGTGGTTGCATTCTGAAGCTCAGAATGTCGATGCCAGTAAAAGGATCGTGCAGCGTATTGCCAATCTCGATGGGGTGGGACTGCCCGCGGGAGATAATAACCACACCTTTTATGCCGGTCTGAACTACTTCCTCTGCGATCACAACGCCAAGGCGATGTTCGGAGTAGAGTATGAGACGAACGACGGAACAGTTGCGGATACCGAAGCTACCACCGTCTGGGGTGCCCTCCGATTCTACTTCTAGAATTCGACTGAACTCATTTTTAAATGATAGACGGGTATCCTTTCCGGGGTGCCCGTTTTTCTTTTTTGCCGGGTGGGCGAATGCTACAAGAGGTAAAGATGAAACAGTGGATTTTGATCGGATCGGGAGTTGCCCTGCTGGTCATTGATCTGTTGTGGCCCGGGAGGTGGGTCGGAGACAGGGGGAAGCGGGGGTATGGAAAATCGCAAATTTCTTAAAGGAGGAGGTGAGATGGAATTTCGATGAAGAAGTGCGCGAACGCGCATAGTCGCTTAGATATTTGAAGGAGAATTTGAACGATGCCACTTTCGGTGGGTGGGCGTCTGCAGAGGCTGATGAGGCCATTTGTTGGTTGATTGTTAAAGAGGAGTGGGAGCTGATGCATGTCATGGCTAATGACAATGCCCCGTTCTTACCTCGCGTGAATTTTGAAGTTTGGAGTGATGATGTCGTGGAGAAGGTCGTGAAGCTGGATGATTGAGGAGAGTCGGGGGTGTTTGGATGAGTGAGATTTCCGAATGTGACAAAAATGTGACAGGGCATTCTTAGTGTGACGGGAGGAGCGGGGTATTTTGCAGAAGTCGCCCGAAGTGGTGACCAACTCAAACAAACTAGATGACCATGAAATACACTGCGATGCTGGCCCTCGGGGCTCTCTTCACCGGATCTGCTTTTGCGAACGAAAAAGTCGTGATTGCTGGTTCCGATACTCTGGGTGCCAAGATGGTTCCCCAACTCAAGGAAGCTTTCGTTGCCGCAGGTAACGATGTCGACTTCGAGATCGCCGCCGAGGGATCTTCCCAGGCCTTCACCACTCTCCTCGCTGGAACAGCCCACATCGGAATGTCCAGCCGTGACGTCAAAGAGGCCGAGAAGAACACCTTCGCAGCCAAGGGCCAGACCCTTGTCGAGCACGTTGCCGGATGGGACATGATCGGGGTCGTGATTAATAAAGAGAACGGCGTTCGCGACCTCTCTCTCAAGCAGATCGAGGGGATCTTCACAGGAGATATCAAGGACTGGAGCGAAGTCGGCGGTAAGGCTGGCAAGATTTCGGCTTACACCCGCAACACCGCGTCCGGCACCTACAAGACCTTCCAGGAGCTTGCGATGTCCGAGCGGGACTACGGTTCCGACACCCAAAAAATGGCGGGTAACGAGCAGATCGCGACCGAGGTTGCCGGAAATGTGAATGGTATCGGATATGTCGGTCTGGCTTACGCTGGCAAAGACGGCCTTAAGGCGGTCAAGGTCGAAGGGGTGACTCCAAAGCCTAAGAACAAGGCTGAGTATGCTCTCTCCCGCAAGCTTTACTACTACACCGTGGGGGAGCCTAAAGGCGCAGCCAAGAAGTTCCTCGATTGGGCCATTAAGGATGATGCTGCCAAGGTAATCATCGATAAGGTGGGCTTCATCCCCGTTGACTAAAGGATTCCGGTCTTTTGTGACAAAAGCGTCACACGAGGCGCATCTGCATTTGCAGGTGCGCTTTTTTAATGTCCCCTCGTTCGCTCGACGCCCTTTTCACACAACTCAATGGCAAAACATTTTCAACGCAAAGGCCGTCGTTATCTCGGTCTTGACCTTCAAAGCTGGATTAAGGGCTTTTTTGGCGGTAATGCCGGGCTTTCCATCGTCATTCTGTTTCTGATTTGTTCTTTCCTGGTCCTGGAGGCGATCCGGTTTTTTCCGGCGCATCACAAGGGGCTGGAGCTCTATCGGAAGTCGGGTCAGGAATTTGTGGGGCATGTCATTAAGG
Organism: uncultured Verrucomicrobiales bacterium; assembly: GCA_963925135.1. Lineage (GTDB taxonomy): Bacteria > Verrucomicrobiota > Verrucomicrobiia > Verrucomicrobiales > Akkermansiaceae > SW10. Next base: position 12,874 of record CAWUTG010000036.1, on the reverse strand, counting down.
AAACGGATGGGTATCAGGAGTTGGTCAGCTGGACCAATCAGGCCTATTTTCAGGAATTCGATGAGCGCTTTGGTAAGGAGCGGGGAATTGTGGAGGGCTTCGATGTCCTGGTGGGCATTCTTGAGGACAATGGAGAGGACCAGGATGAAGCTCTCGAGGATGCCCGTGAGGGTGATGATGCCGAGGTTCTGAAGAAGGCTGAGGCGGATTGGAAAGAATTCGCAGCCTCCGCAATGGATGGCGCCAAGAGGGGTGAGGTTGATAGCTTTGGAAGGCTTGCGGGTAAGGACGAGGTCTGGACGCAACTGATTGAAGCCGCCAAGACTTATGATCCCGTGGAAGAGGATCTTCCTCCCTTTGTGGCGGCGGCTAAAAAGGAGATGAAATCTGGGATGGAGGCATTCGCGATGGCGAAAGACGAGATCGCCTATGCCGGAACAGGGCTGAAGGACCTGAGGAACAAACTGGTCAACATTGCGGCAGAAATTAAGAACGATGCTGTTGCCGATCGATCATCGGAAGATCGTAAAGCTGCCATTTTGGAAGGGGCGAAGAATCTGGAAGGGGCGGATCGGGATGCCGCGATTGCCGAGGCGGAGAAGATTGTGACTCAAGAGGAGTTTCCGTTTGCGGAGAGGGTTAAGCCGATTGAGGCCGCCCGGGACGATCACAAGGCTGCTGCTGCTGAGTTGAAGGAAAAGTTGTTGGCGGGAGTCGCGGCGCTCCCCACCAGTTTGACTTCTCCAAACGGGAATCTTCTTCTGGAGAAGGTGCAGAAGAGAACGCCTAGGTTTATCGAAGCCCTTGATGAAAGCGTGGCGGAGGCCACTGCATGGAAGTGGGATGAAGAAGTGAGCTTCATGGGGTCGGTGGTGAAGTTCTTTTTCGGAAGTGATTGGGTGACCAACAGCTCGTGGCACGATCTTTACGGCCTCTTACCACTGTTGACTGGTTCCGTGTTGATTTCCCTGATTGCGCTCTCGGTGGCGGTGCCCTTTTCCATCGGGGCGGCGATCTACGTGAACCGTCTCGCCACTTCAGCCGAGCAAACATTCATCAAGCCGGCTATCGAAATGATTCAGGCCATTCCCTCCATCGTCCTGGGATTTTTTGGAATCATGGTTCTTGGAGAATTCCTCATGGATGCGAGCCAAAAGGCGTGGCTTTCTTGGATTCCGGGGTTCCCGATTACCGAGAGGCTGAACATGCTCAATGCCGGGTTGCTTTTGGCACTTATGGCCGTGCCGACAATTTTCACCTTGTGTGAAGACGCGCTGAACAATGTGCCCCGTTCCTTTTCCGAGGCCTCCCTGGCACTCGGTGCTTCGAAATTACAGACCGTCAACAAGGTCATTGTTCCAGCTGCGATTTCAGGAATCTTGGCGGCTGTGCTGCTGGGTCTTGGCCGGGTCATTGGTGAGACCATGGTGGTGTTGCTGGTAGCGGGTAACAAAATTTCCCTCCCTGATTGGAGTGCGGGAGTGGGCGTGATCACGCAACCCACCCATACCATGACGGGAATCATCGCCCAGGAAATGGGTGAGGTGAGTGCGGGGACCTTGCACTACCGCGCGCTCTTTCTTGTCGGGCTCGTTCTCTTTACCATCTCGCTGATGATCAACGTCGCAGCGCAACGCATTATCAAACGCTTCGGAATCCATGAATGATCAAAAAGCTTCGCGGAATCCCTTTCGCGCTACCTCACTTCGCCAAAAGCGGCGGGATCGAATGGGCACAGTCCTTTTCGCCTTCTTCACCTATTGTATTCTGGCCTGCACCCTAGTCATTCTTGGGAAAATCACCCTCGATGGAGCGCCTGTTCTCCTCAAGGCCGAAGCACCCTTCATCAATACCGAGTTCTTCTCCAAGAGCCCGATGACCCTGGTGGAATTCCACAATGAAAAAGGGGAGATAGTGCGGATGGACGACGATGATTTTCGGGAGTTCAAGGCCAACAATCCCGAGGCTGTGATCAAGGATGAGCACACCTTCTCCTACGCGGGCGGAGGGATCTGGGGCCCCCTGGTGGGTACCTTGCTCCTTGTGATTGTGTGTATGGTCGTGTCGCTCTTTATTGGAATATCCGCTTCGGTATATCTCAACGAATACGCCAAAAAAGGACGGATGGTGAGTGCGATCCGCCTGGCGATCATGAACCTCGCCGGAGTGCCCTCCATTGTTTACGGGCTCTTTGGATTCGCTTTCTTCTGTCTCTCGCCCTTTTTCCCGGTCTTTACCTATGAACCCAATATGGAGACTTCGATCGCGGCCATCCCGCTCTGGCCGACCGACGGCTATTTGAGTTTTCAAGGGTGGGGCCGGTCGTTGATTGCCGGAGGTCTGACTTTGGCCGTGATGGCGCTGCCGGTCATTATCGCGGCCTGTGAGGAATCCCTGAAAGCGGTCCCGAAGGGGTTTCGTGAAGCTTCCCTGGCTCTGGGTGCTACCCGCTGGCAATGTATCCGCACGGCGGTCCTGCCCTACGCGACACCTGGAATTCTGACGGCCTCTGTTCTGGGAATTACCCGGGTGGCCGGTGAAACGGCCCCGATCATGTTTACCGCTGCGGTGGCGAGTAAGGATAAGTTGCCGTGGCAGGATGCCGAAGGATCCGGGCTCTATTGGATTTCGAACATGGTGACTCAATCGGTGCAGGCTTTGCCCTATCACATTTACACGGTCTCCGGTAAGCTTCCGGACGATCCGGCGCTTGACGATATGCGTTATGGCTCGGTCTTCGTCTTCCTCCTTCTCGTGATTGGGTTCGCGATGATTTCGGTGATTCTCCGCGCCCGCTTCCGTAAGAAACTTAAATGGTAATTCTCTTTTCTGTATGAACGACAAAAAAGTCACACTCGATTCCGCCGATGCGCCGGAGCTTGACCCCAACGAACCGATTATTGGAATCAATGATCTTAGTTTTAGCTATGACCTGGGTAAGACCAATACCCTCCGGGATATTTCGCTCGATATCCCGGCCGGGAAGGTCACCGCGTTTATCGGGCCATCGGGTTGCGGGAAGTCGACCCTGTTGCGTTGCTTGAACCGCATGAATGATTTGGTCGATACCGCGAAAGTCACGAACGGCACCATCAAGATTCTCGGTCAGGATATCCACGCGGCGGATGTCGAAGCGATTGAACTTCGCAAGCACGTGGGGATGGTCTTCCAGAAATACAACCCCTTCCCAAAGTCGATTTACGAAAACGTGGCTTACGGTTTGCGGGTGCAGGGGATTAAGAATAAGGGTGTTCTTGATGAAGCGGTGGAGCAATCGCTCAGAAGGTCGGCCCTGTGGAGTGAGGTAAAGGATAGGCTCGGATCGAGCGCCCTAGGTCTTTCCGGTGGCCAGCAACAGCGACTTTGCATTGCCCGGACGATTGCCGTGAAGCCGCAAATCGTGTTGATGGATGAGCCATGTTCAGCCCTCGACCCGATCGCAACGGCGCGGATCGAGGAATTGATCGCGGAACTCAGTCAGGATTTTACAATCGTCATTGTGACGCACAATATGCAGCAGGCGACGCGGGTCTCCGATCGCACAGCTTTCTTTTATCTCGGTGAACTTATTGAGTACGACGAGACTACGGTGATTTATGGAAATCCATCGAAGAAGCAGACCGAAGACTACGTTAGCGGCCGCTTTGGTTAATTTTAAACTTATCAATTTATGTCAGGTCACATCCTTAAAAATTACGACGAAGATCTCACCAAACTGAAGGACAGCGTGGTCCAGATGGGGGGACTGGCCATTGCCGGACTGGAGAACTCGATCAAGGGCCTCCTGGGTGGAAATCTCGAACTCTGCTCCGATGTGATTGCAGACGACGAGGTGATCGATTCCAAGGAGAAGAAGATCGATGAGCAAGGAATGTCGATTCTCTTGCGCTTCAATCCGGTTGCTTCCGATCTCCGGCTGGTGTTGTCATCGATTAATATTTGCCGAAGTCTGGAGCGGATCGGTGATCATGCCGTGAACATTGCCAAGCGCTCGCGGAAAATTCTCAAGAGCGGGAAGGTGGATCAAGTTCGCTTAATCGAGCCCGTCTTTCAGGCTGCTGAGAAGATCGTATCGTCGGCGCTGATGGCCTATTCCGATGTCGATGAGGATGAGGCGCGCAGGACCATCAAACTCGACAAGGAGGTGGACAAGCTGAACAGCTCTCTTGGAAAGTCCCTGACCAACCAAATTGCTGCCGGTTCCGACAATACCGAGACTCTTTTAAACATTATTTTCATCTCAAGGAGTCTTGAGCGAATCGGGGATCTCTCGGTGAACATCGCGGAGGATGTCGTGTTCATTACTTCGGCGGAAGATATTCGCCATCAGTAGGCGGATCCGGGCAGGGGAAGTTTCTTCAAGCGACGTGATCTGGCGATGAGGAATCCGCCGATGGCGCCGCCGAGGTGTCCTTCCCAGCTGATGCTGGCGGCTCTCGCGATCGCGGTCGGAAACATCGTGAAGATGGCACCACCGTAGAAGAAAACGACAAGAACTGCGAGGAGGATGCTGAGTCCATTTCTCTGGTAAAGGCCCATGCCAACGAGGAAGCCAAAGTAGCCAAATATGATGGAGCTGGCCCCAATGTGGTTGGTTCCCAACGAACCAATGACAAAGACCACGAGTCCGGCGGTGAGCGCTGAGACTACGGAGACGATGACGAGATCCCGCCAGCCTTTGATAAGAATTGCGGCTCCGAGGATGAGGAGCGAGATGGAGTTTCCAATGAGGTGCCCCCAGCTTCCGTGAAGGAACGGGGCGAAAAGAAAACCGTCCCAGTGGGAGAGATCACGTGGGTGAATTCCGTGTTGCTCCAGGCTGCCTCCAAGGAGGACCCGGTCGGAGATTTCGATGATCCAGAGCCCGGCGATGATCCAGGCGTATTGAGAAAGCCGCTGCCAATAGGTATCCGGCTTTTGGAGTGGGTTGGGCTCAAGGCCGAATTCACTCATGAGCCGGAAGTTCAATTTTAAAGGCAGTCTCGATCCCCGGGGTCGAGGTGGCGGTAATGGTTCCACCATGGGCTTCGACGGCGCGCTTCACGATGGAGAGCCCGAGGCCGGTGCCTTTGACCTGGTTTTGTGAGTGGTGTTTTTCGACCCGGTAGAAGCGCTTAAAGATGAAGGGGAGATCGTTACTGGGGATGCCGATTCCGTTATCGATGACGGTAATGGTGGTAGGGCCGTTTTTCTCTTTCCAGGCCCGAACTTCTATTCGGACGGGGGTATTGGCGTTTTGCTTGAGCGCGTTCTCTACCAAGTTAAAGAGGAGCTGGGTCCAGTAGAAGAAGTCCCCGGAGATCGTGAACCCATTGATGTCTGTTTCAACAGTGGCGTTTTGCTTTTTGATGACCAGGTCAAGCCGTTCGATAATGTCATGAACGCAGTCGGAGAGTTTAAATTGTTCGATTTTGAGCGGAGCAGAGTCGTTGGACTCCAGCTTGGAAATAACGAGCATGTCTTCAACGATCCGGTTGATGCGATCGACGTGGCGCGACATGGTGCCGAGCATTTTCTCAGCGAGTGGCTTGTGATCGAGGCCGCCTTCCTCGGTAAGATTCTCGAGGTAGCCTGAGATAATGGAGAGAGGTGTTCGGAGCTCGTGTGAGGCATTGGCAACGAAGTCCTGCCGGACCTGGTCGGCGATGACCGAGGCTGTGAGGTCCCGCATGAGAAGTTGAATCTCGATCTGATCGGACAGCAGGGAGACGGGATTGATCTCGATGGCCCAATGGGACGTTTTTCCAGAGGGGGAAAAGGGCGAGTTGGAGGAGAGTTGGAGGGTTTGCGAGAGGGGAACCCCGGTGGCGATAGCTTTGTCAACGAGCGTGATGAGAGCGGAATCGAGGAATACTTGCTGAATGCTGCGATTTTCCAGGTCGCGATCTTTGAAGATTTCAGCGGCCGGATTGTTGTGGCGAATGATCTTTCGATCGTGACTGATGGAGAAGAAGGGATCCGGCAAGGCATCGAGGAGCCTGCGGATTTCCCGCCGATGGTTTTTGGCCGCCTTTTTGGCTTGGTCGTCTAAGTCCTTCCCGCGGGTCTGCCAATATTGCACGTCTTCCCGATACTTGGAGCGCGCTCTCAAAAGTGCGATTGCAAGGATCAGGGCGATGCCAAAGGCGAGATAAGTCATTCGATTTCCCGCACTTGATAACCCACTCCACGCACCGTTTCAATGAACGAACCTTCAGGCCCGAGTTTTTGGCGAAGGCGCTTCATGTGGGTATCTAGAGTACGACTGTGGACGTCGTCATTATAGCCCCAGACAACTTTGAGAAGGTCGTTCCGGTCCTGGGTGTATCCGGCTCGCTGGCAGAGAAAGAGGAGGAGCTTGAATTCGGTGGCGGTAAGCGAAAGGGGTTCCTCGTTGAGGTAGAAGGCGAGGTTGTTTTTGTCGAAGCGGAAGGGGCCAAAGGAAAATACGACGGTGCCGGGCGTGGAGCGATTCCGTTTGATGATCGCTTGGACCCGCAGGAGGAGCTCCTTGGGGCTGAAGGGTTTGGTGAGGTAGTCGTCAGCGCCGGCCTCCAGCCCACGGATACGGTCGTCGGTTTGGCTTTTCGCGGTGAGCATGAGCACCGGAATGTTGTGGGAACGGGGGTCTCGCTGCATTTCCTTGAGGATGGAGTGGCCATCTAGACCGGGGAGCATGAGGTCGAGAATCACGAGGTCAGGCTGGCTGTGGAGGATCATTTCCAAGCCTTCACGGCCATCATGAACCATTTCTACGCTGTATCCAGCGCGCTCGAGGTTGAAGGAAATCAGGGTCGCGATGTCCACTTCGTCTTCGACGATCAGAATCTTCTGTAACATTGGTTCCAATTGAATGGTCGGTCCGTTCTCCATATCGATGGCCCGAGTGTGACGTTTCTGTCACGGGCCGTCGAGGCTCCTTGTAAGGTCGGGAGTTTTAGCTGTGTATTTTATGTGGAAACCTTCAGAGTCAGGCATTCCATGAGTTCAACTGCTAATCAGAAAAAAGACACCCGGGTCGGGAATTATTTTATTTCGAACTATCCACCATTCTCCTTCTGGTCGGAGGATCAGAATCAACAGGTGGAAGATGGGTATAATCAGCCCTCCAAAGAAGGAGTGCCTCTGGGACTTTACCACCACATTCCTTTCTGCCGGAAGCGTTGTCACTTCTGCTATTTCCGGGTTTATACCGACAAGAGTGCGGATGACATCAAGCACTACCTCGACTCGACGGTTACGGAGTTGGAGATGATGGCTCGCAAGCCGCTGATCGAGGGCCGAAAGCCACACTTTGTTTACTTTGGAGGGGGGACTCCTTCTTTCCTTTCGGCGAAGCAGCTGGCTGATCTCACTGATCGCATGAAAGCGATTTTGCCATGGGATGCGGCCGAGGAGGTGGCATTCGAGTGCGAGCCGGGCACGTTGAACCCCGGCAAACTCTCTGCGATCAAGGACATCGGGGTGACCCGTCTGAGCCTCGGCATTGAGAACTTCGATGACCACATTTTGGAGATCAATGGGCGGGCACACCGTTCCAAGGAAGTGGGCCGGGCTTATGAAAGGGCGCTGGCTGAGGGGTTCGAGCAGATTAACATCGATCTCATTGCCGGAATGATCGAGGAGACGGAGGAAAACTGGCAGCGCAATATCGAGAAGACCATCGAGTTGGCACCCGATAGCGTGACGATTTACCAGATGGAGATTCCGTATAATACGACAATCTTCAAGGAGATGAAGGACACCGGGAAGCTCATCGCTCCGGTGGCGGACTGGCAGACGAAACGTCGCTGGGTCAAAGAGGCCTTCGCAGCTCTTGAGAGTGCGGGCTACACCGTGGGCTCGGGATACACTGCGGTGAAGGATCCAAAGAAGGCCAAGTTTATTTACCGTGATTCCCTCTGGGGTGGTGCTGATCTTTTAGGGTTGGGTGTTGCGTCATTCTCGCACGCTGCGGGTGTGCATTATCAGAATTTCACGGAGATCGACGATTATGTAGCCGCCATCGAGGCGGGTAACATGCCTACCAAGCGGAGCTTCCGGACGACGGAAGAGCAGCGAATGATCCGTGAGTTTATTCTCCGGATGAAGCTGGGTAAGGTGAATGCCGAAATCTTTACCGAAAAATATGGCGTTGACGTCCTCAGTCGCTGGGAAAATGAGTTGTCCGAGTTGGCCGATGAGGGCCTCCTCAACGTCGTTGGTAAGGAGATTGTTCTGGAGCGCGATGGATTGCTCTGTGTGGACAATATCCTTCACGATTTCTTCCTTCCCGAGCACCGCACTGATCGCATCGTCTGATGTTGGAAGGGACCAGTCAAATTGAAGACCTGCTGTGTTGCGAACGTCTGAGGGATGTTCCTTTCCGGTGGATCGCGGTTGAGGAAATTCCGCAACCGTATTTGCAGCTGCTCTGCCACCACAAGGATATGACCTCAACTCTCGCGTCCTTCCACGGCGGCGAGGTGGACCTCCGGGTCTTTCATTCCAGGAAAGAAGGCGATCGATACCTTCGCGAAGTTCTGCTCTCGGTGGACGGAAAGCCAGTGGAATACGGTGCCATTGTCATCTATCTGGAGAATTTCCCGACGAGTCTTCAGGAGAGAATTCTCGGAGAGAATGAACCGCTGGGGCACATTCTGAATACCAGCGGGCTCTCATACATCAGCAGTCCACGGGGTTGGTTGGAGTATCCTGATGCAGAATTCACGGCAGATATTTTTCCATCTACCGGTGGCGGATCTCTTTATGGGCGCTATAATGCCCTGTCGAATTCTGACGGGAGGTTCCTGGCCAGAATTCTAGAAATCCTACCCCGCGAACATCAATGAGCTACCATTCCACCTTCGACTGTGACGTGATTATTATTGGCGCCGGCCCTGCCGGGACCACTGCTGCGACGATCCTCGCGGAAGAGAAGGGGCGCAAAGTGATCGTTCTCGAGAAAGAACATTTCCCCCGGTATCACGTTGGAGAATCTTTGATCCCTCATTGCTGGGACACCTTGGACCGGATCGGGATGACTTCACGGCTTGATGCCAAGGGCTTCCAGAGCAAGCAGAGCGTTCAGTTCGTAAATCCTGACGGGGAGTTGTCAGCACCGTTTTATTTTTCCAGGCACACTGATCACCCCCGGGCCCGCACCTGGCAGGTAGATCGGGCAACCTTCGATGTCATGATGATGGAGCGAGCCCGTGAAGCAGGCGCCGAGGTTCGCGAGGGGATCAAGGTTTTAGATTTTCTGGAAGAAGACGGCACGATCGTGGGGGTTCGTGCGGAAGATGAAGTTGGGAAGGTTTTCGAGCTGAGAGCGCCCATAACAATGGATGCCTCTGGACGCGATGCGCTTTTTCAGAGGAAGAAGAAGTGGCGTAAGCGTGATCCCAAGCTGAATAAGATTGCCATTTGGACTCTCTACAAAGGAGCCAAGCGGGACCCCGGCGTGGACGAAGGGGCGACAACAATTGCTTATGTAAAGGAGAAGGGCTGGTTTTGGAATATTCCGCTCAAGGATGATATCGTTTCGACCGGAATCGTGGCGGAGAGGGATTACCTCTACCGCGATGGCCGGGATCTCAAAGAGATCTACGAACGTGAAATTAAAGAGAACAAGTGGGTGGAAGACCACCTTTCCCAAGGTGAGCAGTTTGGCGAATACTGGGTCACAGGGGAGTATTCCTACCGTGCCGAGAACTGTGCGACGGACGGGCTCGTGTTGATTGGCGATGCCTTTGCGTTCCTTGATCCTGTCTTTTCGTCGGGAGTTTATCTCGCCCTAACGACCGGTTCGCTGGGTGCTGATGCTGTGGCCAAAGCCCTCGATGAGGGGGATACCAGCGGGCAGCAATTTCAGGATTATGGCGAACGCGTCTGCAAGGGGATCGAGTGGATGAGGAAGCTGATCTATGCGTTCTATGACGACAATTTCAGCTTCAAGGATGTCGTGATGAAATATTCCGAAGTGCATCGTGACCTGACCGACTGCCTCATTGGTGATTTGGTAGATCGCGACTACTCCGATCTCTTTAAAAAGGTCGGTGAGTTTGCTGAGCTACCGGACGAACTTCCCCACGGGAAGACCGTTCGCAGCAAGGCGAATGTTTAAGTTCGCGGCATCATGAAGATCACGATTCTCACCGCAGGAACCGGGAGTTATTATTGCGGAGCTTGCATGCGCGACAATGCCCTGGTGAAGGCTCTCCGTGCCGCTGGGCATGACGCCCATCTCGTTCCGATGTATCTGCCGCTTCAATTGGATGAGGAACGCAGCGATCCCTCGACGCCTGTCTTTTTCGGAGGCATCAATGTCTATCTTCAGCAGAAATATCGCTTATTTCGGAAGTTGCCCCGCTGGGTTGACCGACTCTTTAACGGAAGGGGCTTACTCCGCGCTGTTGCGAAACGAAGTCACCTGACATCCGCACGCGAGCAGGGCGAGATGACTTTTCAGATGTTGCGTCTTGAGGAAAGTCACCTGGGCAAGGAGGTTGATAAGTTGGTTGAGTGGCTGGAGCGCGACGGGAAACCTGACGTGATTCTTCTTTCGAATGCGCTCCTGGCGGGCCTCATCGGTGAATTGAAGTTACGTTTGGGCTGCCCTGTGGTGTGCACATTTCAGGGAGAGGATTCGTTTTTGGACAGCCTTCCGGAGCCTTGGAAGTCAAAGTCTTGGGATGAAATGGGCAAGAGACTCCAAGCTGCCGATGCGGTGATATCTCCAAGTCGCTTTTACTCCGACATGATGCAGGAACGCATCGGAGTGGCTTCCGAAGTCATTCCGAATGGAATTGATCTGTCGGGATACACGACCGGGAGTGGGGAAGTTAAGATCGGCTACCTGGCCCGGATGTGCCACTCGAAGGGGCTTGGGCAACTGGTCGACGCCTTCATTCACATGAAGCACGACAAGGCCCGTCTCGCGATTGCCGGGACGATGGGGGGAGGGGATGAAGAATATGTCACCGGTCTGAAGGCGAAATTAGCGAAGGCGGGGCTCTCGGATCGAGTGGACTGGTTTCCCGATCTCGATCGCGAGACCAAAGCTGCTTTCCTTGCGGATCTCGCAGTTTTTTCCGTTCCCGTGAATTACCCGGAGGCGTTTGGGCTTTATCTCATTGAGGCCATGGCATCCGGAGTCCCCGTTGTGATGCCGAATGGGTCTGCATTTCCAGAGATCGTAGCTCCGGCAGGTTGCGGGCTTCTGGTGAAGCCTGGATGTCACAGGGCCCTCGCGAGCGGGCTCGTTGAAGTTTTGGAACACCCGGACCGAAGAGCGATGGGAGAAAAGGGTAGGATCGCCGTCAGGGATCGTTATCATGTCGGAGCGATGGCAGCACAATTTGAGGAAATTTTCAGAAAGGTGGTTTCGAAATGAGCACCCCTTTTGAATGGTCACGCCTTGTCGAATTCTATGAGACCGACCTGGCCGGAATTGCTCATTTCTCGAATTTCTACCGTTGGATGGAGTCCGCTGAGCATGCTTTCCTCCGTGAGCGAGGAATTGCATTGCATGAGGGTGGGATTGGGTGGCCCCGGGTTCATGCTCAGGCTGATTTTAAGAAGCCGATCAAATTTGGCGATCTTGTTCGGGTCCGTGTTTCGATCGCAGAATTACGAACCCGGTCAGTTCGCTACGCGTTTGAGTTCCTGGTGAATGAGAGCGATGAGATTCATGCGACCGGGGAAATGATTTCGGTCTGCGTGAATCTTGGGACGATGAAAGCCATTGAGATTCCAGCGGAGATTCGGCAGCGGCTGGATTGTGAGGGTGTTTAAGAACCCGGGAACTATTGCCTAAGCAATCCTTGGAATGGCGCGTTCCCATCACCGTTCACCATGTCCTCCAAGAGCTATTTCATTTTCACCTTCGTTGCTTTGGTTTCATTGATGGGCCTGCCCCTGGTTGCTTGGAAGGTGAGTAGCTCAGTGAGGAACGCCGGGGAATTGGGGCGCGGGGGGCCCGAAGTCATTGATTCTGATCAGAAGGCTTTGAAATAAAGGGTCACTCCAAGGAGGAGGATTAATCGAAAACAGGAGGTCGAAGTGGCACAATAGAGATCGTCATCTGCCTCCTGCTCATTTATCCTTCGGGCATCTTAGATCGATGACTCAGAAAAAATCCATGAACTGGTTAATGTTTGCTCTCTTGACGGTGGCCTTTTGGGGCCTTTACGGAATCTTCCTTCACAATGGCGCTATGGGAATGCAGGATCCCAAGTTTGGCCGTTATAAAGCCTTCCTGGTGGTAGGGATCGCTTACTTCCTAGTGGCTGTTTTGGCTCCATTAGTGCTGTTGAAAGCATCCGGAGCCAGCCTCAGCATGCCCGCCAAGGGATTCTGGTGGGCTCTCATTGCAGGGGTCGTCGGTGCAGTAGGTGCCTTGGGCGTGCTGCTGGCCTTTGGTGCTGGGGGAAAGCCACCTGCGGTGATGTCTATTATCTTCGCTGGTGCTCCTATTGTGAATGCCGTTGTTGCCCTTGCACTTCATCCCCCTGTAGGTGGAATGGGTGCGCTCCGCTGGCAATTCTTCGTGGGGATAGTCTTCGCGGCCTTGGGCGGTTGCCTAGTCACCATGTATAAGGATCCTAAGCCTGGTGCTGCCAAGGTAGAGCAAGGGGCGAAATAACTGGGCTCTAGAGAGTCCGATTTACCGAATCGGCCCAATTCATTAAGACTTGTTAACAAAAATCCCCATCCGGGGATTTTTTTTTGTAACGAGGTAGGGCTGATTTTCCCGGTAGTTGTGGGGATTGGGGATGAGGGGGTGAATTTTTTGAAAATTGCGTGTCCAAAATCATTGACGTGAGACCCGAAATGATTAGAGTCGCCCCAGCAGCCGCCACCGGCCGCCACCGAGAAGCCCTCAAAAGCTCGCCTGACTGAAACTTCATCAGCG
>CAWUTG010000035.1:0-52155 GCA_963925135.1 uncultured Verrucomicrobiales bacterium | reverse complement strand
GGGCGGAGCGGTTATCACGAAGAGCCTGAAAGCCCTTCCATACCAAGCGCACATCGTCGTTGGGCTGGATACTGATCCTCGACTGAGGTGGAGTTCCTTGAAGTAAAAACAGGGGTCAGGTGATCAATCTTATAATGCTCTCGAAGAGCTTTTCGTAGCTGATTCGTTTCTTTGCGATCATCTGTCGCATGAACGATACCATCGCCAGGCTCATGACTTGATAGATCATTCCAGCGAGCATGAGCACTTGGAAGTGATCCTCATTACTTTGGCGATTGAGCGCTTTGTCGAGGTTGGCCGATTGCTTCCAGGCGCGGAAGATGATCTCGATGTTCCAACGGCAGCGGTAAAGTTCGCTGATGTCCCGGGCTCCGAGTTGCTCGGCGGTGATGTTGGTCGCGACGAGATGCCACTGGCAGCGCAGGCGTTGGGCTTTGCTCAAGGTGCGACCTTGGGTTTTTTCATGGGCTTCGCGGAGGGCTTTTTCGGCAACGGCTTTGCTGGCACGAATCGCGACAAGCCGTGCTTGATGCTTCTCTTTGCCAAGGGTGACGTTGAGATCGAGAAGGTCTTTGATGGCGGGTCCATCTTCGTCACAGATGATGAGATTGGAAGCGATGCGGCTGAGCCAGTAGGCTCCCTTGCGCTCGATGAACATAAATTCAGCGAGGATGAAATAGCCACGATCTCGCAAGATGAGATCTCTTTTACGCACCAAATCAACGAGGTTTTTCCCAAGATCCCTGTCCTGTTCGGTCGCTCCATGAAGGCTAAAAAAAACGGTATGCCCGTGCAAAAGGTCAATGGCGAGGTCGATCTTCACGCCTGCAGTGACGCTCTGACCATTGCCGTGGGCAGGGAAGTGGGAGTGGTTCGCTTTGGGGAGTTTTTGCTGGGTGGAGTCCTGGACGAGGACGCGATTGAAGAGGCGTTTGAGACGAGGAATTTGCGGGGTGCTGCGTTGCCACTTTTCCAGCAGGTGAGGCTGAGGGCTTCGAGCATGAAGGCTACGGCGATCTTGTTCGTGCGCTTCCAGACGGCTTGCTTGGAAAGGGAACGAGGCTCGGATTTTTTCAAGCCCATCGCTAATTGATTGAATGAAGCCTTGCCGGTGAGGATGGCGCGGATCAGTGAAAAGAGATATCCTGTCGCGGAAAATTTGGCTGAGTTGCGGCGGATGAATTTGGTTTTTCTTGCGAGATCGTTGAGTCGGAAGAAGAATGATTTTGAGCAGTCGGTGGGCGAAGTTTTAGACATGCCAAGCCTGCTGACTTGCTCGCTCTGTCAATCAAAAACCGGTATTTTTTAACCTAATTCACTCTCCGAAAGCGTATTGGACTTAAGTTGACGCCAATGCCCGGACACCCTCCACAGTGGTCATGGAATTCGTATTGCGATCATCGCTGAAGGTGAAGGGCATGGGCCCGGCGAATCGTCTCGCCGTGCGCCAGTCCGGAAAGACACTGGTGTCGGGAAGTGCGATGTCTTGGGCGCTTTGATCCCGCTGGATATGGAGTCCGGCGCTACTGGTGATGACATCTCCTCCCCAGTTGATTCCTACTTTACGATAGCGATAGCGGGTGAAGAAATTGCCGAGCAAAACCATACGGGCTCGATCCGTTTCTGATCGCAGAATATAGAGTCCGCGCCGCTTCCTGCCATCGTAACCCGGGTAGCGGACAAAGATGCGGTATCCCAGAAGAGTGAAGTCATTTCCCATGGCGGCGGGAAAAAGTGCGGTCGTAATTTTTGAGTCTGAACCAGGGCCACCGCGAGAAATCCGTGGCTCTCCTGGTAGGAATCGATTTCCAGACAGGCTGGAACCAGGGGGCGCAACTTCTTCAAGGGAAGGGAATAGCTGAGAACGAGAGACTCTTTGAAATGAGCTTTCACCGCAAAGGGATGCCGATCCAGACCTAGCATGGGAGTGTCTCCTTTCTGACAAAGGCCCACCAAACCAGCCCAATCAAAAGTCGCAAAGACCTTTGCACAAAGGATTGAAAGAAGGCTTGCCGAACTCAGTCAATTCAAACTTTCAGAAATGACTGAAACTTCCAAATCATGCGTTCCGAAGAAGCTGGCCCTTAAAAACTTCGTGCTCCAGCCTCTTTACGGTTAACTCTTTCTCTCAACCAAGCTGCATGAAAATTCTCTTCGCTTTCCTTCTCCTCGTAACCTCTTTGTCGGCAAAGAAGCCCAACATCATCCTCATCATGGCGGACGATGTGAGCTGGGAATGTTTCAGCTGCTATGGTGCCGAAGATTACAAAACGCCGAACATCGACGCCCTCGCTGCCAAAGGCATTCGCTTCAATCATTGTTACTCCACGCCCATCTGCACGACCTCCCGGGTTAAGATTATGACCGGGCAATACAACTTCCGGAACTACACTCACTTCGGTTACCTCAATCCGGAGGAGAAGACCTTCGGGCATCTTTTGAAAGACGCAGGCTACAAAACGGCCATCGCGGGCAAGTGGCAACTCAACGGGCTCTATCACAAAGCCGAGGGAAGTCAGGATGCCTCGCGCCCTGTTAAAGCGGGCTTCGATGAATACTGCCTCTGGCAGGTGACCACACAAAAGGGAGGCGAAAGAGGAGGGGAACGATTCTGGAGTCCACCTCTCGAGCAGAACGGGAAGTTCCTCACCAAGAAAGATAACCATGAAAAATACGGACCCGATATCATGTCGGACTTCGTTTGTGACTTCATCGACCGCAATCAAGACGAGCCCTTCTTCGTCTATTATCCCACCGTCCTCGTTCACGATCCCTTCGTTCCGACTCCGGACAATATCGGCGATCGTCCCCGTACTCACGACTCCAACAAGGCGCCCAAAGGTGAGGCCGCCCGCAAAGAAAACTTCATCGCCATGGTGGCCTACCTCGACAAGATTGTTGGCAAGATCGTCAAGAAGGTCGACGAGGTGGGACAATTAGAGAACACCATCATCCTCTTCACCGCTGACAACGGAACGAACGTTTCCCTGACCTCCCGCTGGAAGGGGCAGGACATCAAGGGCGGAAAGGGTGGCACCACCGACATGGGCACTCACGTCCCTCTCGTCGCTTCCTGGAAAGGACAGAGCCCGGAAGGCTTGATCTCAAACGACCTCATCGATTTCACCGATTTCTATGCCACCTTCGCCCAGGCCGCCGGGCTGACTCTCGGAGAAAGTGACCCCATCGATGGCCGGAGTTTCCTCCCTCAACTTCAGGGGGGGGAAGGGCAGCCTCGTGACTGGGTTCTCTGTCACTACCAACCTTACTGGGGAAGATTTCCAGGGAGCCAATACGTCCGGAATCAATCCCACAAACTTTATCGCGATGGCGGCTTTTTCAACGTCCCGAATGATCTCAAAGAAGCAAATGCGCTCACTCCTGAAAAAGCTAAGGATGCCCACCAGGCTCTCCAAAAAATCCTCTCAAAAGCTCCTCCTGCTCCCCCTGTCAAAGGCGGCCCTCAAGCCAAGGAGCGCCCGGTCCATCCCTACTGGAAGAACATTGTAAATCCCAACGACTGAAATGATGCGTCCTGCTTTTTTCCTTTTCCTCATTCAATTTCTGATTCCACTTTTAGGGGCCGAAAATCAGAGACCCAATATCATCCTCGTCATGACCGATGACCAGGGCTGGGGGGAGACGGGGTACAACGGCCACCCGGTCCTCAAGACTCCCAACCTCGATGCCATGGCTGCCAATGGACTGCGCTTCGATCGCTTCTACGCTGGCGCTCCTGTTTGCTCACCCACGCGGGCGTCTGTTCTCACCGGTCGGGCCAACGACCGGACCGGAGTTCCCAGTCACGGCCACGCTCTCCGGCTCCCTGAGAAAACCATCGCCGCCGCGCTCAAGAATGCCGGCTACGCCACCGGACATTTTGGAAAGTGGCACCTCAATGGTCTCCGTGGCCCGGGCGTTCCCGTCTTGCCGGACGATCCCTACGGGCCCGCTGGCTTCGGATTCGAGAAATGGATGACGGTCACCAACTTCTTCGATCTCGATCCTCTCATGGGAGCTGCCGAAGGTGTTCATCAATTCAAGGGCGACTCCTCTGCTGTCATTGTCGATGAAGCCTTGAAGTTCATCAAAGAGCAATCCGCCAATGAGAAGCCTTTCCTCGCTGTCATTTGGGATGGCTCGCCCCATCTTCCTTTTGAAGCCAGCAAAGAAGACATCGCCCCCTTCAAGGATCTCAATCAAAGCAGTCAGCACCACCACGGCGAACTCGTCGCCTTCGACCGCGCCGTGGGCACTCTTCGCAAGACTCTTCGTGACCTCAAGATTGCCGACAACACCCTCATTTGGTTTTGCAGCGACAACGGGGGCCTCCCCAAAGTGAAGCCCACCACCGTGGGGAATCTTCGGGGATACAAAGGCGAGGTCTATGAAGGCGGGCTCCGTGTTCCGGGCATCGTGTGAATTCCCTCCCTCTGACTGCGTTTCGGTCCTGGATAACCCCGAATTCTCATCGACCTTTTCCACCCAAAACACCCCACTAATTCGGCTATTTTTGTTCCACAGCATTCCAGGCTTACTGAGACAGATTTTGAACACCACTTTACCCATGACCTCTCCCCTCGTGGAACGTCCATCCCCTCGTCTTATTGCGACCGGTAACTTCAGACAGCAACACCTAATGCGGAGTCCGATTTGCCACTCACGATAGGATCGTGGAATGCGACTCAAGTTTACCCACCTTCTTCCCTTCGATCACCACAAGCTCCTTAGCCTGATCGGCGAACTCCGACAGCAGCCCTGCCCGTATTGCCAACGCTCGGAGACACTCATTCGGCACGGCTACTCCACGGGATACCGCGCCCACGGACATCAACGTGAGGTCAGGCGGTTCCGTTTTTTTGTTCTAATCGCCACAGTCGCAAAGGCTGTGGCCGCACCTTCTCAATTCTTTGGAGCCACCTCATCACGCGCTCCAGCATGGCCACGAGCGAGCTTCTTGAGTTGATCAGCGGAGTCGCACGAGGCACGCCACGCCACCGCGTTTGGCACCAGGGGAGTTTTTCGTTTTCCATCACTACCGCCTATCGCTGGTGCCAGCGTTGGCTGCTCCATCAGGCCCACCTCCGCACTCACCTGTCCCGCACCCATCCTCCTCCTCGGGGCGACATGGGCTCTGCAACCGCCTCAACCCTTCTCCACCTCTCGCAGGCTTATCCCAATGAGCGCTGCCGGATCACGGCGTTCCAGAACCAACACCAACAGCACTTCCTCCCTTGAAGGCCGTATTTTCAGCCTCCAACTCACACCCAAAACGACCATTTTTCCCACCGCCATTTCCACATTCATATCGGGTCCCTCAAAGCCACCCCAAACAAAAACCACAACAACACCGTCCGAACATCTCCGCCTCAGCTCGCCCTATGACAAGGTCCGCCCCTCGTTATGAAACGTGTCTCAAACTACCTCAAAATACGCGTCCTCGGAGCACTCGAACATGCCCCCGGCGACATCCTCAACGCCCGCTACCAAGCCGTCTCCAAAATGACCTTCCAAGATGAAGACGGCCAGCCCCAAAACCATCGACCTCCCTCAAGTTAACACCGTCCTCCTCCAACCCCACTGGCGTCACAACCAAAGCAACGAACCCACCGAGCCCGTCCTCATCCCACCACAAAACCTTCCAGTTAAATCATAGAATTTCGGCGAAACAGAAGCGGGCAATGCTGGGGAGCACCCCGCTGAGGGATACCCGAGACGGCGCGCGATTGATACCATCGCAGCCAAAACCAAAGGGCGTATTCGGACTATACCGGACACGCCCTTCCTCATCATAAAATCGGGCCATCAAGAGCCGCCGCCATGCCTCAGAAAACCCCACCAAAAAGCCTCACCCATCATAAATGTGACCATATTCAGAAAAAATACCGCAGACCAAAAATACGACCCCACTGGTCACAAAACTCGATGACAGCGTGGAAATTCGCCAGAAATCACCCGACGTCAGCATGGAAACGCGACCCGATATCAAAGTGGTGCGCAACACTTACTTTTCCTCATAGTTTTTAATGAAGATATCAAGCGCCGACGTGCAATATTCCAAAGTTTTCTTGGCGTTTATATCATCCACCAACTCGACCTGAAGTCGTCGGATGAGCTCTTCTCGGTAGTCGACAATCCGGGGAATTAAAAAGACTTCTAGAATCACAAGTGAATTATCCGAATAATCCACATAAGCACTATTTAAGAGCTCAATAAATCTTTGGGGAGACATCTTCTTCACTCGATGAAAATATCGACTAACGAGGTCATTGACATTATTCAAACCTTCAAATCCCAAAAGTAGCTGAAAGATATAGAGTTCGACCTCGCCTCCCAAGGGTGTCTTCGCAAAAGCAAGCTCCAAAAATGGAAGCAAGTATTCGCGTTCAAAGTTTTGTCTGTATTCTCCCAATCCGACGATTGGGTATTCTCTACAAAATCCGACGTAGGCTTGGATGTAGAGCAACAAAACCTCTAATTTCTCTTCATCGTCCCAGGGAACATCTTGAAAGAGAACCTCGTCAAATCGAAGCAACTCCTTGCCATCTTCCCTCCTCGCTTTCGGCATCCGCCCCCTGATAAGACTGACAAACTCATCGATCTGTTTCTGCGAAACTTTTTGCCCCTCAATTCCAATCATGTAAGAACATGCCTTCGCCCGCACAAGCGGACCATCTCCTTTCTTACCGTATTCCATCTGGGGACCCGTTCCTCCATTCCGATGTGAAATAAGATTCTGGAACCTAACCGCTCTTCGCTCATGATTTCCCCATTGTTTGGGTGCATTTGGATTTCTCACCCCACCCAAATTCCCAAGCCCCACATGGTCCCCTGCGTGGAACACCCCTAAAAGCTCCCTCCCCTCGGGATTGCTTCGTAACCTCTCAATTGCAAGATCATAATTTTTCCAACCCTGGATCGCACGTTTATGATCATCATTGAATTTAGCATTATCTTTGGCTGTCATCACTAATCCATCATACTCGTCTCGGACCGCCTTTTTCTCGGCACTTTCCAGATTATCATAGTTTCTGTTATCTCTAAAATCATTCTCTCTTCCGGGGTGATCTACGGGCTTCTCATCGACACGACCCTCCTCCTCAATCTTCAACCCTAGGGGATCAAAGAATGTCCAAGGATTCTGTCTTACGTAGATCGGAACACCCGACGCGGTGTCGTAAACCCACACGCCATTTCCCCTAGTGGGGTCTGCGATCTCGATGGCTGGAACCTCTAGTGCTTTGGCTTCCCAAAGTAAAAAATCTCCATAGTGCACTTCTGTGGCTGCATGGTTAAACGCGCCGGATGCACTTCCAGAGATGCCCAGCAAAATCGCCAAGACCGCGAGGAGCGGCGCAAGGAAAGTTCGGCGATCAGGGCGAGTCATCACCGAGGGTTTAGCAACTTTGAGCGGCTAAATAAAGAAGCTACTTCGGCCAGTTCGTCGCCCGATTTTTCCAATAGAGCGGTTTGCGGCTCATGTGGGCGACCGCGAGGATCTGGATTTCCTCGCCACGCACCCGGAACACAATTGAGTAGCGGAACTTGCCGACTTTGATTTTGCGAAAGTCTTTGGCAAAACAGCGGATTTCCATCAAATCGCTGCACACCCAATCGAGGGCCGCAGATAGGGCCTCTTTGAAGAGGATCGCTTCTTCGGGATCGTCGGATTTGATGCGAGCCGCAGCCTCGATACCCTCCCGATCTGCCTCAGGATGAAGACGGAATGACTTCATAAGTTAAACGGCACGCAGACGGCGTAAAAAATCATCTCCATCGATAAGCTGAACGCGGCCGGAGTCGATGTCATCGGCTCGGCTGTCGAGTTCTTTGAGCCATTCCTGACTGACTTCCTCGTCGTCTGATGGCGCGACGAGAGCGACGAACTCGTGACGTTCTTCGTCATTTAATTCTGCGTAACCAGCAGCGACTTGCCGGACTTTTTCAGAGATGGCCATGTCGTGATGATAGTTCAGCATTGCTTCTCCTTCCAGCGTTTTTCTGTCGGGTGGCAGGATGCAAAGACCTGGCGCAGCGACTCGACATTCATTTCGGTATAAATGGCGGTGGTTTCCAAGCTCGCGTGGCCGAGGAGTTTTTGGATGAAGCGGATGTCGGCTCCGCCTTCGTGCATGTGCGGAACTAAGGAACTAAGGTGCCAAACTAAGGTGCCAGACACCTAGAAAGTTGACATCCACTCTCTAGGTCGCTAAAACGACCACCAATGAAGGTAGAGCAACAGAAAGTGGAGTTGACTGACTTGGAGAAGGCGAGCTGTCTGACCGGTAAATCGGTCGGGGGGATTGCGCTGAAAGCCCCCGGCTGGGGGACTGGGAAGCGGCGGCGCTTTGCGTTTGAGGATCGCGTTTGTCACCACCATCTTATGTCGCGCGTAGCGGGCGGGGATCTGCTCTTTGGTGATGTTGAAAAGGAGGCTTTTCGGAAGATCATGAGGCGATTGGAGCGCTTTATGGGGATGGATGTTCTGACTTACGTGGTGATGGGGAATCATTTCCATATTTTGCTGCGGGTGCCGGAGCGGAAGAGTTTTCTCGGGAAGTTCGAGAAAGGGACGAAATTGGAGCGGGAAGAAAGGCTCTTCGAACACCTCAAGGTGCTCTATTCGAAGGCGTATGTCGCGCAGTTGAAGGCGGAGCTGGCGGTGATGGAAAAGCAGGGCCTGGTGGAGCTTTATGAGAAGACGATTCAGGGATATTTGGATCGTTTTTGTAGCTTGAGACATTTCATGAAGGAGCTGAAGGAGACCTTCAGTCGTTGGTTTAACAAGCGACACGGGCGTCGAGGAACGCTTTGGCAGGAGCGGTATCGCAGTGTTTTGGTGGAGAACGGGGAGGCTTTGCAAACGATGGCGGCTTACATCGACCTGAATGCGGTGCGGGCGGGTTTGGTCGATGATCCGAAGGATTACCGCTGGTGCGGGTATGCCGAGGCTTTGGGCGGAAGCAAGCGAGCGCGGCGGGGGCTTTGTGTCGTTCTCGAGATGAAAGTGGCGTCGTGGGCAACGAACGCGCAGGAAACGTATCGACGGTTGCTGCTTGGAGTTGGAATCGAAGCGGGCGAGGAGTTGAAGGAAAGTGAGGAGCGACAGGGCCGGAAGTTTCGACGTCGCGGGATGAAAAGAGCCGATGCTTTAGCGGAGCTGCGGGAAGGGAAGAGGTTGAGCAAAGCTGATTTATTGCGATGTCGGGTGAGGTATTTCAGCGACGGATTGGTCTTGGGTAGCCGTGACTTTGTCGAAAGAGCTTTTCTCGAAAGGCGGGAGTGGTTTGGAGAAAAGCGACAATCAGGAGCGCGAGGGCTGCCGGTCGAAGGGGAGAGACTGTTTTCGTTGCGTGATTTGAAGACGAAGGCTTTGGAGTAGTCGAAGTCATTTCTGTGTCCCGGATCGGATGAGTCAGTGAGGGCGAGCTTCTTGATCTCTCCGCTGAAGAGCCGGTCATGATCGAGATAGTTGGCATACTTGTAGTAGCGCAACTTGTCCTCCAGCTTCGAAGCATTTTAGATCTTCAGCTCGCCCCAAATCCACTGGGCTAATTGATCCCGAGCCCCAAATCCTCCAAATTGTCGAGCCGAACATCTCCCTTTTGAGTTCCGGAGTCGTGACACTCAGAGCAGTAAAAATCGAGCAAGTCATTGGCATGAGAGGGGACCTTGAAATCCACCTTATCCCCGGCCGCCGGCTCAGCAGCCAGAGCCCACGGTAGGAAGAGGGGAAGAGCGAGAAAACAAAGCGATCGCATCACGAAGGAAGTAGGGAGCAGAAAGAGCTGAATACAAATAATTTACGCCCTGTTGCCAGCGTTCTGTCAGGGATCCTTTCCAATTGAAAAGCTGTCCGAGGCATTAAATTGTCGAGAACGCCCTGTTGTCTTTTTCAGATTGTCTTGAAGGGACAGCGGATCAAAGCATGGGGTTTCAACCCCATGAAAGACAGTTCGCATGAAAATCGTGTCCTGAAGGGATACTGGGAGACCCCGCGACGATCCCTACTTCCGTTCCCTCAATCCCAAACGTATTGCTCATCGAATTCCACTCCGTATTCGTTCAGGAATTTTCGATACTCATCCTGAAAGGTCATGGTTTTGTGAGGCTCCTTTTGCTTGCCGGTATCCCTTTGCGAGATCGAGCTCCTTCGGTTCGACGCTGAACTAGCCGTAGCCCTTTTGCCATTGAAAGTCGCTCTTGCCTTGTTCGCTCATCCACTTCGATGAACTTCCTTTCAGCTGTTTCATGAACTCGGTGTCGGCGCGATTTTTATTCACCCGGATCAGGAGGTGAAGGTGGTCCGGCATGCCGTTGATTGCCAATAAGGGCGCGTTGAGGTCGCGAGCGATGCCTCCGAGGTAGGAGTAGAGCTTGGTTTCGATGCCGCCATGGATCAAATTTTGGCGATCCTTGGTTGAGAAGATGAGCTGCGCGTAGGCCTGATGGAGTGATTACCCCATTTGTCGGTGGTAGCAGTTTGGGCGGAGGTTTTCCAGTGTCCCTTTAGGGCCCCCATTTCTCTTATCGGGTTACCCCGGGTTTGAAACCCCGGGCGTTGGATCTTTGTCCCTTCAGGATGCTGGTTGTGACCGTCCGGTTGCCCTAGAGTTGCAGCCCTTGGTCGGTGTTCCTGGTAGGCCCGGAGCCAGATCTCAGGTCGGTGCCTCAGAGGTCTGGACACGAAAATATCCATCCCCGATGGTGAGGAAGATATTAGAGAGCGGGCCGTAGAAAGGGCGGGCCCATCGAATTCTCTTGGGATTACTGAGCTGCGCACTCTTTGGTAACTTTGGCAGGGTGCCTCAGCTTGGTGCGAATGTCTCTGGGATTCATTGCGGCGACGGTCGCTTCATCCATTCCCAATGCGACAAGACGCTTCTTGTGGTCGTTTTGACGTTTGTTTCTCGCTGAATTCGACTTGGTGGGACGATTTCTGTTTTTGTTGCGCGCTTGTGTTGAGGCCATGATCGTATTTGTTTCCTAGCTGAAAGGTGAGTTCCCTTTGATTGGCTAGGTCAATCTCAAGAACGGGGCCGGTGTAGGTTCGATGATGGCCCCGGTCAACTGGAATTCTGTTTCAAGCGGGGACACCAGGGCAAAGCGCTCAAGCAAGATCTTAAAATTCGGCGTTGAACGTTCGATATTCAGAGTTCGGAGGCCACATCGACCGGAACCGAAGCATATTCCTAGCGGAATCCTCCAACTGTGCCAATATTCGGACGTGCCAGACGAATCATCACGACTCAGCCTCTTGTGGGAGACCATTCAAAAGGAGGAAGATTACCCTATTTTTAGGCTGACTTATCTGAGCAAGCCGGTGAATCCATTCACTGATGCTGACTGGGATGATATCGAGAGCAAATCGGTGGAGGCCAATAACTCCCGCGATGTCACCGGTCTCTTGATCGTGAGCGGGGACCGAATTCTCCAGATTCTGGAAGGGCGCGAAGATGCGGTGCGGGAACTTTATACCAAGATCGAAGCGGACCGCCGTCACACCGTCATCAAGTTAGTCTGTGCGGTGGAAGACGAGGTGCGCCTCTTACTCACCTGGAGCATGGTTGTGCGGGGTTCGACCGGCGTTCCACCTCATTTTCTGGCGCAGTTTTCACAGGTCTATGATGAGTTATTAGAGGCCGGGTCGCAGAGTGAAATCTCTATCGATGATGTGGAGCTTTTCAAAGGGATTGCGCTCTTTGAAACTCTCCCGCCACAGACTTAGAAAAAGAGGCAGGGTGGTGATCCTGCAATCTGTGTCTTAGTGTTTGTCTGTCGGATGAGAATCTCCCGCATTGGTCGCCCATCCATTTTAGGAGTGATTCGGACAAGAGTCGTTCCATCTTCATCCTCCATTGGAGAGATCCATTCGATATTAATGTTGTTACCTTTTTCGAGCTGGTTACGTAGGCTGGTTGAAAACCAAAAAAGAAGGCGGCGGACTGATTGACTTTTGTGAAACGTTTGTTTTCGGTTGCCCTCTAGTTTTTCCATCAAAAACCCTGAAAAATTTCAGGGGGATCCACTTGTTGCCCTATTCCAAATCGCTCAATGAACGCTCGTCCTTCTCTTCCTCGTCGCATTTTCACGTCATTCTTGTTCAACCTTTTTCTCGCCCCCTTCATACTATCAACGGCAGTGAGGGCCCAGGCTCCAAGTTTCACGATGAGCCTTTCGCCAGAGACTGTCGGGATTGGAAGCTGCGCCGAGCTGACCTTCGAAGTGCAAAATGACAGTACCGCTGCGGTGAACGATCTCGCGTTCACGTTGAATCTCCCGGAGGGCGTCATTTTGAGTAGTCCGGCAAATCCCGTCAGCGACTGCGGAGGCGTCTTCGTGGCATCGGACGGGGGAAACACCATCACTTTGAGTGGGGGCTCGGTGAATGCCAACGCCACTTGTTCTGCGAGCATCGGAGTCACTCTTTTGGCGGAAGGACCCTTTGACCTGGTTTCAGGAAATTTGACCTCGGATGTCGGAGACAGCGGAAGCGCGAATGTCTCGATTGGCATTCCTTCGGCCGGGCCAGCTCTTGGTTTCACCAAGTCATTTGCCGAAAGCCCGGTTCGACTGGGAGGCCAGACCACTCTGATTTACAGGATTCAAAACCAGTCCCAAAGCGATGCCGAGGGGATTTCATTTAGCGACGACCTCTCTCCGGGAATTGTGGTGGCGAGCCAGCCAAACATTTTGAATAACTGCGCGGGATCCACTCTGACCGCGATTGCAGGTTCTCAAGCCATCAACTTCAGCGGAGCCACGCTCGCTGCTGGGCAAACCTGCGTCATTTCGGTGGACGTCGTTGGTCTTTCCGCAGGAAGAAACATCAGTATCTCCGGTGATCTCTCATCCCGCTTTCCGGGAGGCAATCCGGTTTCCTCGGGTCGGGCCTGTGGAGCTCTTCAAGTCATTCCATCCGAGGATCTTGCCGACATTTCGTTCTCAAAGTCTTTTGTCGAGGATTCCGTCGACCCAGGCGGAACGGACTTTCTCGTCTTCACCATCACCAATAACAGTCAAACGGAAATCTTCACTGACATCGCTTTTACGGACGATCTGAACGCGATGCTTCCCGGTGCGGTTGCCACCGATCTGCCCGAAGAAGGAGGCTTTCTGGTCGATGCCGGTTTTGACGGATCAGGCTCTTCGATCCTGGACTCTTCGTGGGACTATCTTGACCAACTGCAAAACGAGAACGGGAGGAACGACGACTATCCCATCGATGGTTCCGGGAACGAATGGAGCGCCATCAACTTCGACCCCTCAACTTCCTCGATTGGACCTTGGGTCGGTGGCAATGCACCTTTTCAGGCCGGTGTCATTGATGCCTTTCCCCCCGGAACACCTGCCGTCTTGGGCGGGATTGATGCCGCCATCAATGGAGAGAATCTGGTGACAAGCTATCTCTTCCGGAATGAATTCACGCTCGAGGCCTCAGATGCCGGAGTCAGCAACTGGTTGCTTAATTATGTTTTTGACGACGGTGCCATCGTTTACATCAACGGAACCGAGGTCTTTCGAAGCGCCGGAATGCCCGCCGGTTCGGTGACGACCACCACCCTCTCGGAGCTCGGAGAAGAAGTCAGTCGAACCTCCAGCCAAGTCGATCTCTCAGGAGTTCTCGTGGAGGGCTCGAACACGATTGCGGTTGAGCTTCACCAAACCACTCTGGACAGCAGCGATGCCGGATTCTCGCTGGATCTCTTACCTGCTTCCAGTTCCCCGACTGGCGGATTCAGTTACGCCGACGATACTTTTGAAGGAACCAATGACACGGGTGCTGCGAATGGATCATTGAATCCAACCGGTGGTTTTGCAGGCGGAGGCATCGACGTCATGGTGGGAGGAAAAAACTTCTTCACAGGATTTCTCAATCCTCCCAGCTCGGGTGGTTGGTCGCGGACTTTTACCGTGAATGAGCCGGGTTCGATTGAGGTGAGTGTTCGCTACCGCCTGCTTGTCGATGAAACCTACGAAGGTGATGAATTCGGGCAGGCTTTACTGGAGGTCGATGGTGTTCGCTATGGGAACAGTGCCAATAACTCGCTGGCCCAGTTGAATGGCGGAGCCGGATTTGATCAGGATTCAGGTTGGCAGGTTTACACCACCACCGTCTTTTTTACAGCGGGCGAACACACCGTTTTGCTGGGAGCTTATAACAATAAATCAAATTCCGGCACGGAGGTGACCCAAGTCTTTTTTGATGACATTCGCATTGGAACACCAGTGAGACCTGCCGCTGTTTGCGGGCCGAACTCGCAGATCGTTGGGAGTGATGTTCTCTCTTTCACCGGTGGCCAACTCGCTCCCGGCCAGTCGTGTTCCTTCCGGGTGGGAGTGGATGTCCCGGTCACAGCTCCCTTCGGAAACTACGAGAATAAAACCAGCCTGATCTCGACCGTGGTTGGCGGCCGCACCCTTCTCGGATTTCCAGCGACCGACACTCTCAACGTGGTGCCGGTGCCGCTTATTTTCTCAAGTGCTTTTTCACCTGCCGATATTCCATTGAACGGAACAAGCACCCTGATTTTCACCATCAACAATCAAGGCAGTCAGGTCGATGCGACAGACGTGACGTTCTTTGGAGATCTGCCCACTGGAATACTCATCGCCGCTGCGCCCGGCGCAAGCTCAACATGTGGAGGAGTGATGACAGCTCAGGCTGGCAGCAACAACTTTAGCTTCTCCGGCGGAACGATTGCAGCAGGTCAAGTTTGCGAAGTGACGGTCGATGTGACTGGACAAACTCTCGGTGACCTTGTCTTCACAAGCGAAAACCTCGTTTCCTCTCTTGGTGACAGCGGAACAACTACGGCCACCCTCACCGTCAATCCTCCGCCTGTTTTCACGATGTCCTTCGGTCCGGAGTCCATCAAGGCCGGACAGGTTTCAACTTTGACCTTTGTGATTGATAACAGCGGATCTCAACTCGCCGCCACCAATCTGAATCTCACTCATGAACTTCCGGACGGACTGGTCTTGGCGAATCCATCCAACGCGACAACCACTTGCCAGGGAGGAGCCCTCATCGCGATCTCCGGAACCGATCAAGTTTCCTACTCCGGCGGAACAGTTCCTGCCGGTCAGACCTGCACCGTGACTTTTGGGGTGACCACCAACGAAGGGGGAGACTATGCCACCACCACCGAAGAGTTAACGAGCTCTCTGGGGAAGAGCGGCAGTGCAAGCACTTCACTGGAGGTGCAGTCAATCGTTTCGATCGTCGTGAGTGTCGCCGGATCGTCAGAGACCGTTGTCGCCGGATCGGGTCAGGAGAACCTGACCTATCTGATCACAGCCAGAAACAACGGCCCCTCCGCAGCATCCGGTATTTTAATCAGGCAGTCCGGTATGCTTCCTGCCGGAGCGATTGCCGGAAACACCGTCGCGAGCCAGGGAACAGTGGATCAATCAATTTGGACCATTCCCTCACTGGCCTCCGGTCAGTCCGCCACTCTTACCATCTCTTACACGGTCGCGCGCAACACCCGGCCTGGATCTGATACGATCTCGGCGAGCGCTACCCTGATTTCGGTGGATCAATTCGATTCCAATGATGCCGATAACTCCGCAACCGACCCCACCTCCGTGAGCAATGTCTTTGATATCGCGCTCTCAAAAATGGAATCAATCGATCCCGTAATAGCCGCTTCAGGACCGAGGAATCTCGTTTATACCATCACCGCTTCCAATAGCGGCCCTTCCGACGCCTCCAACATCAACATCCGCGAAGCGCTCATTTTGCCAGAAGGGGTCACGGTGCAGTCGATCGTTCCCAGCCTCGGAACTTATGTTCAGGATAATGACCGCAACGGCCTTTGGACGCTGGACCTTCCCCGGGGAGAATTCGCAAGTTTGACCGTGACTCTCACGGTCGATGCCAATGCTCCGGACAACGGGACCATTGGCAGTACCACCAGTCTCGAATCTGCCTCCGGAACAGACAGCAACAGCGCCAATAACTCGGTCACCGAAACCACTACCATCATTGCCGGAGTCGATTTGATGGTTACCAGAACCGGCTCTGACGATCCCGTCGTGGCCGGTTCAGGCACTGGAAACCTGAGCTATCTCATCGAAGTCACCAACCAAGGGCCGCTGGATGCCACCGGACTTGAGTTGACCGAGGTCCTTACTTTTGGCGACGGCATCATCAGCGATTCCGTCACTCCGAGCGTCGGCACTTTCGAGGACCAAACCTGGACCGTGGGCAACCTCGCGGTCGGCGCCACCGAAACCCTTGAGATCATTGTGACCGTGGGTCCATCGGCCGAAGTTGCCTCTCCCGGATTCTCGAGCGTTTCCTCAGTCAGTGCGGTTGACCAAGCCCAGATCAACACCGGCGACGAATCAGTGACCGCCAACCGCGATGTCATCCGCGAAGTCGATCTCACCGTTTCCGCCGAGAGCTCCCGCGACCCGGTCCTTGCCGGATTCAACCTTCCGCAAAATCTCTTTCACACCTTGACCGTCATCAACCAAGGACCGAGTGATGCCTCCGGAGTCAGTTTGAACCTCAGTGCAATTCTACCCGAAGGAGCGACCGTCCATTCCATCAGCCCGGCCATCGGGACCGCCTTTGAGGATTCGCTCTGGACCGTGGGCGACCTCGGCGTTGGGACTTCCTCGTCCATCATCTACTACTTCCAGGTTCCCGGAACTGTTGCCGGTGGTGTCGATCTCATTTCCAATGAAGCTGCGATCGACAGTGCGAACGAACCGCTCCTCAACCCTGATGATGACACCGGCGCCATCGCCACCGACATCGCGAGCCCCGCGAGCACTCACATTGTCGGCGCCGCCATCGCGCTCGATCTCCAGACCGGGCTCTTTAAGCAAACCGTCACCATCACGAACAACAACCCCGGAGCGCTTCCCGCATTTCGTGTTCTTGTCGGGGGACTTCCTGATGGAGTGACTGTTTTTAACGCGCAGGGAGAAATTCTTGGGAGCTCCTTCCTCCTCTTCAACCAGGCGCTTGAGAGCGGCGAGAGTATCGAGCTCATCGTCGAATACCTTCAGGCCGACGCCTCGGGAGATTTTGAACCCACTTTTGAAATCGAATTACTCGACCCGGTCGCAAATCAAAACGCCGGCGAAGGTGTCGAGGTGGATCGCTGCGAGGTCCTTGCCAATGGCGACGTTTTGATTGAATTTCCTTCTCAAATCGGAGCAAGCTACACCGTGCAATACAGTCAAAACGGTGAGTCCTGGACCAAGGTCATCCCTGATGTCGTTGCCGGGGGAACCCGCTTGCAATGGATTGATAATGGCCCACCCAAAACCGCCAGTCATCCTTCCGGAGAAAAACTCCGCCTCTATCGGGTTATCAAAAAAGATGCCGATCAATAATCAAAACAACCTTTCCATCATGAACCTCAGATTCAGTGTTTACTTCGCCCTCAGCGTCCTTCCAGTTGCCGCAGGAGAGGATGTCATCTCCTCGGCCAAGAGCGGACTCGACTCCGCAAAAGGAGGGCTCATGCCTCCGGGAGACTACTCCGCCAAAGGGATCATCGATCAAATCGAACCCGCGTCCGGATCAAAGGCTCGGTGGAATTTGGGTTGGGGAATGTCGTGGCGAAAGATCGGAGCGATCGACTTTAACACCGGAGCAAGCGGCCTGACCGTTCCCGGAGTTTTTGGAGGCAATTCCTTCGTTCAAGCTGCAGGGATCGGAGCTGAAACCGGTTTGTCCGCCCGGACTTATGACAACGGCTTCGTCAACCCCGGTCCCCGAACTCCCGCGACCGGAAGAACGACCGATTACGAATACCAAGCCCAGAATCAACTGCAGGGGAACAGCGTCCTCATGTCAGCCACCGGAGGAGAGCGACGGGTGATTGAACAATCAGCAGCCTCATCGCCCACCGGTTGGAGCGAAGGAGAGGACTGGAAAATCTCCCCGTATCTGAGTTTGAGTCGACTCACGGAGATCGGAAACGCTTGGAGCATCGGGCCATCCTTCAATTTCAGCTTCACAGATATCGGTGGCCGTCAGGGAGGGTTAAATACTCTCAACGCCAGTGAACGCCGCAACATCTTCGATGTAAGAGCGATCGACCGCTTCGACTCCACCGGCTTGAGTCTCCCCAACGCACCTTATACCGGGTCACCTGGAGCGATTGCCCCCCTTCTTCCGGTGGAGCCTTCCGGGCGGACCTTCGAAGACACCTTGAGAACCAGTGACACCGCTCTCTTCAGTGACTTGGTGAATGAGTCGCTCGAGGTCAACTTTTTTGGATTTTCGTTCGGAGCCAGCGCCGTTTATCAATCCGATAGCCGCTTCTTCGCAGGGGTTGGCACAGGCCTTGTTTTGAACATTGTCGATTGGGATGCAAGTCGCAGCGACCAACTCGTTCAGATCACCAACGGCGGTGCTCCGATGCAAATCGGCTCGGCTGGTTTCCGCAATTCGGGAACCGATGTCCTCTTCGGTTATTACGTGCAAGGATCGTTGGGATACCAAATCAACGATTCATGGTTGGTCGAAGCAAACGCCCGCTATGACTGGAACGAGTCTCTCAGCGACTCGGTTGGCGGAAGTGATTTTGACGTCAATCTCACTGGCCTGACTCTGGGCATTGGAGCCACCTACTCGTTTTAGCATCGCGTCGCCTTGCTCGCTTAATCACTTCGACGAACTCCCTTTGCCCTGTTTCATAAACCCGGTGGCGGGGAGGTTTTCAGGGTCGCTTCAGAACACCGGGTGACCGGGTATTCCTGGAAGCCCGGGATCGACAGGTGGAGCTGTTCCGGAGAGTCTTGGAGACGATGAAACGATTTTCACCTCTCTTCGCTGCGGTGCTTGGTTTGGCAGGCGCATTGACCTGGACGATTTTGGGCAAGGCACAGGAGGGGGAAGCTGGGGCGGAAGGCTTTGGTTCAGTTGAGGAGTTGATCGAGCGCTATGAAACGGACCGCAATGAGCTGGTGCATTTTTATGGGCATGAGGTTTTGTCGCAATCACATACGGAGCGCTTGGAGAAATTCTATGACGAGTCGACGGCTTCCCTGGAAAGGATGGATTTTGACAGTCTCTCGCAGGCGGGGCGGGTCGATTATCTCTTGATGCGGCACCAGTTGGAGTATCAGAAGAAGTCTTTGGCGACGGATCAGCGAAAGCTCGCCGAGATTGAGGGATTGGTGGTCTTCAAGGAGGGCGTGCTGGAGCTCTATGAGGGATACCGGCAGCGCGGCCCGATGGCGGGGCGCCCGACTGCGGAGAAGTTGGGGGAGATTCAAAAGGCCGTGTCGGAGTTGAGTGGAAAGATCGCGCTGAAAGCCGGCGAAGGGAAGTTAGTGACGACGGCGGTTCTGGCCTTGCGGGCGCAGAAGGTGGTGGGGGAGCTGCAGAGGCAGTTGGAAGGTTGGTATGGTTTCTATGCGGGCTTTGATCCGGAGGTTTCCTGGTGGGTGAAGCAGCCGTATGGGGAGCTGAAAAATGAACTGGAATCCTACCGGAAGAAGTTGGGAGGGTTGGCTTCGTGCGACAAGAAGGGTGCGGAAGGCGGAGAGGTGCCGTTGGTTGGAGATCCGATTGGTGCGGCGGCGTTGGCTGATGATTTGGCGGTGGAGATGTTGGCCTACTCGCCAGCGGAGTTGCTCGCGATTGGCGAGCGGGAGTTTGCCTGGTGTCGTGCTGAGATTGAGAAGGCGGCCGCTGAGATGGGCCTTGGAAATGACTGGGCCAAGGCGCTGGAGAAGGTGAAAGAGGACTTCGTGCCACCGGGGGAGCAGGATGATTTGGCGGTGGAGATCGCGAAGGATGCCATTCAATTTCTCGACGAGAAGGATTTGGTGACGGTGCCTGAGCTTTGTGCGGAGACTTGGTATCTAAAGATGTTAGGGAAAAAGCAGCAAGAGACCTTGCCGTATGCGGTCTATTTCGGGCAGGCCATTGGGTTGGCCTATCCGACGGATGAGATGAGTGTAGAGAAGAAGCTCATGAGCCTGCGCGGCAACAACCGGCACTTCACGCGGGCGGTGATTCCCCATGAGCTGATCCCGGGACACCATTTGCAGAAGTTCATGGCGGCGCGCTACGCGACTCACCGCAAAATGTTCAGCACGCCGTTTTATGTCGAGGGCTGGGCGTTGCACTGGGAGATGCTGCTGTATGATTTCGACTTCCCCCGCACTCCGGAGGAGCGCATCGGCATGCTGTTCTGGCGGTCGCACCGCTGCGCGCGGATTATCGTGTCGCTGAAATTTCACCTCGGCGAGATGACGCCTGAGGAGATGGTGGCCTTCCTCTTGGGCGAGGTTGGAATGGAAGAATCCGGGGCGCGAAGCGAGGTCCGTCGCTACATCGGCGATACCTATTCACCGCTCTATCAGTGCGGATACATGATCGGGGGATTGCAATTACGGGCGCTCTACAAGGAGATCGTTGGGGAGGGGACGATGTCTCCGCGAGAGTTCCATGATGCCGTCTTGAAAATGGGGCCGGTGCCCATCGAGATCGTGCGCGCCACGCTATTGGGAACACCGCTGACACGCGATTACCGGGCAAGCTGGGATTTTTGAGATCCCGGGGCGTGAAGATCACGGGAATGGTGCATCGAAACCATCGAGATCCATTTTTTTCGCTTTTTTTCACTCTGACTGTCCCAATCCGACCTCCAGCCGCGAACCTTAGGAGAAGGACAGATTTGTCGTGCTTAACCACAGAGCCCAACCTGATATTTAGCCGTGCCGTAGCCTTGATCGTTACCAGCACAAGCCATGTCGCGCATTCCGCCACCCTCTCGCTCTGTGATGAATTCATCGTAGCCGCCAACGGTGACGTTCTTCCCTTTGTCGAATCCGGGGGGACCCCAAATTCCAGATCCAGGGGGCTGCTTTATGCCTTCCGGAGCCCCATTCAGATACGCTGTGAGTGAACGTCAAAACACCAATCAGACGGACCGTCGCATTGCGACCTTTCTTCAGTTCGACACCAGTACGCTGACACTCGCCGATGTGAACGCTGTAGGCTTCTCTGCAATTTTCAGGATTGACCATGTGGGACACCGCAACAATGTGAACACTGGAATGGAGCTATCGGTGGGCCGAAATGTCTCGGGAGCCTGGGATTCGGCGGCGGGCGGTGATCCAGATCTGCAGTTTGCATGGGCCGCATCTTCCGCAGATCAGACAGTCCTGCTTGCGGACGTGCACACTGTTCCAGGCGCTCAGGCACGCTCACTCGATATCACATCCGTCGTTCAAGGCTGGGTCAATGGCACTTTCGCCAATGAAGGTCTGATTTTGTGAGGCACTCAAGCAGCAGCCAACGCAGGGAACAACCAGATGAGCCAAGCATCTTATCTGGAAAATGCTGCGATGAACACAGCCGCCGTCCCCGAGCCCTCATCGCTGGCCCTCGCCGGTTTCGGACTGCTTGGCCTCCTAGCCTGCGACCGGGCAGACTTTGTCCATTGATGTCACTAACATCGTTAAAGACTGGGTGGACGGGAATGAGCCGAACTACGGTTTCGTTCTCTTCTTCAATCAACTGGAATTCCAAGGGGCCGCGTTTAACAACCCCCAACTGGTCATCAGCATGCCTGACGACAGTGATAGCGATGGCATTCTCGATGGCCAAGAGGTCAAAGGAACGCCCAATCCTTTTCATGGAGATCAACCCGATTGTCGC
Organism: uncultured Verrucomicrobiales bacterium; assembly: GCA_963925135.1. Classification (GTDB taxonomy): domain Bacteria; phylum Verrucomicrobiota; class Verrucomicrobiia; order Verrucomicrobiales; family Akkermansiaceae; genus SW10. Next base: position 30,512 of record CAWUTG010000035.1, on the reverse strand, counting down.
TGACTCTGATGGCGATAACCTGAGTGACGGGGTGGAAGTTGCCGGTCCTACGGTTCCTCTGAATCAGATTGGTCGTGCCGCTCAAACGGTATCGCTGACCTGGGACTCAACGGAATCAGACACCTTTAGTGTGTTTTACTCTCGAGATATGATCAACTGGGACAGTGGTCTCGAAGACGGGATTTAGGCCGACGTAGGAATAAGCACGACCCGCACTTACAATCTATCTACCTCTTACATTCTCATTCGAATATTCAACCACCCTTGACACGAATGATTGGGTTTCCTTCCTCCCCGAATCGGAGAGTCCCAGCGGAGCATGTCAGATCGAGACAGTGGAAATCACCGTGCCTGCTGCGCTTTTGGAGGATGCCAAGCTCTTTGTGCGGGTGAAATTCGAGTGACGAGAACCTGATCTCTGGGCAATTTGAAGTTCGGCAGGTAGCCACCTCACGTGATGTGGCTGACCTTTATCAATCGGACCCTTTTCGGAGGTTGCCGGGCGGATGGAATGACGTATCTTGTTTGACTTATGAGCTATTCTCGTCGTCGTTTATTACAGGGAAGTCTTGCTGGCGGAGCTACCGGATTATTTGCCGGATTGGGCCGGGCGCAGGGTCAGGAAGGGGCGGGGGATTCCGCAGCGAGAAAGAAACCGCGTGGGATTATTTTCTGTGTCTCGGACGGGATGAGTCAGGGCGTGCTCCCGATGACCGAGGCTTTTTCGAATCAAGTCCGTGGTAAGGGCACCGCCTGGTGGAATTTACTTTCGAATCGCAACGCGTCCCTGGGCTTAATGGATACGGCATCCTCAAGTTCCATGGTGACCGATTCTGCGGCCGCGTCGTCAGCCTGGAGTGCGGGCAAGCGCGTGCCGAATGGCCAGATCAACTATGACGAGAACGGGAAGAGATTGGAATCGATTGGTGAGACCCTAGAAAAGAGCAAGGTCCGTCTCGGATTGGTGTCAACGGCCACCATCACTCACGCCACTCCGGCGGGTTTTGCGGCCTCCGTCGTAAGCCGGGGGCAGGAGGATCTCATCGCTCCGCAATACCTCAATCGCGCGGACGTCATCCTGGGGGGAGGATCGAGGTTCTTCGCCCCGGAGTGGAGGAAGGACAAGAGAGATCTTTTTGGAGATTTTGCAAAGGAGAAGTATGAGGTTGTCCGGACGCGGGATGATCTCTTGAAATCAACGTCCAGGAAGATTCTGGGCACCTTTTCTTCCGGATATATTCCCTACACCATTGACCGTGATCAGGATGCGGAAATGCAAAAGAAGGTCCCGACTCTTTCCGAGATGTCCGAAGCGGCCTTGTCCCGATTTTTGGATGGCGACGCGCCTTTCCTACTCCAGGTCGAAGGCGCCCGGATCGACCATGCCGCGCATAAAAATGACATCGGGGCGATCTTGCACGAACAGATGGCCTTTGATGATGCGGTGGGGAAGATTCTGGCCATGACCGCAGGTCGCGATGACATCCTTGTCATTCTCACAAGCGACCATGGCAATGCCAATCCAGGTCTCAATGGCACGGGAGCGGGCTATCGTCTGACCAATGATCATTTTGCCAAAATTGCCCAGATCAAAGGGTCCGCGGAGTGGTTCTTGCAGCGCTGGGGGCAGACTAAAGCGAGATCCGGTGAGGAGATGAGTAGGCTCATGGAGGCGACCTACGGCTTCAAGCCCGAGCCCCTTGAGCTGGAGGCGATGATGGACCGGACTGCCGGTAAGAAAGTCACGGAATGGAGTCATCAACTTTCCAATGCGGAGGGGCTCCTGGGACAGATCGTTGGGAATGTCACCGGCGTTGGTTGGACCGGCATCTGCCATACCTCCGACCCCACCCAGCTGACCTCCATCGGACCGGGAGCAGCAGAGTTTGCCGGATTGGTGAGGAACGATTCAATCCGCGATCGTGTTCTCGGGCTTCTCTTGGGTTAGCCCCGGGACACCCCTATTTTCGTCGTCATGAAATGTCACATTTAGAGATGGCAAGAGTTCGCCTCGTCTTCATGCTCTTCGCGAATTTGGCCAAAGCACCATGAGAGACCCGAAAACAGATTCGACCCAAAAAGGATTTCTGGGATTCGTAGAACGTACCGGAAACCGGCTGCCCGACCCCGTTTTTATCTTCGCCTATTTGATCGGAGTTCTCGTTGTCATTTCGGTGACCTGCGCTCTGGTCGGAGTCTCGGCGTCCCACCCGACCCAGCTGGCTGCGGAGGGATCAGGACCTCTGACTCTGGAAGCGCAAAGCCTCCTTTCTGCTGAGAACATCCAGAAGGTGTGGGTCGAAATGCCCAAGACATTCACCCATTTCCATCCTCTCGGCTATGTTTTGGTGGTGATGTTTGGGGCGGGCGGCGCGGAGCGCTCGGGACTCTTTGCCAAGTGGAATCAAATCAGCGATGCGCGGCGCGCCCAAGGGTCTTCTGACTCCGACGGTGGCCCTGGTGGCGATGCTTTCCAACCACGCCGCCGATGCGGGATATGTCGTCATGATTCCACTGGCCGCGATCATCTTTGCCGCAGCCGGACGACATCCGCTGGCAGGGATCGCGGCCGCCTTTGCCGGTGTCTCGGGAGGATTCTCGGCCAACTTCACTCCGGGACAACTCGATGCCCTCTTGTTTGGCTTCACCGAGGCTTCGGTGGAAGGCGCCCAACTCAACATGGGCTGGACCATGAACATCGCCGGGAACTGGTATTTTATTGTGACGCTCCTCGTCATATACCTGCCGGTCATTTGGTATGTCACTGACAAGATCATCGAACCACGCCTTGGGAAATGGACCCCGGTGGAGGAGGGGCAGAATACGTTTTCGGCAGAAGGGGCTCCTCTGACCGAGGGGGAAAGGAAGGGGCTTCGTCGCGCAGGCTATGCCTTCTGCAACATGCTGTCTTCCTCTACCGAAAGGTGATCATCCTGATAAACAGCCAGGATGAGAAGCAACTCATTCCGCAATCATCATCCCGGCTTTTAAAGGTGGCCCGTGCCCTGCTCTGAAACTTTTTCTCGGCAAGTCAAGGATCTCAAGTCACTGTGGAAGATCCATTGATGGGAAAACTCCTTAAGTTGTTACCAGGCTGATTCAACTCCAATCCTGTCTGACCCAAACTATTATGAATCTCCAATCCACACTCGTGGTAAGTAACCTGCTCCTTGCGGGTTTTGCGTCTGCTCAAGTTATTCAAGTCGAGCCCAACGATAGTTTTTTGACTGCGACTCCTTCGACTCTCGTGGCGGGATCATCGGGTGGAGTCATCTCCATTGGCAACAATGGCGACGGCCCCTTCGGACCGACTGCAGGTAATAGCAGCGGGGATTTTGATTTCTTCTCCATCCCGGCCAATACGGATCAGGTCATCATTTTCGATGTGAATTCCAATATCAAGGGAAGCGGTGTTGATACCGTCATCGGGCTCTACAATAGCTCGGGAGTTCTCCTCGCGAGCAATGATGACGATGGCGTCTCAAGGGATTCGTTCATCCGCTTCACGGCACCTGCCAGTGACACCTATTACGGCGTGGTGGGGAACTGGGTTCCTAGCGCAGGAAGCGATGCCGATAGTCTACCCACTGATGCTAATACGGCTGGCACTGGGCGGGGCGTTCCCGGGGGCCTCATTGCCGACTATGAAGTGGTCATCCTTCTCGATGGAGGAGCTTATCTCACCCAGACCCAGCCGCTTTTTCGACTGGGGAACCCGGAAGAAGTGATCGAGGGCGTGTTCATCTTGACGAACGAGGGAGCCGATCCGGTCACCATCAATGGGTCCAATTTCACGGGACCCGGGGCCTCAGCCTATACCACTTCCCAAACATTTCCCCTGACCATCCCGGCGGGTCTCATCGCTCCCATTGAACTCACTTTCACACCGGGCGGATCTACCGAACGCTTTGAGGCCGCGATCGAGTTGACGAGTAACGACATCGTTCATCCCACCTTCTCGCTTCGACTCTTTGAAAGAGCGATCGCCGGGCTCGTTTTTCGCGTTCCTTTTGATGACCCGGCGGGAAGTTCCACGGGTGCTTTTGGCGTCCCGGCCGAACTCTCAGGAAATTTTCTTCTCACCGCTTTGATCGTCAATGCGGGGGCTCCTCAGCCCATCTTTGGGCGTCCACCTCTTGCTGGCACTGAAGGGTTTTCGGCCTTTCTCAATGATGCCGGATCAAGCGGGAACTATATTCTGACGGGCAACAACTTCCCTCATCCCGCTACCTTCACCTACTCGGTCTGGGCCAGGCCCACGGCCGGCTCCGGCGAGGATGTTCTCTTCAACCGCGATGGAGCCTTCTCGAACAACGACGGGATCTACGGTTGCAGTATTACCGCGAGCGGGGCGGTCAGATTCAGAATCTCCGGCACAGAAATCCTGATCTCTGATGATGGCGTCGTCCCCGATAATTCAGCCCACCACATCGTCGTCACCCATCTTGATAGCACCGGCTTCGGAGACTTCACCGCGGACCGGACCCGCCTCTATCTTGACGGCGTCATGATCGCCGAGAACACGGAGACCTTTGAGGTTCCGGAATACTCGGGAGAGAATAATTCCCGTCTCTGGATCGGGACCCGATCGGCTGCCGGGGCAGGCTTCAATGGCGATCTCGATGAATTCCAGATGTATAATATTGAACTCAGCGCAGCGCAGGTCCAGCGGCTTTTCAATGATCCCACCACGGTCATTGAGAACGTGCCACCGGTTCCTCTCGTCATCACGAACTTGACCCGTGTGGCGAACGGCTCGGCGATTGTCTTCACTTTTGCTTCCACCCCGGGTCTCACCTATAATCTCGAAAGCTCTGCCGATCTCATCAACTGGTCAAACCAACAAGTCAATATTGCCTCCCAGGGTGCTCTTACTTCCTTCGCCGCTTCCGGATTGAATCCGGAGACGACAGAGCTCTTCTTCCGTATCGTAGTTACTGAATAAGCTGGGATGGGTCTCCAGGGCGTTTGGTTGGCTGGGCTATCCTTGGCAGGGAGTTGCGGGGCCCGGTCCTCTCTCCAGAGGCTGGCCTCGCGCCTCCAGTGGTTGCGGTTTTCCACGCGCCAGTGTTCGCGGATCATCCCCCCAAGTTGAGCCGCAGTTTTGCGGCCCTATTCATGGGAGGTGCCAAAGATTCGGACTGCCATCTTCGCTTCTTCGCCTTGTTTGGTGGAGCGGGATAGGCGCGTACCTTTGACGACCTGCGCGATGTGCGGAAATGGGCTGACCTCGAGATCCACGGCCACGATGGTGAGGTCCCGGACGTCAAATCTGCCAGGGCCACGCTCGAGCTCGCCCACCAGATCGAGGGGGCGGTCGTCGAGCAGTTTCTCCCCGTATTTGAAAGAGTTCCCCTGGTGGTCCTTGCTCGCGGAGAGGTTCTCCCCTCCCGCTTCAAAGATGATAATATTCGTTTTTTTGGGTGTGGAGGGCCTCGGATGTGTTGGTTATGTTTCCCAAGAGGGGGGAGCTTTCCTGGAGGAGTTTTTGGGCGACGGGAAGTTCGCAGTCGCCTTTTTCTCCGCGCTATCTGGCCATCGCGACGGGTCTCCCATCTTCGTGTTTGCAGAGGGTCGCGATTTTGGTGTTATTTCCCACGACGATCAGGTTTTTGAGTTCCGACCAACGTTTCCTGATTTCCGGATCTCAACAAAATAACCACTGGATGAAGTGGTGTCCCTCGCTTGATCGCCCTAATCTCGCCCACGGGATTCTGATATTGCATCCGATGAGTAAATGGGGATATCAAGCATCATGAAAAAGACACTCGGCATCGTTATTGCGCTTCTAACAGTTCATTCCGCAATGGCCGAAACAACGAAACCTGTGGTGGTGTCCACCTGGAAGTTTGGACTGGAGGCGAATGAAGCCGCCTGGAAAATTCTCGAAAAAGGAGGACGTGCCCTCGACGCCGTAGAAAACGGCGTGCGGGTCACCGAGGCCGATGCCAGCAATGGCTCCGTTGGGATCGGAGGAACACCCGATGCGCAGGGCAAGGTCACCTTGGATGCCTGCATCATGGACGAGAACGGCGACTGCGGTTCCGTCGCCTTCCTTCAGAACATTCTTCATCCCATCTCGGTCGCCCGGAAGGTGATGGAAGAAACCCGTCACGTCATGTTGGTCGGTGAAGGCGCTGAAGACTTTGCCTATGAGATGGGATTCAAGAAGACCAATCTCCTCACACCGGAAGCGAAAGCCCGCTGGGAGAAGTGGCGGGCTGAAAACGAGGAAGGAAAGAAGCAGGAGATCAATGCCGAAAACCACGACACGATCGGCATGCTCGCCCTCGACAAAAAGGGTAACCTTTCGGGAGCCTGCACCACCAGTGGAGCGGGATTTAAAATGCATGGCCGCGTGGGAGACTCCCCCATCATCGGCGCCGGAATGTTTGTCGACAACGAAATCGGAGGAGCGGTCGCGACCGGATGGGGTGAAGCCGTCATTCGTATTGGAGGCTCACACCTCGTTGTGGAACTCATGAGGCAAGGCCATTCCCCTGACGAAGCCTGCCGTCTCGCCGTCGAACGACTCATCTCCAAAAATCCGGATTGGAAGGAAATCCAGGTCGGCTTCCTGGCCTTGAATAAGAAGGGTGAATCCGGAGCCTATTGCATTCAACCCGGCTTCCAATACGCCGTTTACGAACCTAAAAAAGGCAATCAATTGAACGACGGAAAAAGCAAGCTGCCGAAGAAAGAGTAGGCCCAATTCCACTCCCGGTATCTTGTCGGAAATACAGCCTAAAGCTCCCTCCTTTGAATTCCCCTTGTCGCACTAAAGGAAGGGCCTATGGCAACGTCACCCCAAAGCGATAGAAGCGGCGCACGGCCGAGGCATCGAGATCCGGGACGGTAAGTGCTCCGCCGTTGCCACGCAGAGGGCCGGCGACGGGACCCCGCGAATCGCTCGTTCCGAGGTCGTCCGATTTGAAGAGAGTGTAGCTTCGATTTGCCGAAGTTTCGCCCACCGTGATCCTGATCAAACCTCCGCTTTCGTTAATCCCTGAGACACGAAATAATGAAGTGCCATCATCGCTCAAGAGTCCCAGCTGGGGCGGAGTCAATAGGTCAGCAGGCGCTCCGCCTTCGAGGGTCTTGTTACACCCCTCTTCGTTCTCAAAAATGTTAGAGCCCAACGAGAGCATGGAGCCCGGGCTGCCGCTGGCCAATGTCACGTCCGTATAGCAACGACCCAAGATGCTATTCTGGATTTTAATTTGCGCACCGTTGGTGGAGACATTCCCGATATCGCCCGCTTCCAAGGAGCCGGCACCACGATGGGAGAGGTTGCCGTAAATGGTGCAGTTTGTGATAATCACGCTGGTTCCCTGCGCCGTGTCTTCCGAGTTACGGATGCCGCCACTTCCCCAGCTCTCCTCCACCATGCTATTGGCGCTGTTCCCGGTGATGATCCTCTCTGATGGCCAATTGAGCAGGAAGAACATCGGGAGTTTTTCCATCTTCTCCCGCCACAGCGGGTCCTGGCAGTTGGAAGAAAAAAATGAAAGCATTATACGGCCAACACGGCTGCTTCGGGTGGTCTGTTGATATTAGCGGAGGCTCCGCAATCATTGCGGCCTGTGGGGACGACGAAGCCGGCACCAATGTCGGATCAGCATATCTATGACTCCCACAACTACCAGAGCGGCGGTGTAGTCTCATTCTTTAGGCTCAATTTCAACAATACGATCAGGGGTGATTACGCCAAGTCGGGCGTGTGTTTTGGCTCTTCCGTTGCAATCAGCGAATCGTGCATCCTGGTCGGAGACTACAGTGATTCATCAGACGGCGATTATTCGGGAAGTGCTCTTTTTGTCGATATTCCGCCACGAAATACAGCCTTCAGACTCGGTTGCCGCCCAATCGCCGGGACTGGTATCCAGACGGCCAAACTATCCCCGTCGGCTTATTAAGCACCTATCACGACGGCTGCTCGTCCTTTCAAGTCACGACAACTGGCGGAAATTGGGACGCCGCATTCATCAAACGCATGCTGACCTACTTCAGCGACAGGGTCATTGAGTCGAGCAGCAAGCTTGTCACGCTCAGGACTGAACTGGAAGATCTGATCAAGAAGAGGACGACCAATCCTGATGAACTCAAAGCGAGCCTGAATAAGGTGACAACAGAACTCAATAAATTGATCGGAACACGCCCCCTCGCATCTCCCCGGTTGTCGTGATGGAAAAAGGCGCGTGGCACCATCTCGCGATCACGGTCGACAGATACCGCAAGATTCGTGTTTATCTCGAAGGGGTCGAGAGCGCCGGCATCACCGATCACGACGACTACCCCATCATGCCGGGGGAAAAGGTTGATCGCTACCGCTTCATGAGTTTTCACCTCGAAGGGAGCACGAAGAACTTCAATGACTTCTTCGATTACGTTGTCGACCCCGAGTGGCTCGCGAGCAATGACGAAGAAGCGAGAGCTCTCCGCCAGGGCAATGGAAAGGCCAACAAAATCTGGCGTGTCCTGCATCGGGTCACTTATGTAGAGCGCCCAGATCTCATGGGATTTGGGCGCGATCTCCGCGAACCCGTGAGCGAAGATTCAGTTCCCAGTGAGAGTGAGCAAATTACCGCCCTCACAAAGAAAAATACCGATCTGGAAACGAAGCTCGATCAGATTCTCGCCCTCCTCGAAAAGCAACAGGCGTCTTTGAAAAACAACAATGAAGAAGACTCATAGACCGGGTCGGCCGGCAGACTCTAAATCCCGGCAGGTTTCCAAAGCTCAGAGTAGTCCCGCTGCCAGAGTTTCTTGGGCGCCTCGAGGCCCTTGATCTGAACACCCTCCCGGTAAGAAATATTGCCAAGATGGCACAGCATGGTGCTCTTCTGCGCGTCGGCGATTTCGGCGTTGAGGGCTTCGTCCTTGCGGATGGCATTGACGAAGTTTTGGAAGTGAGGGATGTCGCTGAGGCCCGGGACATTCTCTTCGACAAGCTTGCCGTCGTTGTCGTGAATGCGGTAGCCACCACCGTCGAATGACATCACGCCAGCGTCACCGTAGATGCTGACGAAGGAATGTTTTTCGTGCTTACGCGGCAAGCAACTGCTGCCATGCCAGCTCATCCCGACCTTGCCAAAATCGTAGGTCGCATCGGCGGTGTCGGGAGTCTCCTGGTCGTCATCGAAATGGTAGCGACCACCGGTGTAGCTGGTGAGGACGGGGAGATCGACCCCCAACGCCCAACGGGCAATATCGAGAGCATGGACCCCGTTGTTGGCAAGCTCGCCGCCACCGTAGTGCCAGTGCCAATGCCAGTTGTAATGAATCAAGTTGTCCTTGTAGGGGCGCGCCGGGGCCGGGCCTTGCCAAAGCTCGTAGTCAAGGTTCGCCGGGACGGAGGCGGGTTTCCCCTTGCCAATCGAAGTCCGTTTGTTGTCGTACCAACAGCGTGCATAGCGGAGCGGACCAATCGCTCCCGCCTTGAGCTTTTCCATCCCTTCCCGGAAACCCGGAGCGCTTCGGCGTTGGTTGCCCATCTGCACCTTGCGCTCCGTCTCTCTTGCGGCTGCCACCATGAGTTCGGCTTCGCGTGGATTATGGCTCCCGGGTTTTTCGACATAGACGTGTTTGCCCGCGTCGCAGGCGAGGATGGTGGCAGGGGCGTGCCAGAAATTCGGAGTTGCGATGGAAAGGATATCGACCTCCTTGTCGTCGAGAATACGCCGAAAATCGGTGACCGCTTTCGGAGCTTTACCGCCCTGAAGGTCGGACGCGAACTTGGCTCCAGCGGTAAGTCGATCCTGATCAACGTCACAGACGTAGGCGATCTCGACACCGGCCAGCTTCGCGAAATTACTCAGGTGGGCTTTGCCGCGACTGAGCCCCATCACTCCGACACGGAGTTTTTGACTGGGCTTATTCTCAGCGCGGACACTCGAGACGAGCGACGCGGCGGCGGCTGTGCGGACGAAATGGCGACGGCTGTGCATTGAACAATGCTAGTCATAGTTTCCATCGCTGGCCAGCAGACATTCCATACGCAAGTGACAGCACCCAAGCACTCAGGAAACGAGATGCCTGGAAATCGCCAATAGTCCTGATGGAAATTGCCTAATTGATCCAGTCTTCAAGAGGACAGTCACGGCATCCAGACTCTCTGCGACCGTTGCTCCGGTCAGCTTTGAAATTTGATCAGGACTTGCAAACCGATCTCCGGGGCGTAATCGTCTACTTCGGAATGCTTCTTTCGCCAAGGCGATGAGCTCGGTCGCAGAACGGACGGTTTCCTTCTCCGCCTGGCGAAACATTGAGCTCCGTCTAATAACTTTCCGGATCCCTGGAAGGCGGTGGTTGTTGAGGATGAACGGGTTCATGTCAGTGAAAAAATTGAATATTACCGGGCCTCTTCACCTTGGCGACCAGAGTTCGGTAAAAGCTCACTACAAAAAAACACCTCGCTGGATCGACCGGCGGGGTGCTTCTTAATAAAGAAAATAGATCCCAATCCTAACGGCGAGGGCGCACCAGAAGAAGACCGCTTCCAATCAGTCCGAGCAAGGCGGAGGAGGGTTCCAGAACCGCGACAATACTGAAATCGTCCATGGTGATGTCGATGTTCCGTTCGGAACCTTCAATCGCCCAACCATGTTGAATCTGAACATAGATTCGCTTGGTTTTCAAGGCGTCGAAACCACCCTGCGTGACAAGGGCCCCTGTTTGATTGTTGTCCATCACACTACCGGAGAAAAATTGAGGTGAACTATTCAGACTTCAGTCACTCATCGAAATCTTGGGGGCTTGGATGAGCTGGATTGGCGTGATTCCAAGGATCGATGAGGGCCAGAATACTCTCCAGACCCAGTCGGAATAGGCTTTTGCGGCGGGTGGCCGCTGAAGTTTTGATCTTCTGTTCGCGGAGATGACACCCCCAAGCAACGCTGAAAATGAAGGCCCAGACGACAAGGGCGAAGAGCTTCTCAAGCTTGACTCCGTTTGTGATGTGGCTCGCTTCAAGGTCGAAGCCATTTTTCTTGAGGTGCCCGAAGAGGCGTTCGAACCCGAAAATGCTCATCAATCCCTTGAGGCGGTGGCCTCGGTTCCGCGCCCGTTCTTCGGCAGTCTTGTCACCAAGCCACACGTTCTTTTTAATCCTTACGACGGAGCCAATGTCCTGTGATTCTCACCATTGCCGCCACTTTTTCCCAATAAACTCCCGGTCCATGGTGAGGGCTTTGATCTCCCTGTGGGCGAGATCAAAGTCTTGCCGGTCGGGATGACCTCTTAATTCACCGGGTTCACCAAAAGCTCGTCAACGAAGAGCCAGGCCTCGCGCCCCTTGGCCGGGTGCCAGTCGGGGATGATCCCGAGATTCCTGGCGTGGACGCGAAGGAAGCGGGCCTTTATTGGTTGGATTTTGGTCGATAAGGTGAACTTTCCCGTCGCTTGTTTTACCGGGATGTCATGGTGGATGAGCGCGATCGATTGGAAGGAGTTTCCGTCGCTTGAAGCGTGAAATTCAACCCTCGATGGGAGAAAGACCCCGGACGCAATCTCTTGACATGAGGAAAGTCCGAGTTCGTGAATCAGCATCGTTTCGCCAAGGTCGATCGTGGCAATGAGGTCATCACCTTCGAAACCCAGCCAATCGGTTTTGAGATCGCTTTCATCACCCCTGACACCATCGACGAGTTCAGCGGAGCCGGTTCCGGGATACGATGGGCTGGCTGGAGTTTCGAGAGTAACGGGCCGGTTGTTGGCGGCATGTTTGCTCAGCTTGAGTGCGAAAATGGCGTCCACGATTTGTCCGATCTCATCGTCCTTCAAGAAGGGATGGCCCGGCATTTGGTAAAGCTCTCCCCACACTCCCTTGCTGCCCTTTCGGATCTGTGTCTTCAGGTAGTCCTCGCGCGTGGTCAGATCGGCATACCGTTCGATGATGGTTTCAAAGGATGGTCCAATGAGGATGCCCTCTGCTTCGTGACAAGCTGCACAGTTGTTTTGTCGCATTAATGTAGTCCCGGGATGTTTGGAGGGCAGCCCTCTGAGAGTGGGTCTTGCAACTACTTGATTTCCCGCAAGGCCTCCATCGATCCGATGGCTGATCCGCACCAGGCTTCCGCCGTTGTTTGGATCCCAACCGCCCCTGCCATATTGCAGGACAAACAGTTGTCCGTTGCGGTTGAACTTCACGTTGATGGGGGTCTGGAAGCGATGGTCTGTGGGGAAGGGTTTGATCGCGACCAGGTTTTCATCTTCGTCCAACTCCACCATCTTGACCCAGCCCCGGGCGTAGTCGGCAATGAACCAGTGATGATCGAATGACTTTGGCAATCCGCCGGCCTCCTTAGTACGAGATTCATCGTAGTAAAACACCGGTCCTCCGATAGCCGAAGCCCCGCCTTGACCCAGCGATGGGAAGTCCGGTGAAGGGGGATGGCTATACCAAATCATGGGCTTCTGCGTCGGAGGCAGCTTGTTGAGACCCGTGTTTTCCATCAGATCATTGACGGGCTTCGCTGGGTCGAAAACACCGGTGACCGAATTTTTGTCGAAGTCATAGGTGGGGTAACTCTCATTAGGTCCAATAAAGAAAGGCCACCCAAAAAATCCCGCTTTACGGGCCTGGTTGAATTCATCGTAACCCAGCGGTAGGATCTTTTCTTGGACGTTCGTCAGATTCCCACAATAGAAATCTGCCGGTCCGTTCTCGCCCCAGTAGAGGTGGCCCGTTTTCTGATCAATCGAGATCCGAAAGGGGTTTCGACAGCCCATGACATAGATCTCGGGACGGGTCTTGGGTGTCCCCGGCGGGAAGAGATTGCCGGGCGGAATGGTGTAGCCGCCATTTTCTCCGGGGCGCACGCGCAGAATCTTTCCGTTTAAGACCGCGCTGTTGGTCGAGGTTCGTGCCGAATACAGGTATTGGGTGTGATCCTGATTGTCGCCGCTGCTGATGTAGAGATTCCCTTCGGGACCAAATGCCAGAGACCCGGCTTCATGAATGCGGTCCCGATCCCGGAGCGAAGGAATCTCCAAAATGACCTGCTCGCTCGACTTGTCCAGGAGACCGTTTTCGTAGCGAAACCGTGATACGACGTGATCGTGCATGACCGATTCACCGCCCGGCCGCGTGTAACAAAGATAGACCCATTTGTTCGTCTCAAAATCGGGATCAACTGCGATCCCCATCACGCCGGATTCGACATCCCAACTCCACTTCGGACCTTGCTTGCGATAGTCCACCTCCAGATGGGCGACGACGCGGGTGGTCCCGGTGGTGAGGTCGACGACCTTGATGTTGCCATGGAGCTCGGCAATGAAAACGAGGTCGCCTGCGATCGCCATTTCCATCGGGTTCGAGAGATCCATCGCGACCGTCTCCACCGCAAAATCTTTGGACGGAGGGAAGGGGACCGATTCATTTTGGCTCTGTGCTCCGGCGAAGGGAATGAGCAGGCCAATGAGTGACGGAGTGAGAAATCGTAAATAGATCATCAACATCCACGGAATACCATCTCTGCCGACCAAGGGCGATGGCGAAGATGCGATGGGAAGAGAGATGGCCCGTGGCCGGGTCCATCATTCAATCGTCCTTTGACATTCCCAAGGCCTACCGGGATTCATAGTCTCTTCCATCATGGCTCTCCCGACTCGACGTCACTTCATCCAAACCTCGGCGACCGCATTGCTCGTCACCCAGGCCCAAGGACAAACACAAGCGCCCCCTCGAATCAAGGTCGCCCAAATCGGCACCAAACACGCCCATGCCGAAGGCAAATTTTCAACCTGGCTCGATCTCCCCGATCTCTTCGAGGTCCTCGGTATCTGTGAAGAAGACGAGGCTCAACGTAAGCGCGTCTCACAGCGTAAAAGCTATCAATCCTCCCGTTGGCTCAGCGAGGAAGAGATTCTCAACGATCCCGGGATCAAGATTGTCGGGATCGAAACTGAGATGGATCAACTTGTCCCCACCGCGATGCGTTGCCTCCAGGCGGGTAAACACCTTCACCTCGACAAGCCCGCGGGTCAGAAACTAGGACCATGTCGAGCCATGCATCATGAAGCGACGAAGCGCGGACTGACCATTCAAATGGGCTACATGCTGCGCTATAATCCCGCCTTCACCTTTCTCTTCCGTGCTGTGAGAGAAGGCTGGCTCGGACAGATCACCGAGGTCCATGGCCACATGGGCAAGCAGGCCTCGCCCGCGTTGCGGAAAGACCTCTCGCAGTATCCAGGCGGGGGACTCTTCGAGTTGACCGGTCATCTCATTGATGCTCTCGTCACTGTCCTGGGAAAACCGGAGGAAGTGCATGGCCTCCATCTCAAAACGCAGAACGACGCCTTCATCGACAACCAACTGGCCACCTTCCGCTACCTCCGCGCTCTGGCCACCATCGGCAGTAATCACAACGATCCCTTCGGTGGTCCACGTCGGTATTTCACCGTGACCGGGACGGAAGGGCGCATCGCGATCCAGCCCCTGGAGCCGGCCCAACTTTCGCTTTCACTGACGACAGACCGTGGCGAGTTCAAACGCGGCACTCAGAATGTTCCCATGCCGAAAATGGATGGACGCTATCATGATGAATTTCGCGACCTCGCAAAAGTTGTGCGTGGGGAGAAGGATCTCGCCTGGGACGCCGCCCACGACCTCGCCGTGCAAGAGACCCTCATGCGGGCCTCCGGAATGCCGCTCGATGTTTAGGGAAGCCCATAGCATCCCAAAACCGAGATGGCTTCATGATGTTCAAGGCCCCAGCCATTTTAGGGCAAACTGAATGACGAAAGAGTTCGTCACAACGACAAAGAACGCCGCTAGCAGGGGCAGAATTCATCTTGGGCATCAAAAAAAGAACGGTGTTTGAGAGCACGGTGGCAGAGCGCAAACAGGGTACGTAAAGCGGCAGCATGAATCCCGAAGCCAGCACCGCGGTATGCAAAAGGTAAGCCAGAATGATGGCCAGATGCAGGGTGAGAATGACGCCCATAATACTGAAGTGATTATTCTAATTTGAACTGAGGTCCGAACTTTGACCGATTTCTGAGAGCCTTAGTTTCGGTTAGATATCAGGCCCCAGGTCTTATCGGATGGGCCTTGGGGGCCATCGTAGATTTGGGGGCGCTGAAAACGTCACAACTTCGAGCACTCATGGCAGGCTCTGGACTCGTCTGCATGGCACCCGCAACTGCTGAACCTGCCGCCCCGACGCCGAACGGGAACGATCAGGGTGCTCATGTGGCGATGACAGTCCACGAGTGGGGAACCTTCACCGTTCTCCAGGGATCCGATGGCAAAAGCCCAATCCTGAGCAAGAAGCCACACGAGTCACCTCGGCGCGATAGGGGGAATGCAGTGGCACCTGTTAAGCTGCCACTTTTCGAACCCGCATTTGAATCCCTTTTACAATGCCCAGATTGGCAAGATGCTCAAATTGGGCTAACGGGGGTGTATGAAGATCGCCCTTTTGACGACCCTCCTGGTGATAACTGCTCTTTCGCAGGAGTGGCCGCAATTTCTTGGCCCCAATGGTGACGGGACTGCCGAGGGGGAAATTCCCATGTCGGTGCAGAGGTTGGGACCCCAGATCCTCTGGACCGCCGAGATCGGCAAGGGGTGTTCCAGCTTTGCGATTTCGCGCGGCCGGGCCATTACGATTGGCAACTCCAATGACGAAGATACGGTGTGGTGCTTCGATGCCAAAACAGGGGAGGTCATTTGGAAGAAAACCTATCCCGAAAAGCTGGCCGCCAAATATTATACCGGCGGCCCCGGAGCCACGCCCACGATTGATGGCGACCGAGTTTACATCCTCTCGAAGTCGGGTCGATTAACCTGCCACGATTTTGCCAACGGGGAGGAAAAGTGGTCTGTCAGCTATAAGAAGGATTTCGATGGCAACATGCCTACCTGGGGCTTTTCGGCTTCGCCAACCATCTTTGGAGATCAGCTTCTTTGTCTGCCCTGTGCCAAAGGAGGAGCACTGGTAGCTCTCGATAAGGTCACGGGAGAATTTCAATGGAAATCAGGCAACATTGCCCGCCCCGGATATTCCGCTCCCGTCCTTTTTAAGCACCAGGGGAATGATGCGTCCCTCGTGTTCCACGGCCGGAGTCTTGTGGGCTATGATCTCACCGAGAAAGGCGAGGTGCTCTTCACTCATACCTGGCGCACGCCCTACGATGTGAATGCTTCGAACCCCATCTTTCACGAGGGCATGGTATTCATCGCCTCGGGATATGGCATGGGATACGCCGTTCTGGATGTGACCGGAGCGGAGCCGAAGGTCCTCCATCAGGACCGGGACCTTCCCATGATTTTTCAAAACGTCTTCCTCGTTGGTGATCACGTCATGGGCTGCTTCGGCGATAAGAGGGTCAGAGCGCGGCTTTTCCGAATGGATATGAAAAGCGGCGACTTTCTCTGGAAATACGACCTCCCCGGAACCCGTGCTTCGATTGCGAAAATCGGGGAGACTTTCGTCATTCTCTGCGAGGATGGACACCTTGTTTTCGGTGAAGCCGATGAAGAAAAATTCACGGAATCAAGCCGTCACAAAGTCCTCGATCGACTTTGCTGGGCACCAATCGCGATTGGCGAAGGAAAAGCCTTTGCCCGGACCAACCAGGGCCATGCCATCTGCCTGGATCTGACCGAGTAGGTTCTCTGGAATACATTGCTGGGAATAGGCTGACAACTTCAGGGTTATTCCTCTTTCACATGGAACGAATTGACCCTACCATGACGGATCTATGAAAACTACATTCTCTCAGATTCGCCGTTCTCTCTTCGCGTCGGTCGCCGCGATGTCCTTGACTTTCACGTCTTCGGTTCGTGGAGACGATCTCGGAGAGGCACTTCGACACGTCGGTTGGGAAGGGATTCTCGGGACTTGGGTCGATTCAGAAACAAAGGGGGATGCCGTGATAACGTCCTACGCCTGGAAATTTGAAAACAAGCTGATCGAAGTGAACACCACCGTCGGCGACACCAAAAGCGTCTTACTCATGGGCTTTGATCCCGAAAATGAGGCTGTCTATGTTCTCGGTGGCGACAACAAAGGTGGAGGAAGCATGGGCAAGTGGTCCATCGATGGCGAGGATGCCGTTTTGGAACTTCAATACCGATCGGGTGAAGGCGAAAAAGGCACCATGAAAATCCGCCATCACATGGTCGATGCCGATACGATGAAGCTCACCATTTCAAGCGGCGAAAATGAGGAGGCTGCGGAAGTAACCTTGGTCCGCTCCAAGAAATAACAGGCAGGAGTGCTGGGAAATCCGTCTGGTGATTTGGCTTACCCGCGTTCGAGATCACTGACAATGGGCTCAATCTTGAGTGGTGTTTTGCCAAAGTTTCCGTCAGCAATTTTTACTTTCGATTCACGGATGAAGACCCCCTTGGAATCGTATGTGCGGATGGCACATTCGTGAAGTTCGCCGGAGGCGTCGCTCCCGTCGGCCCGGCTGAGCTGCAGAAACAGCCGGCCTTTGCCATCTTGATCGGGGCTCAACTTTTTCAGCAGGGCAGTGAGATCGATCCCGACTTCGAGCGGAGTTTCGTCATTGGGTCCTGCGAGGGGGACGTGGCCGCCATTGCCTCCGCTAAAGAGGGGCCAGCCATTGAAGGCTTCCGGGGTAAAATCGTGTTCTGGAGCCTTGGCATTGGGGTCACCAGCAATCCCAATGGTCATGCGGAGGTCCGTCCGGTCGTTGCAAGCAAGTTTGAGCTTCAGCGTTGTGCGGGGTAGGTAGCGGGAAACTTCGGCCCGACCGAGGTAGTTGCCCCGTTTCCACGTCGGGTCAATCATGGCGCTGTAAAGGAGGTAGATTTTGCCGTCCTTGGACCACTCTTTGCCCCATGAGTTGACGACGATGTAGGCCCCGCGTTCCCAGTCGGCGAGGGTGACCTTGCCATCGTCGTTGAGGTCTAGGTCGTTGGTTATTTTACCATCGCCGTTCAAATCGTAGCCGACCTCGTCGTCGTATCCCGCACAGGTAATGCCGTGGCCATAGCCGCTGGGGCCCCATCGGGTCCAGAGGTCTTCGCCTGCGGCATGCTCACCTTCCGGAATGGTCACGGTGACTTTCTTGAGTTCGCCCATGCGGCCGTCCAATGCGAACAGACCTCCCGCGGTCTTCTGGTTTGGTTTTGCTTGGTTACGGTCAAAAAGCCAACCCCGGGCTTCGTTGAGCTGTTCAATGGTGTTGGCCGGAGAGTAGCGATAGCCCGAGACGCGATACTCCATGGCTTCGCGCCAGATTCCGTAACCGTTGGGCCATACTCCGATCTTGTCCAGGCGGACTCCGCCGTAGGATTTAGCGGTTGGCACGCCGATACGCTTGGCCACCTCCCAGCCGTGATAGGCTTCCGATCCTTTGTTCTCGGCGTGGTTCATCATGTTCCACGAAAAGTGAGCGGGGAAGCGCGTCGCGTCTGTGTCTGCAATGGAGCCATTCAGCACGTTCATCTCGTATGTGAAGATCGAGGCCACGGCCGCGAATTGGCCACATGCCCCCCACTGCTGCTTGTAGATGGGTGGAAACTCAGGTCGGGTAGAGTTATCGACGCGCGACGGTAAACGGTCGGCAGCGACCTTTGTCCCGTCAATGTCAGGTCCGGTGGCATCCCGCCAGGTGTTGTAGTCCTGGCCCTCTGAGGGAGGGCGGGAAAAAGATCCCGGATAGGCGGTCTGCGCTTCTGCGCTCTCGACAGCGATTACCGGGCTCATCGGAGCGGTGAATACGAGGCAACAGGTGATGAGGGAACGTTTTGGGTGAGTAGTCATAGTTTGGACCTGGAAGAGTGATCGCATCGAACACGCAGAGCGATCGTTACAAAGTTTGTGATCTTGATACGGCAACTCTCACGTGACCTTTCTTTCTTATACCATGTACGACGACTATGTCAGTGAACCCTACCTTGACACCTGTCTGCCTTCGGGCCACTGCTATATCTCAATGGAGAAAGGGCATGACCGATCGACCTCATGGAGGGCTCTTTTGGTCGTAAGCTTCAGTCTCCTCATCCTAGCTGCGAGCCACGCACTGGAAGTTCCCGTTATTTCGCCGTCAGGGGGAAAGGTGCAAGTACCCGTTCTCGTGTCGATGACTCACGCCAATCCATCGGGAGTCATCTTCTACACGACTGATGGGACCGATCCACGCGACGGCCAGGGTCGGGTCCGTCAATCCGCCCGCGTTTACCGGCCTTCCTTTCGCCAGGAATCCTTTGGTGGTCCGCTTTCGGTGAATGGTTCGACGACCATTCATGCCAGGGTGAAATCCGGGATTGATTGGAGCGAACTTGCCGTTACCGCCTTCGTGGGGGATCAGGATTTTTCCTATTTTCTCATCACTGAAATTATGTATCACCCCACCGCGGTGAAAGGGACGCCACGGAACGAGGAATTTCTCGAGTTGAAGAACCTCGGCGACACTCCGTTGGACCTTTCCGGGTTGCGAATCGTGGATTTTACGGAAGGCATGGAAGAGCTCTATGTGATCTACACCTTTCCGGAGGGAACGACCGCGCCCCCTGGTGGATACCTTATTCTCGTTGCCAATCCCGAGAGCTTTCGTTCCATCTACCCCGGCGTGCCCTTTGACGGGGTGATTCCCCCGGGAAAGATCCGAGTGTCTCCCTTCAATAACCAAGTGGGACGAATCGCTCTGGTTGGTGCCGATGGATCGGTTGCCACTCAAATGCGCTATCAATCTCACGCACCCTGGCCGGTTGTGCCGGACAATCATGGCTACTTCAGGGATCATTCGTCTCCGGTCGGTTTCTCTCTCACCAGGACGAGCCTGGATCCCAAGGCGGATCCAGAACATTTCAGCACGTGGCGGGCAAGCTCCGCACGGATGGGCTCACCGGGTGAGGACGATCTGGAACCCAAGATTCCGCGACTCCTGATCAACGAACTCCGCACCCGTTCCGGAGGCGCCCTGCTGGACGCGGTGGAAATTCACAATCCCACCTCCAAGGAGGTTGCCATCGGAGGATGGTGGCTGAGTGACGCGAGGAATGATCCCTTTAAGTTTCAATTTTCGTGGGAAATGGTGGTCCCTGCCAAGGGCTACCTGGTGGTCAACGAACTGGATTTTGCAGCGGCAGGAAGTGATTTGGTTTTCAGTTCGGGAAACGATCGCTGCTATCTCTTTTCGGGGGGTTCCGAAGGGGAACTCACCGGCTACTCAGATGGGTTTCAGTTTCTCGGGAGTGACCGGAATTACTCGTTTGGTCGGGTGGAATCGTCGGATGGAAATGACTACTTTTTAATCGAAGAGTCTTCGAGTTTTGGATTAGAAAATATGGGACCCACCCTGCCGGATCTCATGATTACCGAGATCATGTCTCATCCCGGGCCAGGCGGGTTTCCATATCTTGAGTTGGAAAATATCACCCTGAAACCGATCCGGCTCTGGGATCCGGACTATCCGCAAAACGCCTGGAGTTTGACCGTGGCGACCCGGAAAGAGGGTCGGTATCAATTCCCCAAATATACCACTGTCCCTTCCGGAGGGTTCGTTTTAATCGTTCCCGAAGGAGTTGACCCCGGCGATCTCCCCAAAGGCGTTCAGGTCTTCAGCTTCCCTGATTTCCTCTCCTCCGAATCACCCGGCGTCATCTCACTTTATCGGCCCTCCGGAATGACTGGAGACAAGCCCCGCCGGGTCATCGTGGACCAGGCTCGCTATCAAGACTTTAGTCCTTGGAATTCAGGAGCTGCTGGAGGAGGACAAGGCCTGGAGCGAATCGGGATCAGTGCCTTTGGTTCGGATCCCTCGAGTTGGCGTGCAGGTCCGGTTGGGGGCACTCCGGGAGCATTCTGGCAGGCGGGCAGCCCTGTCGCTGTGGTTCCGGAAATTTTTGTCACAACGAGACCTGGATTTCACGAGCTCCAATTTTTCGCGGAATTTGGATATCAATATTTGTTGGAAGAAAGTTTCGATCTCGAAGACTGGAGCGCATCTTCGGTTGATCCCATTATCGGCGATGGCAGCGAATCTTCGTTTGTCGTCGAGGCGGTCGATACCAGTTCGCCTCGCTACTTCCGATTGGTGGTGGATGCTCATCCCCCTTATTGATCCAGATTGATTGGGCTACTCCTTCTCGAGTTGAAGGAATACCTGGTCAGGATGGAAGGTGCTTAATAGGGGGCAGGCTTCCTGCAAGGTTTCGAATTCCGCTTTGGCAGACAAGGCGATAGAGATCGTCAGATATGATAAGATCGAACGCTTTCTTGATCCTCTCTGGTTTCTCACTGGCAACAACGGCCTTTTTGCCAGCGGCGGAAATCATCAGCGTCAACTTTTGGCGATCAGGGGCGGGGACGATCGATCGATCTGTCTGGATGCCTCTCATGACCCTCACTCCCGAGGAGTCTGCGGGCACCGGAGATTGGGAAACCACCGGTTGGCAGAACTACGAACTCCCTTGGGCTCCGAGCCAGCCTCAGAATCCAGTCTCCCTGACTGGAACCGAAGGATCGACCGTCACCTTTGTGCTTAAAGATACCCGTAATGGAGGACCCTATATTTGGAACCCGCCACGGACCACTCTCGTCGGGAACGCCAATGCCAACATGATGGATGGTCATGCCAACTCGACAGAGGACCCGGGCGACGGCTCCAACATTTTCGACATCGAGATCACGGACATTCCCTTTGAATCTTACGATGTCGTTCTCTATCTGGGAGCCAATGAGGCCCAATTTTTTGATGGCACCGGGAAGATCGTGGTCAATGGAGGTCCCGTGGCGGATTTCACACTCCTGTCCGAAGCCTTCAATGAGACTTTCACCGAGATAACTAGCCCGGAAACCGCCGGGAACTTCATCGTCCTAAGAAGCCTCGGCGGGACATCCTTCACGGCGCAGATTTGGGGAAATGGCTTTAATCACATGGGACCCACCGGCATCCAAATTGTCGAAAGTGATGTCGTTCGCCAACCACTTGAGATCGCAGATGTCTCGTACAACGACGCCACGGACGAGATCACCCTGACTTGGAAATCGAATCCCGGTGAATTTTACGGCCTCTTTTGGTCAGAGGATCTGGTCGACTTTGTCCCGGGAATCAACCCGGCCGTTGAAGCCAATCCCGATGGCATTCTCACAACCTACGGGCCCTTTCCAAATCCAAGCCCTGATGCCCAAGACGTCTTCTTCCGAATCGGAGCTCCTGATCTCCGTGACCCGATCTTGGATCGTGTCTGGGGGAACGGGTTCACTATCAGTCTCGACTTCTCCGAAGCGATGCAGGCTGCGCTTGCGACCAACCCGTCTAACTACAGTGTCGTGGTCGGTGGCGACGCACTTCTGCCTATCGACTCTGCGGTCATTGGCGCGAGCCCCGACACCATTGTTCTGACCACCGCAATTCCTCTCGATCCCAATACCGACTATACCGTTGTGATGAATGGTCTGACCGACCTTTCCGGGCGTTCTGTGTCAGGCCCGACTTCGGTAGAATTCAGAACGTGGGACGACAATCCGAATGGCATCAAAGTCTTTATCCTCGCCGGCCAATCCAATATGCAGGGTCAGGGAAGGAGCGAGCAAGGACTTGGCAGCGTCAATGGAGCCATTGGAAGCCTCCGCTACCAAGTAGACAACGATCCGGACAAGTATGGCAAACTGGTTGATGGTGGGGGCAACTGGATTGCTCGCGACGATGTCAAAGTGTTCTATCGCCGGAGTGATCTGACCCAGGGGCGGTCCATCAAAAAGGGCAATCTCCTTCCGGAATTTGGGGTCGATGATGCCCGCATTGGACCTGAGCTGGGCTTCGGTTGGGCCATCGGGGAATTTCTTGGTGAGCCTGTGCTCATCGTGAAAGCCAGCTGGGGTGGAAAGAGTCTCTATGCCGATTTCCGCTCGCCATCAGCCGTCGCGAAACGCGGAGGTGAAGTCGGCGACTACTATGTAGGTATGATGGATTACGTCCACGACGCTCTCGACAATCTGGGCGCCGAATTTCCCGAGTGGGCTGGCCAGGGATACCAGATCGCAGGCTTTGGTTGGCACCAGGGATGGAATGACGGAGGGACTGAATTTACCGTCTCGCAATATGAGTCCAATCTTGCGGACTTCATTCGCGATATTCGCGCCGAGTTTGGAAAGCCACAGTTGCCTGTCGCCATTGCCAACACCGGAATTGGCGGAGCCGCAACAACCGGCCTTCGTCTTGCTCTTCTGGAGGGCCAGCTGGCTGTCGCTAATCCGGCTCTCTATCCGGAGTTTGCCGGCAATGTTTTCGCCGCTGACACTCGTGATTTTTGGCGTGAAAGCTCGGTTTCACCGCTGGACCAAGGGTACCACTGGAACCAAAACGGAGAAACCCTCTACCTCATCGGCGAAGCGATGGGTGAGGGGATGAAGGGGCTTCTCGGCGAATAGATCCGGATTGCCCCGCCATTTGAGCGTTCATAGACGAAGATAAGGCCGATTCAACTAGGATGGGCGCTCCCCTTCGAGACGCAAAATTAAGATCGTCAAAAGCAAGGAAACCAGTGGGACAGCCCAGTTAAAGTGGGGATCTAATGCGGCTGATTGCGCTGAATTCAATGCCACGGAAGTCACCAATGCGACGACGCTAATGAATGTCCAGACACCAAGAAGGTGAAAAAGGAATCGCACAATCATCGCTCATTTTCATGGGGTATCGGGCATTTGAGCCACGTTTCCTTACTTGGCGTCCTTGATCCAGATATTCCGGAAGCGGACGTCCTGGCCGTGTTCCTGAAGTTTGAGAGACTCGTCTGATGGTCCGTTTTTCACGCCGCCATTCGCGTGTTTTACCGGGACATTGTCGTGAACCTTGATGCCATTCCACCAGAGAGTGAGGCGTGCCGGTTCCTCCAGTTTGTCGCCCTCCCAGTCGGCGGCCTTGAAAATGAAGTGGAAGGAATGCCACTCACCGTTCGGGCGCCAGGCATTCGTCTTGGGGACGTGCTCCATGCAGACAGCCGCGATTCCGTGAGGACCAATTTTCCAGGCGAAGGGATCCGCGATATCTTTGCCCTTGGGCGATTCAATCTGCAGTTCGTGACGGTTCTGCATGTAAACTCCGCTGTTGGCGTAGCCTTCAGCTTTGTCGTCATCACGGGCGCCCATCATGATGAACTCCACGTGCCCTTCGAAATCGTGATACTTTTTCTTGGTGACGAGGTCATGGGTTCCCCATTTTTTACCACCATTTGTCATGAGC
This sequence comes from uncultured Verrucomicrobiales bacterium, assembly GCA_963925135.1. Taxonomy (GTDB): domain Bacteria; phylum Verrucomicrobiota; class Verrucomicrobiia; order Verrucomicrobiales; family Akkermansiaceae; genus SW10. The sequence continues at coordinate 6,341 of CAWUTG010000035.1, read as the reverse complement.
ACCTGGCTCTCGTCGGTGGGACTCTTCACCACTTTCCAAGTGATGGGCATGTCTTCCTTGGGCCACATCGTCCAGTTTTTAGAAACGGATTCCATGGATCCATCAAAGGGCGTATCCGCTCCCTCGGGAGCATCCACTCCGAGATCCTTGGTTTTGTCGTAGCCAGCTTGTTCCTCGGGTGCTTTTGCATTGGCAGCCACTCCACTCAAAGTGAAGGCGGCGCACAGGGTCATGAGTCGTTTGGTCTTTGTTAGTGTCATTGAGGAGATAGATACGTAGGGGAAGTTCTCCTCCTATCGCAAGGCATTGCCATCAGGGCTTCATTTGCCCCTGGCACCGTCGATGGATGCCCGGGGAGCTACCGTGGTTCGGGGCGCCCATGGATGACCGCTCACTATTATCAAGATCTCTCGACTGCGGAAGCGGCCGAGAAACTTCAAACCAGCGAGTCCGCTACTCGTAAGCGATTGCAGCGGGTTCGCGAAGCCTTGAAGGGCTTGCCTCACGAACTCCCAAACAACCTCCAACGCCTAAGACCCATGAACGACGACAAATCAATCGATGTCGATACCGCTTCCTACCCGAACATTCGCAGGCATATCGAAGATGGTCAGGGCATTGATCCCAATGCGGTCCGGATCGAGGAAATGATCAATTACTTTGATTACAGCTATGCGGGTCGTCAGGCCGTCTTGCTCCAAGCGACTGCCATTGATGCCGCTGGTCGTTAGGCCGTGAGTCAAGCTCTTCGAAAACTCTCGGCAGGTGGCTCCACCAACGGTGCAGCTGGAATTTCAACGGCTTACGATCTGGCTCGAAGCAGCTTCATCAAAGGTGGCGTCAATCGGGTCGTGCTCGCAACTGATGGGGACTTTAAGGACGATAAGGTGGATGCTGGAGACATCGGAGCCCGGACACACCGTGACTGCTCTTTACGAAGTGGTGCCGGTGGGGGTGAAAGATTCTCAGATTCTAGGAGATCTCAAATATCAGAAAAACGAGGAGCCCGAATCGGATGTGAAGATCGTAGCATCTCCCGAGTTGCTCACGGTGAAGCTTCGCTACAAGCAACCGGATGGCGACACTTCGGCTGAATTGTCCCAAGCACTGACCGACGGCCATGAACCCTGGGCGCAATCATCTGAGGACTTCCGCTTCGCGTCTTCGGTGGCCTTGTGGGGAATGCTTTTGAGAAATTCGGAACATATCGGCGATGGTGATCTCGATCTCGTGAATCAACTCGCTCTCGACGGAAAAGGGGACGATCCCAAAGGGGAACGCGCCGAGTTCCTTGATCTGGTTCGGAAGTGGTCCGCCCGGCAGTAGATGAGCTCATCCACTGTGGTAGATTCCTTCGCTCTGAGGGGGGCGACCCCTGGGGAGGTCAAAATTCCGGGAATTCGTGACTGGAAACCGGTCTGCCTCTTGGTAGCTTCCAAGCCATGATCTCCGTCGGGTCAGCAAAGGGGAGAGTCCGTTGGAGGGACCCCGGCTCTAAATGTTAGAGGTAGAGTTTTTTTGAGGGCATCAGGCGATAGGCCACTGTGCCGAGAACTAAAGTGAGGGTCGTACCAAAAGCCTGCCATGGATCGTGAGTGATGAGCAGGGTGGCTGAGATCATAGTTGCTACGACAAAAATGGCAGGGGGGATCGCCGACCATCCGCGCACCCGCTGACCCACGAAAAGGGAGCTTACCGTGATCGCGGCACTCAGTGACAGGGTGAGGCCGAGGTAGGATAGTAATTCGGTGATGCTCCCGACAAACACCAGAAACAAGGCGAGACCCATCTGAAGCAAGGCAGCGGGCCAGACGCGATCTTCCCGGAGTATGAAAATCTTCGGGATCACTCCGTCTTCGGCCATCTTTCCGTAAACCCTGGGGCCCGCCATCATCATGCTGAGAACCGAGGTGACGAGTGCCAGTGAAATCACGATTCGAGTGAATGCTTCAAAGCCCGCGCCGCCGATCCATCTTGCCGCGCGGGCCGCGACATCGGCTTGTCCCGTGATCTCTGAAACAGGCGCACCGAGGACGAAGGTGGCGTTGAGTAAAAGGGAGAGCAGCACGACCAAGCCCGTTCCTAACAGAAGTGCCCGGGTAACCACGCGGGGAGCAGTCGCTTCGCCGGCGACATAGACGGCGGCATTGAATCCCGAGTAGCTCAAGGAGATCCAGACGAGAGCTTGAGCAAAGGCCAAAGCACCGCCATCGACTCTAGGCGAAGACGTGGATTCGCTTCCCCAATCGATCGAGAATGCACCCCATCCTAGAAAGAGGGCGAGGAGAAGGAGCTTCAAGATGACTGCCGTATTCTGAACGCTTGCGCCGAGCCATCGTTTCGCCCCGTGGAGTGAAGCACCCAGGACGATCACTGCCACTGCCGGGAGCTTGGCGGGGAAGTTGCCGGGCAGGTAGCTCTCGAGTGCGACTGCGGCGAAAGCGATCGCACCGCTGAATCCGGCCAGGAGCGAGACCCAGCCCGCCACAAATCCTGCGAAGGGATGCACTGCCTTGGAGAGGAAAATATACTCCCCCCCCGAGAGTGGCATTCGCTGAATGAGAAGCCCGTAGCTGAAGGCTCCGCAGAGAGCGATGAGTCCGCCCGCCAACCACGCCCACAAGACGAGTCGGGGATCACCCAGCGAGGCCAGAGTGAATCCCGAAGTCGTGAAGACACCGGCCCCGATCATGTTGGCGACGACCAGAAAGGTCAGTGTCCAAAATCCGAAGCTTCTCACGGGAGTTCCCGACATTATTCTTTGCGGAAGCGCATGACGTAGTTGTCCTTGAAGCCGTCAATCTGAACGTCTGCCACATAGGTTAGGCCCGCTTCTTCGATCTCCTTGCGGAAAACCTCCTGTCCTGCGCGCACGTGGCCCATGGTCCAGTCGCTCGCTTCGCCATCAGATGCTTTTGCTTCCTTCCCGATCAAGAGAGAGGCTGCAATGAGGAATGAAAGCGGCGCGAGCAAGGTGGCAAATCGAAGTTCTTCCGTCATGTTCTTAGTAAGACTCATCCCTTATTTCCCCTCGGAATTCAAGAGGAGAATCCCAGGGCTTCGTTTGCAGCACGCAGCGACAGAAGGGGAGGCGGAGATTGCACTGATCGTGAAATGGCGTATGAAAGAAAGGTGATGTCGGAAACCAAGAAAAGCTTCAAGGCCTTGCTCGTGGAAAAGAAGGGGGAATCCGAAGTCTCTGTTGCGGTGCAGTCGTTGACCGAGGATCGTTTACCAAAGGGTGACGTCACGGTGGCCGTCGAGTATTCCACGATCAACTATAAGGACGGGCTGTGTCTGAAGGCGGGCGGGGGACTGGTTCGCCATTTTCCTCACGTGCCGGGGATCGACTTCGCTGGAACAGTGGAATCGTCCGGGGACCCTCGGTATAGCCCCGGAGACAAAGTCGTTCTGACCGGGTGGCGTGTCGGAGAGGTTCATTGGGGAGGGTATGCACAAAAAGCCCGCGTCAATGGGGATTGGTTGGTGCCGCTGCCAGAAGCGCTGACAACGAAGCAAGCGATGGCAATCGGCACGGCGGGCTTCGCCGCGATTCTCGCCATCGTTGCATTGGAAGATCACGGTCTAAACCCTGATCAAGGAGAAGTGTTGGTGACGGGAGCAGCGGGTGGAGTGGGGTCGATTGCGACGGCGATCCTCGCAAATCTCGGCTATGAAGTCGCAGCGGTAACGGGTCGTCCGGAGGCCGGGGAGTATTTGAAATCGCTCGGGGCGAGCCGGGTCGTCGCACGTGAAGAGCTTGATACGGTATCGAAGAGGCTGCTTGAATCCGAGACCTGGGTGGGCTGTGTGGATGCCGTCGGCGGCGAGATGCTCGCACGGGTGCTGGGCCAATTAAAATATGGAGCCTCGGTTGCCGCCGTGGGACTCGCGGGCGGGGCGGCACTTTCAACAAGTGTCATTCCATTCCTGCTTCGTGGCGTCAATTTGCTGGGGATCGACAGCGTGATGCAGCCGTTTGAAAAGCGTGAAAAAGGATGGAAACGTCTCGCCACCGATCTGCCGTTGGGAAAACTCGAGGCCATGATTCGCGAGGTCACGCTGGCTGACGTGCCGGCGCTGGGATCTCAGATCTTAGACGGCCAGGTTCAGGGGCGCATCGTGGTCGATGTGAATGCCTGTGCTACCAAACTAAAAAACAACCACCATAGGGAGAAACAAAATGAAGAGGATCAGGACGAATAAAATAAAGAGAATGCTGGCTGTTTTCTTAATGTCGGTCGGCATGTCTGGCGCAGAGGAATCGGCACCGATGCGGATTTTGAATTTTCAAGCGGACAATGGCTTTGTTCATGACTCGAAGCAGGCGGCCTTGTCGATGGTGGCGGCCTTGGGGAAAAAGAACGGTTGGGAGGTGGTGACGACCCTCGATGCCGTGAGTCTTACGAAGCTGGATTTGAAGAGCTTCAATGTCGTGATTTCGGTCGATGAGGATGCCTTTGATCATCTTCTAACAGGAAGTGGTCATGCCTGGATTTCGGTGATATCTTTCGACAAGCAGGCCAAGGGTAAGAAGGATGTGAATTCATTTTTTGGGAATCTGAAAAATGGTTCGAATTATGAAGGGATCTGGGGATGTCTGGACGACGATGGTCGAGTTTGGATGGGCTCGAGGGGTTGGCCTGTTACCAAGAAAGGCAAAGAGCCACTGTGGAGTAAAAAGAACCCGAAGGTGTTTTCTGAAAAGCCTTTGACGGTGAACCAATACTATTTGGTGATGGGGCGTATGGGGGCCGGGCAAGGAAGCGTTGATCTGGATCTTTTTGTGAATTCGGCAACGGCTACGGATACCCCAAAAGTTCCCGTGAATGCAAAGGCGAACGCGTCGCTGATGGCGATTGATCAGGAACGCGATGCAACGAATCATCCCGGCTTCGAATCGTTCATCGGCGAAATCGCCCGGTTTATGATTTTTGAGCGCCCGCTCAGTGATGAAGAGCTTGCAGAAATGAGTCGTTACCTCATGGAGCATTATCAGATCGGAAAATGATGCCGGCCAATCAAGTCACTTCTTTAATCATCGCGGTGGCCTTTAGCGGGACTGTTTCCTGCTGCGAGGCACCATTGCCAAAGGCTCTCGACATCTCAATCTCCGGCCACTAATTCTTTGCATGATGAACAATGAGCCCGATACTAGTTCCGTCATCAGGATTTCAGATTTTAATTTATTCTAAGAGCGATTTCACCAAAGACCCATAATAAGCACCCTTGTTTTTCAAATTTTCACGGCAGGGCTCCTCAGGTAACCTGCTTTCGAAAAGAAGAGTGCCGTTTTTTATTCACTGGCCAGCTGGTGGTCTTACCAAAGAATACGACGTCGATATCCTGACCCACATGGTCGACTTCGTCCCAACCTTGCTTGACCTGACTGGTGTGAAAAACCCGGAGGCGTTGAAGTTCGACGGCCTCTCAATCAAGAGTCTTCTCAAGCCGACGAAAGAGGGCATCCAGTGGCCTGATCGTTGCGTGATCTCCGATTCCCAGCGTGTTCGCGATCCCATCAAGTGACGAGGCTCTGCGGTGATGTCGAAGCGACCCATGGCATTCTCCGTATCGACGGCAAGGATCTCGAAACCAAGCCCGTTCCCAAAGACGCCCCCGAAGTTTCCATCGTGGCTGAGCTCAAGAAGGGTTCCTATAAATTGGCGCCAGTCTTCAAACTTAAGGACGGAGAAGTCGGCTTGGAAGAACTTGCAATCCGCCGAAGAAGCTTCCCTAGCTTACCCTCCGAAACCGTGTGCCAAGGTGGTGCGGGGAGTGAGGAACAGGCCGAGCATTGGGAGTTCCGACACACCGCCGCCCGGTGCTTGGAAGCAGATCAGAAGCGCTTTGAGCAAATGCTTCGGAAGATCTTCTATCCCGGAATCGAGGATTTTTATCCCACTGCCAACGGCAACTGGGAGGCCTCCATGATCCAGACGATGTTGGCCATGGGGGTGTTCCGCGATGACCGCGCCCTGTTCGATCAGGCCGTGCAATACTTTCGTCACGGCGAGGGTAATGGCTGTCCAGCGACAATTAAAAATTCCTTCAGCGACAATTAGAATCCCCCTACGGGCTCTCTTCGCCGGACTTTCCGGCCCGTTTGACCCGCTGGCTAGGGCCGTCAAATTCCAGGATGATGGAGTGATGCACCAGCCGGTCAATCGTCGCCATCGTGGTCATCGGGTCTTTAAATCTCTGATCCCACTGGCTGAAGACGAGGTTCGAACTCAGCAGCACGCTGCGACGTTCGTATCGCTCGGCAAGGAGGGTGAAGAGCACTTCCATTTCCTCGCGGCTTTGTTGAAGGTAGCCGATATCATCGAGGATGAGCACTT
>CAWUTG010000034.1:0-9339 GCA_963925135.1 uncultured Verrucomicrobiales bacterium | reverse complement strand
AGATCTCTCCGTCCCAAAGGTCATTTTTGCAAGCCCGGAGGATTTTTTCAATGCGATATCCGGAGTGGTTTGTGATGATGACGTTGGCCGGAACGCGGCTCAGCCAGGAGGCTAGAAGCTTAAAATCGTTGCGGGTTTTGAGCTGGAGACTGGTGGCCAGAGAGTCGAGAAGAAAGGCGAGGGCTTGCGGATTGATTCGTTTCCAAAAGGCTTGCTTTGACATTTTGAGAGGCTCGAATGCCCCGAGTCGATCTGCTATTTCATTGATGGAAGCCTACGCGAGCAGGTTTTCTTGATGGTGCGGGAGGCCGAAGTAGGCCTGGGCGTTGTGGTAGCAGATGTCTGCGACCATGCCGCCGAGAAGGCGTTCGTCGTTCGGGAGCTTTCCGTCTTCGACGTCTTGTCCGATGATGTTGCAAAGCAGGCGGCGGAAGTATTCGTGACGCGGGAAGGAGAGGAATGAACGGGAGTCGGTGAGCATGCCCACGAAGTTTGAGAGCAGTCCGATGGCAGAGAGGGTGTTGATCTGGCTCTCCATTCCCTGAAGGGTGTCGTTGAACCACCAGCCGGAACCGAACTGGATCTTGCCTTGGTAGGGCGCTTCCTGAAAGGAGCCGCAGGCGCAGGCGAGGACGGCGTTGTCGCGTGGATTGAGGTTGTAGACGATGGTCTTGGGGAGCTTGTTGATTCGGTTGAGGGAATCGAGGAAGAGGATGAGCGATTCGCCCTGGGGCCAGTCGCCGATGGTGTCGAAGCCGGAGTCGGGTCCGATCTGGTCGAAAAGTCGGGTGTTGGGATTGCGGCGTGGCCCAAGGTGGAGCTGCATCGTCCAGTCTTTCTCAGCGGCCCATTGTCCAACGTGGAACATGATGAGGGCTCCGAAGGCGTCGGTATCGGTCGCGCTGGCGGCGGTGCCGACGAGAGTATTGCCGAGGATGCGGTTGGCTTCTTCTTCGCTGCAAGGATTGGCGAGAGCGTAGCGCATTCCGTGATCGGTGAGGCGGCAGCCTTTTTCGTGGAAGAAGTAGAAACGGTTGTGAAGGACGCCGAGGAGATCGCCGAAGGTGGCGATGTTTCCGCCGAGGTGATCGAGCCAAGCTTTAAAGATCTCGGGGCGATCGACGAAGAAGGCTTTGTCGGGACGGAAGGTGGGGTAGATTTTGGTGGAGCAATCGGAGGCATTGGCGACCTCGTGATGGGAGAGATTGTCGCCGGGGTCGTCGGTGGTGCCGATGGCATCGACGCGGAATCTACGGAGGAGGCCCCGGGCGGAGAAATCGGCTTCGCCCAGGCGTTCGTTGGCGCTGTTCCAGATTTCTTCAGCGGTATCGGGGCTCAGGAGGGTCTCGATGCCGAAGCAGCGGCGGAGTTCGAGGTGGGTCCAATCGTAGAGGGGATTGCGGAGAGCCCTGGAGATGGTTTCGGCGTAGGCTTGGAACTTTTCGCGGGGGGAGGCGTCACCGGTGATGTGGGATTCGGGGATGCCGTTGGCCCGCATGGCGCGCCATTTATAGTGGTCGTGACCGAGCCAGAGATCGGTGATGTTGTCCCAGCGCTTGTCGTTGGCCACTTCCTCGGGAGGAAGATGGGTGTGGTAATCGATGATGGGCTGATCTGCCGCGTACTTGTGGAAAAGAGTCTCTGCGGTGTCGGAGAGCAGAAGGAAGTTGTCGTCGAGGTATGTTCTAGCCACGGATGAAGGCTAGAATATGAAAGGGAAGGAGGCAAAGGAGGAATTTGCCAGTCGCCTTATAGTCCTAACTTGGCGGCGAGGGTGGGGCGGGCAGGGGCTCCTTTGCGAAGGCTCTCGGTGTAGTGTTCGCGGGCTTTCTCGAGTTTGCCCTGACCAAGATAAAGAATAGCCAGGTTCATGTAGGGTTCCCAGAGGTTGGGATCCTGGGCCATCGCTTCTTTGAAGTGGAATTCGGAATCGTCGAGACGGTTGCTCATTCCGGCGGTACTTCCGAGGAAGACGTGGGCCTTGGCATTCTCAGGCTCGAGCGAGAGGGAGCGGCGGAGTTGTTCTTCGGCCTCTTCGTAGAGCCCGGAGTGGTAGAGAGACTCGCCCAGCATAAAGTGGGCGAAGGGACTCTTGCGGTCACCGGCGACGAGAATGGACTGGCGGAATTGCTGGGCTGCCGAGGCCGAGTCATCGAGGCGAAGATGAATGATGCCAAGGTTGACCATCGCTTCCCAGGCGCCGGGGTCTTCGTCGACGATGAGTTCCAAATTACCGCGGGCGGCCTGGAAATCACCCTTGGCAAAGAGGCGGTGGGCCACGCCGTTGAGGTCATCGGTCAGGCGACGAAGACGGCTGGTGGCATCCCGGTAATCCTGCTGGCTGGGGCGAAGCGCGTTGTTAAAGCTGACTCCTTCGGTGGTGCGGTCGAGGAGGTTTTCTTCTTCGTTGGTGAGGGCCATCTGGGCGTCGCCGTTCACGAGGGCCATCGCTTCTTTCATGACGGCATCATCGGCGCCCATGCGGTTGGCTTGTTCGATGAGGAGGGCCGCCGCGCCTTCCTGGGCGGCGATCTTGGCTTTGAATTTGGAAACGACTTTGCGAAGCATCGCGACTTCTTCTTTCCCGCGGACGTTGAGTTCACCGCCATTGAGTTGGGCGAGGAGGTCTTGCTCGGCTTGTTGAAGGCGGGTCTTCATTTTCTCCATGCTGATCGTCGCTTGGGTGTTTTGAGTCTGGAGATTTTGGATCTTGGCCTTGGCGACGGTGAGTGCTTGCTTGGCGAGGAGGATTTTTTCTTTGGAGGCGTTGGCGTCGTCCTGGACGAGTTTAAGTTCAAGGGTGCGCTCGTTGAGGTCCTTGCTGAGTCCAACGTTCTGGGTGATGAGCTTTTGAATACGGTCCGCCTCGTTCATTTGCAGCAAGGCGGCCATTTGGGTCTTCTCTTCGATGAGTCCGTCGCGCTCTTGTTGGAGTTCGGAGACCATGCTCTCGGACTGGGCAAGTTGCATTTCGAGATCCTTGTTCTTCTTGCGAACCTCGGCAATGAGGGTGTCCTTTTCGGCCATTGTTTTGCGAAGGGCTTCGATTTGCTCCTGCTGGCCTTCAACGACCTGGCCGTTGATTTGAGTTTGCTTCTCGATGACGGCGAGGAGGCGTTGCTCTTCCTTGCGGGATTCAGCGAGGGCGTCCTGGGTCGCTTCGAGTTGGCGGAGGGTCTTGAGTTGGGCGGCAACGGCCTGATCGCGGGCGAGGGCCATGGCGTCACGCTCCCGGCGGAGTTGATCAATCTGGCGGTTGAGCTCGGCTACGTCGTTTCGGAGCGGGGAAGCGGCGAGGCGGTTGAGGTCTTGTTGCAGGCCGAGGATTTTGCTGCGAAGCAGGGCGGCATTGGCATCGCGTTGGTTTGAGGCATTGGCGAGCTCGTTTTGGAGTTTGTTAATCTCGGTGCGGAGTTGCTGAATTTGCACCGACTGGGCGCTGTTCGGGGCGATCGTCTTCGGAATGACGAGTTTGGGTTTCACTTGCCCGGGCATTTCAAGGAGGGGAGTGGCCCCTTCCGCTTGACGTTCACTTTGCTGGGCGAGGGCTTTGTCGTGGATTTTTTCCATCGACGTCTTGGTCATTTCGGTCCGGTCGCGAACCATGTCCGGTTTATAAGCCGGGTGGGCAACCTTCACGATATCGAAGAAGGTTTGCGCCTTGCGATACTTGGTGAAGGACCCTACAAAATCGCCTTTGCTTTCCAGATCTTCGGCGTCCTTGGTCAGGCTCCACGCTTGATAGTAGAGCTCACCCGGTTCCAGGTTGGCCAGTTGTTCCGGAGTTTGTGCCCACGCGGAAGCGCAGGTCAGGATTCCCAAAAGGAACCCGATAAAATGACGTAGGTGTGTCATGGAGCGGTGAGGGTAGCAAAGGGGGTGGCTCTCGCAAAGAGGAGATTTTAGACCTTGCGACGGTCGAGAAGGGCGGCCCGGCGGGGATCGGAGGCTTGTAGATGGGCGAGGGCGATGGCCATGGCGTCTGCGGCATCCGAAGGAGGGGTCTCGGAAAGGCCAAGGAGGGCGCGGATCATGAAGGCGACTTGGTTTTTGTCGGCAGTGCCTTTTCCGACAATCGCTTTCTTCACTTTCTTGGGAGAATATTCGTAAACGGTGAGGCCGAAACTGGCGGCTGCGATGAGTGGGGCGGCGCGGGCAGCTCCCATGGAGATGGCGGTGCGGTGGGATTGCACGAAGATGATGCCTTCGATGGCGACCTCATCCGGCTTCCATTTCAGGATGAGGTTTTTGATGCCCGAGCAAATTGCTTCGAGCGCTGCGGATTGGCAAACCCGCTGGGGGATTGAGATCACTCCGTAGTCGAGAGCTTTGGCCGAGGAATGATCTCCCTCTAGAATCGCGTAACCGGTGTTCCGGATGGCGGGGTCGATTCCAAGAGTGCGCACAGGTTTGTGGGGGACTAACGACGACGGCGCTTTCCGCCACCGCGCTTGGGCTTACGAATGGGCTTGCGAGGCTCGGTGTCGAGGAGCGCGGTGTATTTGTAGTCGAAGCCTTCGAGGGTTTTGCGCTCGATCTTGCGATTGATGAATCCTTCCACGGAGTCGGCGTATTCGAGTTCGTCAGCGGTGAGGAGGGTGAAGGCATCACCTTCCTTCTCGGCACGTCCGGTCCGGCCAATGCGGTGCACGTAGTCCTCGGCGTTCTCGGGAACGCGGTAGTTGATGACGTGGGAGACGTCCGAGATGTCGATTCCGCGAGCGGCGACGTCGGTGGCGACGAGAATATTGTAGCGACCTTCCTTGAAGCCTTTCAGGGCCTTCATGCGGTCGTTTTGACGAATATCCGAGTGCATCACGGTGACTTGGTCGCCAATTTCACGCTGTTCCTGGAGGAGTATCGCGATGACGTCCGCTTCCTTGCGGGTGCGGGTGAAGATCATCACGGAGTGGTAATCGGTCTTATCGAGAAGCGCGAGGAGGAGTTCGTCGCGCTGGGGCATGGCGACCGGGAAGAAAGCGTGGGAAACGGTCGATGCGACTTCGCGACGGGCGATCTCCACGGTCTCGGGATTGGTGAGGCACCACTCGGCAAAGCCTTTGATGACCGGAGGCATGGTGGCCGAGAAGAAGAGGGTCTGGCGGGATTGTTCTTCGTTATTCCAGGGGCAAATGCTGATGATCTTGCGAACCTGGGGAAGGAAGCCCATGTCGAGCATGCGGTCGACTTCGTCGAGGATGAGGATTTTGATTTCCTTAAACTTCATGGAGCCCCGGTAGAAGTGGTCCACGAGGCGTCCGGGAGTGGCGACCACGATGTCGGCGCCGGCGGCGAGTTCCTCGTCCTGCTTGCCGTGTCCGACACCTCCGTAGAGAAGGGCGACCTTGCAGCCGGTGTGTTTACCGTAGTGAATGAATTGCTCGGCGACCTGGTCGGCAAGCTCGCGGGTGGGCTCCAGAACGAGAATCTGGGGCTTTCCGAGAGGCTCGATCTTGGAGAGAGAAGGAAGAGCGAAGGCTGCGGTCTTTCCGGTGCCGGTCTGTGACGCGCCGATGACGTCCCTGCCTGCAAGGATCAAAGGGATCGCCTGGACTTGAATGGGAGTAGGATTCTCATAGCCGGACTCGGTCACGGCTGCAAGGACGGCCTCTTTGAGGCCCAATTCGTCAAAACGCATAGATGGGGAGTAGGTGAAGTCCGGTGGAAATCAAGGTTTAGTATTGTTGTGAAGGCAAGGAATGGCCCTTTTTCGGGAAGGATGATGAAATAGGTGGGGAGAAATGGGACGGCGGGCGATGTTTTTGCGTTTCGGGGAGGAAGGTCGGGCCCTTGAGACGGCCCGGGATTGACAGACGGGGCATCTTTGGTCTCTTAGGTTCCAATGAACGGGATGTTGGAATGTTTTGTGGTCGCCTTACGGCTCGGGTTGACGTCGTTTGGTGGTCCGGTGGCTCACGTGAGCTACTTCCGCGAGGAATATGTGACCCGCAGAATGTGGGTGAGCGAGGAGCGATTTGGAGAGTTGATGGCACTGACCCAGTTTATTCCCGGGCCGGGAAGCAGCCAGCTGGGGGCGGCGATTGGTCACCATCGCGCTGGTTTGGGTGGTGGATTTGCGGCCTGGCTGGGGTTCACGCTGCCGTCCGCCATTGTGATGGTGTTGGTAGCGCTGGGAATGGGGGATCTTTCGGGAGATCACACGGTCGGAATGTTGAAGGGACTGAAGTTAGTGGCGCTCGCCGTGGTTTTGGATGCTCTGCTGGGGATGCGGAAATCGCTCGCGCCTGACCTCCGGCGAATGTTGATGGCGGGGCTTGTTTTTGTCGTCCTGTGGTTCTTCGTACAGCCGTGGATGACCCTCGTCATGATTGCCTTTTCGGCCGCGCTCGGGTCGGTGATTTTGCCGGCTGACAAAGCGATTTCAAAAGAACGGGTCAAGGGGAGGGGAATGTTGGCATGGTTCGCGATGCTGGTCTTTTTTGCACTCCTCTTTGCTTCACTCGGAAACGGGAGCCTGCTTGCGGGAATTTACCGGGCGGGCGCGCTGGTGTTCGGAGGCGGACACGTTGTCCTTCCGATGCTGCGGGAGACGATGGTCACGCACGGTCCGATGAGCGAAGAGGTTTTCTTGGGCGGATATGGTGCGACCCAGGCGGTTCCGGGGCCGGTCTTCACCTTTGCGGCCTTTCTTGGAGCGAGTGCGAACATTTTTGGCAGTCCCTGGCTTGGGGCCGGTGCTGCGATCGTGGCGGTTTTTTTACCCGGGATGCTTTTATTAGGAGGAACCCTGAATGTCTGGGGAAGGCTTCGCGGAAAACGTTGGGCGCAACGGGCGGTGAAGGGCGCGAATGCCGGTGTGGTCGGGGTCCTCGGAGTCGCGCTGGTTCAAATGGCCACCAGGGGATCGATAGGTGGTGTGCTTGATGCTTGTCTTCTGGTGGCCTTTTTTCTGATCTTGAAGCGCAAGCTCGTCCCCGTTTGGGTTCTCGTGGTCCTGGCTGCAGGCGGCGGTGCGATGCTTTCCTAATGTGCGTCTCGAAAGCTCCTCGCAAGCAGCCAATCACGTAGCCGAAAGCCTCTCCCGCTCTCGCCCCCCCCTCAACAAGCCAATCACCCAATCACGTGGACCGGAGGTCTTTACGTGATGGACCGGAGGTCTTTACGTGATGGACCTCAGGCCTTTACGCAAACCACGCTCTTCAGTCCTTGACACCTCCTCACCCCTCTGATTTCAATGGTGTTCTTATGAACATTAGTAACAAAGAAGACCAAAGCCCGCTCAGAGAAAAGTTCCGCACCAGACTCATTGATCTGAGGCTCCACGCCAAAACCCACCCTTACCTCGAAAACTGGGCCGAGTCCTTCATGAAGGCCAAAGCTTACCGCGCTGCCGAAAACACCCACGCCTACTTTGCCGCTCTTTCTCGATCCGCCCGCATCGCTGACTGGCAGTTCGAACAAGCCATCCAATCCGCAAGAATCCTGGCGTGTGATCTCCTCAACCTCCCTTGGGCCGATTCCTTCGACTGGGAAACTCTCAGCCTCGAAGCAAAAGACCCTCCCAAAACACACCGCGACTTCCTCCGTGAAAGCATCCCCGTCGATCCCGAGTCCCCTTCATCAATCGAATCCGGGCCAGCCTCCATCAAAGACGACGTGCTGAACCGCTCTCGTAAAACACTTCGCCTCACCGGAAAGGCCGTCGCCACTGAAAAAACATACTGCCAGTGGATCTCCGACTACCTTCGTTTCACCCTTAAACAAAACGGAGAATCCCCTGAAAACCTCGGCCCCGATGCCATCACCCCTTTCCTTAACCACCTCGTTCTCGACCGGAACGTCGCCCCCTCCACCCAAAAACAAGCCCTCAACGCCCTCGTTTTTCTCCACCGTTCCGTCTTCCAGCACGGCGAATTCATCATCCAGACTCCCTTGGCACCCCGGGAATACCGACGACCTCCCACCATCCTCAGTCGCCCCGAAGTCCACGAACTCCTCGGCTACCTACAAGCCCCTTGGCTCCTCGGTGCCCAGCTCATGTATGGTGCCGGACTGCGTGTGAGTGAAGCCATGGCGTTGCGGATCAAAGACCTCGATTTCGATAACAACACCATCCAGATCCACGACGCCAAAGGCGGCAAACATCGCATCGTCCCCCTCCCGCAAACCCTGCAGCCCCATCTCAGGATCCAACTCGAAAAGCTCAAGGACCAGCATCAAGACCAGCTCAAGAACGACTGCGCCGCCGTCCACCTCCCGCTCGCCCTCCAGCGGAAGTATCCCAATGCCGCCCGCGAGTTCCCGTGGAGCTTTCTCCTCCCGGCCGCCAAACTCTGCGCCCATCCCCGCACCGGAAAATTCGCCCGGTATCACCTCCTCGAAGACTCCATGCAAAGGCAGCTCAAAAAAGCCCTCAAAAAAACTACCATCACCAAGCGAGTCACCTGCCACACCCTCCGGCACAGTTTCGCAACGCACCTCCTCGATGCCAACGCCGACATCCGCACCCTCCAGGACATCCTCGGTCATGCCGATGTCTCAACCACCATGATCTACCTCCATCTCACCGACAAAAAAGGAGCCGGAGCCCCCAGCCCCTTGGATTTACCCCCTCCACCCGAGCAACCATAGTCGGAAGTGGCACTTTGATCCCCCGGGAACCGCGTGGGGCGAAGCTTTTTACACGACCGCAACCCCGCAGGAGAGTTTCGTAACCTCTCCACATCCTAACCCCAACCAAAACAACCACAGGAAACGTAAGCAAAACACCCGGCCCACTCCGCCCGATGAGGGATGGGAGTGACCACCCACAGACTTCTTTTCGTGCGACGCGGGGATTTCCCGTCGCCAACTGTCAATCGCTTGGGGCGTAGCCCTTTACGCGACGCCCATCGTGGCCACCGCCACGCACTTGGTGCCAATGGCGATCCTCTGCGAGACCCAGGAGTATCTCCGGTCAACGCAGGATTCCCGCTGAGCTGGAAAAAAGGACTTGGATTACCATCATCGACTTGCTAAAAGTAGGAATGATCGGGAGTGGAAATACTGTCACCAACATTCACCTTTCCATCGGAGTTACCCGGAACCCCCGAGTAACAAGGTGAAAGGCAGACCCCCCGCATAATAAAACTGTTCGCAGGAAAAAGATTATAACCCAACCCGTTGCATTGCTCACAGTCTCCGCTTTCGTAATTGTCCCCCCATTCTGGAAGCGGCGAAGGTCGCGGTGGACATCCGTTTTCATCCCAATACTCTCGCCCTTTATTGTCACACGCTGGGCATTTTCGGAATATGTCTTTCCCAAAGATAATTCTCCTTAGTTCGTGGCTTTCAAATTCGTGTATATTCATAATAAAAATTGCGAACAAATCGGTGGAC
>CAWUTG010000033.1:0-9875 GCA_963925135.1 uncultured Verrucomicrobiales bacterium | reverse complement strand
CAATCCGTAATTTCGGTTACAAAGCAGCTGTCATAGTCCTGATCCATCGTTTTCTCCCCCCTTATACCGAGAATGTTGTCGGTATGACAGAAGATGATGAATTGTGACTTGGGTCGACAATGGTCTAGAATGAGTAGCCGAGGGAGAGGGAGAATGTCGGCGTGGGATCGAGGACGTCCTCGTCCGAGAAGGTTTTGGAATAGATGGGGAGGAGAACGGAGGCGCTGACGGTGGTGGAAGCGTTCACTTTGTATCCGGCCGAAAGAGATCCCAGGAGGGTGAATTGACCGGAGTTTTCATCGCGCCCGGTTTCTTCCCAATCGGCGTAACCAAGATATTGGCCGACGATGCCGGCCGAGAGTGAGAAGTCTTTGTTGACGAGATAGGTCACGCGCGGCGAGGCGGTCACTTCGGAGAAGCCACGGTAGCCTTTGCTGTTGTGGTAGAACGGGAGGCGGGCTTTGCTGTAGAAGTTCCAGGCCCACTTCTCGCTGATTGGTTTACCGAGGTAGAATTCGAGGAGCGGATCGAAGGTGCCGTTGCCGAACTGGATGTGAAGGTGTTCTTGCCCGTTGGCGCCGAGAATCCAGGGGTCTTCCTCGGTGTTGCCGATCGGGACGGTGAAGCCAAGGGCGACACGCATGATGCTGCCGGGACCGAAGAGGTCGCGTTTGCGCCAGCCAAGGGAGACCTCGGGATCGGAGAAGCCCGAATAGGTCTCGGTGCGATGGTGGATGAATCCATTGCGGACCGAGGCATCGCTTTCTCCGGGGGTGGCGGTGGGATTGAGCGTGGTTGATGCCGTTTGGTCTTTGATGAAATAGGGAAAGCGGATGGCGGCATCGAAGTCATTTCCGAACGTCCGGGATAGTCCGATTTCGTAGCGATAGAGATCGAGTTCGATCTCGTGGAAGTGTTCCGGGACCATGATGTTGGCGCCGGATGGGAGCACGCCATTCGTTTCAGGGTGCCCGCCAGTTAAGCCCAAACCAATTGAAGTATCCACGCTCAGGCGCCAGGTGTCGGCGTCTTGTGAAAGCAGGCCTGCCTCGGCATCCCCCGACCGGGGGACTGAGGGGTTCGCTCAAGCGGGTCATCCGTAGGCATTCGAAGCGCCGAAGATGAGGGTGGCGAGCATTGAAAGTGGTAATTTCATTAGGTGTGACGATAGCGCAGGCTGCCCGGGGATAAAGCCCTAATTGCCTGACAAGCCGATCCGTGGCCTGCCGTATTGAATAAGATGTTCCTGAAAGTTTCCGGCCTCGCCATTTCGTTGGTTATTGTTCTGCCGTGCGCAGCCGAATGGACCTTGAGTGACATGATTGGCACTGGGTCCGATCCCATTTACCGGGGTCGACCGATGGAAGAGCGTTTCCTGAATCCCTGGCCTGCTGGGTTGGAGGCGGAGTTTCAAAAACGGGCTCGTGGTATCCTGAGTGCCCAAGTTCGTGACAACAAACCAAGCGCGAACACCTACTTCGAAAACGAGAAGCGCACTTATGGTTTCGTGATGGCTCACATCCTGGCCGGCAAGCGGGAGGAAGCTCTCAAAGTCATCCAGGGGCAGGACCATCAACATGAAGTTTGGCATCGGGAGACCGACGGGATCGACTACTATGCGTGCTTCACGCTGAAGCATCAGATGCGCAAATATTTCTATTTCGGCGATCTGCTCGATCCTGAATACAAGCGGCTCATGTTCACCGGCGGGAAGAAGTGGACCGTCACGGATCCGCTCAGGAAGCCCCACTATGCCTATGCGAAAGCA
This sequence comes from uncultured Verrucomicrobiales bacterium, assembly GCA_963925135.1. Lineage (GTDB taxonomy): Bacteria > Verrucomicrobiota > Verrucomicrobiia > Verrucomicrobiales > Akkermansiaceae > SW10. Next base: position 8,107 of record CAWUTG010000033.1, on the reverse strand, counting down.
ACCGGCTGGGGGCCGGATGCCATGAATTCCTGGGTCGATGTCCGCTCGACGGAAAATCTCTATCTCATGCGTGTGACTTCGGTGTATCTCATGGCGGAGGAGACCGGGAACAAGGAGACGACAGCACTCTACAAGGATCACCTGCTCAACTATGCCAAGACGCTTTACCGGGTCGGGATTGGTGAGTGGGATTCGGAAAACTACCACGGGCACTCGGTGGCTCCGTTGCTCAATGTCTATGACTTCGCGAAGGATCCCGAGGTGAAGTCGGCGGCCAAGGCCTGCCTTGATTTTTTCGCGGCGGCCGGTGCGGTGAAATATTATCGCGGAGGATTCAATGGTCCCACCAAGCGCGACTACAATCACGCCCAGCCCTTTGGTGGGAGCGCGGCAAACTCACTCTGGGTTTGGTTTGGCGATCATCCTTCCGGGAAGATGGACCATTGGGAATCGGATGAGGTGCACCAGATCACCAGTGCCTATCGTCCGCCTCTTGCGGTGGTGGAGTTGGCGCGCAAACACTTCGAACGGCCCCTCGAAATCTTCGCGGCCAAGCCGTCCTACTCGGCTACGACGACCTATCAGTTTGAAAGCAAACCCGAGTATGCCGAGACCCAGTATCTCGCCCATTCCTATCAGATGGGTTCACTGACCGGGGGAATCTCGGTCGATGGAGGCGATGTCAACGGCTTCAAAATTCTGGCCTTTGATGAAGAGAATGGCGCGGTTGCATTGCAAGCCGCGCCTTCGCTCAATCCCGCCTATCCTGGCTCTCCGATGTATCAAAAAGGAATCGTGCCCTTTGAAAACCGGGTGGCCCAACAGGAGAATCTGGTTCTTTGGTTGGCGAAGTCCGGAACCGCTCCCTGGCTATGGGTGGTGCCCGGGGATGTTGAGGTGACAGTGGATCAAGGAGTGACCTTTCTGAAATGCGACCGCACCTGGGTGGCGGTGCATCCCCTCGGGACAAGCGAGCTCAAGGCAGACCCCGGGCTCACTGGAGAGATGTTGGAGTTCAAAGAGAAGCGCTTTCCGGGGCATCAGGTGCTCTCTTGTCGCGGCGATTCGAAGAGCTTCTGCGGGATGGCGATTCAGACTGGAGAGAAGGAATCGCACGGGAGCTTTGAAAAATTCAAGGCGGCGGTTCTCGCTTCAGAACTCGATCTTTCCGAACTCGATCAAGGGATCGTCCGCTGCAAAACACCTGACGGAAAACACCTCGGAATTCATTGGAGCGACGATCCGCTCGACCTTGGAGTGTGGCGAAATGGCAAAAGACGGGATCTCAAAAATCCCGCCCTCTACGAGAGCCCGGTGATCAAGGCAGCTGGGGATGGCACCCTCACCGTGGAAGCAGGAGGACACCGTTTTCAAGCCACCGTCGATGAGTCAGGCCATGTGGTTTTTTCCAACAACTAGGCCTTTGGTGCGGCAAAAACTCCGGCGAAGTTCTTGCGGTAGGCCCAGATGAGGAAGACTTCGAGAACAAGAACCAGCGCGCCAACGGGGTTGAAGGCTTTCGCGAGGAAGATGTCGTAGAGGAGAATGTTGGCGACGATGGGTCCGAGGATGACGAGGCCGACCGGGGCCGACCGGGGCCGACCGGGGCCGACCGGGGCAAAGCGCTTGCTAATAAGGGCAAGGCCGCCTGCGACTTCCAGAGCTTTCACGACTCCGAGGAAGCCGGAGGCAAAGAGGGCTCGCATGAATTGACCGGCGAGTCCGGAAGGAAGAGGCATGGAGAGGAATTTCAGCCAATAGTTGATTCCGAAGACGACGAAGGCGACTCCGAGGAGGAGGCGAGCGGTGGTGATGGCGTTTTTCGTAGCTTGTGAAATTAGCCCTTGGGCATTTCGGTAGCGGCCTGGAAGTTGAGGCGGATGATGACTTCATCCCGAATGAGGTCATCTGTTTTGCCAGCGTAGACGATGCCAAAGTCCTTGCGGTTGATGTCAAATTCGGCGGTGAAGCTGGCATTATCACCACTGCGGCTGGCGGTGACGGGGAAGGTGATATTTTTTTCGACACCATGCAGGGTTAGGTTGCCGGAAATATCGTAGGCATTCTCACCAGTCTTGCTGGCGTTGGTAAGTTTGAAGGTCGAAGTAGAGAATGTTTCGACGTCGAAGAAGTCGCTGTTTTTAAGGTGTCCGGTGAGCTTTTCACTGTCCGACCAGGTGCTTGCCATCTGGATGGTAAATTCCCCTGCCGTAGGAACATCCGAGTCACCGGACATCATGAAGTGGCCTGAGAATTCCTTAAATCCCCCATCATGTGATCCGGTGACCTTTGAGCCGGTGAAGCCGATGGTTGAGGACTTCAGAAAGGTGAAGCGGGTGCCGTTGCCTTTCAGCTCGGTCTGGGCATCCGTCACGGTAGCGTCGGTGGTTTCGTCTGCGGGATTTTTGCAGGAAGTGAGAAGAGCGGCGGAGAGGATAAAGGGAGTGAGAAGGAGTGTTGATGTTTTCATGGTTGATTGATTTTGAGTTCAGTTAAGAGAGAGCATTTTTGAAGGACTGCAAGGCGGACTCGAGGGAAGCCTTGGATTCCGCATCTGAAATTCCGCTCTCGACGGAGAAGTGGTCAAAGTAGGACGGGAGTGAGAAGGTGGCAGCAATATTCGCGCCGAGGTGGGGGAAGTAGCCTTCGGCAGCGCCGAGGACATTGGCTCCGCCGCGACCGCCGGGAGAGGTTGACATGAGGAGCATGGGCTTGGAGGACCAAAGTTTGGTTTCCACGCGGGTGGTCCAATCGAGGACGTTTTTGAAGGCGGCGGAGTAGCTGCCATTGTGCTCGGCAAGGGAAAGGAGAATGCCATCGCTGGCCTGAATGAGGGCGAGGAAATCCTTGGCCTCTTGCGGAATGCCGGAGGCTTCTTCGAGGTCTTGCGAGTAGAGGGGCATCTCGAAATCGTTGAGATCGAGAATGGTGACTTCGGCGTTATCGAGTTGTTGTCCGGCGTACGTGGCGAGGGCGAGATTGATGGAATCGCGATGGCTGGTGCCGGCGAGGACGAGGATGTTTTTCATGGTGGTTGGCTTTACGTTTTAGAGGTTGAAGAGAAGGAAGGTGCTGTCCTGCCTGGCTTTCAAGGTGGGCAGGGGGCCGTCGATGGCGACGCCGTCTCCGGGGAGGATGGTTTCGCCTTCGAGAGTGACTTCGCCGGAGATGAGGTGGAGCCAGGTTTTTGCGAAGCTCTCTTGTGGCGGGAGTGTTTCGTTGGGTGTGAGGTGCCCGAAGTGGATTTCGCCATCGGCACGGGTGGCGATGGAGTTGTCGCGGCCATCGGAGGAGGTGATCAAAGTGAGGGGGCGTCCGGCGGCGTGGGCGAGGAGGTTGTAGTCGTGGTAACGGGGTTCGCCTCCGGGCATGTTGGGTTGCATCCAGATTTGCAGGAGGTGAACCGGGTTGGTGGATGAGGGGTTGAATTCCGAGTGCTGGACGCCATTTCCGGCGGACATGTATTGGAACTCGCCTGCCTTGATGATACGGCCGTTGCCCATGGAATCCTTGTGTTCCAGTTCCCCCGAAATGATGAAGGTGAAGATTTCCATGGAGCGGTGCGGGTGGGTGCCGAAGCCCTGTCCGGGTGCGATCTTGTCATCGTTGATAACGCGGAGGGCGCCAAAACCCCGGTGGTCGGGATGGTCGTGTCCGGCGAAGGAAAAGGTGTGGTAGGAATCGAGCCAGCCGTGGTTGGAATGGAAACGGTCGTTGGCCCGACGGATCTTGAACTGGGTGCTTGTCATGGATGAACCCTAGCTCGATCCGAGTATGTTGAATAATGTTGGTTCTTATGCCTTACTATGCCTTATGAGCATGGCTGATTTTGATTTGAGAAAGCTCGAGTATTTCCTCGCGGTGGCGGAGGGGATGAATATTTCACGGGCGGCGAAGAAGCTGGGAATGACCCAGCCGGCACTGAGTCGGCAGATTCGCGCTTTTGAGGAATCGCTGGGGTGGGAGCTTCTGGAGCGGGGGAAGAAGTCGATCAAGTTGACACGGGCGGGCGAGATCGTGGTGAAGGAAGGAGAGCGGATTTTAAAATCGGTCGAGCTGGGGGTGAAGCGGATGCGGCAGGAGATTGAGGGGGCGGAGATGCGGGTGGGGTATGCGCCGTCGCTGGCGAGTGGGTTGATCGAGAAGGTGATCGCGTGCTTTTCCGAAAAGTATCCACGAGTGCGGGTGAGTTGGTTTGATTGTTCGTCGCAGGAAATGTGGTCGAGACTGAAGAGTCGGGAATTGGATCTGATCCTGGAAGTTGAGAGTGGCGATCCGGAGATTCGCTGGGAGCGATTGAGCGAGCGTGAAATGCGGGTGGCGGTGCCGCCGGGGCATGAGTATGCGCGGAAGCGGTTTTTAGCTCCGGATCATCTGAATGGGCAGAGGTTGCTGCTGCTCTCGCGGCACGAGTATCCGGGGTATTGGGATCAGGTGAGCGGGTATTTTGCAGACCAGAACATCGATGCCAAGATCGCGGGCGAGTTCGATGGCATTTCCAGCTTGAAAATGGGCGTGGAAGCGGGACTGGGAATGGCCTTTGTGGCGGGGAGGCCGGAGGGAATGACGACGGTGAAGTTGAAGCCCGAGCCGAATCCAATCTGTATCGCGATGGGGTCGCTGAAGAGTCGCCAGCTCAGCGAATGGGAGCAGGCCTTTGTCGATGAAATGGTGAAGGCCGCGCGGTGATTCAGCCCAAGGTGCTGCGGAGCTTGGCGGGGAGGCCTTGGACGACGAGGTCGTAGGAGTGGTTCATCAGTTCGGCGATGAGGGATGGAGCGAGGGAACTGTCGAGCTTGAGGGTATTCCAATGCTTCTTGTTCATGTGGTAGCCGGGGAGGATGGCGTCGTGTTTGTCGCGGAGTTCGAGGGCGCGGTCGGGATCGCACTTGAGATTCATGCGGCCTTCCTCGTTGTCAAAGGCCAGGGTGGCGAACATTTTACCGAGGACTTTGTAAACGAGGACGTCAGGACCGAAGGGGGTTTCTTCGGTGACGGCAGGCTTGGCGAGCATGTGGCTGCGGCAGTCATCGACGGTGAATTCCATGGGGGAGTGTCTCTGAAAAGGCGTGGTGAATCAAGATCGGCGGCGATTGGTGGTGAGGAGAACAAGACTCAGAAGAGTGAGTAAAGAGGCGGAGGGCTCGGGGATGGAGTATCCGTATTGGAGGTGGTCGATTTGGTTGACGTTGCTCATAAATATTTGGGCGATACCGTCTTCGTGGTAGAGCCCCACAAATCGTTGGAGAAGAGGGCTGCCGGCGGTAGCACCTCTCGGAGGTGCCCATTCTGTCATGTCATATTCATCATCATAAATTGAGTTTCCATCAAGATCGTTCCACCTTACCTCCACCTGAGAGAAAAAGTTATTAGGGCGGGTGATGACGAGGCCGACGTAGAGGGGGTAGTTTCCGTCTTCATTGGGCTCGAATTGGAAGGACATGATTTGGGATGGGCCTCCGCCATTGGTGTTCGTGCTGATCCAGACATCTCCAGCCGAGGTATGGCCGTCTATCGCGCCATCATCTCCGTCAACTCCCCAAATTGAAGATACTCCTGGAAATGAAAATTTTTCCCGGAAGGTTGTTCCTTTTCTACTTCTGTCATCTTCCTGTCTGACGAACGGGGTATTGAGTTGCTGGTCTTCGAAGTCTTCGAGCCAGATTCCGTTTCCGGTGTTATCGATGATGCCGCCGTAGAAGGGGCTGTCGCGCTCGCTGAAGTAGAGAGACGGTTCGTAAACGATGGTGCTTGCGCCAGTGGCAGCGGCGACCATGGCAAGTGAGGGCAGCGCGGTAGCGGATAGAAATTTCAAGATCGGCGACGGTTGCTGGTAAGGAGAACAAGACTCAGAAGAGTGAGTAAAGAGGCGGAGGGCTCGGGGATTGAGTATCCGTATTGGAGGTGGTCGATTTGGTTGACGTTGCTCATGAATATTTGGGCGATACCGTCTTCGTGGTAAAGGCCCACAAATCGTTGGAGAAGCGGGCTGCCGGCGGTAGCACCTTCCGGAGGTGCCCATTCTGTCATGTCATATTCATCATCATAAATTGAGTTTCCATCAAGATCGTTCCACCTTACCTCCACCTGAGAGAAAAAGTTATTAGGGCGGGTGATGACGAGGCCGACGTAGAGGGGGTAGTTGCCGTCTTCATTGGGTTCGAATTGGAAGGACATGAAGTGGGATGGACCGCCGCCTCCGGTGCTAATACTGGCCCAAACATCGCCACCTCTGGCGAAGCCATCAATAATGCCATCGTCACCATCTACTCCGAGACTGGCGTCTGCGCTCGTGCTTGGAAATAGGCTGCGAATGGTTTCCCCTCGCCGTCTAGGATCATCTTCCTGCCTGACGTAAGGAGTATTGAGTTGCTGGTCTTCGAAGTCTTCGAGCCAGATGCCGTTGCCGGTATTATCGATGATGCCTCCGTAGAAAGGGCTGTCTCGCTCGCTGAAATACAGGGACGGTTCGTAGACGATAGTGTTCGCGGCCTTGGTATTTGGGAGAAGGGATAGCCAGGCCAAGGAGATTTTTTTCAACATATTTTTGATGCTTGGTTTTGGGTTATGGTTTTAGTCCTTTCTCTTCGAGATCGTTGAGGCATCTGGCGCGGCGGGGGATTAAAAATTGCTCACGGTGGAAGGTGGTGGTGGTATCCCAACCTCCTGATTCACCAGATAGTAGTCGATATAGCTATCGACATCTAGCATTTCAGAAACCAATTGCCATTTTGACTCGACGGGATCTTCGCCGGGCAGTGGTGGTGGGACGGTTTGGTTGGGGTCGTCACGAGCAGCCTGGCATCGCGATAAGAGTAAGTTATAGGCCGCAATGGTCCCAGCCCGGGCGATAGGGGGAGCAGACCTCCCGTCTCCCTGTGAAATTACATCGTAAGAGGCGTTGGCATCTCCGTAGGCTTGAGCGAAGTCCTCATCAACTCGTTCGGACATATCGTAAAGCCCCCAGTAGAGGCCGTTCAGATAGAGATGAACCCACCTCCGATGAGCAACAAGATTTCCAGATGGCTCAGGCCCAGCTGATAGGGGGTTCATTTGTTTGTGGATTCGGCGGGCCCAGGCATCGCGCACAAAAACGGCCCGCTCTGCGACGAAGTAAGTCTTAACTGGTGTATTGGGGTTATCAGCGAATGTTTTGTTACTCCAGCTATCTTGGCCTGGATTGCGGAGTTGGAGTTGTTTGAATTGCCTGAGTGGTGAACCGGGAAGAACGTCGTTTTCGGGTCCGTGGTTAAAGTTCATGTTGTCGTTACCTTCACGAGAGAGCTTGGATTTAAAGAGGAGTCTTAGATTGTGTTTGGCAGTCACCCCATATTCTCGTGTGGAAGCACCACTAATGGCTATTTCACAATTTTCTTGTCTGTAATTCAGCTCGTCCAAGGGATCGATATACTCAATCGAAGCTAATCTTTTCCAGTCATTGCTGAGTGGGTCGGGAAGTGGGATGCTCTCGTCGACTTCGGTTGATGGATTGTCTCGTCCTCCGGTGTCGTCGGAACGAGCATAGATGCCATCGGTTGGACCGAAGAGGTCGCCCACCGACATGGTGATTGAAATGGTGGGGATTTCGGAGAGGTCGCTTTTGATGGTGTCGTAGTGCTGGCTGATGACGTCTGGATTCATTTCAAAGTCCAGAGTGGCTTGGCGTAGAGGGTTCTGGGCGTTGCCATCCACGCCGAGCTGAATCGGAGCACCGTCGAAGACTGGTCGGTCTGGATACCCGGAAGGCTTGGTTTGATAGCCAATGGCAGGGTTTCCCTGGCCGCCCGTTCCGATCACGCTCTCTTTAAAAAGGTAGCTCCGTGAGGTGGTGGGGGAGGGCGGACAGCCCGGAGATACCGCGATGGCGCGGACGATGGTGGTGGAGTTGGTGGTGGAGTTGGTGGTGATGGTCTGTCCGGTATAGACGGGGGAATCTTCGGTGGGGTTGGAGCCATCCAAGGTGTAGTGAATGATCTCGCCGGGGCCGGAGGCTGTGATGGTGGGAGTGGAATCCTTACTGGATCGATGAGCATTACAAAGGCGTTGCCAAGAAGTTTTTTAACAAGTTGCTTGCCGCTATGAAAGGTACCATGTGGTATGACAACTC
>CAWUTG010000032.1:0-18966 GCA_963925135.1 uncultured Verrucomicrobiales bacterium | reverse complement strand
AGCGGGTGGATGGCGCGCGAAGACCGAGGGGGGCTTTGAAGGAGTTGGCAGGGGAGATCTGGTCGATGCGGGATTTGCAGTCAGACGTTTGAGCGGTCGTTAAATTGGGAGCTTGGGCGGGGTGGTTTACATGCAAGCAAGCGAATGGTTTTAAGGGGATACAGCCAAAGTCTAGAGTGCTCTCCCGAAAGTCCGCCGATTTTGCTGCCCAGGCTAATAAGGCTAATATCCTGGCACGGCCAGCCGCCAATGATGGCATAAACGCTCTCGATAAGGATTTGATGGTGAATGCATTCCTGGGATTGTGAGTTCTTCGTTTGGAGGGGATTTTAGGTGTAGTGATAGCGCAGTTGGGCGATCAGGAGTTGGCCCTGATCGATTTTGTAAATCATGCGATGTTCTTCGTTGATGCGGCGAGACCAGTAGCCGGCAAAGTCGTGTTTGAGGGGCTCGGGTTTTCCGATGCCTTCGAAGGGGTCGCGCTTAGTGTCTTCGACGAGTCGCGCGATGCGTTTGGCCATGCGGCGGTCCTTGTCGATCCAGTAGCAAAGGTCTTCCCATGCTTGGTCTGAGAAGACGAGGATCATGAGCACTTGGAAGGAAGTTCCCGCGGGGTGCCTTTTCCAGATTCCAGTTGATCGATGGCTTTCCGCAGCCGCTTGGCATTGGCGGGACTGCGCATGAGGTAAGTGGTTTCCTGGAGGGATTCAAAGTCCGCGAGCGACATCATGACGACAGCTTGATCGCGCTTTCGTGTGATGATGACAGGCTCCGAATCATCGCAAACCTGCTGCATGGTGGCGGCGAGAGTCTCGCGAGCGGCGGAGTAGGTGAGAGATTTCATTGGACGGAATGTTGTCCAACTCGGTTCATTTGTCAAGAGTGCGCCATCTTGATATTTCTATTCAAGCTCACTGCTTGTTCTCCCTTTCGTGGCGAACTTCAGATTGAGCAGGTGATGCACTTGGGCGTTTCAGTGCTTTTTCTCGGAGAATTGGCTGCGCCAGTGGTCTAACCGTTCCTTGATCCGGAGTTCCATTCCGTTGGCTGTCGGTGAGTAGTAAGTCCGTCCCTGTGGGAGATAGGCCTGCGGGGTGAAGTTGCCCTCATAGTCGTGAGAGTAGAGATACTGCATTGCGGCTCGATCGGCTCCGGATTCCTCGGCGAGTTTTTTGCGGAAGCGGGTGCGGAGGTGCTCCGGGACTTGCAGGGTGGCACCGTTTTCGATGTCGGCTTGGGCGGCACCGAGCGCTTTGTAGGCTGAGTTTGATTTCGGTGCGGTCGCGAGGTGAACGGTGGCGTGGGCGAGGGGGATTCGTCCTTCGGGCATGCCAAGAAACTCAAAGGCTTGCTGGGCCGCGATGGCGATTTGGAGGGCCGAGGAATCAGCGAGGCCGATGTCTTCGGAGGCGGAGATGACGAGTCGACGGGCAATAAAGCGGGGGTCTTCTCCGGCGTGGAGCATTTTCGCGAGCCAGTAAAGGGCGGCATCAGGATCGGATCCCCGGATGGATTTGATGAAGGCCGAGATGGTGTCGTAGTGCTGGTCGCCATCGGAGTCGTAGAGGACGGCTTTTTGTTGGATCGACTCAGCTGCGATGGCGAGATCGAGAATGACGGTGCCATCGACGGGTGGGGTGGTGAGGATGGCGAGTTCAAGAGCGGTGAGCGCCTTGCGGGCATCTCCGTCGGCCTTCTCGGCAAGATGCTGAAGGGCCTCGGGATGAGCCTCGATGGACATCTTTCCGAAGCCGCGTTCCTTGTCGTGGATGGCTCTATGCAGCAGGGGGATGAGGTCCGCGGTCGCAACGGGTTCGAGTTGAAAGACCTGGGAGCGGGAGACGAGCGGGGAGTTGACGTAAAAGTAGGGATTGTGGGTAGTGGCTCCGATGAAGCGCACGGTGCCGCGCTCCAAGTGGGGGAGGAGGGTGTCTTGCTGGGCTTTGTTGAAGCGGTGGATCTCGTCGATAAACAGGATGGTGGTTTGATCGCGGAGGGTTTGGTACGTGCGGGCCGCTTCGATCTTTCCCCGGATTTCAGCGACGTTGGATTCGACGCCATTAAGTGATTCGAATCGCGATCCGGTAGAGTGGGCGATGACGTTGGCGAGAGTGGTCTTCCCGGTTCCGGGAGGCCCGTAGAAGATGAGCGAAGTGAAGCGGTCTGCCTCGATGGCCCTGCGAAGGAGCTTGCCCTCGGCGAGAAGATGTTGTTGCCCAGCGATTTCGTTCAGCGTGTGAGGGCGCATTCTGGCGGCGAGAGGTTCGCTGCTGGAGATGGACGGGGTCTCGGAGGGGGAGTCGTCCGGAACGAAGAGTGAGTCCATCTCGGGTTTGTATTCCGATGGCTTCCGCTGTGCCACGGAATTTTTTTGAACAGGTTCAGAATGAGCTGAATTTGGGGGAATGTCAGGGATTGTAGCGCCTTCGTTGACGAGCGAGGTGTGAAACGATGCCCCTTCGCTACTTGATTCCGCTCTGAGTCACGATCGGGGATCGTGGCGCTAGCGGGAAGATTCCAGCGGAGGCGACGCTCACCTTCGCGATTGAATTGATTTCGATCACATGATTCCCAGGTAAGATCTTCGTGTGATCTGGGCTTCTCAATAGTGTCGATCTTGTTAGATTAACGCAGTGAAGACATTGGCAAAGCTTTTTGAAGGAAACAAAAAATGGGCCGCAGAGACCGAGGAGAGCGATCCTGGTTTCTTTACCCGGCTGGCTGAGCAGCAATCGCCCAGATATTTATGGATTGGGTGTTCTGATAGCCGGGTGCCGGCGAATCAAATCACGGGGCTGAACCCCGGGGAGGTGTTTGTGCATCGAAATGTCGCCAATGTCGTGGGTCAGACCGACCTGAACATGCTTTCGGTGGTGCAATATGCAGTGGAGGTTCTCGAGGTGGAGCACATCATTATTTGTGGTCACTATGGCTGCGGCGGGGTGGCTGCTGCGGTCGACGGAACAAGGCATGGATTGATTGACAACTGGATTCGAAACATTGGAGATATCGCGGAAGCTCATGCGGATGAGTTGAATTCTCTCGATGCCCAGGGGAGGGCAGACCGTCTGTGTGAGCTGAATGTCCTGACTCAGCTTAAGAATCTTAGCCGGACCACCGTTCTTCAGGATGCCTTGGAGAGAGGGCAAAATGTCAATCTCCACAGTTGGATTTATCGGCTGAACAATGGGCGCTTGACTGACCTCGGGCTTGCCAAGAGCGATGAAGCATAGTGATACTAGCATCGTGAGTGAAGCACAGAAGCCCTTGGTGGGAGTGGTCATGGGAAGCGATTCCGATTGGCCCACGATGGAGAAGGCCGTAGAAGTCCTGCAGCAATTTGGAGTGCCCTTCGAGGCCAAGGTGGTGAGCGCCCACCGGACGCCGGAGTTGTTGGTGGAATATGCCAAGACGGCTCAAGATCGCGGTTTGAAGGTGATCATTGCGGGAGCGGGTGGGGCCGCTCACTTACCGGGGATGGTGGCGGCAATGACAATTCTTCCGGTTCTGGGGGTTCCGGTGCAATCCCGGGCCTTGAGCGGGATGGATTCTTTGCTGTCGATCGTGCAAATGCCGAAGGGGATTCCGGTCGCGACCTTTGCAATCGGTGAGGCCGGAGCTGGCAATGCCGGGCTCTCGGCGGTGTCGATTTTGGCAACGGCGGACGATGCGCTGGCCACAAAGCTCCAGAAGTTTCGCGATGATCAACGCGATACCGTTCTTTCCAAAGTTCTTCCTCCCCAGGCTTAAGTGATGACGCTCGGAATTCTCGGTGGTGGGCAATTGGCCCGGATGCTTTGCATGGATGCCCGCCGGATGGGCGTCCGGACGGTCGTTTGGAGCGGTACTGCGGAAGCCGAGCCGACGGAAGGAGTGGCGGACGTGCTGATCAAGCGGGGTTTTGATGATGCCGAATCCCGGACGATGTTCTGTGAGCTTGTGGATTTTGTGACGGTGGAATTTGAGAATATTCCGCTCGAAACGCTGCGTGAGGTCGAGGCGTGTGTCCCGCTGTATCCATCCGCGCGGTCGATCGAAATCACGCAACATCGCTCGCGTGAAAAGGCCTTTCTGCAAGAAAACGGAATCCCTTGCGCTCCCTTTGCCTTTGTGGATTCGCTGGAAGGTCTCAAGACGGCCTACACTGAAATTGGGCCCCAGGGTGTTTTGAAGACGGCGGCTTTTGGCTATGATGGCAAGGGTCAGGTCAAGCTGACCGCAGCGGATCAACTGGAGGATGCCTGGACTTCGGTGAATGGCCAACCTTCGGTGCTTGAGGGATTTATTGATTTTCAATGTGAGATTTCGGTCTTGGTGGCCCGTGGGCAGGACGGTGAGTGTCAGGCTTTTCCACCTGCCGAAAATGCGCACCGTCACCATATCCTGGATCTCACCTTCGTGCCGGCCCGGGTCTCGCAAGGGACATTGGCCGAGGCTAAATCGATCGCGCTCGAGTTGGTCGAGAAGCTGGACTATCGCGGTCTTTTGGCGGTGGAATTTTTCGTGGAAAAATCAGGGCGGGTGATTGTGAATGAGATGGCGCCCCGTCCTCATAATTCCGGACATTTCACGATGAATGGCTGTGTGACTTCGCAATTCGAACAGCAGTTACGGGCGGTGTGTGGCTTGCCATTGGGATCGGTGGAAATGCTGAGCCCCAGTGTCATGCTGAATGTGCTGGGGGATATGTGGAATCCCGAACTCGATACGGATGCGATCGTCGCAACGGAAGGAGCCAAGTTGCATCTTTATGGAAAAAGCGATCCCGGGGAGCGTCGTAAGATGGGGCACATTAACTTTGTGGGGACAGGCGATTTGGTGCAGCGTGCCGAGGAACTTAAAGGCAGACTTTTGGGCCTTTGATTCAGGTGCCGGTCCTTGTAGGGTGACCGCCAGGAAGACCATTATTACCCTCCTGGGCGGACTTGCTATTTCAGCCGGGTTTACGGCTGCCGAGCCCTTCAATGTGGTGACTTACAAGGTCCGCTTTGCGGCGTCGAGCGACAAGGGGACACGTGCGTGGGATGCCCGCAAAGAGACGGTCGCCAGGGATCTCAAGGAATCCAAAGCGGAGATCTTTGGCCTTCAGGAAGCCTTGCATCACCAGCTCGTATTTATCGATCAAGGCCCTACTCGGGGAGGAAGGTGCGGAGGGTTTTGGAATCTTCTGAGGCCACGAGAGCATCGGCCCCCCGGGGCAGGAGGAGAAAGTCACCGGCTCGAAACTGGCGGCCTCCCTTGGAAGTGAGTTGTCCGGATACGACGGTGAGGATGGAAAACTGATCGCCGGGATTGGAGATTGAGGCACCGGAGGGCACGTCATGTTCTTCGACGACGAAGTGTTCGCATTGGGCAATGACGGGGCCGTTGGGCTGATCCATCCCGGGCTCGATGTCGTCGAAGTTGATGGATCGCATCGATTTTTCGACATGGAGTTGCCGTGGTTGTCCATCAAGGCCGAGGCGATTCCAATCGAAGACGCGATAGGTGGTGTCTGAGTTTTGTTGGATTTCGTAGATCAGGAATCCCGCCCCAATGGCATGAAGGCGGCCGGACGGAATGAAAATTGACTCGCCCGGACTTGGCGTGATGGCGTGGACCTTGTCCGCCACGGATCCCTCGCTGAGGGAGGCCCCAAAATCTTCACGCGTTACCCCTTTTTTAAATCCAACATAGAGTTGGGCATCGGGATCACAGTCCGCGATATACCACATTTCGGTTTTAGGATCGCCGCCAAGCTCGGCGGCGACTTCCCGGGGTGGGTGAACTTGGATGGAAAGGTCATCGCGAGCGTCCAGGATTTTGATCAAGAGAGGGAATCTCTCTCCCGCAAGACCGGTGCCGAAGATCTCTTCGTGGTGGTTGACCCAGAGGTCGTGGAGGGTTTTTCCAGCATGGGTGCCCCGATCAACAATGGATTGCTCCTCTTCACGGTCACTCATTTCCCACGATTCTCCGTAAGGTTGGGAGTCGGGGAGGGGGCGTGCGTAGCTGGTTTCGAGCGTCCGTCCCCCCCAAACGCGGGTCATATAGAGGGGGAAAAATGTGATGGGCTCCATGGAGTGAGGCTGATGATTTACTTGAAGAAACTCAAGTGCACAATGGAGCTGGAGGCGATTCATTTAAGCAATCCTGACTTTGAAGAGCGCTGTAAGTTACTTCTTGCCCCCTCACGGGAGTTTGTGAGAGAGTTCGCTGACAGGACGATTGCCGTTCTCCATCATTGATTATGGCCAAGCAAAAGAAGGTGAGAAAGCAGCACGCTGTGCTGGAGCGGGAAGGTGGGCAGGAGCTGGTAGGAATTGGCCTGATTTTAGGGGGGATTCTTCTCTTTGTTTCGCTGCTCCGATTTACCCCGGTGGATTTTGTGGACTGGAAAATTGTGGGGAGTTTTGCACCCGAGGATGCGGTGGATGGGCCGACGCGTAATTTGATCGGGCCGGTGGGTGCTTTGATTGGCTTTATATTTGTGGGTCTCTTTGGAGCGGCCGCTTTTCTGATTGCCGCTGGAACGGTATGGCTCGGCGTGGCGATTGCCTGGTTCAAGAGTCGTCTGGGGTTGCGGACTTTGGTGGGATTTGGAAGTCTGACGCTTGCAAGTGCGGCGCTGTTCAATGTCTTTGGCTGGAGTGGGGGACCGGATCAGGGCAGTTGGGCCGGCGGGGCCCTCGGAGAGGGGTTGGGGAAGTATATTTTTAAGGGGCTCCTCGGAAAGATTGGATCCGCAATCGTTCTAGTGGTGGTCTATCTGGCAAGTTTGATTTTACTGACGGGATGGCATCCGGTGTCATTTACGCGCACCTTAGTGTCGGGGATTCGTGAGAAGGTTGCCGAGCTTTTGGAGCTCCGGGCCGAGCGGAAAGCGGCTCCTGTGGCGGCTCCTATCCAGAAGCGTGTCCGTAAAAGGCCCCATGCAGCTGATTTTTCCCCGAGCAATAACGAGTCCGAGGTTGAAGAAAATGGTCAGGCTGTTTTGCCGCTGAAGTCCAATCCGACACCTCAAATTATCGACGCCTCATCTCGTCGCACTCCCAGAGCCGAGCTGGGCGCTCGTCCCTTCGAGCGGAAGAAGTATTCTCATACCGGACTCAGCACAGAGGGATTCGAGAATTACGAACTGCCTGGATTTGACCTGCTTGAATTTGATGAAAATGAAGAGCCACCTGAAGACTTCTCGGAAGAATTGCTGGCGACGCAGACGATCATCATCGAGACATGCAAGGCCTTCGGTGTCGAAGTGACGGCCGGTGACATTACCCGCGGTCCCACGATTACCCGTTACGAAATCTACCCTAGCGTTGGTCTTAGGGTCAGCCGTATTAGCCAATTGGAGGCTGATCTGGCCCGCGCCACGAAGGCGGAGCGGATTAATATTTTGGCTCCGATTCCTGGTAAGGACACGGTCGGGATCGAAATTGCCAACGACCAAAAAGTGGCAGTGCCGCTGCGTGAACTCTTGCAAGACGACGCCTTCCGCAGTTCCAAGCGCAAGATTCCACTGGCGCTGGGCAAGGATGTTTATGGCAATACTGTCATTGGTGATCTCGCGGCAATGCCTCACTGTCTCGTCGCTGGTGCCACTGGTGCAGGGAAGTCGGTGTGTATCAACTCCATCATTACCAGTATCCTCTACAAGTTCGGCCCCGATGAGCTTCGCTTCATTATGATCGACCCCAAGGTGGTGGAGATGCAGGTCTACGCCAAGCTGCCTCACCTGGTCGTCCCAGTGGTGACTGATCCAAAACGAGTGGTTGGAGCCCTGAAATGGTGCGTCAATGAAATGGAGCGTCGTTATAAGATGTTCGCGAAAGTCGGAGTGCGTAACTTTGATAGCTTTAATGGCCGGGTTCGTCCCGAGCCCGAGGTCGTTACCGAAGAGGAGCAGCAGGAGTTGGACGAGATCGTTGATGAAGAAGCAGTCGAGTCCATGGCCAAGGCCTTCGAAGATGGTGACCTCGGTCCGATGCAGTCCCTTGAAGAAGAGGAAGAAGAGAATGATGAAATTCCTGATCGCTTCCCTTACATCGTGATTATTATCGATGAGCTTGCAGACCTAATGCAGACCGCTCCGGCGGATATTGAAGGAAGCATTGCCCGGATCGCCCAGAAAGCCCGGGCTGCCGGAATTCACCTGATTGTTGCAACCCAGACTCCCCGTGCGGATGTTGTCACCGGTATTATTAAGGCGAACATCCCGAGCCGGATTGCCTTCCAGGTTTCGTCCTCACTCGATAGCCGCGTCATTCTCGACAGCAAGGGTGCCGAAAAGTTGGTGGGTAAAGGGGACATGCTCTTCCTTCCGCCAGGTCAAGCCAAGCTCGAACGAGCCCAGGGAGCCTTTGTTTCTGATGAGGAAGTGGAAGCGATTGTGAAATTTTGCTCGTCGCAAAGTGAGCAAAAATTCGAAGAGAGCATTCAGCGTGTCATCGAGAGTGGTGGCTCCGGCGGTGACGATGGTGACGATGAAATCTCCGACGCCGATGAAGAAACGATTGAGCGCTGCATTGAAGTTCTGCGCGCTGAAGGTAAGGCGAGCACTTCGCTTCTTCAGCGACGTCTCAGGCTGGGTTACACCCGGGCAGCCCGCATGATCGATATCCTGGAAGCGCGTGGCATGGTGAGTCCGGGCGATGGAGCCAAGCCTCGCGAGGTCCTCATTCCCGGCTACCACGACGAAGCCTAAGAGCCCACAAGATCACAAGATCACTAAAAAGCGGCGAGGAATTCGCCGCTTTTTTGATGAGTTGGTTTGAAATGAGCTTGCCGGAGGTGCCCTTGAGTCTCTCACTTAGGCATGACGTAGCCGAGAATCGTCGCCAGCCTTTTCTGCAGATCCCGGCGAGGCACAATGGCATCGACAAGGCCGTGCTCAAGCATGAACTCGGCAGTCTGGAAGCCGGGAGGGAGATCCTGGTGGGTCGTTTCTTTTACGACCCGGGGACCGGCGAAGCCGATCATGCATTTGGGCTCGGCGATGTTGATGTCGCCGATCGTTGCAAAGGATGCGGTCACGCCACCGGTCGTCGGATGGGTGAAGACGGAAAGGTAGGGGAGCTTGGCTTCCGAGTGAAGAGCGAGGGCTCCGCAGGTCTTCGCCATTTGCATCAAGGAAAGCATCCCTTCCTGCATGCGCGCGCCTGACGATGACGAAAAAATCAGGATGGCCCGTTTTTCAAGAGTGGCGGTTTCGATGGCGCGGGTGATTTTTTCGCCGACCACCGATCCCATGGAACCCGCAAAGAATTTAAAATCCATGACCGCGGCCATGGCTCGATGTCCGCCGATTTCGAGGCGGCCGGTGACCACGGCATCGTTCAGCCCGGTCTTGCCCCGGAGGAACTCGACCTTCTCTTTATAATTGGAGAATCCCAAAGGATTGGTGGAAACGAGCTCTCGCGATGTTTCTTCAAAAGTGCCCTCGTCAGCAATGAGTTGAAAGCGATCATAGGCTCCCATCAGAAAATGGTGGGTGCACTTGGGACAGACGAGGTAGTTCTGTTTGAGATCGAGGGTATGGATCATTTCCCCGCAATCGGGGCACTTGGTCCAAAGATCGTCAGGAACGGAATCACGTCCTTTTACTGCTGACCTCTTGAGGCGTGGTTTGTCGAAGATGCCCATCGCTGAGCATCTTAGTTGGAAAAAAAGGGATGCGAAAGGCCAATTTGCAACGAGATCTTACTCTTCGAGTGTGACATTGAATTGGCCCTTGGTGATTGAAATCGTTTTGATGCCTCGTGGTAGGTCTCCGGTGAGTCCTCCGTGGCAATCCGGGCTGCCGCTCTCAAACGCTCCTCGAAGAGCCTCAAACGCTCCTCGAAAAAGATATGCCAAAGCGAAGAAAATTGATTGACCGCTCAAATAAACCTGTTAATTATACAGCCTTATGAAGTTAAAAACATCAGCCCTGTTGTGCGTTCTCTTCGGTTCGCCCCTCCATGCCATCGATTTCATCACCTTAGGACCCACGGTCAAAGCCGTTTTCACTCAAGTCGTTGTGAACGGATTCACGGTGACCAAGGCGACGGCGACCGTCACGGAAACGGCTGGAGACGGCACCATTACCGTCAAGCGCCAATCAGAAGTCATTGTCCCTGATGGCGGCGGCGGCTTCACCAAAAGCGTCACCCAGGAAGAGACGGTCGCTTCCCCGGATTCCATGAATCCCGGTGTCTTTAGCGTCACCACAAGCACGGAGGTCCTCACCACTCCCGTGGATGCCGCCCAGACTCCCACCGGGGGCACGACCACTGCTACCACTACTGTGACAGATCCTGCTGTGAACGTGGGCGATCTTGATCTCCCGCCGTCCACCGTCTTCGTCCCCTTGGATGAAAATCTCGACGAGCCTGTCGTGATCAGTGGGCAATAGCCTGCCGTTTCGATTATAGAGCATCTCTCAACCCTCCCAAAAAATAAAAAGTCCCAATACCCGCATTTTATGAAAACCCTTCCAAAAACAGTAGTCATTTCAGGTGTCGCTTTGGCCGCTGCCGCTACCGCCCACGGTGCCGTCTTAATTAATTTCGACTCCGAGTCCACCGGTGATCTCTTCGCAGGCGGGGTCTCTGGATGGACCCAGGATTCCACCAATCCGACGGCCTTTGATAACACAATCTTCCCGCTTGCCTACATTGCATCGACGAACTTTGGCAGCGGGGCGTCAAACTCAGGCCACCTCGGGACCCAGTATGCAAATACTCCTGATAACTCGGCCACCACAGTCGCTCGATCGTTGTCCGGTATAACGCATGCCCAATCCATCACCCTGAATTTGGGGATTCTCGACAATACTGCCGATTCCTTTGCAGGACGGGATGCCTTTAGCGTGACCGTCTCGTCGGCAGGGAGCTCAACATTGGCGCAGATCGGTTTCACGCCCACTCTCGGAAATCTAACCTCGTGGAATATCTCTCTGGGCGTGAACGGTGCCGCAGCCTCCCTGACTGCCCAAACGCTCCAGTCTCTTTCGGGGTATATTTTCAAGATGGACTTTGGCTCCGGTGCCACCACCTTTTCGTACGGTCCCCAGGGTGGAGCTGCCAATGTCTTAATTGGGAGTCGCTCCGCTCTTTCTTCATTCGCCCTTGGTGAAATTTCCATGACGCACACCCCCATCTCCGCTGCGGGCACGTCTGCAAACACCTTGGTTTTTGATAATATTAATATAGCGATCCCAGAACCATCCTCCTCGGTTTTGCTTGTTCTTGGACTGGCGATGGTGGCGAGACGCCGGAGATAGCTTGAGAGAGGGGAAGTCCTTTGCTAGGAAGGGCTCCCTTCGAGGAGCTGGCATCTTGTTTGCTCTCTCTTACTCAGGTCGGCTTCCCCGCGGCCTTGATTTCCCAGCGTGATTAATTTTATTTTCTCGCGAGTGGGCGGGGGCTCATCATGATTTTTATCGTTATTTGATCTATGCGTTCGGTTTGCTTCCTCTTTTTTCTCTCCGGGATGGTTCTCCGGGGGAGGGATCTTATTGGAGAAATGCCCGCGCTCCCATCGGGCTTCTCCGGAAGCGATTCCTTGATCTCGGCCTCAGAAGCGGACGACTACGGGGAATTCGATTTCTCGCTCGGGCTGGCGTCCCTCTACGATACCAACATTGCCCAGGCCTCCGGGAATGGCCCCGTTGAGATCGAGTCAGATTGGATCATCACTCCCAGTCTCCATGCCTCGTATCTCCTCGGGGGGAGCCATTTTCAGCTGGGGGTCCGCACGCAGGTCGCGGAGCCTCTCTATCAGGAGCGCGACGATTTTAATGCCACCAACTATTCCGTGAACGCCTTCGGCGGCTATCGTTCCAGGAAAGTGGTCGCCTCATTCACCACCGGGCTCTCCTCGGATTCCGGCGTCAACCGGCTCACGAGCGATTTTATCGAGCAGTTTTCATTGAAAAGTGGCTTTCTCGCCAGCTACCGCTTCTCGGGAAAGACCTCCCTCCTCGCCTCCTGGGATCAACGTGATACCGAAAGTCGCACCGGCGGCTATGGTGACACCTCTTCGCTGACGGCGGGGCTCTCCGGGGTCTGGCAGGCCACCGGGCGCCTCAGTATTGGGCCGGGTTACCGCTATGGCGTTCGGACCGGGAATGATGATCAGGATTTAATGGTCGTCGGTCCCACCTTGAGGCTCGATTACGAGCTCTCCACCAAGGTGAAGTTGAGATCTTCCTTCGGCCTTGATCGCTCCGATTCCCCCTTTTCGGGAACCAGCACGCAATCGAATTGGTCGGTGGCTCTCGATTACCGGGCCTCGGCCCGCTGGGGCTTTCGCTTCATCTCGATTCAGGACACCCAGGCCACCTTCTCGCAAGGCGGGGGCTTCGATCAAAGCACCTCCTACCGCTTGACCTACTGGCGCATGATTCGCCGGGCCCGTCTTGAGCTCGGGCTTTCCTCCGAAGATCGTAGTCCCCTTGATATCCCTCTCAATGCCATCGGTCTTCGGGACACCCAATACACCACTCTTTCCGCTGCCCTGACGCTTCCGGTCTTTAAGCGGCAGGCCGATCTCACCTTCAACGTGAACTGGCGCGATCAATCCTCGAGCGACCATCAATACACCTGGGACGGCTGGCAGTCCGGGGTCGGCATCAAGTGGCAGTTTTAGCGCCGTTCACTCACCATTTAAAAAAGAAAAAATACCGTTGCTAAGTTCCTGAGCCCCAATCACCCCAAACAATTCCATGAAACACCTTCATCTCCTATTTTTATTTCTCCTCCTGCTGCCCTCTCTCCTCACGGCCCAGTCGGCCGCCAATCTTCGTGAAACCTACGTCCTCCGTGCCAATGATACCGTCAGGCTCTCGGTTTATGAAGAGCTTGATCTTGCCACGGAGGTCACCATTCTGAAAACCGGCCAGGCTTCTTTTCCGCTCATTGGGACTCTCGAGATCGAGGGCCTGAGCCTCACTGAAGCCTCGGATCAGATCCGTCAACGATATGCCGCCGATTATATCAGGACTCCCATGGTCACTCTCACGGTCCTCGAATATGCCACTGAGTTTGTCTCGGTCATTGGCCAGGTCTCCCTGCCCGGGAAGGTTCCCATCCCCCAGGTTGGGCCCCTCGATTTGGGCTCGGCACTGGCCTCAGCCGGGGGGATTACTAATTCCGCTGATCCTAAAAATATTCAATGGATGAGCGCGCTCGGTCAACACCGGGTCTTTACCCTCGCCGAGCTTCAAGGCGAGTCGGGTCGCATCGTGATGATGCCAGGTGATAAGTTGGTCGTGCATGAAAGTCCCTTCGCCCGCAGTGAATTCTCGGTGCTTGGCGAGGTCCGCAAACCGGGCTCCTACCCCGTTCCTAAATCCGGAAAGATGGATCTCTCCTCGGCCCTCCAGATGGCCGGGGGGCCCAATGAATTTGCGGATACCTTCGCCATTAAGCTGGTGAGGTCAGACGGTCAGTCCTCGAGTCACTCCATTCAGTCCATTCAGAGCGGTCCCGCCGGCAAGCTCGCCCTTCAAGGAGGGGATCGGGTCGTGGTGAACAAGAGTCCTTTTGTGAACACCACGGTCACCGTTTTGGGCCAGGTCAAGAGTCCGGGCCGCATCGCTCTTCCGCTCGATGGTCGTCTCGACCTGATGTCAGCCATCGCGATGGCCGGGGGCTTCACCGAGTTAGCCAATCTGAAAAAAGTCACTCTTTCCCGTAATGGTCGCAGTAAGGAATATGATGTCAGAAAAATTGGTAAGAATGGCAATGATCCCATTTCCCTCCTTCCAGATGATACCATCACTGTCGAAGAAAGTTGGTTCTAGTCTCCCGACCTTGGAAGTTAGCAGTTAGCAGTTGCAGTTTTGATGCCTTTCCCTGATTTTTCGCGGTCATCCCGGGCCCTCCCTTCATCGCGGGCCTTGCGCCCGAGGGCCGCGCCCGCTCAGCCGCGCCCGGCGCAATGAAGGGGGTAATCTGCAGCGACATCGCTCTCGTAGATTTCTGGCCAGATCGTGTTTCCGGCAGGGCGGCCCGCCTTGAGAGCGTGCCCGGAGTTCAGGGCGAATATTGAGCGGAAACGGGAGAACGCCCTAACGGTATACTTTCAAGCTCCTTAGGAACAATCGTTTCTGTCCGGTCCGAAAAAATGAGCTTTTTCGGTTGTGAATTTCGCCAGAAAAAGACTAAACTGATGCGGCTGTTCGAAGCTTCATTCATGCTTCCAACTGCTCACCTCTCTCAAGTTCCCCCAACTTCTCACCTTTCCCGTTTACCACATCACAAATGGCCCGTAAAACTCAAGCTCGCTCGCGCGACGACCAGTCCGATCCTTTCGAAGACGAAGATGAAGAGGGCTTTGGCTCTGGATTTGAATCCTCTCGCGAGCGCTTTCAGCAACTGACCCGTGAACTTCTGGGGCGCGGGCATTGGATCGCTCTGGGGCTCGTTCTTGGTCTCCTCGGAGCCTTTTATTATCTTTCCAAGGCTCCCTCTATCTACGAGGCCACTTCGTCCCTTCTCGTCAAACAGGGGGCTTCCTCGGTCATCGCCAACGACCAGGCCGAGGATCTCGACTATCGTTCGGATGACGCCGTCAATACCGTCGCCGAGCGCGTCAAGCGCTCCGCCCTCTTGACCCTGGTCGCTTCGGATCCTGCCGTGAGATCTCTTCCAGGGCTGATCCCTCCTCCAGTCAATTGGTTCCCGGCTTGGTCCCACCAATGGTTGGGTCGCGACCCGGAGGGCGGGGGGGATTCCCCCGATCTCGATCCCGCTGCCCTGAGCCGGGAAATTGCATTGTGGACCACCGTTTCGGTGCGCCGCAAGACCCGCCTCCTCGATATCACCGTTTCCCATCCCGATCCCGGCGTCGCCCGGGTTCTGGCCGACACCATCGCCACCCAGTATGTCAATGAACTCGCCGAGAAGAGGTCCACGGGAGACACCTCGTCTTCCGATATTCTGGGAACATCGGTAGCGGAGGTTCAGGCCGCTCTCCAAAATGCTCAAAATGCCCGCGCAAACTATCAACAGGTTCTCGAAACTCTCAAAGAACTCGAAGAAAAGGAACTGGCTTTCAGCGAGCTCGACCGCCGCTATCTCGCCAAGCACCCCAAGCTCATCGCGGCCCGCGCAGCGGTCGATGAATACCAAAAACGCTTCCTCGCGGAATTTGAATCCGTCCGCGAGGCCCTTGTTGATAAGCCCTATTGGGATGAGAATTCGGCCGAGTGGGATCAGGATGGATCAGACCCCGGAGCCCGTCTGCAAACTGCCAAACGCCTCCTCACCGCCCGCGCTTCCGTCCTCGCCAGTGAGATCCTGAATCAAACGGAGTTCTATAATTCCATGCTCACCAAGCTCCAGGTCACCGGGATCAACCAGATGGCTCTCGATGCCGAGGTCGAGCTCAGCAACCTTGCGCTCCTTCCAGAGAAGCCGGCCTCACCCAGGAAAATGCTCGTCCTGGCGGGAGGGGGAGTCCTCGGGCTCGCCTCGGGCTTTGCCTTGGCCTTCCTCCTCGTCAAGCTCGACAATAAAATCCACTCGGTCCATCAGGCTGAACTCCTCACCAAGCTCCACGTCCTCGCCACCATCCGCGATACCGATCCCAAGATTCTTGAGAAAATCATCTCGGATAAAAAGACCTCCCCTGAAGACCTGCCCCCCTTGGTCCGGATGTGGGATCCCCGCCTTGTCTTTCGACCCGGCCTTTTGGAATCCCTCTATGCCGAGATGTATCGCATTCTGCGGGCCTCCATCACCTTGTTGGGGGATGAGAAAAAGAGGAAAGTCACGCTCTTCAGCAGCGCCACCCCGGGAGAGGGCAAGACCCTGGTTTCCACCAATTTTGCCATGGCCTCTGCCCTGCAAGGGAAGAAGACCGTCCTCGTCGATCTCGACCTCCGTAAACCAGCCGTTCACAAAGGCTTCGGCCTGAAACGCCGTGAACTCAAGCCCGGAGTGACCGAACTTCTGGCCGGAAAACTGACCTGGCAGGATGCCCTCACCACCGAGACCGGCCAGGAGAATCTCGCCTGTCTCTTCTCCGGTGCCCGGGCGCCCAATCCCGGCGAACTCCTCAACTCCGATGCCGTCACTGATCTCCTCCGTGACCTCGCCAAAGAATTTGACGTCATCGTCGTCGACTCCGCGCCTCTCCTCGCCGTTCCCGATACCCGGCTCCTCATTCCTGCCGTCGATAACTTTTGTCTCGTCATCCGGGCCGAACAAACCCCCAAGAGTGCCGTCCGAAAAGTCATGGAGCTCCTCGAGGATGACGGCGTCGTCCCGGCCGGCATCGTCATCAACGGCTACCAAGAGCCCAAGGGTTTCTTGGGCCGCTATGGCTACGGAGGCTACGGAGGCTACGGAGGCTATGGCCAATATGGGAAGGGCTATGGCTCCGGAAGTTATGGCAGCTATGGCAGCTATGGCAGCTACGGCTCCGACGATGATGACTAGCAGAAATGGCAGGGGAGCAGAGGGCAACTCTGATTTCGCTTTCAGAGTTTCGGGATATCAAAATCCAGGCTGCCGGGAATCCGAGGTAAGGGACTGAAAACTGAACACTAGTAAACTTTCTAAGATTAATAAAAACTCACTTTCCCCTTGTTTTCACCCTTCTGAAATCTATATATTCCCACCGAAGAGATAGCTCTCTGTGTGTCAAAATAATTGATGCGAATTCGAAAATCTACCCAAAGGCAGCAAGGATCCCCTTGCGATCAAGCCAAATTTCATGGTTTTCTCTAATGACGGGGGATGCGACCAAGGGCGGTAGCGTTGAATCGTTTCGATCGTTCTTGGTTGTGACCGAACCAAGAACCAAGAACCCTGAAAACAAAAAAGCCATGACAATCCAGTGCTTTGAAGACATCGAGGGTTGGAAGCTGGGACGTGAATTGACCCGGCAAATTTACGAGATCACGGGGAAGGGGACATTTGCCAGGGACTTCGGATTGAAAGATCAGATCCAGCGTGCTTCAGGTTCAATCATGCACAACATCGCGGAAGGGTTTGATGGGGGAAGCAACAAAGAGTTCACGAGATTCCTAAAATATTCCCAGCGTTCCTGCTCAGAGGTCCAGAGCCAACTCTACCTCGCCTTAGACCAGCACTACCTCAACCAGGAACAGTTCCAGCAACTCTACGATCTCGCTGCTCAAGCACACTCCAAAATCGGCGGCTTCATCGCCTACCTCCTGAAGTCCGACAGACTCTGTTAAACTTTCGTTAAACGTTCTTTGTTCATCGTTCTTTGTTCTTCGTTCAAGAACCAGGAACCAGGAACCAGGAACCAGGAACCAGGAACCAAGAACCAAGAACCAGGAACAAGTTAAACGTTCTTTGTTCATCGTTCTTTGTTCGTCGTTCAGAAACCAGGAACCAAGAACCAAGAACCAAGAACCAAGAACCAAGAACCAAGAACAAGTTAAACGTTCTTTGTTCATCGTTCTTTGTTCATCGTTCAGAAACCTTGGCACCCTTTTCTTCTTAATCTTGAGCTCAGCATTAAGCTGTGGCACGTTCCCAACATGAGCAATTCTCGAATTACGGTGAACCCAAAACAATGCGGTGGACGTCCTTGCATACGCGGAATGCGAATTCGCGTGGTTGATGTTCTCGACCTGCTATCCAACGGGCTGTCCATTCCTCAAATCCTTGAGGAACTTCCCGATCTGGAGGAAGAAGATGTCTTTGCGGCGATCCGCTATGCCAGAGAACGCATCGATCATCCCGTGGTGGCCGCATGAAACTCTGGATGGATGCCCAGCTTTCGCCTGCGCTGGCACCATGGATCAACGAATCCATTCCAGGCATTGAAGCCGTCTCTCTCAAATGGCTCGGCATGCACGACGCCGATGATCTGGAAGTATGAGCCTTCGTTCTTCGTTCTTCGTTCTTTGTTCTTCGTTCAAGAACCAAGAACCAAGAACCAAGAACCAAGCACAAGGAACCAAGAAAAACGTGATCTCATCTCCGAAAATTCCCTCAAGCAAAGGACTCTCCCGACCAGGAAATCCAGAGCACTCTCAAGCGGTTCTTTCCCCACAGGAAAGCTGACCAAGGGCGGTAGCGTGGCGTCAGATTAAAAGTCACCAAGTGACCACCGAGTGGCATGATCCGTCCCGCTCATGTTCATATTCCGGTCAACTCCCCAACCCACTCCAAAAACATTCTTAACCTCTGCGGCGCTGCCTGAGGCCTCGTAAAGCATTCCAAACTCCTGCGTGCCAAAGTGCCCAGTATGCGTCTCCGTGTGAGATCCTCCGCGGCCTACCTTCAATCTCTAATCTCAAATCTCTGACATCTTCCCCCATGCATCTTCTAGTCACCGGTGGCGCCGGCTACATTGGCAGCGTCTGCGTCGAAGCGCTCTGCGACGCCGGCCATGAGGTCGTCGTCATCGACGACCTCTCCGAAGGGCACCGCGAGGCGGTCGACCCGCGGGCCCGGCTCGTGGTCGCCGACCTGCAGGATGCCGCCGCGCTCACCGGCGCCATGCGGCAGCAGGGGACCGAGGCCGTCATCCACTTCGCCGCCTTCGCCCTCGTCGGCGAGTCCATGCAGGACCCCGGCAAATATTTTCGTAACAATGTCGGTGGCGGACTGAGCCTCCTCGAAGCGATGGTCGCCGCCGGAGTGCCGAAGATCGTCTTCTCTTCCACCTGCGCCACCTACGGGATTCCGGAAACCGTCCCGATCGACGAATTCGCCCCCCAGCGTCCCGTCAACCCCTACGGCGAATCCAAACTCACCTTCGAGCGCATCCTCCACTGGTTCGGCGCGATCCACGGGATCGATGCCGTCATCTTCCGCTACTTCAATGCCGCCGGTGCCGGCCAGCGCTGCGGCGAAGACCACCGCATCGAAACCCATCTCATCCCCAACGTTCTGAAAGTCGCCCTCGGCCAGCGGGACGCCGTCGAGGTTTTCGGCACCGACTACCCCACCCCCGACGGCACCGCGGTGCGCGACTACATCCACGTTAAGGACCTCGCCGACATCCACCGCTTCGCGG
>CAWUTG010000031.1:0-54216 GCA_963925135.1 uncultured Verrucomicrobiales bacterium | reverse complement strand
ATCTCCGCCAACATGGTTTGGCGAAGGTAGCGGGCCTGTTCCTCGGTCGTGAGCGACATGCGGGGAATTTGTGGACTCTGGTGAGATAATCAAGGAACGATTGCTAGAGTCGGTCGCGGGTGTTAGCTCTTTCTTTGTGAGAGTCGCGATTGTCGCCCATCCCAAAAAGCCGGACGCACCGGTTGCCGTTGCCGGTGTCCGTAAAAGCCTCATGAAGCGGGGGATCGAAGTCGTGCTGGAGCCTGAGACCGCTGCGCTCATTGGAGAAGAGGGGATCGAAGATTTTGTCAAAGGGGTCGATCTGGTGATCTCCCTTGGTGGCGACGGAACCTTATTGGAGACGCTGCACCGGATTGGGCCGACGGAACTTCCGATTGCGGGTGTCAATATCGGGACGCTGGGATTCTTAACAGCGTGCACAGACGAGGAAATCGACCTTCTGAGCGACCATCTCGCGGGGGGAGAGATCAACATCATCGAGCGCAGCATGCTGAAAGTCGAAATGATCGACGAGAGCGGGAAGGCCCATGAATTTTTAGCTCTCAACGAGGCTGTCCTGATGCGCGGTGAGACCGGTCGCCTGGTTTCTCTGGAGGCCCGGGTGGATGGCGTGTTGCTCAATCACTATCGGGCCGATGGCTTGATCGTGGCGACGCCGACGGGATCAACTGCGTATTCGATGGCGGCTGGAGGCCCCCTTTTGGAACCTCACGCCAAGGTCTTTGTCATCACTCCGATTTGCCCACACAGCATGAGCAATCGCTCGTTGGTGGTGGCTGAAAATTCGGTAATCGAACTCTCCCCAAGCAGCGGAGGAGAGGAACCGATTTTATTTTCGGTCGATGGACGGGATATTTTACGAATCAAGCGCGACAGTATCGTCCGAGTGAGTCGTCATGAAGAAACGCTGCGACTGGTGAGGTTGCCGGGCCACTCATTCTACGACATCCTGCGAAAGAAGCTCCACTGGCACGGAGGTTAATTCGTAATCGGGCTATTTCGTCTGAAGTGATGAAAGCCCGCCATCAACTGCGAGAGTTTGTCCGGTGATCCAGCTATTCTCCGGCGAAAGGAGGAAAAAGAGGGCGCGTGCGATTTCATCGGCGGTGCCCAGTCGGCCCAGCGGGTGCATCGCTTCGGAGAACTTGCGGGCGGATTCGTTTCCGGTGATGGGAGCCGCAAGGGGAGTGTCCGTCAGGCCGGGCGCGACGCAGTTGACCCGGAGTTGATGACGGGCATAGGTCGCCGCGGCGGACCGCGTCAAACCCGCGAGACCGCTTTTCGCGGCAGCAATCGCTTCATGATTCGAAAGGCCTTTATCGGCTGCCACCGAGGTGACGAATGCGATGGAACCGCCGGACTTCATCATGGGCCGGGCAAGATTATTGAGGAGGTAAAAGGCCGAGTTGAGATTGGTGTCCATGGTGGATTGCCATTCATCGACCGATGTCAGATGAGCTGGCTTGAGTAGAATCGAGCCAATGCAGTGCGCGACAGCATGAATTTCTCCAAGCTCAGCCAGAGCTTCGGAAACGGTGGCTGAAACCTGGTCAGGTTTGGTAAAGTCGCAGATCAGGGCTATCGCGCCCAGTTCCGAGGCGAGTTCCGAAAGGGCGATTGAGTTGCGCCCCGAGAGAACGAGGCGGGTGCCTCCGGTAGCGAGTTGACGGGCGAGGGCGGAGCCGATGCCGCCATTCGCACCGGTAATAAGAGCAGTTTTTGGTGGAGTCATTATTGAAGGAACCGTAACTCCGAAATCCAACGTCGCATCTGAATATTTGAACCTTCGATATCAACGGCGTAGTGTCCAAATGTTCCGCTTGGTCCTGCGAGCTGTTCCCCTAGGGTTTTGAAGCGGGCTGCCCGTCCGTCGACGGGATAGTGACTTTGATAAAGATACGCATTTTGCCCTGCAATCTTCACCTTTTGCCAGCCCTGGGGAGTGGCGGTTTTGACTACTTTCCCGCCCTCTGAACTCTGTCCCTTGATGTGTGGAGGGTATCTGAGTCCGTAAAGGAGTTTTCGAGAACCCTTGATGGAGACCCGCTCGTTGCGGTTCGAGGGGTTTTGATAAACGATCTCATATCCATCGGAAGTCTTGTTCATGGTGGGAGCCCCCCAGGCGGAAGCTCGTGCGGGACTTCCGAGCACGGGGAGGGCTTCCCCCTTGGGTGTGGTGCTGGTGACGCAGCTGGCCAAAATAATTGGAAAGATGAGGAGGGAAAATTTCATGGGTCGAGTATCTTACCTCAAGTTTCAAAAGTGGCATCTAAAAACAGGATCAAAGTGGATCTTCAAGATGCCCGAACGAAAGGCTTCGTGAGCAGCCACCCAAAAACCCTTTGAATTGGAGTTAGTTTCCCTGTCGCCCGGTCTTATCTGGCGCTGGACCACCACTTGCAATCGGAGGCCAGCGAGACCAGCGATGCGGGAGAAGAGATGCCATCCTGGGTTTCGACGCCCGATCCTGCCGGGAAGAAGGTCACTCAGTTTCAATTGCCACCTTTAATCCCACTTGCAGCTGCTGCGACCGTGGCATTCCTGTTGGGCACGATTGTCATGTATTGGAGTGCTACGCCGGAGAGGCAGCTTGCCGGGACTCCTGAAAACACTTCACCGACCGCCCAAGATGCAGGCCCAATTGCCCATGGGTTTGCGGTCATCGAGAACCTTTTTGACGCTCAGTGGCAGTCACCGAATTCGTCATTTCAGCAAGGAGATATCCTCGGAGCCGAGGTGATTCATCTGACCTCGGGCACCGCCGAAATTCAGTTCTTCTCGGGAGCCTTGATGACCCTCGAGGGGCCGGCTGAAATCAGCTTGAAATCTGCATGGGAGGCCTCTTGTCGAGATGGCGCTGTGCGCATGAAAGTTCCACCCGCCGCACGGGGATTCAAGCTACACGGTCCCTCGACCGAGATTGAGGATCTTGGAACCGAGTTCGGGCTTGTTGTTCGAGATGGACATGGTCAGGTCGAAGTTTTCGATGGCGAAATTTCCGTCCGACACAAAGGGGGCGCCGAACAACTGGTCATCAAGGGTGGCGCGCTAGATCTCCTCAATGACGGGCCAGCCGTTGAGATCAGCCGGGGCAGTGTCAATGTCCCTGACACCAGCGAATTCGGCGAGCGCGTGGAGAGCGAAGCCAAGGCTGAGTTTGAACAATGGCAGGAACATCGCGAAGCCCTGGCCCAGGACGATCGACTGATCGCATACTATGGTTTCGATCGAGGAGGGGCCGATATCCTCGTTCCCAATTTGACCTTGCCCAGAAACCCGGAGTTTGATGGGGCCGTCATCATGGCAAAGCCGGTATCGGGCCGGTGGCCCGGCCATAAGTCGGCGCTGGGATTTCACCGGCCGGGATCGCGGGTCAGGGTCAACATTCCTGGGAACTTCCCTGCCTTCACCTTGATGTGCTGGGATCGAACCAAGCCTCCTTCGGGACTCAAGACCCGCAAGAATCTCCTCGCCAACTTAAGCTTTGAGAACGCCCTGGAAGGCTGGAGCGGGGAGGGAACGCCGAGCAAGAATCCCCATTCCGGGAAGGTCGCCGCCTCTCTGAAAACCTCAGGAAAAGTTCAGCAAACTGCCAATGTGAAGCCCCATCCGACTTACATCCTTTCGGCATGGGTAATGTCTCCGGAAACCAACGAGAAGAACTTATGGTTTAAGAGCTACCTGAACGTCGCGGCTTATGGCGGAGCAAAGGCGGAACCCGGTTTTACATGCCCAGGTATCACCGTAAGAGTTTGCAATTCACAACCGGCCCTGACTCCAAAACTGCCACGATTTTGGTGACAAATCAGCCTCAAGGAAAGCTCTCGATCTTTGCTACTTTCGAACTGTTCGAGGCCTCCGAATAGATCCATTCTCCAATCATGAAATTTTCACTGAGCGCCCTCTCATTCTTTTTGTTGGCGGCCGCCTTTGGGCAGTCCATGCCAACCAAGAAGCCCCATGTTCTTTTCATCGTAATCGATGACCTTCGTCCCGAGTTGGGGTGCTACGGCTCACCCATCGCAGTGACACCGAATCTCGATAGGTTGGCTTCCAAGGGGGTGCTCTTTAATCGTGCTTATTGCCAACAAGCGATTTGTTCTCCATCACGTGCTTCCTTGATGACCGGGGCGCGACCCGATGCCATCGGCGTGATCGAGAACTACACTGACTTCCGCGTCGCCAACCCCGACATCGTGACTCTCCCTCAACATTTCCGGAGCCATGGCTATGAGACCGTGAACGTGGGGAAAATCTACCATGGAAAATATAACGATGCCGAAAAATCCTGGTCCCGCCTTCCTGCCAACCGGCTCATGAAGACAAGGCCCATCCCAGGAGGATGCGGACTTCCGGAGAATCAAAAAATCCAACGTGATAACCGCGCCGAACTTCTCGCCAAGTATGGCCCCGACAAGGTTGGCGGTCTCACCTCAAGTGGTCCGGCCTTCGAAGCTGCGGACGTGCCTGATCATTCCTTTATCGATGGTCACTCCGCCTTGCTGGCAATTGTCACGATGAATGAGCACCTGGAGAACAAGCCCCATTAGCCTCTGTTTCTCGCACTGGGGTTTTCGCGACCCCACCTTCATTTTATTGCCCCTAAGAAGTATTGGGATCTCTATAATCCGAAAAAAATCCCACTCGCAGAACACACCAAGGCTCCCGTCGATGGCGCTGCGATGGGCTTGCATGCCTCCTTCGAACTGAGGGTTCGCCATGGGATTCCAAAGTCTGGTGATCTTGACGAGGAACTCTCGTTAAAACTCAAGCACGCCTACCTGGCCTGCACTTCTTACGTCGATGCCCAGATTGGTCTTGTTCTCGATGCACTGGACGAGTCCGGCCAGCGCGACAACACCATCATCATTGTCTGGGGGGACCATGGATGGCACCTCGGTGACATGGGGGTTTGGGGCAAGGCCACCAACTACGAAATCGGCACACGCGTTCCGCTTATTTTGCAGGCGCCAGACATGAAGAATGCCGGCGGAAAAAGACGGAGGCCTTGGTCAAGTTGGTTGATATGTATCCCACCCTTTGTGATCTCGCCGGACTCCCGATCCCATCTCATCTCGAAGGAGTTTCACTCGTTCCCTTACTCGATCATCCCGAGGGGAAGGTGAAGGATTTCGCCCTCTCCCAGTATCCCAATCCAGGCCTCCGCGAGTGGGCGGCCAATCCGCTCGCCCCGGCAATGCGGGAGACCTTTTTTGGGCCTTTGATCGCGGAGGTTGAAGCCCGGATTATGAAACAACAGGGTGAGAAGTGGGACCGGGATTTCTTTGAAAACCACCTCATGGGCTATGCCTTGCGGAACGACCGCTATCGTTATGTGGAATGGCGCGACTACCGGGATCCCGCCGCGACTCCGATTTTCGCAGAGCTTTTCGACCACCGGACAGATCCCGCCGAAACGAAGAACATCGCTTCCGCCCATCCGGATCTAGTAAAAACCCTGCACGACAAGCTCGCAAAAACTCTCAAGAAGAAGTAGAAGATCTTTGTTTTGAGATTAGTAATCTACACGTGTCTGCTCACGCTTTCACTCGCGCGAGCAGATTCCGGCACAATTGAAACTTTAAGGAAACTCGCACCTCTCTTTGAGGCATCGCTTGAATTTTTTAACACCCTGCAACGGACTTCAAAAGGGCTCTACCGCGATTCCTATCTCCCAAAAAGCGATCCCAAAGAGAACCGGACCTGTTCTTCAGCCGCCGTGTGGATTGGACTAATGGGCCTCTGCATGGAGCATCAACTCGGACGCGATGAGGAGGCCGCGGCGAAGGCTCTGCAAACCCTTCTGTCCTTGAACGGAAAGGTTGCCGGCTTCGTTCCGCCAAGCGACTCCAGCGGATTTTTCCGTCACTTTTTTGATTCAGAGAGCGGGAAGGGGACTTCGGAGTTTTCGACCATCGACACCGCCATCATGGTGGTAGGAGCCCTCTACTGTCGGAACACTTTTAATCATCCGGCGATCCGGCAAGAAGCGGATCAACTTTGGAGCTCCATCGATTGGCAACTCGCGCGCGCATCGCAGGACGGACATCGACTCCATATGACCATAGTGGATGGAAAGCCCGGGCCCCGGACTGTGACCCTGCTCTTCAACGAATACTATCTCCTGGCATGGTTGATTCACGAGGACGCTAAACAACGAAGACTCGAGGGGAGTCTTAAGGAGCTTAAGGATCTCCCAATGCTCACGCGGGACGAAATTACGATCCTGGCTGAGCCTCGTCTAAAACCTCAGAGCTCCTTCACCATTCAATTCCCATTCTACATGAGCCAACCGGGATGCTCTGAGGTAGACTACACCTCCTTTGCCCAGGCTCAGGCACAGCTCGATCAGCGGATCTCATCACACCTCAACGGATCGGACCACCTTTGGGGCTGTGGAGCTGGCATCACTCCCGACAACGGCTACCTGGCCTCCAATTTCGACCACAATCCCGGCAAGATGATTTCCCCTCATATCGTTGCCGGATTCATGCCGGTGTTCCCTTCCGCACAGGTTCATTTGTTGAAGCTCTATTCTGATCCCTCGCTTCGACTAAAGACTCCCGCAGGCGAAATTCTGCCAAGGTTCAGCGTTGAGCAGCCTTCGTGGCGACCTCCTCGTATCGAGTCCATTGACTATGCTTCCATGATCTTCGGCCTGGCGGCGATTCATCCGGATCTCGGCATGGAGTTTTTTTCGCAAGGGGACGCAATTTACGTTCGAGCGCCCGTCGGATTGAATTCGGCAGCTTGTCTTTGAAAGAAGAGGTGCTCAGAGTAGGTTCAATCGTAACGACTATGAAATCGACAACTCTGCTTCTCACTTTTGCCGCTCTCCTCACTCCAAATCTTTTGGCCGATGAGGCAAAGCCCGTTCAACTTTTCAACGGTAAGGACCTTACTGGTTGGCACAGCGATGTTCCTGCTGCTGACAAGAATCCAGACATCAAGCCCAGCTTCATTGCGCGCGATGGTAAATTGGTGAGCCTCGGGAAGCCCGGTGGTCATCTCATCACGGATAAGGTTCACGAAAACTTCCGTCTTGAACTGGAATATCGGTTCGCCAAAGAGCCCGGAAACTGTGGGGTTCTTGTGTATGCCTCGACTCCCCGTGAGCTCTACGGAATGTTCCCGAAATCAATCGAAGTTCAGATGCACCACCAAAACGCCGGGGACTTCTGGTGTATCGGAGAGAACATCGAAGTGGTCAATATGGAAGCTCGTCGCCCCAAAGGAAAAGATCAGAAGTTTGGTGGCGGCCCCAAGGACGCACGCCGCATTTTGAACCTCACCGACGGATCCGAAAAGCCAGTGGGCGAGTGGAACAAGATGATCATCGAGTGTAAAGGCAACGACCTGAAAGTCTGGGTGAATGGCGACATGGTCAATCACGGGACGAACTGCACCGCGTCAAAGGGCCAGATCGCACTGCAAGCCGAAGGTGTCGAAGTAGAGT
The DNA here is from genome assembly GCA_963925135.1 of uncultured Verrucomicrobiales bacterium. Classification (GTDB taxonomy): domain Bacteria; phylum Verrucomicrobiota; class Verrucomicrobiia; order Verrucomicrobiales; family Akkermansiaceae; genus SW10. Next base: position 46,760 of record CAWUTG010000031.1, on the reverse strand, counting down.
TCAAAGGACTCACCCTGACGCCCCTCGAAAAGTAACCAGCCCCCGGAATGCGCGTCATTTTCATTTCAGTCATGCTGTCCTCTCTGGCATTTGCACAGAGCGGATCATCGACTCATCCCACCGAGCAAAATGGCTGGAAGGAACGACGGGCCGAGAAGCGGGAAGCGATTTCAAAGAAGTCTTACGATCTCCTTTTGATCGGAGATTCCATCACCCACAATTTTGACAAACCGGCTTATCAGGACGTTTGGGCGGAATTCTTCGCACCGCGCAATGCCATCAATCTAGGATACAGTGGCGGGCGGACGGAGAACACTCTCTGGAATCTTCAGAACGGTGAATTGGAGGGGCAGAACCCGAAGGTTGTGACCCTCTTGATTGGAACCAATAACACGGACGATGCTAACTATCCCGTCGTGCACACGGCGGCGGAGGCTTTCGCTGGAACGAAGTCCATCGTCGAACTCCTCCGGGGGAAGATCCCTGGGACTAAGATCCTTCTCCTTCGAATTTTTCCACGGACCAATGTTTATCAAAAGCCCGATGGAAGCGAGCGGGGGAGCGCTGCAAAACGCTTCGCGGTAAATCACCGTGCGGGCGAATTGATCGCCGGACTGGCCGACAATGAACATATCTTCTTTGTCGATGTGAATCATGTCTTTCTGCGCCCGGATGGCAGTCTCGAGCCGAACTTGATGCCGGATCACCTTCATCCATCACCCGCCGGAGCACGGGCATGGGCAGAAGCGATGGAGCCCACTCTTGCCAAACTCTTTGGTGATGAATTGCGAGCGGGAATTCCGTCTAACAGCGCGCTCGTCCCACTCCCGAAGATCGAGAACGATTTCTACGATTGGTGGAAACGCCACGAAGCAGTGATCTCTATGAAGGACGAGATCGACCCTGAAGTTGTGCTCCTTGGCGACTCCATCACACACCTTTGGGGTGGCCTTCCGGAATGGAGCGGGCGATCAGCGATGGGCCCGAAGTCGTTTGCCAAAACATTCGAAGGGAAACGAGTGCTGAATCTCGGTTACGGATACGACCGCATTCAAAATGTCCTCTGGCGATTGGATCATGGTGAGGTAAGAGGGATCAATCCCAAGCAGGTCGTTCTCAACATCGGCACGAACAATCTCTGGCCGAGCAAAAAAGCAAAAGGGAACAGTGTCGCCGAAATTGTCGAGGGAATCGAAGCGATCCTTCTTCGACTCCGAAGCAAACTACCCGAGTCTAAAATCACTTTGATGGGAGTCTTTCCCCGGGGACAACAGCCCGATGATCCCTCTAGAAAGAAGGTGGCGGAGGTGAATGTTCTCCTCAAGGCTTTGGCCAAGGAAGCCGGCGTCACCTACATCGACCTTGGCGATCAGCTCATACAGCCCGATGGCACGATCAGTCGCGAGATGATGCCCGATTTCCTCCATCCAGCTGAGCCAGCTTATGAGATTTGGGGGGAGGCCCTGAAAGAGATTCTCGCGAAATAAAGCGGCCTTTCACCTTTTCCATCGTCCCGGTCTATGACCGGCATTCAAGCTAAGCGGGTGAGATCCTGCAGATTCCCGAGCAGGAATAGGGGGCTTGCGGCAAAGTTGTTCACATTTGTGGTGCCAAATTACCCTTGCTCCTCGTGGTCCTCTGGAATAGCCCTCGTCTGGACGCTTTCAGTCCAAAACACACTCTTATTATGGCGATCTCACGTGCGCTCCTGTCTGTTTCCGATAAATCTGGATTGGTCGATTTTGCAAAGGTTCTCCACGAGGACTACGGCATCGAACTTCTCTCCACCGGCGGCACCGCCAAAGCACTCCGCGAAGCTGGCCTCCCGGTCATCGACGTCGCGGAATACACCGGAGCCCCCGAGCTTTTCGAAGGTCGCCTCAAGACCCTGCATCCCAAGGTTCACGGCGGCCTCCTTCAACGTCGCAATTCCGCCGAACACGTCGCCCAGGGTAAGAAGCACGACATTCCCACCATCGATCTCGTAGTCGTCAATCTCTACCCCTTCGAGCAAACCATCGCCAAGGAGGGCGTCACTCTTGATGAAGCCATCGAGAATATCGATATCGGGGGGCCCTCGATGCTGAGAAGCGCTTCCAAGAACTACGCAGCGGTCACCGTGGTCACCGACCCTGCCGATTACTCCCGGGTCCTCTCTGAAATGGAAGAGCACTCTGGCGACACCTCATTGCGGCTTCGCGAAGAACTGGCCATCAAAGTCTTCCGTCGCACTTCTGAATACGACGGCGCAATTTCCAACTATCTTGGAAAGTGTGACCAGGGCACCGCCTGCAGCCTTTCCTTCAATCTCCCTCTCGATCGCGACCTCCGCTACGGAGATAACCCACATCAAAAGGCCCGCCTTTATGGCAACTTTTCGGAGTGTTTTTCACAGCTGCAGGGCAAAGAACTTAGCTACACCAACATTCTCGATATCGAGGCCGCGGCTGACCTCATTCTCGATTTCCGTCGTCCTACGGTGGGCATTCTTAAGCACACCAACCCTTGTGGAGTGGGACAGGACGAAGACCTTCGGGTGGCCTGGCAAAAGGCCTTTGAGACCGACCGCCAGGCTCCCTTTGGCGGCGTGATCGTCTGTAACCGTCCAATCAACGAGGGCCTCGCCCGGGTCATTTCCGAGATCTTTACCGATGTCATCATCGCTCCCGACTACGAGCCCGAGGCGCGTGCCATTCTTCAGAAGAAGAAGAATCTCCGCCTGATGAAACTCGAGCCTGGCTACGAAAAGTATCGTAAGGATCCCGTCATTCGTCCTGCGCCCGGTGGCCTCATGATGATGGACAAGGACCATACCGCACTTGGTCTCGATGACCTCGAATCCAAAGTCGTCACCAAGCGTCCTCCCACTGAGGCTGAAATGACTGCGATGCGTTTCGGTTGGCGTGTTGTGAAGCACGTCAAATCCAACGCCATCGTCTTTAGTTCCTCTGACCGTACCCTCGGAATCGGAGCCGGCCAAATGAGCCGGGTCGATTCCGCAAGAATTGCTGCCTGGAAAGCAGAAGAAGCCGGGTTATCTCTCAAAGGGAGCATTATCGCTTCCGATGCACTTTTCCCATTCGCCGACGGCCTCGATGCAGCCATCAAGGCCGGCGCCACGGCTTGTATTCAGCCCGGTGGATCCATTCGGGACGCTGAGGTCATCGCCGCCGCAGACGCAGCTGGAATTGCGATGGTCTTCACCAATCACCGCCACTTCAAACACTAACGACCATGTCCTTACTTCTGGGTGTTAATATTGATCACGTCGCAACCTTGCGGCAGGCCCGCTACGCGTTGAATCCCGACGCGCCCATCTTGGAGCCTTCGATTCTCGAAGCCGCCCGCGAAGCTCAAGCCGGTGGGGCGGACTCCCTTACGATTCATGTCCGGGAAGATCGCCGCCACATGCAGGACGCGGATGCGTGGGTTATTCGTCGTGAAATTGACCTGCCCTTGAACCTCGAAATGGCGAACACCATTCCAATGCTGGAATTCGCCTGCGCACTAAAGCCAGACTTCGCATGCATCGTTCCCGAGAGTCGTGAGGAAATTACGACGGAAGGGGGCTTAGATGTCGTGGGCAACCTGGGGTCCCTCAAGGAAACCATCAAAACACTTCAGGCTGCCGGAATTAAGGTGAGTCTCTTCATCGATCCTGATGAAGCTCAGATCAAGGCGGCGGCCCAACTCGGTGCGGAAATGATCGAATTACACACCGGTTCTTTTGCTCTCACCACCGGAACTGAACATGAAAACGAGCTTCAGCGTCTCCAGGCCGGAGCTGACTTGGGCAACTCTTTGGGATTACAAGTAAATGCAGGGCACGGTATTCATTTACAGAACATTAAAGAGTTATTTTACGTAAAAAACATAAAAGAATTCAATGTCGGCCACACCCTGGTTTCCCGCGCGATTTTCGTCGGATTTCGGGCAGCGGTCGCAGAAATGAAAGCCGCTATGGAAAACTATCCGGGCTAACACGATGAGCTTGATTGGAATTGGGATTGATGTCGTCGAGGTGAGTCGGGTGAAGTCTTCGCTCGACGAATTTGGAGATCGATTCCTGAATCGGATCTTCACCGAGAGTGAGCGGGAATATTGTGGAAAGCAAAAGCGCCCCGAACTTCATTTCGCAGCGAGATTCGCAGCAAAGGAAGCGATCGCAAAAGCATTCGGAACTGGCATCGGAAAAGAGATCGGCTGGCTGGATATGGAGATCTGCCGACGCACCACCGGAGAGCCGATGGTGAAATTGTCCGGGGGCGGCGCCGAATACGCCAAGGAACGTGGCGTGGTCCAGGTCATGGTGAGTTTGACGCACGCAAAACACTACGCGGCCGCCAATGCGGTCGTCATGGGGAAGTAGCGGGCAATGCTTCATTAAATTCACAGGGGGGGCTCTCAGCGATGTCCTGTATTTCATTCCGCATTACATATATTGTGTGAAGTTAGCTTTAGGAGCTAATGGATTGCTGGATTCAATGGATTGGGGCTTTCCCAGTAATCAAACACTGAACAAGCTTCGCGCCGTGCCTGATGAATTGGTAAATTACCGTAATCGGATTGAATCCGCGATTGAGTCACGTGATCAGGTTCTCGTCTCTGAGCTTCGCCTGAAAATGCATCACGTTGACCTCGCGTCTCTTTACGAGGATCTCGAGGACGAAGATCGTAACTTTCTTGCCGTCATTCTTGGCGCTGCGAATTTCTCGCAGATTCTCGCTGAAATTCCCGACACACTGGTCGAAGGTGCTCTGGGTCACTTTTCTCAAGCCGAGCAACTCGCCATCCTCGATTCGCTTCCCGACGATGACCGGGTCGACATCCTCCAGGACCTGAGCGAAGAAAAGCGTCACGAAATTCTCGATCTCCTGGATGAGAAAACACAGGACGACACGCGGACGCTCCTGCGATACGGCGAAGATACTGCCGGTGGCCGGATGACCACCCAGATCGGCAAAATCCGCGCCGACATGACGGTGAAAGGAGCAATCGATCACCTGAGAGCTGATTTGGAATCAACCGGGACACTGGCCCGCATTTTCGTGGTCGACGAGACGGACCGCCTGATTGGTAAAATTCGTCTGCGGGATCTGGCTTTTAATCTCTGGGAGACCCCGATCCGGGAAATCCTCACTCCAGAGAAAAACAGTATTCTTGCCAGCGCTGACCAGGAAGAAGCTGCCAAAATGCTTGCCCGCTATGACATGGTGCTGCTGCCGGTCGTCGATGAATCAAACCGTCTCCTCGGGGTCATCACTTCAGATGACGCCATCGAGATTATCGAAGAGGAATCCACGGAAGACATCGAGAAAGCCGCTGGTATTTCGGGAGAGCAATCCGAGGAAACCTATCTGAACACCTCGATCAAAGCTCATTTCCGGCGGCGCTGTGGATGGCTCGTGATCCTCGCATTCCTGGCGATTCTCTCAGGGTTCGTGATGATGCGCTTCGAGGACACCCTGACCAACGTGTATCTTTTGTCGCTCTTCCTGCCGATGGTCGTTGCCGCTGGCGGTAACACCGGTGGCCAGGCTTCCACCATGGTGATTCGCGCCATGGCGATGGGAGAACTGGATCCCGAAGACACCCGGCAGGTTGCCTGGAAGGAATTCCGACTCGGATTGCTTTTGGGAAGTTTACTGGCCGTTGTAATCGGAAGCTTCGCGATTTTCGCCCCACCCGCCCTACAATTCACCCTTCCGCCCGGGGTTAACTTCACACAATTCGGACTTACGGTCGCCATTGCCCTGGGTATCCAAGTCGCGACTTCAACTCTTATCGGCGCGCTTTTGCCCATTGGAGCCCGTGCAATCAAGATGGACCCCGCCATCATTGCTGCGCCCGCCATCACGACTGTAGTAGATGTTACAGGAATGGTGATTTATTTCACCGTCGCGCGCAGTATTCTAGGTCTATGAGATTTTTACTTTCTCTCTCCATTGTTACCTCCTCCTTGGCTTTCGGACACGAAGGTCATTCCCACAATCCTGCCACGTCAGAAATGACAGGCGCCGCTAAGGTCTTTCTGGCCAGTCTCGATGAGACCCAGGGCAAGGCTGCCAAGTTCGAATTCAAGAATGCCGAACGTGAAAACTGGCACTTCATCCCGATGGATCGCCAGGGTGTCCGCTTTGATTCGCTCAAGCCACACCAGCAACACCTTGCTTTCGGACTTCTCGGGACTGGCCTGAGTCAAAAAGGACTCCTCACGGCAACCCAGATTATGACCCTTGAGCAAGTTCTACGCGACCGTGGCGAAGATCCCAAGGTGCGGAACCCCGAAAAATACTCCATCGCAATCTTCGGAGAGCCTTCCGAGACTGATGTGTGGGGATGGCGCTTTGAAGGTCACCATCTCTCGCTTAATTTCTCCATCCTCGGTGGCAAGGTTGTCGGCATGCCGGCATTTTTTGGCACCAATCCGGCCGAGCTTAAAGAGGGTCCTTTAAAAGGACTTCGCCCCTTGGGTGAAATCGAAGATGCCGCCCGCACATTCGCTAACGAATTGGTCAAAGCAGACAAGTCGCCCGTGTTTTCCGCCGAGGCACCCAAGGAGATCCTGACCGCTCAAGACAGCAAGGCCTCGGCTCAAAAAGTCGAAGGAATCCCCTCCAATAAACTGGACAGTGAAGAGCTTAAAAAGTTACTGGGCCTCATTCAGTCAGTAGCAGAATTCCAACGCAAGGACCTTACCAATGAGACCTTGCACATGATCAGCACCACCCAACGGAAGACGCTTCAGTTTGCCTGGGCGGGATCTTTGGAAAGAAACAGCGGCCATTATTTCCGAATTCAAGGGGTCGATTTCATTATCGAATACGCGAACACCCAAAACGATGCCAACCACGCCCATCTCGTTTGGCGTGACCTCAAGAACGACTTTGCCCGTGATTCACTGAAGAAGCACTACGAGGAAGGTCACTAAATCTCCAAACCTATCTTTAAGCGGTGTTCGGTAAATCCGGACATCGCTTTTTTATTTCTCCCGGACGAGATGGGTCCGCAGCCGGACTTTTGTTTCACGATTTTCCTTCTCATCAATGGCTCCTTTGACCTTCGCCAGGATCTCATCACTGAGTGGCGACGGGCTCTCCAAGTTCACCTCAAAACCACCGCCTGGCCTTCGACTCACTGAGACCAATTTCACTCCTGCGGGGAGCTCGGACTTCACCGCTATTTCGAGTTCAGAACTCCTGGTAATCCGTGAAGGAAGAGCGGCACCTTTCACGGTAGCGGTTTCTCCAAGAGCCAAACAAATTCCCACCGTGGCCAATCGGAGGAACCAGGGCCGCGGCAATCGTAACTCCGGCCAAGGTTCCACTGAGCTTGGGTCGGGCAATACAATACGAAGCCGCGATCCCTGCAACAAAAGCAATTCCAAGATCCAGCGTGTTGGGTTGACCACGCATCCGAAGTTGATCCGTCGAACCCAGCTCTAGAAAACGCGCAAGGATTCCCATCCCAAGTCCCAGCAGAAGGGCAAAACAAAATCCGCGCACGACGGCACCCAGCGCCTCTTTACAAAGTGGCCAGTTTCCTTACCCCAAGGAAAGACCGGTTCTGATGAGAGGCATCATAAGCGGTGACCACGTTCGTCAAAACATCATCCTCAGGAATCCCGGCCTTCCCGAGCATTTTGCCCAAATGGAGTTGCCCGACTTCAGTCGAAAGTTCATCGGCACCTGGGATTCATTTCGGATAACGACACAAACAGACATCAGGATTTTCCAAATTTACGATCCAGTTCCTGGAAGGAAATCTGTACCAAGGTTGGACGACCCGCTGGATCACAATAAGGCAAATCACATTGAAAGAGATCATCTAACAGCCCCTTGATCGACGAAACACTCCATGGGATTTTTCGAGCCCCGACTTGGGCCACCTTGGCTGCGAAGCCCTCGTAAGCAAGTCTTCGGACACGCCCGCCACTTTCACGATCCAGAACAGAATCAACAAGGTCGATTAAGAGTTTGCGGATTTCTTCCGACGGTAAGAAGGATGGAACAGAAGAAATTTGCACCGTCCGTCCGCCGAAGTTCTCCATGGTGAAGCCCGCATCTTCGAAGTGCTCCTGATGCCGCATTAATAAATCAACATCGCGGGCATCGAGTTCTACCAGCACGGGCACCAGAAGCCCCTGGGAATCGATCCGGTCATCACGACTGAGGAGTTCTTCATAAAAGATCCGCTCACGGGCAGCCAGAGGCTCTAACAGAATCAGACCCTCTTCCCCTTCGAGCAAGGCGTATCGATTCGAGACTGCTCCAATGATTCGGAAATCCGGAGTCTGACTTTTTTGATCTTCCCCGGAAACAAGTTCAGGTTGTTCTTCGTGCCGCCATTCTGCAACGGGAGAAGTCCGTTCAGGCTGCGACGCAGCTCCCGCTTCACGGATGACTTTCTGCACCCCTTCGACCAACTCAAGTTTCACGGGCGAAGGTGGTGGACTTGGGATCAAGGGCTGAATGACCTCTCTGGGTCTCAGCGCTTGTTCAACGGCTTCCAAAATCGCAATCCGCACCTGGGCGGCGTCCCGGAAACGAACCTCGCGTTTTGCCGGGTGCACATTCACATCCACGAGCGTGGGATCCATCGATAGCCATAGCCAGGCAGCCGGCTGGAGCCCTTCTTGCACCGATCCCTTGAAAGCTTCACGAAGAGCCCGCGAAATGATGCTGTCTTCGATCGGTCGGCCGTTCAAAAAAACATACTGGTGCTTGCGTCCGCTCCGCGCGAATGACGCAGGTAACACTGCTCCTTCCACCGAAATGCCACGCGATTCATACGTCGGCACGGTCACGAGAGATTTGCCGGATTCACTCCCCGTCATCGCTTCAATTCTGACACGTCGATCCGAGGTCGCGGGAAGATCCAAAACAACCCGGCCGTCTTTGCGAAGGACCCAACCAATCCCCGGGGTACAGAGAGCATGCAGCCGGATTTGATGATCAATATGAGCCGATTCAGTCGTCTCTGCTTTTAGGAATTTTTTACGGGCGGGAACGTTAAAAAAAAGATCACGGACCTCAATCGAAGTCCCCACCGGGCACCCCACCGCCTTCGGTTCATGGGCACTCCCGCCATCGACCCGAACCTCGGTTCCCTCAACCGAATCTGCCTCCCGGGTCTGCATTGTGAACCGCGAAACACTCGCAATGCTAGGAAGGGCCTCACCCCGGAAACCTAGGGTCAGAATCCCGTTGAGGTCTTCGGAACTTTGGAGCTTGCTTGTCGCGTGCCGTTCCAACGAACACACCGCGTCGTCCGGACTCATTCCACAACCATCATCCCGAACACGAAGCATGGCCACGCCACCGCGTTGGATCTCCACTTCAATTTTACGGGCCCCGGCGTCAACGCTGTTTTCAACCAACTCTTTGATAACGCTCGATGGGCGCTCGATGACCTCTCCCGCCGCCACCTGGCTGGCGAGAGTTTTGGACATCACTTGCACCATGGGCATGGTCGAATTCTAGGGTTTCAGCCCATGAGGTCAGTCACAAAGTGCGGCCTTCGCTCAACTTTCTCCAAGATGTTTCGTGAAATGCGCCAGTGTCCGGGTCCACGCCAACCCGGCCTTCTCTTCGTCGTAACGACTGGTCGAGTCATTGTGAAAACCGTGATTGGCGCCCGCATACATCTGCATCTCGTAGTCAGCCTTGATCGCTTTGAGGTCGGCTTCATATTCCGGCCATGTCCCGTTTACCCTATTGTCCAATTCAGCGAGCTGAATAAGCAATGGAGCCTTAATGTTTTCACGAAGCTCTTGAGCGGCGGGTGTTCCATAGAAAGGAACCCCGGCATTCAGATCCTGGGAAAGGGTTGCCGCCAGCATGTTCACGATATAACCGCCAAAACAAAATCCCACCGCCCCGAGTTTGCCGGTCCCGGCTTCGTGGGATTTCAAGAAGCGTGCCGCGGCGATGAAATCCTGCTCAATTTTGGCCTGATCCAAAGACCCCTGGAGCTTCCGGCCCTCGTCGTCATTCCCTGGGTATCCGCCTTTGGGATGCAAGGCATCGGGTGCAAATGCGATAAATCCGGCCTTTGCCAGCCTTCTCGCGACATCTTTGATATACGGATTGAGGCCCCTGTTTTCGTGAATCACCAAAACTGTCGGGAGTTTACCCTCCACCTTGGAGGGCGTGACCAGGTAGCCTTTGCCTTCGCCATGCCCTTTTGGAGAAGCAAAGGTCAGATAGGTCGCCTTGATCTCGGGATCATTAAACGACACCTGCTCAGCTGCGGCGTAATTCGGAAGCAGCGCTGATGAAAGCATCCCGATGGTGACGGCTCCTGTGGTCAGAGTCGCAAGCCTGTCCAAAAAGGTTCGGCGGTCGATGATTCCATGGGCGTATTCATCATACCAATCAAAGGCTTCTTGTGGGATCGGTTGGGTCAAAGAGGTTTCAGGGTCCATGCTTTTATTTTGTTTCAAATTTTCCGAATCCTAACCCACTTCCGCCTCAGGCAAAGTAAATTGCGTGGCCCTGACAGACTGCCATGACGCCTTTACCTTTTGCGGCACGCTGCATAGAGTTGTTTCGTGACATCGCGCATAGGTATTCTTCTCCTCGTCTCCGGACCTTCAGGTTCCGGAAAGACCACTCTTTGCCGTCGTCTCGCTGATGAAGGCGAAGCTCATTATTCCATCTCCTGCACTACAAGGCAGCCTCGTGAAGGTGAAACCAATGGAATCGACTACCACTTTTTGGGACACGAAGAATTGACGCGCCGCATCGAGGCCGGAGCGCTTCTTGAATACGCCGAAGTTCACGGAAATCATTACGGGACGCTCAAAAGCGAGGTCATCGAACATTTGTTGCAAGGCACCGATGTGGTGATGGATATCGATGTCCAAGGGGCTGCTCAAGTGAGGCAATGTGAGGACCAGACAATCCAGATCGCCCTCCTTGACCTATTCGTGATGCCTCCCAGTGAGAAAGAATTACTCGCTCGTCTCACCGGACGCGGAACCGATGCCGAGGAGGTGATTGCCCTTCGCATGAAAAATGCTCTCGATGAAATGAAGCATTGGCCGGAATATTCCTATCGACTCATCTCGGCGACTCGCGAAGAGGATTATCTACACTTCAAGTCACTGGTGCTGGCCGAACGGCTCAAAGTCTCCCGTCTCAAATGAACATTGTCCTAGGAATCACCGGGTCGATCGCAGCTTACAAAGCTGCTGACATCGCAAGCCAACTCACCAAAATGGGCCATGAGGTTCACGTTGTAATGACGAAGGCTGCGACCGAATTCATCACCCCGCTTACGCTACAGGTGCTTTCGAGGCAACCTGTCCTTGTCTCCTTGGAGGACGAAAAAAATTCCTGGAAACCCGGACATATTGAGCTCGCTGACAATGCCGACCTCCTCCTTGTCGCTCCCGCTTGCGCCGATACCCTCGGTCAATTTGCAAACGGCCTCGCTCCCGATCCCCTTTCCGCCATCTATCTTGCCCTGCCCACGGAAACCCGAAAGCTCATCGCTCCCGCGATGAACGGTAAGATGTGGAATCATCCCGCAACACAACGCAATCTCGCCCAGCTCAAGAAGGATGGCGTGGAGTTCATCGATCCCGAAGACGGCGATCTCGCCTGTGGTTACCAAGGAACCGGGCGACTGGCAGAAGTCGCGACGATTCTAAAGGCCTGCGGACCCTGTCGATAAATGGCCACTCTAGAGATTCTCGGGCGACTGTAAAAGCTGGCCAATTCTCTGAAGAAGGAGCCCGGCTCCCCCCCCGTCTACCACCCGGTGATCAAAGGTCAGGCAGATTTCGGTTTCCGTCACAGGAATGAATGCTTCGACTTCATCACTCCACTTCGGCTTTTTAATACCAGCTGCGAGCCCAAGAATGAGAGTCTCGTTCGGGAGCGGAATGGGCGTCCCCCATTTCAGCCCAAAGGTGCCGAAGTTCGTCACGGTCGCAATTCCTCCCTGGGTATGAGCAGGCGTCAGGCGTCTCTCGCGGGCGGCGGCGACAAGCTGACTGTATTCGGCCTCCAGTTCGGGGACCTTATGCTGGTCAACGTTTCGTAAAACAGGAACGACCACGCCATCTTCGACCTGAACGGCAACGCCGATATCGAATGCCCTCGGATGCACCACTTTTTCACCAATCAGAAACCCGGCGGTGGCTGGCTCCTCGGCGAGGGCAATCGCAAAGGCTCTCAAAACATACAAGGTCAGGCCGGGTTTGGGATCTTGATTGGACCGATGCTCAAGCACCCGGTCCAGAACAACAGGAAGTCCGACAGAGGCCAGTGGACGGGACCAACTTCGTCTCATCGCATCCGCCACCGCGAGGCGCATCGGCGATGCCGAGCTGTGAGGCCATCCGGAAATGTAATCAAGAAATGTCTCCAGGTCATCAACCGTGACCCTGCCCCCTGCCCCGCTTCCGGCGATAGCTGAAATGTCGGCCTCGCGAAGCCCCAGTTCATCCATGCGGGCCCTCATTCGGGGTGAAATATAGTGAGCCCCCTTCATCCCGGCCGGAACTGGAAGTCCCCGGACGCTGGGCTCGATGAGAACCGGTTCCTCGTAGCTTTGCTCCGTCTGGCGAAAGTGGAGATTTTTTTCGTCATCCTTTTTACCCGAACCGCTTTCCGCAGCCGCACCCATGACTGGTGCCCCGGTTCGGGCAACCTCTTCACCCGTGGCCTCAAGAATTCCAAGAAGGCTTCCGACGGCATAGTTCTCTCCCTCCTCACCCCGGATCTCGGTCACCGTTCCTCCGCAAAGAGTCGTGACTGACATCACCGCCTTGTTGGTTTCGACTTCGATGATTTCCTGATCGGCCACTACCGTGTCGCCGGGAGCAATGAAGAGCCGAACAATGCGGGCTTCGGCGATTGATTCGCCAAGTTGAGGCATGATGATTGGGACCTGGGGCATGGCTGTTAGAGGTTGAGAAGTTCTCGTAGTTTTTCAACAATGGATTCAGGAGTTGGACGATGAGCCGCCCATAAATCCGGATGATACGGAATCGGAGTATCCCGGGCATTCAATCGCAAGGGCGCTGCGTCCAGAAGATAAAACCCCTCCGCGACCACCCGGGAAACGATTTCCGCGGTGACCCCACCCCAAGGGAAAGCCTCTCCCAGCGCCAGCAATCTTCCCGTACGGGCGACAGATGCTAACACAGTGTCCATGTCGAGCGGCTTGATTGTGCGAAGGTCCACAACTTCAATCTCCCAACCTTCTTCGGCCAGGCGATTGGCGGCTCGGATTGCTTCATGAACCATCGCGCTGTATGTCACAACCGTCGCGTGCTTCCCTGGTCGGGAAATCCGGGCACGCCCCAAGGGAAGAGATTCTTCAGAAATTTTCGCAGCTTTCAACCAGCGGTAGAGAAACTTGTGCTCGCAGAATACCACGGGGTCATCAAGTTCCACCGAAGCCTTCAAAAGATGGTAGGCATCCGAAACCGTTGCCGGGGTCACCACGATGATTCCGGGGTAATGCCCGTAGAGGGCCTCGACCATTTGACTGTGAAACGGGCCTGAGCCGGGAGTTCCCCCGCACGGAAGTCTGACCGTGATGGGAACAGGCACCCCCGTCCGATAGAAGTGTGTGCCGGCGTGATTAACAATCTGGTTGAAAGCGATCGAAGAAAAGTCGGCGAACTGCATCTCCACAATAGGACGCATCCCGCTGATCGCGGCACCAATGGCCATGCCGACCATGGCATCCTCGCTGATGGGAGAATCCAGAACGCGTTCGGGAAACTCCTCTTGCAAACCTTTGGTCGCCTTGAAAGCTCCTCCAAAAGCCCCGATATCCTGACCATACAGAAAAACATCTTCACGGGAACGCAGCAGGTCCAGTTGGGCCTGATGAATTGCATCAATGTAAGTCACGCTCATTTCTATTCCACTCCCCGTTCTGAAAATGCCCGCCAGTCATCCTTGAAGGGATCTGGCTTCGGTTCTGTCTGTGCCTGCGCGACTGCTTCCTGCACCCGCTCGGCAGCCTCTTCCTGCCAATTTAAAATCTCTGCTTCAGTTGCGTAACCAAGATCGACGATCTGCCGAATCCCAAGATCCAAACAATCCCGACCCAGATCGGATTCCCGTAATACCGAGGGGACGTAATTGCCATCATCGTGTTCCCCGTGACCACAAAGACGTAAAAGTTTCCCAACCACAACCTGTGGACCGTGTCCCGCGCGGGCCAGCTCAACGGCCGTCTGAATCCCCTCTAAACAAGCCGTTAAATCCGTTCCGTCTATTTCAACAGCACCGACGCCATAGCCCAGTGCCCGGTCTAACAGACTCTCACAGGCAAACTGGCGGGAGCGTGGCGTTGAGTAAGCAAATTGATTATCAGCAATTAAAACGACCATGGGTAATTTTTCAACCGCGGCCAGGTTCAAGCCCTCGTGAAACGAACCTGTTGAAGTCGAGCCATCGCCCACACAGGTGGCACCAACGACGCCCGCGAGTTCATTCTTCATGCGGCGGGCCATCAACATACCCGCAACGATAGACACTGAAGTTCCCAGGTGACTAATCATGGCGGGCCGCCTTTCTGATGGACGCCCCCGGTGGATATTGCCATCGCGGCCTTTCATGGGGCCCATGACCGATCCCAGATAAGTTCGGGTGGCATCAATCAATTCCTCACCAAAACCAGTACGCCCGGCCTGATCCCGAATCAAAGGCGCAAAAATATCCTTATCTTGAGCGAGACAACACCCGAGCGAGGCCGAAAAAGCCTCCTGACCTTTTCCGAGATAAACCCCGCCTACAATTTTCCCGGCTTTATAGAGACTGGAAAGCTTGTTCTCGAGTGTCCGCGAAGTGATCATCGCCTGTATAGTCCTCCGCATCAATTGAGCACCAATCCCGGATCCGGAAGTCGGGGAAAATGCGGAGTTGGGTGCGAAAGACATTGGATGACCGTAGGGCAATTAAATCTCCTGTTCAATCGCTTTGAGCTCAAGAAAGAGGTCGTTCCATCGCTCAAGTCTTGGCTGTAGTAGCAGCTTTTGATCCGCAATGCGACGTCTAACAATTTCAAATAGGCCCCCATACTCCACATAAAATTCTCTCACGCCATCTTTGTAGTCATCAGTCAGTGATTCTGAGAATGGCTGACGCAAATCCTCCATCCGTTCGGCGAAATCACGGCAGAGGGAATCACGGGTTTTCACGGCATAAACTCCAGCGATCAGGAGCAAAATACAGGATCCGCCAATCGCAACCCACGGCCATGGATGGAGCCCCAGCCCACCAAGGATCCCGGCAATGCTCACGAGAAAGAGAATCCCCACCATGTACCGTCGAAGAACCGCCCGTCTTCCTTCCATTTGGAATTCCAAAGTCCCCCTGATCTTCAAATGAGCAACCCCCTGCTTCGCGGAGCGACCGAGCCGGCGAACAAAGCGCTCCCGCGTTCCACTGAGGGATTCGGTTTCCTGATCAAAATCAGGTGCGCTTACAGCCAGGTTTTCTTGAATCCGTGGAACGACCGTTTCCCAGTGTCCGCGGCAGCTCTTCACGAGCTCAACCCCATCCTGCCCCGCCTGTTCCTCCACAGCCTCCTTGACCGCTTCAGTGAGTCCCCGCTCAATCTGGGTGGGAATCAGCTCCTGTTGGAAGAGGGAGACAAAGCTTTGCGGGATCGACATCCTCGCGGCAAGGGTATCTTTGGCGGCGATCCCCTGTTTATAAAACACTTCGCCGAGGCCAGCGAGACGACCCGAGAGTTGATGGGCCTGCCCCTCCCGGCGAACATCCACTTCGCTCTCCAACTCATGAAGAAATCGTTGATCATGGTCCAAGGTCGAAGTCCGGGTTTCGATCAGTTCCTCAATTCTCCGCAGGACAAGCTGGGTAGATTCACGAACCTCTTGAAGAACCTTTCTGCGATCGGGGTTTCCAGCAACGCGCCGTGAAATAAATGCTTCCAGCGGCGGATATCCACTCTTTCGCCAGATGTGCGACGAAAAAGGCTGGGTTTCCTTGGCCTCCATCGCCAACTTTCCGGACACCGGATAAACGACAGGGCGAAAGCCGGTCTTCTGTTCGGCAAGCGTTCTCATGTGCTCGAGGATCACCTCGATATCCGCAGGTTCGCGGAGGTCGGCTTGTTGAAGAATGAAGGCCGTGTTCTGAAGCTGTTCCTCGGCAAGTCGTGAAATGAACTGCCAGGTTGCGGCGCCCCACGGGTTGCTCACAGGAAAGACAAAGAGCAAAAGATCCGCAACCGGGAGAAACCGTTCGGTAATTGATTGATGCCCCTTGGCTACCGAGTTGGTCCCGGGAGTATCGACAATGTTGAAGTTCTGCAGAAAATCGATGGGCAGGTAGCGCTCTTCCAGCGAGGGCGTGGCCTCGACGGTTTTTGGGACCTTGCCATAGCGATACCAATGCACCTTAGCGGTCTCGGGCAGAACATTGGTTTTGCAAATATCCTTCCCAAAAAGCCCATTCAGTAGTGTCGACTTACCGGCATTGACTTCACCGCAAACCACAAAAAGAAAGGGGCTATTCAGCCCCTTGAAAAAATCGCCATCATCGGCAAGAGCGCTGACATCTGTCCCGCACTCCTCACCGAGTTGCCGAACGCCCACAACAACATCCGTCAAACGTTGCCGCGTTGCGAAATAGCGTTCGCCAAACATTGTAGGGTTCAGGTTAATCCTCGAAGCCCGGATTAAGCCTGTCCCTTTTGGGCGAGCAATTGGGAAACCGTGATGAACTTGAAGCCCTTGGAAAGCAAACCGTCAAAGGTGCCCGGCATTGCGTCCACTGTCGGGGCGTGGAGGTCATGCGCCAGAATGATGGCACCATTGTTGGCGCCGGAAAGAATCCGGCTCTTCACGATGGCAGGTCCCGGGCGCTTCCAGTCCTGTGGATCGACTGACCACATAATGGTGGGGTAACGGAACTCCGAGAAGATCATCTCACGCTGGCTTTGCAAAAGAGCTCCATAAGGCGGACGCATCGTGCGGGGCTTGACCCCGGCGGCACGGACGATGGCATCTTGAGTCCGGCTCATCTCGCGGCGAACCTCAGAGCTCCCTAACGACGTTAGCTTGCGGTGGGTGTAGGTGTGATTCCCGATTTCATGTCCCTCGGCAACGATGCGACGAACAATTTGGGGGTGACGGTCAACATTGCTTCCAATGACATAAAATGTTGCCTTGATGTTCCGGGTCCGGAGCATGTCCAAAAGACGTGGAGTGTTTTGCGGATGAGGTCCATCGTCGAAAGTCATGGCCACGTAAGGGTTCGTGGAAAGTCCGCGGGAGTAGGTCACGGTCGCTCCGCTGAAATTCGAAGGAAGGTTCATGTTGGGGTTCCGCAACCCCGGCTGCACATAGCTAGGTGGACGATATTGGGTATTGGCACCCAGCTTAACGGGTTGAGCTGCAGCTTTGGCTTTGGCCGCAGCAACGTTATCCTTCTGCGAAGAGCAGGCCGGCAACGCGATTAATGCTCCGGAACTGAGGTGTATAATTTTGCGACGATTCATGAATGAACTTAAGAAACCTAAAGGAGAATGAAATAATCCCCTGCCCTTGTCACGTCTTAACCGTGCATCTCTTGAAACGATTCTCACCTGCTATTAATTCAAATGATGCCGAACCTTGCGTAAGATGCTTTGTAGCCTACCCGTAATGCAGACAATGAGAACAAGACGCGATTTCCTTCGCCATCTGGGCGTGTCATCTGCAAGCCTTCCTTTTTTAGCCGGGCTTCCCAGCTTCGCAGCCCTGAATCCTACCGGGCAGAAGAAGCGCTTCATCGTGATGTTTTCACCAAACGGGACCGTCCCTGATCAATTCTGGCCCAAAGACGGCGGCAAACTCTCCAGCTCCCCCATCCTTTCCCCACTCGTGCCCTTTGAGAATCAGACCTTGGTTTTGAAGGGGATTTCAAATCGTGTTGGTGGTGATGGTGACCGCCACATGCGCGGGATGTCCTGCCTGCTCACCGGAGCCCGCCTCCATCCCGGCAATATCCAGGGCGGGTCTGATTCACCGGCGGGTTGGGCCTCGGCAATCTCAATTGATCAGGAAATTCGAAACTTTTTACAAAAGAACGAAGCTAGCCGCACCCGTTTCGGTTCACTGGAAGTAGGAGTAGCCGTTCCGGATCGCGCCGATCCTTGGACGCGCATGAGCTATGCCGGATCGAATCAACCTCTCGCTCCACTCGACGATCCCTACGAAATGCTCGACAATCTCTACGGCCAATCCAAGGACCGGGAAACGTATGCCTCCATTCTGGATTCACTCGGGTCGGACCTCGACAAGGTTTCAAAGAAGCTAGGGGCAGAAGATCGGCAGTTGCTGGAGCAGCACATGACCTTGGTCCGCGAGATGGAGTTGGAAATGAAGGCCAGTTCCAAGGAAACCGAGTTGGTCCATCCCGAGCCGGAACTCGATCCCAATATCGAATTAGTCAACGACAACACTCCTCAACTTGCCCGCATGCAGATGGATCTCCTCGTGAACGCGATGGCCAACGATATGGCCCGCGTGGGATCACTCCAATTCATGCGCTCCGTGGGACAGGCCCGCATGCGCTGGCTCGAGGTCGAAGAAGGGCACCACAGTCTCTCCCACGAGCCTGATAAAAACCAGGACGCCCAGAACAAGCTGCAGAAAATCAACATCTGGTTCGCACAACAGCTTGCCTACCTCGCTGGCAAACTCCGTGAGACACCTGAAAACAATGGAGAGGGCAATATGCTCGATCACACCACCATCGTCTGGGTGAACGAACTGGGCAAAGGAAACACCCACACCCTCGATGACCTCCCGATCGTTATCGTGGGAGGAGGCTCTGGATTCAAAAGCGGCTTCCACGACCTCGGTGAAAAGGTCCCGCACAACCGCCTCCTCCTGAGCCTCGCCCAGTCGATGGGCCACGATCTTCAATCCTTCGGCGAAGAGCAGTGGTGTGAAGGCGGCGCTCTTTCGCTCTCCTAGAGAAGCTCAAAAAAGGTGGGTAACACTCTTAGGAACAGAGAGTTTTTTCCGCCCCGTGACAACTGGTTGGCGACCAAGCCAGCTGCGCCATCGGCATCAGCAGGACCACTGAAGTCAAGACAGTGTCCATCGGTGCAAAGAACGTGGCACAAGTGCACCGATCCGACTTTGCGAAGCACCTTCACTTCGCAATTGGGTGCCTTAAAACACAACTCGGAAATCGGAGCACCCTCGTCATCCCAATTTAAATCCGCCTGAATGGCCTGACCGCTCTTTGAGGTGAATTCAAAAATCGAGCCCTCCGCTGAAGCCAATGTCCATCCAGCTTGCGACGCCACCCACGCTAATAAAAGCAATGCCGAGGTCCGTTGGCCGGACTGAGCGGTAATGCTCACCGACTCAATATTCGGGAGGCTGTTTTGCGCAATGGGATCATCGAATAGCCCCGCGATCGCAAGACGGTAATGGAAACTCCTGGTCCAGGCGAGGTCCTGAATGACCAACCGCCCCTTCGTGTCACTACGAGCCTCAACAATTCGCTCAAACCCTTCCTTCGGCTGGCTCCAGGTCGAGCTATCGAAAATGAGGCGATTGAGGAGCCGGTAGAGCCGGTCTTCGAAAAGGTCTGAAAGTTCATCCTGCCACCAGAAGACCAGAGGAAGATCACTATTGAGATTTGCGAAAACGGTATTGCGAAGCCGCCCCATTGATTTTCCGTGCAGTAGAAAGGAAATCTGCTCGGAGCAAATGGACTTCTTGCCATGAGCCAGATGACAATGGGCGGTAATCCAGGCATCGACAGATGACTCGGGCGCCTTGCGATCCATCGCGATCAAAACGGCGCGACAGGCGTGTTCACGGGTCAAATTTTGAATCGTCTTAGAGTTCTCAGCCAACCGCCTGGGATCCTCGGTATAGACGAGGAAATTCATCAGAGAGGCATTGGTGCTGGCTTCGTCGGCTTCCCAGAGTTTTTTTAACTCCAGAGGAATCGCCGACACCGGCACCTTGCAGCCCAATCCTTCCGTAGAAATCGGCTCGCTCATCAGAGTCTCCTCCACGTTCTACCTTCGCCGGCGAGCATCTCATCGGCTTCCCGGGGACCCCATGATCCCGCTGGGAACTCAGCCATCGCGGGCGGGTTTTCACTTTCGTGCCAGGCGTTCTCAATATTATCGATAAACTTCCAGGCCTCCTCCACTTCGTCCCTCCGGGCAAAGAGCGTGGCATCGCCAGCCATCGCATCCAAAAGAAGTCGTTCGTAGGCCTCCGGACTGCTCTTTCCAAAACTCGTGGCGTAATGGAAATCCATCTTCACCGGCTCCATCCGGAGCGTCGTCCCCGGTAACTTTGAATTCATGCGCAGGGAGATCCCCTCATCCGGTTGAATTCGGATCACCAAAACATTCCCATCAGGAACACCACCGGGTAGGGCATTAAAAAGAACGCTCGGCGTCGCCTTAAAGTGAATGGAAATCTCGGTCGCCTTCTTCGGGAGGCGTTTGCCGACCCGCACATAGAACGGAACACCACTCCACCTCCACGTATCGATCATACACCGAACCGCCACAAAAGCCTCAGTCATGGACTCAGGATTTACCCTGTCTTCCTCTCGATAGCCTGGCACTTCTTTTCCGTTAATATTACCCGCTACATACTGCCCCCGGACGACGTTCTCGTTCACGAGCTCCGGGGTATTCCACTGACGAAGCGAACGGATTACCTTCACCTTCTCATCACGGACTCCATCGGCCGATAAATCAGTCGGAGGCTCCATGGCAACCAGGCTCAAAAGCTGGAGCAAATGATTCTGGACCATATCCCGGAGCGCACCGGCTCCGTCATAATATCCGCCTCGCCCACCTTCCATGCCAAGATGCTCGGCGCAGGTGATTTGAACGTGATCGATATGTTCCTTGTTCCACATCGGTTCGAAGATCGCATTCGCGAATCGCAGCACCATGATGTTCTGGGCTGTCTCCTTACCAAGATAGTGATCAATCCGATAGGTGTCCTTCTCCTCGAAGGTTCCATTGACGACCTCGTTCAAGTGCTGGGCCGTTCCCAAAGTAGTCCCGAAGGGCTTCTCCACAATCACCCGTGACCAACAAGTTTCGCAATCCTCTGCGGCTTGGCTCAGGCCCGCCTCTTTCAGATTCAGAAGGATGTCATCGAAATATTCGGGAGCACTGGCGATATAAAAAAGCCGGTTTCCCTTCCCTCCGCGCTCCTCATCAATCTCATCCAGTTTTTTGGCGAGGCTGGCATAACCATCCTGATCTTGAAACTCACTTTGGTGATAGGAAATATTCGGTGCGAGGCTTGACCAGATTTCCTCATCGTGCCCGGTTCGGGAAACCTCGCGATTCAATTTCTGGAGCCCCTCCCGGAAAAATTCGTCAGTCCAATCCCGGCGGGCAAAGCCGATGATTTCCACCCCTGTCGGCAGTTCGCCATCGACAGCGAGATTATAGAGAGCCGGAATTAACTTCCGGTGGGTCAGGTCGCCGGTTGCTCCAAAAATCACAACAGTACATGACTCAGGTCGATTGCGTGAAACGAGGTCTTCGCGGAAAGGATTACTCACCCCGCCTTCTCACACATTGCGGCCCGAATCGCAACCCCCGACCGATGAATTCCGTTCATCTGATTAAGTCGGGAAATGTCGTAATTCAATCTCCTTGACCGCCCTGCTCCAGATTCGCATCTTCCCGTCATGCTCACTCGCAAGCACATCGAACTTGGCGCGAAGGTTTTCGCCGTCCTTCACATCATCGTCTTCATGATCTACTTCGTCGGAGTCCTTAAGATGATGACCATCTTCGGAGGTAATTAGACCAGTCTCACTGGTCACGGAAGCCCGTCCGGTTTTCCCAGCCCCGTCGCCAACTCCAGGCCTCTTTTGGCAGGGCCGGGTTCGATTTCCCGATGAAACAGATTCCGAATCTCGGTCTGCTCCGGCAGTGCAACTGCCCACGTTGCGAGTTCTTCCGGTGCCATTTCGGTTCCAAGTCTGCACACCCCTTCGGCCACATCCTTGGTCCCGGCGAGATTCCACTCTTTGGCCTCCAAAAGTTGCTCTAGAGCAAATTTGGCGATGATATTATCGTCACCGGCCTGTTTTGAAACCTCAAAAGAAGTCCTTTTTGGGGTCATCCGACAGATCAAGGGAATCCCTCATTTGAGCAAGCACCCCTTTTGAGGCGGGGGCTTCAACGGAAGATTTCGATGCGAATCGCGAATCCTTAATCCAGCGATCGATCGCGGTAAGTCCAAAGGGATTCGGTGAATCCTTGCCGCTCGGATAATTGCACAGCTCCTTCCTCGCTCGATGTTCGGGAGTTCCCGCCAAGATACCAACCTGCCCACGCAAAGGTGAGATATAAAACCCCTAAAAATGATAACATAAACCGATTCACAGATTAATCATTTTAAGAGGAGAGCGATGAGTCAAGTTCCCACGAATTTCAAAGCCCTCAATTCCGAAACCCTGTCCGCTTCTTTAAGGCATAGAGGTAAAAGCCCAGCCCGATCACAATCATGAAGATTGAGTAAAACTGGCCCTTGGTGATTCCCAAAATCTTATCCGCATCAGGTTGTCTGACATTCTCGACTCCAATCCGGAAGATGGCATAGAGGATGAAGAAAGTTCCCGTGATGATGCCATGCCAGAGACGAGGAAAGACCCTGCGCATCGCATAGAGAATGAGGAAGATCAGGAGCCCCTCAAGAACCCCTTCGTAGAGCTGCGACGGATGTCGTGCCGGAGTATGGTCTCCGAGGGCTTTGAGAACATCAGGATTCTCACGCGCAACGCGCTCGATCTCCTCGAAGCTCTTTGGCGTTACGAGATAGGTTCCGTCTCCACTTTGGGGGATTTTCGCAATCACTTCCCCGCCCGCCTCGGTGAGCCTCATTTGAACAAGAGAGCTCTGCAGATTGTCGCCATTTCCATTTTCAAAGAGAGATTTTGGAAACTTCACTGCCCACCACTTGTCAGCACTTGTCGTGGTTCCATAAAGTTCCCCGTTGATGAAGTTCGCGATCCGTCCGAAGAAAACTCCCAGAGGAGCCACGATGCTCACCCCATCGCCCAATCCCGCCCATGAGAGCTTGTGCCGCCAGGAATAATAGAGAGTGAAGAACATGATCCCGAGAATACCTCCATGGGACGCCATGCCTCCGTCCCAGACCCGAATGATCGTCATGGGATCATCAGCAATGACACCCCAGCCGTCCCGGGGAATCATATAAAAGAGGACGTAGCCAATCCGCCCGCCAATAAAGACCCCAAAGATCGCGATGTAAGTTACGACATCCGCAACCTTCTCTTCCTCAACGACCCAAAGCTTTCGCCGGGAGAGTCTGACCAAAATCAGATAGGCGACAAAGAAGCCCATCACGTAGGAGAGACCATACCACCGAAGCTGAATCGCTTCCGTGATCTTAAAAATGACCGGATCAAGATTGTGGATGTAGGTGGCGAACACGAAAGGATTTCATACCATCCCCGCCTCTATCGCAAGCCCATGGAGTCAGGCAACGACCAACCACCCCACAAATCCGAGATAGCTCAATGAAAGTAATACCCCTTCCCATCGGTCCAGCCTCATGCGATGCCACATCATCGGCATGATGATGAAGGTCGCCGCCAACATCACGCCGACATGCACCTTGGTCACCCCGATGGCTTCGAGCGGAGCAATCAATCCAGCCAATCCGACAACCGCGAGGATGTTGAAAATACAAGAGCCCACCGCGTTGCCAACGATGATGTCCCCTTGCTTCTTGAAGGCCGCCACGACTGATGTTGCCAGCTCGGGCAAAGAGGTCCCAAAGGCAAAAAGCGTCAGACCAATCACGGCCTCGGACACTCCAAAATCACGGGCGATATTCCCACCGCCAAAAACCATGCGATCCGCACCGATCACGAGAACCCCGCAGCCCACGATGACGAGAAGGATATCGAAGAACACCCGCCCCACCCCACCTTTCTTGGCAGCCTCGATAATCTCGGGATCGAGATCCTCGCACACCTCGCAATCAGGCTCATTTTTAGCCGCTCGCAAGCTGGTGAAGACATAAACCAAGACCCCAAAAAACAGAAGACCGCCTTCAAATTTGGAGATCACTCCATCACGCAACATGAAGGCGAAAATCACTGAGATCACAATGAGAATGGGCATCTCACGTCGAATTACCTGGTAGTGGATTTGCAGAGGATAAATCGCTGCCGCACATCCGAGAACCAGCGCGATGTTGCAAATATTTGAGCCCACAACATTTCCCAATGCCATGCCACCGTTGCCGGCGAAGTTGGCCTTCACACTCACGACAAGCTCAGGCGCACTGGTGCCGAAGGCCACCACCGTGAGGCCCACCACCAAGGGACTGATTCCAAAGCGAATCGCAAGTTCCGAGGCCCCGCGAACGAGCCACTCGGCACCAAAATAGAGGAGGACGAGTCCAAGAATCACCCAGCCAATGTCGATCAAATCAGGCACGGAGCGAGAGTGAGCCAGATTGGCTCTCTTCGCAAATACGAAGAAAGCGGAATTTTCTATTTGCCGATTTTGATCAACTCAACCTCAAACACGAGGGTGCCGGCGGGTGCGCCCGGGCTACTCGGGGTGTCTCCGTAAGCCAGTGCTCCGGGAATCCAAAAGCGACGTTTCTCACCCTCAACCATCAGTTGCAGGCCTTCGGTCCAACCGGCAATGACACCGTTCAGAGGGAATGAAATGGGCTCATTGCGGGCGACCGAACTATCGAACATTTTCCCATCGGTCGTCCAACCGGTGTAGTGCACGAGCACTTCGTCTGATGCTTTGGGGTGATTGCTTCCACTTCCGGATTCGAGAACCTTGGAGGCGAGACCGGATCCGGTCACATCGGCATCCGCGGGAGCGGCTGCGACATCATCAGGAGCAGGGATCGGTCCGGCCACTTTCTGGAAATCGAGGAGTTCAAAGTCAAAGATCAGGTTTCCTTTGGGAGCACCCTGGGGAGCATTGTCGCCAAATCCAAGCGACTCGGGAATCCAGAAGCGGCGCTTCTCCCCTTTCGTCATGAGCTGAAGCCCTTCGGCCCACCCTTTAATGGTGATTTGATCCAATTTAAACTGAGCGGGCTTGCCGTTCATCACGGTGCTATCAAGCATCGTTCCATCTTCCAACCAACCGGTGAAATGTGCGACAACGACATCGCCAGCTCTGGGCATGTCGCCGCCTTCTCCCTCTTCGAGGAGTTGGTGTGTGAGTCCTGTCTCTGACTTCGTAGCACTTGCAGGTGCGGTGAGATCTTGCGGCGTCTGGGGCGATTCCGGAGCGGCCTTGATCTCGAACAGCTCAACATCGAAAGTGAGATTCCCCGAAGGAGCGCCGGGGCGATTGGGAGTCTCACCATACGCAAGTTCTGCCGGAATCCAGAAGCGGCGTTTTTCGCCCACAACCATGAGCTGAAGACCTTCGGTCCAGCCCGGGATCACCCCGTCGAGAGGGAAGGAGATTTTTTCGCCCCGCTGAACCGAGCTATCAAAGAGCTTTCCGTCGATGGTCCAACCGCTGTAGTGCACCTCGACCGTATCACGCGGACCGGGGCTGGAAGGGCCTGTGCCAGCTTGCAGAATGGTGGACGCGAGTCCGGTGCTGGATACTTCGGCATCTGCGGGAGCGGCCGCGACGTTCTCAGGGGTGGCAGGAGTTTGGCTCATGTCTGGGGCTTTAACGAAGCTCAGGACTGGAAGCAAAGCTTTTGAGCCACTCAATGAAAAACGGCCTGCCACCACAAAGGGAAACAGGCCGTTAAATTTGAATGTGATGAGGAAGATTTACTCTTTCTCAGGCGCAGGCTCAACCTTGATGGGAGGAGTGACCGCTTCGATTTTCTTAACAGGCTCGGGGCTCTTCACCTCGAAGACTTCGATATCAAAGACCAACATTCCGGATGGAGCGCCCGGACGGCTTGGAGTTTCACCATAGGCAAGTTCTGCCGGAATCCAGAAGCGTGTTTTCTCGCCCTCGACCATCAGCTTCACCCCTTCGAGCCATCCTTGGATCACCCCACCGCGAAGGCTCACGGGAAAGAGTTCATCGCGAGGAATAGAGCTATCGAAACGCTCACCGTCAGTGGTCCAACCCGTGTAGTGAACCATGGCGGTATCGGCTTCCGTAATAGCCTTCGTTCCAGTGCCCTTCTTGAGCACTTTGTAGGCAAGTCCGGACTCGGTCTTCTTGGCGTCAGCAGGTGCTGCGGCAACATCCTCAGGAGCCTCGGGAGCGGCTGGAGGAGTGTTGAACGAAACCAGTTCGATGTCGAAGGTCAAGGCACCCTCGGGAGCACCGGGACGGGGTCCGCCTTCGAAGGTAAGATTCTCAGGAATCCAAAGACGACGGCTTTCACCGGCCTTCATCTGCTTAATCACTTCGACCCAGCCCAAAATGGGAGCTTCCTCGAGTGGAAAGGCAAAAGGTTTTGGTTGGCCCTTACTGGAACCGATGGACACACCGGTGGAGTCCCATCCGCTGAACTGGACTTTCACCATGTCGCCAGGCTTGGGAGATTCTCCGGCCTCTGCGGCTTTGAGAACGGTGTAAGCGATTCCGCTTTCAGTCTTCTTGGCATCAGCAGGGGCTGCGGCGACGTCCTCGGGAGCGTTGGGATCCTTCGGTGGCTTTGGAGGTTCGGGAGCCTTGGGCGCAGGCATGAAATCAATGAGTTCGAAATCAAAGATCAAATCACCTTCAGGAGCACCTGGAGGTGGCTCTTCTCCGAAGGCCAGGGCTGCAGGAATCCAAGCACGGCGCTTCTCGCCCTTCTTCATCAATTTGAGAGTCTCGAGCCAGCCTTTGATCTGAATGTTGCTGAGCTGATCCTGGGGAGGATTTGGCTGACCTTCCGAGCTGGCGAGGAATTCTCCATCAGCCTTCCAACCACTGAATTGGAAAGTGATAACATCATCGGCAGCAGGAGTAGCTTCCCCTTCGCCGGCCTTAAGAACCTTGGTCGCAAGGCCTGACTCGGCTTTCACCGCATCGGCAGGAGCTACGAGATCCTTGGGAGCAGCGGGTGCTTTGGTGATGTCGAGAAGTTCGACGTCGAAGACAAGCATTCCGGAGGGACCACCAGGACGACTGGGAGTGTCGCCATAGGCAAGATCGGCAGGGATCCAGAAGCGGCGCTTCTCACCAACAACCATGAGCTGAAGACCTTCGGTCCAGCCCTTGATGACCTGGTTGAGGCCAAACTCGGCAGGCTGTCCACGCTGCACCGAGCTATCAAAAAGTGTTCCATCGGAAGACTGCCAACCGGAGTAGTGAACCTTTACGGTGTCCACTGCGGCGGGCTTCTCGGTGCCGGTTCCTTTGGTCAGCACGATAGACGCAAGCCCGGAGGCTGTCTTTTCGGCCTCCGCAGGAGCAGCGGCAACGTTCTCAGGAGCCTTAAAAAGGTCCTCGGCAGGAGCGGCAGGTTTTTCGGCGGCCGCTGGCTTTTCGGGTTCCTGCGCACTCGCGTTAATCGCGGTCATGCCAAGAACACCACTCATAATACCGGACAGCGCCCGGCGGGATTTATTCGTCATGTCGCGGGGACGGTCTTCGACGCAGGGGGCTCTGTCAACGCCACATCTCACAAGAATGTGCCGCAAAGCCGGCCCCGAAACTGGTGAGCCAGTAGCGTGAATCGCCGGAATTTTCCTTTATCCGCTCTTCCAGCGCAAAAAGAACACAGGGACTGGAGCAATTTCCATAGTCAAGAAGCACTTTGCGAGTCTCATCCAGCGACCAACCCATTCGCTCCTCAAGGGCTTCAATCACGTCCCGACCTCCGGTATGAGCCAAAACCCGGGAGGGCTCGGCAGTCCGCATTTTCCAGAGCGATTCCACGGCATCCGCGGCCAGGCTTGGAACAGAACGGTGAAGCTTGTTCTGAAGTTTCCCACCGCCATTGACGAAGCGGATTTTCTCCCTCTCCTCTGGAATGTGGAGGGTTTGAAATTCCCCCACCTTCCAGCGCCCCTCTCCTGCCTCGTCTGTCCAAAGCGCAGCCGATGCCCCATCTCCAAAGAGACAGAGGCTGATGAGCACGCCCGGGTCTTCATTGACAAAAAGCGCGGCCGAACAAATCTCAACCGCCACCGTGGCAACCCGCTTGCCGGGGTTAGCGGCAAGGAATCCCTCGGCAGCCCGCATGGTGGGAATCGCCGCTCCGCAACCCAATCCGACAATATCCTGTAAGAAAACATCCCCCCGCAATCCAAGTTGCTCCGCGACATGACTGGTCACTCCCGGGCAAAGGTAACCCGTACAGGTGCAAATAATCAGAGCATCTAATTCGGATGCCTTCACCCCAGCTTGATCCAGGGCCTTGGAAAGCGCAACCACCGAAAGAGCCGGCGCCTCCCTTTCGAAATACTCATTCAATTCCTGCGCGCCGGCATCGAACATCACCGCCGGTTCACTGGTGCAAAAGTGCCGTTTGGCAATCCCCGAGTCTCCGGACAGAACGCGCCCGACGATCCCCATCCCCCGGGGACTGAGGTTTTGGAACGCTGCCGTATCTTTCGAAAAATCAAAACACTCTGCCTGGGTATACGCAAACTCCGGGAAAGCGCTCGCGATGGACTCTAAATACATTGGAGAAAAGGTCGCCTAGTTTCGTGAATTGCCAAAGAGCAAATGCTTAATCTTCTCAAGTCCGTTCCCGACATCATCAAGAATGACGTAGAGTGAAGGGACGAGAATCAGGGTGATGGCTGTCGCAAAGAGGATTCCAAAGCCCAGGGAAACAGCCATCGGAATGAGAAACTTTGCCTGCATATCATCTTCCAAAAGCATTGGAATGAGACCCGCGAAGGTCGTTAATGATGTCAGCAAGATCGGTCGAAATCTTCGCGCCCCCGCTTTCAGGGCAGCCTCAAAAACAGTGTGATCTTCACCCCGGTGACGGTTCACATAATCTACCAAAACGAGACTGTCGTTCACGACCACCCCGGCCAGAGCGACCAGCCCACACATGGACATAATGCTCAGATTCATCCCCATCATCATGTGTCCGGCGATCGCGCCCACCATTCCAAAAGGAATGACACTCATGACGATCAAGGGCTGCACGTAACTTTTCAGTGGGATCGCCATGAGAACGTACATCAGCAGCAGCGCACCGAAGAACCCGATCTTCATTTCACGGAGACTATCGCGCTGATCACTCTGTTCGCCCTCGAAGCTATAAGTTACACCGGGGAACTTCGCGCCCAATTGATCCAGCACCTCCCCGGTATATTTCGAAACAATCTCATTGGAGTTGTATCCACTGGCGACATCAACGTCCGCCTGTAAACCGATGGTGCGAAAACGATCAACTCGTGTCACGGTCGCCGGCCCCCTGCCGTATTCCGGTTCGACCACTTCTAAGAGCGGAACTTCAGCGCCCGCCGGAGTGCGCAGTTTCATGTTCTCGAAATTGGCGAGAGATCTGCGCTCGTCTTCTGGATACCGGACCATCACCTTGACTTCGTCGCGCCCCCGCTGGAGACGCTGAACTTCGTTTCCGTAGAAGGAATCGCGCACCTGTGCCATCACCATAGCAAGGTCGAAACCGAGAGCCTTACCCCGCGGAGTAAGGTCTCTCACGATGACCTCCTCCCGTCCCTTGCGGTCGGAATTGAAAACATCGACGACTCCCTTGTAGTCATTCTTCAAGCGATCGGTCGCCCACTCCGCAGCCTCAAGAAGTTGTTCGCTATTCGGTCCAGTAAGATTAATGTCGATGGCGTTTCCCCCGGCAGCGGTTTCCGCCCTGAAGGTCAGCGAGACGACTCCCGGAATATCACCGGCTAACTTTTGCCACCCGGCTTTCAATTGTTCACTCGAGATATCGCGATTTTTCGCAGGCACCAACTCGAGTGTCACTTCGCCCAGATGAGTTCCGGCCGATGCCCCTCCGGGAGCAAGCCCGGATAAAAACGGCTGCATCCCGGAAGTCGCCAGGGTGTTCACGACGATTGGATTTCCGTCCCGATCTTTCATCTCAACCCCCAACTTGAGGGCAGCCTCTTCCAGCCGTTTCACCGCATTCTGGGTGTCTGAAAATGGGGCGCCCAATGGCATCTCAAGCTTGGCTGAAAGAATCTCCCCTTCGACCTTGGGAAAGAACTGAAAAGGAATTCGACCTGTTACGACCATGGCAATCGCCAGGACGACGAGGGCGACAAAGGCCACCCATACGATGTAGCGGAAGTGAAGACACCACGCAAGGAAGGGCGTGTAGATTGCCTTCACAAATCGCTCCAACCCACCTGCAATCGAGCCCTGCAGTCGATAGAGTGGATTGGTTTTCGGCTCACCGCTAGTCGGCTTCAAGAGCGCGAGGTGGGCTGGTAAAACGAACTTCGATTGCAGGAGTGAGAAGAACAAAACCGGAATCACCACGAGTGGGATGTTCGGCCAAATCTTACCACTCACGCCGCTCAAACCCAGCATCGGAGTGAACGCGGCCATCGTGGTGAGAACACCAAAGATCACCACGACGCCCACCTCGTGGGTTCCCTTCCAACTAGCCTCCCTGGGATGCTCCCCCCCCTGAATACGGGTATAGACATTCTCCCCCACCACAATGGCGTCATCCACCACGATTCCGAGGACGAGAATGAACGCAAAGGCCGAGATCATATTGATCGAAATCCCCATCTCCGGCATCAACCAGATGCCTCCGGCAAAGGATACCGGGATCCCGAGGGCCACGAGAAAGGCGAGGCTGGGACGAAGGAAAAGCGCCAAGACAATGAGCACCAAAAGCAGCCCCATCCCGATGTTTGACATCAAAAGATCCAGTCGGGCATCAAGGATCGTGCTTTGATCATTCCAAACAGAAATTGCGACCCCTTCAGGTTGCTCAAGACTCGCGATGTATTGCTTGGCAACCCTCGCGACAGTGAGGGTATCCTGCTCCGCGACCCGGAAAACATGAAGGACAACTGCCGTCTCTCCATTAAAGTTTGAATCAAGTTCAGTATCTTCAAATCCATCGATAATATGAGCGATTTGATGAAGTTTCAAATCCGAGCCATCAGGCAGGGTCTTGACGACAATCTCGCGAAACTCGGCACCACGATATTTACGGCCTACAGCCCTTACGACAATTTCCCCTGAGCCCGTTTTCACCGATCCGCTCGGGAGGTCCAAGGAAGCGCTTCGCACCGCTGCCGCGACTTGCTGCAGGGTCAATTTGTATTGCCTGAGAACGTCCTCGGGAACCTCGAGGGAGATTTCAAAGGGACGAACCGAAGCCAGTTCGACTTTTTTAATGGTAGCGGGCCCCTTGAAGAATCGCTGAATTTCTGCCGTGGGATTCTTAACGAATGCCGCAAGCTTTTCCTTCCCGTCTTTGGGTTCGGGCGGAGTGTAGTTCAGCAAGCCATCACGAACTTTTTCAGCATAGGCCCGAAGACTCGCTTCGTCGGTATCAGCGGTGATCGCAAGACTCAGGATTTGTCGGTTGACGATCAGCTCCTCAAAGATGGGCTCTTCGGCATTTTCAGCAAAGTTGTCCACGGCGTCGACCTTGGTCTGGACGTCGCCCATGACGTCCCGAGTATTGTAACCGGTCTCCACCTCGACGACGATCGCGGCAATGTTTCGACTCGCGGTCGAGCGCACTCTCTTAATTCCATCGACGTCAGCAATCGCCTCTTCGATGGGAATCACCACACCGTTCGTGACTTCTTCGGGCGTTGCGTTCGGGTAAGGAACGCTAATGACGACAGCATCGAAGGAAGTCTCGGGGAAAACCTCCTTGCGCAACTGGAACCAGGTGGAGAAACCCGCTAACAAAACTGCCAGCATCAGGAAGTTACCTGCGACATGATTGCCGCTAAACCATTTAATAATCTTCTCCATGGTGCTACGGCGTTGGGACTTCAGCCACCTTATTTTGTCCGGCCTCAGTGAGTTTCATTCCCTCAAGAGGCATCTCAAGCTTGGTGAGAATAATCTTCTCGCCCGCTTCGATTCCCGAGGTGACATATAAGAATCGGGAATTACTCCGGACGATTGTCAGGGTGCGGAATTCCAACTCATTTTTTGAATTCAAAATAGCAATCGAGTCACGCCCGCGAACGGCCTTTCGAGGCACCGCGATTACTCCGGGGAGAACGGCACCCGTGAGTTTCGCTTTTACAAAAAGTCCGGGTGGTGGAAGACGGAAGCGTGCGCTGGCATCAGGATTCACCTTCACTTCAGCTAGGAGATATGCGGAGAGTGTCGCCCGGTCAATTTCACCACCATCCCACATCACCGAGGCATCCCATTGATGGAGCTCGCCACTAATGTCCGCAGTGAGCTCGATTTCGGATTCCTCGGGAATCTGCGCAAAATCATCCATGGTAAAGGACAAGCGCACCATGACTTGATTTGGATCGTAGATCATTCCAAGACGGGTTCCCGGTGCCACCGTAGCTCCCAAATTGAGACTCACGTCACGGACACGACAATCAAAAGGAGCCTTGATCATAGTTCGATCCAAATCTTCCAGAGCCTTTTTCAGCATCGCCTCAGCCGCAGCGAGCTTTGCTTCGGCACTCTGAAGATAAGGAGTCCTCAAGACCATTTCGCTCGCAACCTTGCCCTGGCCGATTTTTGCCCAGTCTCTCGCAGCCTGTTCACCACGTGCCTTCTCCTGCTTTAACGCCAGGTTGGCATCCGCCACCGTCGATTTAGCCTGCGCAACGGCGGCGATGTAATTGACCGGATCAATCTCCGCAATGACATCGCCCACCTTGAACGTCGCGCCGACCTCGAACCTAGGATGCACCTTAACGATCTGCCCCCCCATTTCCGCCGACAAAATGGTCTCCCGCCTCGTGGTAACTACGCCCTCGCTCTCCAGTGGGAATTGGTGAGCGCTGCGCTCGACCGCCAAAACTTCGACGACAGGAATTGAAGTCACACGTTCCTTTTTCTCCGCCTCGGGAGCGGTGTTTTTTAGGATCTTCACTCCCACAAAAGTGAGGCCGACCAGAGCGGCAATCGTAATTAGAGAGAATATGGGGACTTTCATCGGAAATGCTATTTTGAAGGTTTGTAGTCACCACCCAGAGCGAGGTGAAGAGTGATTCGATTGTCGAGACGCAAGCGCCGGAGTGTGACCACCTGGGAAGCCAGCTTGATCTGATTGGCCTGCGTCGTGATCAAAGTGAGGGCGTCCCCGGTGCCTCCGGAATATTCGTCGTTGGCGGCCTCGGTCGCTTCGGTGGCAGCTTTCAAAGCTTTGTTGATCGCTGACTCACGGGCCGCCAGGAAACGGTCGGCAAGCATAGCGTTCTCAACTTCGCCAAAAGCATTCAGGACCGTCTTTTGGAGTCTTGCGAGCGACGAACGCTCCTCGGATTCGAGCCGCTTCGCCTCCGAACGCAAAGCCCCCCCGGCCCAGATCGGTTGCGTGAGGGAACCTGCCAATGACCAAACCCCGAAATCCGAATTGAAAATTTTGCGCAACGCATCAGTCGTGGTGCCCCCCCGGGCCGTGAGGGCAAACCTGGGATAAAAGGCAAGCCGCCCTTGCTTCAACAAGCTGCCCGTTAGGGCAAAACGCCTCTCGGCCTCCAAAATATCCGGACGTCGCAAGAGCAACTCCGAAGGCAATCCCGCCGGGGGCATGGCAGGGATTCCCGGAAGCTGGTCCGCAATTTGAATCGCACCCTGGGGATATCGTCCCATCAAGACCTCGAGCTGCCGAATCGCCTGCTCGCGACTCCCTTGATACTGGGCAATGAGAGCCTGATTGGTTGCCAATTCACTTTCGGTAAGACGCACTTGGGAAGCGGATCCACCTTCATCTGTCAGGGCATTTTCGAAACGATCCCGGACGATCTCAAGAGTCGAATTCAAGAGCCCCTCTGATTTCCGAGCGAGCGCGATCTGTTCATTCGCTTCGGCCAAGGCCAGCCAGGCTCTCACGACTTGAGCCGCGAGCGATGCCCTGCTGGCCCGATAGACGTTCCCCTCGGCTTGGGCATCCGCGATCAAAGCAGCTTGCCCGGCACGTCGATAGCCCCAGACATCGGGCTCCCAGGCCACCGAGAGATTGGCGCCGAAGTTTTCAGAAATCGACGAAGGGACTCCCCCGTCACCGAAAGGAAAGCCCACAAAGATTTGCTTCGACTTCGAGGTATCGAGTCCGGCTGAAACCTGGGGCCTGATTTCGGCCCCGGCGGTCGCGGCCGAAGCGACGGCCCGATTCACTCGTTCCGCAGCGATCCGCATATCCGGATTTGCAGAGAGAGCCTCACTCACCATGGCGGAAACACGGCTCCCTCCAATACGCCCTACCCAGTTGGTATCGATTCCAGCCTGGGCTTCCGGTGACGCAGCCCAGCGTCCGGGCGCGTCATTTTTCACGGCATCAATTCGCGACCCTGGTGGCGTGACGGAACACCCGGCAAGTGCGAGAAATAAAAGGGGAAGAAATGATTTCATTTTAAAAAGCCCGCTTCGCAATAGTCGATGATACGGATAAAAGTGGTCTCAAGATTCTCGTCTCCGACGGATCCCCCAGAGATTTGTTTCAGGAGTTCACCATGCATGAGGGTGCTGGAAAGGACGCCAAAAGAAAAATGGATCTTCCAGAGCGCCGACTCTCTCGTCAACCCCGGAACTGCTTTCATAAACCCGGGAATAAACCGTTCCGCGATCTGTCGCAACTGACCCATAATGACCTCGGGAAATTCGTAAGGGCGCTCCCCCACGATCCGCC
The DNA here is from genome assembly GCA_963925135.1 of uncultured Verrucomicrobiales bacterium. GTDB lineage: Bacteria > Verrucomicrobiota > Verrucomicrobiia > Verrucomicrobiales > Akkermansiaceae > SW10. Next base: position 12,052 of record CAWUTG010000031.1, on the reverse strand, counting down.
CCATCAGTTTACAGAAAAGCTTTTCGCTCACCGGACTCTCTTTTATTTGTGACAGTAAGGGCTCGAAAAGCGCCTCCAATAAATCACGAACCGTCGCAATGCCCTCCCTTTCCGCGAGTTGATCAATCCGACGAATCCTTTCCACGTTCACCGGCGTCACTAATCGAGCCACCACCACATCGATCAAATTTTCCCGGGATCCGAAGTGATACTTCACCGAAGCCACATTCGCCCCGGCAGCCCCCGTAATGTCGCGAACTGAAACCACCTCAAACCCCTTGCCGGCAAACAGAACCAGAGCCGCCTCAATCAAGGCCTCCCTCGTTCCTGTTCCGATTTTTGATTCTGGGTCCGCCCTCATGCCTTTCAAACGGTCGTTTAATCCCGCTTTTGAGATTTTCAAACAATTGTTTGAAAAAAGTCACCTTCTGACTCTAGCATTCAACGTGTTTGAACTCCACCACGGTGATTGCCTGCAAGGAATGCGAGGACTTGCGGACTCTTCCGTTGACCTCGTTACGACGTCGCCACCATATAATCTCGGAATTGCTTATGGTAAATACGATGACACCTCAGATCGTCGCGACTTCATCCGATGGTGTCAGGAGTGGGCCATCGAAGTCAAACGGGTGATGTCTGAGGACGCCTCCTTTTTCCTGAATATCGGAGCAGCCCCGTCCAACCCCCTGCTTCCCCATCAACTGATCCTCGCTTTCACCGAAGAAGGACCGGAATTCACGCTCCAAAACACCTTTCATTGGATCAAATCAATCTCCCTCGAAACCAGAAAGGGTGAAACGATCTCGGCGGGACATTTCAAGCCCATTAACTCAAAGCGTTTTGTCAACGACTGCCACGAATACGTTTTCCATCTCACCAAGTCGGGCATCGTCCCCCTCGAACGCCGCGCCGCAGGGGTCGAGTATGCTGACAAATCCAACATTGCCCGCTGGGGCCACACCGATGGACTGGACAAGCGCTGCCGGGGCAATAACTGGTTTATTCCCTACGACACCATCAAGTCCCGGGACGATGATCGCCCCCACCCCGCAACCTTCCCGATCGGACTTGTCCAGCAGTGCATCCGACTCCATGGGATCGACAAAACAAGGCACCTGCTGGACCCATTTCTAGGAATTGGCACCTCGGCAATCGCGGCACAACGAATGAAGGTCGCAAATTTTACTGGATTTGAGATAGATCAAGTTTACTTATCCGTCGCTCAGGAAAGGCTCCAAGCAGATCGCGACGAGCAAGCCTCCCAACTTCTTTAACACGATGCCAGAACCAGTCGATGAATTCACCAAAATCGAATCCATATTCGTTCGAGAGCGCAACTGTCTCCTACTCAGGGGCGACTTCACGCCCATCTTCACGGACTACTACCTTCATTTAATGGATCTCGGAGAGCGCCACCCTGAAAGTTTGGATGTCCCGCTCAAGGACCTTCTGGCTGTCTTGACCCTCCATCTCACCGCCCGCCCCTGGGCGGAAACGATCGCCTGGACCGCAAATCTGCGCGCCCCGCGCGTCAATTTCTTCGCGACGGGATCCTCTACCAACGAATACATCATCGGCCGGGTCTTCACCGAAGATGTGAGAGAGCCGGATCGGAACTTCCTATACTCCCAAACCACTGTCCCCGGAGGAAGTCCGCGCCTCTCGACCGTTGACGTCGAGACCTCTGACCCCCTCGAATGGGTCCAGCGCTTCTACGAGCAATCCGAGCAACGACCGGGACGGGCATTCCGACTCCCTGATGACAGCTACGCTCTCATCGCCGCCCAGCCCGATTTTGACGAGGAATGGCTCAAGCAATTGACCACCGAGGACGTCGCCAAAATCAGCAGGGTTGAAAAAACAAAGCTTTTAGAAACCCGAAAATTTAGATTCAAATGTGGGTGTTCGATTGAGCGTATCGCGCCGACCCTGAAGGCATGGAAAGACAAGCCGGAAGAACTTTTCGGAGACCAAAAGATCCTCAACATCCAATGTCCCCGTTGTGCCCAAAAATATCAGTTTTCGAGGGAAGACCTCGAAAAAGGTGATTGAGGTGCCGTTTCCGACACCCACACACCTAAAAAAATCTTGACCAAATCGCTTTCGTCACAAACAAACCTGCTTCCGCAGATTCCCTGCGGGACCCATTATAGGCGAGGTGTGTCCCACACCTTTTACCGCTCCCAATTTCTCTACCATGGCAAAAAAGAAAACTCCTGCTAATAAAGCGGCTACAAAAGCTCCGGCCGCGAAGGCTGCTCCTACGAAAAAGAGCGCTACCAAAGCTGTAAAAAAAGCACCTGCCAAAAAAGCGACCGCGAAAAACGCTCCTGCTAAGGAAGCTGCCGCAAAGAGCGTGCCCTCCAAGAAGGCAGTTGCAAAGAAAGCCGCCGTAAAAAAGGAGCCCTCGAAAGCCAAAGAGGAAGCCTCCAAGACAGCCAAGGTTCCCAAGAACCGGATCGACACTCCTGAGATTCAGGAAAAGATTCGTGAGCTGATCAAGCTCGCCAAAGAGCAGGAGTATCTCACTTACGATGACATCCACGAGATCCTCCCGAACAATCTCGTCGAAGAGCAGGACATCACCGCGATTCTCGACCGACTCCGCCAGATGGAGTTCGATATCATCGACGCCTCCGAGGTTGACCGCTTCAAGGACAAGAAAAAGAACGATCTCGATGGTGAAGAGGAAACCAAGGATCAGAAGCTCGACATCCTTGACGACCCCGTTCGCATGTATCTCAAGCAGATGGGCCAGGTCCCCCTCCTCACCCGTGAGCAGGAAGTAGAGATTTCAAAGCGCATCGAAGATGCCGAGATCGAGGTTCAGAAGTATCTCCACCTCTTCGGCTTCACCGCCAATGGCTACCTCGCCCTGGCAGACAAGTTGATGCGCGGCAAAGAGCGTTTCGACCGCGTCATCCTCGACAAGAAGATCGAAAGCCGTGAGCGCTACATGAAGGCTCTCCCCAAGCATTGCGAACAGGTCCGCATCCTCCACGAGGAAACAACGGCCATCGTAAAGAAGCTTTCCTCCAAAGCACCCCGCGGTAAGAAGAAGCTTGAAGACACCCTCTCCAAGAACCTTCAGTCCATCGCCCGCCTCTACACCCGCTTCTACTTCAAGCAAAAGGTGATCGAGGACTTCTGCGATGTCGTGGGTGTTCATCTGGAAAAAATCTCGAAATACTCCCGCAAAAAGGGCGATGAGGCCGAGACCGCCATCAAGGAACTCACTCTCGAAGCCTGGCATAGTGTTGAGGAGTTCGAGGAGACGAACAAGCACCTCAGCATCTGGATGGCCAAGGCCTTGAAGGCCAAGACCGAAATGGTTGAAGCCAACCTTCGCCTCGTCATTTCCATCGCCAAGAAATACACCAACCGTGGACTTTCATTCCTCGACCTCATTCAGGAAGGCAACATGGGCCTCATGAAGGCCGTCGAGAAATTCGAATACCGTCGCGGTTACAAGTTCTCAACCTACGCCACCTGGTGGATTCGTCAGGCCATCACCCGCTCGATTGCCGACCAGGCCCGCACCATTCGCATCCCGGTCCACATGATCGAGACCATCAACAAGCTCATGCGCGTGCAGAAGCAGTTGGTGCAGGAATATGGCCGTGAACCGACCCCCGACGAGATCGCCGAGGAAATTCACCTTCCTGTCGAGCGTGTCCGCGCCGTCCTCAAGATGGCCCAGCAGCCGATTTCGCTTCAGGCTCCGGTTGGTGATTCCGACGACACCTCCTTCGGTGACTTCATCGAAGACAAGTCCGCCGAAAACCCCATGGAGGAAGCGGGCTTCGCGATGTTGAAAGACAAGATCATCGAAGTCCTCGATACCTTGACCGAGCGCGAACGCGAGGTTCTTGAACAGCGCTTCGGCCTCAAGGACGGATACTCCCGCACGCTTGAAGAAGTGGGCCGCCAGTTCCAGGTGACCCGTGAGCGGATTCGTCAAATCGAAGCGAAAGCACTCCGCAAGATGCGTCACCCGACCCGTATTCGGAAGCTGGAAGGCTTCATCGAATTGCCGATGTAATTTTCAGCCCGCTGATCGCAAGGTCAGCGGGCTTTTTCAAGTCCCAGCCCAGCCATTACATGCAGCCCATTCAGCTCGAAAGCGCCGTCGCCACCATTATCAAGAGTGATCCCAGGTTCCAACCTGGAGCCTATTTCCTCGTCCGCGAAGCTCTCGACTTCACCGTTGAGCGTCTCGCTAAGGAGAGCCAAGGCGAAAAACGTCACGTCACCGGTCGTGAGCTGCTCACTGGTTTCCGCGATTACGCCGTTCAGGAATATGGCCCTATGACATGGACCTTGCTCGAGGATTGGGGAATCAAGAGCTGCCGAAATGTGGGCGAGATCGTGTTCCTGTTCATCGAGCATGGCGTTTTTGGGAAGCAGGATTCCGATTCCCTCGATGACTTCTCCGAGATCTACACCTTCGAAGAAGCCTTTGTGGCTCCCTTCCTCGCCGCCTAGACAAGCACATGACCCGCCAAAAAGTCATCGACCTCCTCGCGATGAGTCGCTTTGCCAACCTCCCTACTGTTTGGTCGAACGGGCTCTTGGGCGTGCTCGTAGGTTGGGCGGCTTACCAAACGGATGTCGATCCCTTGAGCATGATTTTTATCGGCATTGCACTCTCCGGGCTCTATCTCGGCGGATGTTTTTTTAACGATTGGTTCGATCTCGATTTTGATCAGAAGACACGACCCGATCGCCCCATCCCTTCCGGTCGCTGGAAGCGTGGCACAATCTTGAACTTTGCAGTCGTCTTGATGCTCCTCGGAGTTGGCCTGAGTTTTGCAGTCACTCCAGCATCTGGTTATTGCGCGATTGGCATCGTGATTTGTGTCCTTGCCTACACCAAGTGGCATAAAGTCCACCCTATCAGCTTTTTCTTCATGGCCGGCGCACGGGCTCTCATCTATCCCTTGGCCGCTCTGAGCATCCTTCCCTGGCGACTTTTCCAACACCAAATCCCCGTCTTCATCGTGCTGGCGCTTGGGCTCGGTGGTTACATTTTGGGAATCTCCCTCACCGCACGTGCTGAGACTTCAAAGACTCCCATTTCGGATGCTCGCAAGACTTTCCCGATTCTCTGCCTTTGCTCCCCCATTGTCTTCATTTCCGGTCCTTTGTTGGCCTCCAAAGATGGATTTGCATTGATCCCTCTCGCTATCTTCCTGTTGGTGCTCTCCTTCATTATTCGCCAGCTCAGATCCAACCACAATGTCGGTCAGTTTGTATCGCGAACGCTCGCTGGAATCCCCCTCGTTGACTTCCTTCTCGTCTTCACCATTGGGATTACGATTCACCCCATCTTCTTGATCATCTGCCCGCTCCTCGCTCTTGCGGCGCTTGGCTTACAACGGATTGCGCCTGCCACTTAGTCCTCCATGTCGCTGCTTTTAGCCATCGAATCATCTTGCGACGAAACGGCGGTCGCCATCATTCGTCGTGGCGAAGGCTGCGTTAGTCTCTTGACCTCGCTCATCTCATCGCAAATCGAGATTCATCGCGAATTCGGGGGCGTCGTGCCCGAGGTCGCTTGTCGTAATCACGCCCAACGCATTCGCCCTCTTGTTGAACAAGCGCTCGTCGATGCGGGAGTGACGATTGATGACATCGACACCTTCGCCGCAACCCGCGGCCCTGGTTTGGCTTCATCCCTCCTCGTCGGACTCGCTTACGCCAAAGGCCTCGCGACTGCGACCGGAAAGCCATTTTACGGAGTCAACCACATGGAGGGCCACCTCCTCTCGCCCTTCCTCACGGCCGGAAAAATCCCCCCTCATCTCGGACTCATCGTTTCCGGAGGCCACACCCTCCTGATCGACGTGCAAGGATTTGGAGACTACCGCATCCTCGGCCGCACCATCGATGATGCCGCCGGCGAGGCATTCGACAAAGTCGGGCGCATGCTCAACCTCCCGTATCCCGGTGGACCCGAGATCGAAAAACACGCCCGCGAGGGAAACCCCAAAGCCTTCCGCTTTCCGCGTGCCGCGCTAAAGGATGCCCCGCTCAACTTTTCCTTTTCCGGCTTAAAAACCGCCGTCCTCTACCAACTGCAAAAGCTCGAGAATCGTGAAGCCCACCTCGCGGACATTTGCGCCTCTTTCCAGCAAGCCGTCATCGACACGCTTGTGAAGAAAACAATCCGTGCGGCACACGAATCGGGACACGACACCCTCACCCTCTCCGGCGGAGTCGCCTGCAACAAGGCCCTCCAAGACGCTCTTCAGGCCGCCGCTCAGACAGAAGGCATCGAGTTCCTTCTCACTCCAACGGCCCTGACGACCGATAATGCCGGCATGATCGCCTTCGCCGGACTTTTGGCCTCCGAGAACCGGGGCCCCGACGATCTCGCCATCGGCATCGATCCCAACTTGGCCCTTGCCTAAACAGTTTCTCGACTGGAGTTTTCACGAATGATGCTGGCTGATCCGCTCAGACTTCCTGCGTAAATATCGCAAAAGACTCCAGGCCACCAAAGACAGAGCGAGCCCGTAAACCCAGTTTGGAACTTGGAATTCGTCGTCTGACGCTGGTGTTCCACTGATTTCATTACCATCAGCACGATTTGCCGCTTCACCTCCTTTTGAACCATTGGCCAAACGTCCATCATCACGCTTCTTGACAATTACAGGGCCATCGAGAGTAAAGCGGCCAGGACGCTCCTTGAACGAAAACTCCTCTCCGGCTTCAATCCTCTCCCGCCATTCCAGCCACCCCACCTTGTCGGAGGTTCGGAAATCCGGTGGATCATTAAGAACTTCCCGCAGAGCATAGGCTCCCAACCGTCCAATGCTTTCAAACATCTGCTCATCGAGTTTTCCTGTGAATGGTTCGATCTCATCGAGTAACTTCATCGAAACCTTCACAGTCTCAACACTTGGAAGATGGGTGAGCGAATGAGCATACCAAAGTGCCGCACGCGCCCTCACGGGATAATTTTTGTGAATCTCCATGACTTCTCGAATCTTTTTCTCGATATATTCGGCGTGTCCTGGTTTTGAAATCAGAAGAGTTTGAACTTTCTCATAAACTTCCTGATCACGAGGGGACCGATGATTAACTCCTGCAACATCCCCAATTTCACCCAAACCAACAAGCGGCCCCCTCAGTGCCTCAACCATTTCATCAATAGGGAGATCCCTTGATTGCTCAATCAAGCTCTCCCATTTTTGCAACACCTCCTCAGTCTTCCCGCTGGCAGGCGTAAAGAGGTTCAAAAACACGAATAATATGAATTGAATGGCCAATTTCATCTCACTCCCTCCTCTAAAGAAATTCTTGTATTAAGCCAATCTTCGATAAGATCCCATTCTTCTTTCACGAGCAGAAGCCCTTGCTCGCCGGGCAGCGAGAACCGGGCGAGATCCCCACCCGACATCAACCTCTCAATGTGATTTGTCAAAGGCAACGGCGAAGGACTTGAATTCCCGGCCTGTCCGGGATGACCTGCTCCAATCATAATGTGTCCAATCTCATGAGCGATTGTGCGCAATCGATCCGGGAGTCGTTCCGCTTTCTCAGCCGAAGAGAATAAATCGGATCCGAGAGATGCGTCGATGAAAGCGATTCTTAGGTCGGGATAGGCAAAACCATTGGCGACTCCAAAACTAGTCCGCTTCTGACCATCCAATCCATGCGCTTGTATTCCCTTGTGATCGGTGGTGGCGATAAGGTAGATATTGATAGCTGCATTGGCGTCAAAATGGGCCGCTTTGACAGCGCTGGCCTCAGGCCCTGGGTTGGTTTCTTTATCTGGATCGTAAGTGATATCAAAGACATCGGGAGTCCCAAGAAACGAAGTTGCGCCATCCAGCTTTTGATCCCAGGAGGGGTATAACGGTGCCTGAGTTGCTGGACTTCGATCGTTCCAAGTGACTTCAAAATAAGCATTCGTCTGCTTTCCAAAAACTCTGTTAAGGAAACTTTCAACACCCTCCTTGGTGAACAACGGATCAACCTTCGTGAGTCCCGTTGCATTCTGTGGAGTGGCGGGGCCCTTTGCAGTAATGGACCAGACCGTGATTGAGATAACCCGTTTCTCCATGACCTTGATGCCCAATGGGGTTGAATTCGCTGAAACCCACTCGCCGACATCTCCAACCTGGATATTAATGTCCACGTCACCCACATCAGAGCTTGTCCGTTCAAATTCAACGATTTCATTTGAACTCGTGACGACCGACGGTGTAATCACAATTCCCGGAGCGACAAGCTTGACGGGATTCTCGGTGCTGGCCCAACTTTTAATGACAGCCTTTGTTTTCCCCGGAGCTGGGCCATTTTTGGGAACCATGATCCAAAAGCGCCCTTCACCATCCAGAGGTTCGTCGACAATACCCTTCGTAGGGCCAAAGGGCGTTTGAGCCGTATGCCAGTCTACGCCTTCATGAGGCGTCACCTCATCAACTGAGATCGGAAGGAATGCATAAGTCTGGTATGCGTTATTCACCTTCTCCGGGCGGAGCCCTAGAGCGAATCCACTCGGAGAAATGTCAAAGAGCCCCGGAGCAGTAGCAATTACTTCACCTACTTTGGGAGCTACTACAGGAATCTTGCCTGAACGTCCTCTAAAATTAAATTGAACCGAGTCGGTCACAAAAATTCCAACATCAGAAAGATCCATTCCTTTCACCTTGGCGAGCTTCCAAGATCCAGCAGACACTTGTGAATACATTAAACTTCCTGTCTTCGAAAAAGCGGCTAATCTGCCATTTGTCTTCCGAGTGATCTTGTATGGAGAGAAATCTAAATTGGCAAGTGATCCGCCGTCCTCAAGAATTCCTCCATTCAAAAAGCCCGGTCCCCATGCAATAGAAGGTGCGAGAACGGAATTAAGCTGATCCCGATCTTCCCCAATCACCTGGGAGCTATACTTGCCAGTCAACGGATCGAACGTCCACGAACATAACACAGCAGGATCACCCGCCCTCACTGCGATGAATCGTCCGGCGTCATCGATGAGGCTATCCGGTGAAATATCTTCACCCCAGCCCCCTGCATCTCCAAATGCCACGGCCCCGTAACCATACTGATCAACAATCGCGACTGGCAGGGAGTCGCGATCATCCCAACGGCAAACCACTTGGGCATTCCCAATAATCCCTCCGCCAGGGGGGCCAACGGAAAATACGGGATTCCCTGGCATGGGCTGCCCATTTCGCAATCCAAATCCAATCACGGTGCCAAGATTATTCATGCCTCGAGCAACGCAATTTTCTATTCCAATCCCTTCATATGCCAGGGAGTAGGTTTCACCACTTTGCCACACCGACCTCAAAAAGAGAACTTCACCATGATCGTTAATCTGCAGAGGTTTGTCAGCATCAGGCCAATTGGATACATTTGGAATCGAGAACGCAAAAGCAGCATACTTGGGAGCACGGGTTCGTTCCCAATCAAGGGCAGGGTCAACAATGTCTAAGTCAAGCTTGTCAACAATCCCATCATTGTCCGAATCGGTTTCGAGACTATCGATCACCCCGTTATTATTAGAGTCTGCAGAGTAAATCTCAGCCAGTGGAAATCCGTTTGCGAGATTTCTAAATTCAACAAAATCAGGAGTTCCATCCGAGTCGGAATCGAGACTCCAATCAGCCACGACTTTCATGAATCCTTTCTCTTGCGGTGCACCTTGCACAAGGACAGGTGGAGCATGGGTCACAAAATTCCCTTGATCCATTTGCAGGTTCAAAGCTGGTAACTCAGCCTTAAACGCCTCAAGAAAAACGTCGTCATCATCGGGTAGAAAATTTTCATCCGTCAAATGCCCAATCGCGCCAGGGGGTCCCATAACGGAAGAAACTTAATAGATTCCAAACCGATGTCGGCCCAAAGGTGCGTTGGCCCACCCACCACTCACCAAGCCAGACAAAGCTACACGTTGGACACTGTCTCCCGTGAGCGACACCCACGAAATTTCGTAATCACCGGGAGCTCCGATTATCGGCTTAATCCAGATATTTACTTCAGTTCGAGGATGTTCATAAACAACAACTGGTTGCGTTGAGCCTGCTGATTGAATCATCATTGGCACCTCAATCTGGAAGCCTTGCCCATATGTGCTACTCTCCGCGAACCAACTATTGAGATCATACGAACGGTAAATCTCATACCCGACACCGGGAACGCCTTCGAACTTCATATCAGTCAGCCTTGAACCGTTGGGGAGAATCGAATTCTCCACTACTACGTTTGGAGTAATCTCTTGAGCTTGCCCACAACACACTAAAAGACACATCAGTTGTGAATATTTCACCGATCATTTTTAAAAATGAAAAGTTCTAATTAAAAAGTAAATCACAATAAAGAAAAAATGCGCTACCAAATGACGATGTCAACATTCCCACTACTCACCTGAAATCATCTACTCTTAAAGCGGCCAGATGACCGGAATCAAGACGCTGGCTACAATCCACAGGATGATCGCAAGCGGCGCGCCCACTTTAAAGAAGTCTCCAAACTTGTAGCCCCCGGCACCGTAAACAAAGGTGTTGGTTTGATAACCAATCGGCGTTGCGAAGCTGGCAGAAGCGCCAAACATCACCGCAGCAATGAATGGACGGGCGTCCACTCCGAGCTGGATACTTACGATAATCCCAAGAGGCGTCAGCAAAGCAGCCACCGCATTATTACTCACCATTTCAGTGAGGACGGCAGCGAGGAGGTAGAAAATTGGGATCAGGAATCGGGGATCCATGTCCCCAATCGAACTGACCACTTTGGCGGCCATCAACTCGGCGACGCCGGAATATTGCAAGGCCTGCCCCAGTCCCAGCATTCCGATAATCATGAAGAGAACCTTCCACTCGATCGCTTGATAAGCTTCGCCTGGATCCAAACATCCGGCCGCCAGGACAAAGACAGCTGCCGTGAGAGCAACCAACACGATGGGGATATCAGGGATGACATTGATGCCCGAAAGAAGCCCCACCAACATGAAGGCGAGAATGGCAGCAATCGCGAAAGGTGCCTTGCGCGGCCGCAAGGGAATCTCCTTGGGAGCACTTAAGTTCACAAAATCCTTCAGATCGAAAAGCTGCTGCATCCGTCGTGCCGGACCTTGAACGAGGAGAGTGTCCCCGAAGGCCAGTTTCACATCCTCGAACCGTTCCCTGAGATTCCGACCCCGGCGATGAACGGCCACAATGATCACGCCATATTTTTGGCGGAAATTGAGTTCCTTGAGCGACCGCCCCGCCAGACTCGAATCAGGGCCCAAGATCCCCTCCATCATCACGGCCGATTCAGTTCGGATATCCTCCAGGCCCAGCTGATCCGGATTCCCCTGACTAATCCCGGCATCCTTCATGTCTGAAAGACCCATCACGCCCTCCAGTTTCCCTTTGAGAATAATTTCATCTCCCTCGGCAAAACTAACCTTGTCCAAGCCCTCGCGAATCCGCTGACCATCTCTGACGATGTCGATGACGCGGGCTTTCTTCACCTTGCGAAGCCAAGAGTCGGTGAAAAGCTGGCCAATCAAGGGGGACTCCTTCGAGACATAGGCGCGGGTGATGAATTCCCGGGAGTCCGTGCTGTCGATCAAGGCCGCAAGCGTGACCCGGTCAGGCAACAACTTTTGCCCAATCGTCAGGAGGTAAATAAAAGTGATCGCCACGAAAACGAGGCCCAACGGAGTCACGTCGAACATCCCAAAGGCCAAATCCTTATCATAGTTCGCCGCGATGCCCGAGGCGACGAGGTTGGTTGAGGTTCCGATGATCGTGATGGTGCCCCCAACGATGGCCGCATAGGAAAGTGGAATGAGGAACTTGGACGCCCGCCAATCCTTGCGACGGCAGATCCCAAGGACAATGGGCATGAAAATCACCACCACCGGAGTGTTGTTCATGAAACCGGAAAGGCCGGCCACGATGAGAATCATGACCACGAGCATCCGCGTGGGACTCTTGGCGGCATGGCGCTCGAACCAGTGGCCCAGGATCTCAATCACCCCCGTTCGCTCCAGGGCCGCACTCAGCACAAACATGCATGCCACCGTAATGGGCGCCGGATGGGCGAAGAC
>CAWUTG010000030.1:0-28928 GCA_963925135.1 uncultured Verrucomicrobiales bacterium | reverse complement strand
ATCACGCCGGGGAAGTCAACTTCAGCGAAGCGGACCTCCGAGCAGCGCACGGGCGGTGGGTTGGGTGATGTCGTGGACATGACCCGTCTTTTAGCGGATCTCGCCGCCACGCGGTAGGTGCCCAATTTTATGACGCTTACGGATTTACCACACCACCCTGCGTATGGCTCCGTATAGGGCGGTTCCAATTTACCCCTCCCTTTTTGCCTTTTTGCTCTGAAATCAGCACCTCCCGCTAGGGGAGGAAACTCACGGCAGCGGCTGGAAATCGAGGATCGTCCAAATCTGCTCTTCGTCAGCGATCCGGAGATCAATGTCAATGAAAGCGGACATGATAAAGCCGAAGTCCCGGTCGTAGGTGACATCGATTCGGTCGGCTCTCGGGTCGAGGAACGATTCAAAATGGTCGAACCAGTCATCAATCGTTCGCTGGGCGGGGGGCTCCAGGTAATTCGTTTCGATCGGCACCGCGGAGATGATCTCGTTGTCGCGGACCGTGACGATCCCGCGCCAGAAGAACCACGAACTCCCCCACCTGACCTCGATCGTGTAATCGTCAATTCCAGCGCTGCGCCAGGTGTTGCGGGCGCTGAGGAAGTCGCGCAAGATGGGATCATCCAGGGTAACCAGCTTGATCTGGTAAAATCTCGTCGGGCCAGGCTCCATGATGTCGTAAGCAATAATTTCACCGCCGGTCCCGGCGATGACCCCGCCGAGGTCGAACCAAGATTCCAGGTCGGGCGACCACTGCACCTGGTAGGTTACATCCACCGCGCTCTCAAAGCGAAGCCCGATTGGCTCGAACATGAACAACTCGAGGGTCGGGGCGGAAGCGGTTACCTCAAATGAGTAAACCCCGGCCTTGCTTCCCCAGCTGGGCGCACCGATCCAAGTCACGTTGACCTGATAGGTCCCAGTCTTCAGTTTGCCCAGATTGACGGTCGCTGATTGGGGGAAAAAGACCGGAAGACAGATTTCCCCCGATGCTCTTGATACGATCTCCACATTGATCGTATTCTCAACCCTCTCGAAGCCGGCCGAGGTAGTATAGCAGGTGCTCTCGAATTCCTGCGAAATAGTGAGCCGTAAATCGTCGCTCGAGGCTGGCGTCTGCGGAGCCAGGGAGAAGGCCATTTGCTGCGCGAACGAGGTGGCAATCGCCATTATGGACAACAGCAGTGAAAAGGTTGATTTCATGAATTTAGTGAAAGGGGATTGGTTTTGTTGTCTAAATGATCCACTTCAGAAGATACCACGGAGCCGAAGCCAAAAAAGTCTCATTTTTTAACTGCTAGGAATTTGCTTTTGGCGGGAGGGCTTTGAAGCGGCCTTTGGACCGGAGCGGAGGGGGATACCAGGGGGTTGCTGACCGCACCGAGCAGCGCCGGTTGAGTGAATCGCAGATCCGCGAGCTGAAAGCGAAGCTGGGGAAGAAGAATGGTTTTGTTGAGCTAACGCTGTGGACCGGTCGCAATACCCCGGATGATTTGCAAAAGATTAAGGGCATCCTAGCCGAGTATCCCGGGTCCACTCCTGTATTAATCCATGTGCAAAGCGGCGCTGGCAAACGGGCCACGATCGAGCTGCCCAAGGAATTTTATGTAACCCTTAATGTGGCGCTACAGCGCGAGCTCGGTCCGTGGATGGGGGAGGGGGCTATTCAAGGAAGACTGCTTCAATGACCATTGCGGGGATTCTTGTCCGCATGACCAAGGGGGCTACTCAGGCATCGGCACGGCTTCTCCGGTGGCCTTGATCACCGGCATGGTGGCATCGACCGAGCGAAGGTGATCGGCCAGTTCACGGGCCAGCTTTGCTCGAATCATCGGCTGCTCATCCACGAGGTTGTTGGCTTCGCCAAGATCTTCGCTCAGGTTGAATAGTTCGTAGCGCACTTCCCTCCCGGGGTCGTGGTAGTAGATGAGTTTCCAATCGTCTTTTCGGATGGCACTCGTTGCTCCGATGCCCGGGCCGCTCGGCCCCCAGTTGTTGGGATAATGCCAAAAGAGCGGGCGCTTTGGATCGGCGACAGCCTCGCTTTTTAAAAGAGAAGTGAAACTCTTCCCGTCGATTTTTCCGCCGATTTGCTCGACAGCTCCCCCACCAGCGATCTCAAGAATGGTGGGGAAAAAGTCCTCAATGATGAGGGGGGAATGACAGATACTGCCAACCTTGGTCACTCCGGACCAAGCGACGATCATTGGGACGCGTATGCCACCTTCGTGCGCCGAGCCTTTGCCGCTGGAGAGTGGCTTGTTGTGAGTGTTCGCTTTCCCTCCACGGCCGTGGGCACTGAGGCCACCGTTGTCACTCATGAATAGGAATATCGTATCATCGATGAGCCCGTGACGTCTTACGTTCGCGGTGATGTCGCCGAGGCTCTTATCCATGCCTTCGATGATCGCCGCATACATTGCTTCGGTCCTATCGAGTCCTGCCTTCAGGTAGTGATGGATGAACCGTTTGTCGGGAGTAAAGGGCACGTGGACCGCGTAGTGGGCCATATAGAGGAAGAATGGTTTGTCGTCTGCCACCGCCGCATCGACCGCGAGGTTCGCTTCGATGGTGAGTGCCTCGGTGAGAAAAATATCTTGGCCGTGATACTTCTCCAGTCCGGGCACATCCCATATCCTGGAGGCATTGCGGAAGGCTGCGGAAAAGTTTTGGGTCCCCAGATAGCTTCCGGGGCCCCCAGCGGCGTGGCCCCCGATGTTCACATCGAAGCCGATATTCTTCGGATCTGCGCCCGGAGTTCCGACGGCCCCAAAGTGTGCCTTGCCAGCATGGATCGTTCGATAGCCTGCCTTGCGAAGAAGGTCCGGCAGTGTCTTCGCATGCACCGTGCGCTCGATCCCGGGGACCGGGCTAAGGCCGTTGACGTTCCAGCCCGGGAACGCCAGTCGTGGGTGCTGGCGGTCGTTGGAGGCGTTCTTTTCCAGGGTCCAGTTCGTGACTCGATGTCGTGCGGCGTTAAGTCCGGTCAAAAGCGAGACCCGTGTTGGCGAGCACACCGAGCAGGAGTAAGCCTGGGTGAACTTCATGCCACGCGCGGCGAGCTTTTCCATGTTCGGCGTGCGGTAGCGCTTGTTGAATGCCGTCGGCGCATTTGCAAAGGGGACAGAGGTGTCCTGCCACCCCATGTCATCGACAAGAAAGAGCACGATGTTGGGCGGGCGTTTTGCCTCCGAGGAGGGAGCTGTGAATGTTGCCAGGAAGACCCCCAGGAGGTTGAAAAGGAATGATCTGGTTTTCATCGTGTCGTCGAATCAAGTGTGTCCTCGCGGAGGCAGGACTTCCTTGCAACTAGTTCCGCTGGACACGGAAGAACAATTTGGGGCTGCGCGGTCCGGGTGTGAGTGTCGGGTTGGGAAAGGGGGGATCCTCCAGCGGCGGGTATACGGTGAGTTCGCCTTGCGATTCAATACTGTCGGAGATGTCCGCATCGAAGGTCTCCAGGTCGATGCCGTAAAAAAGCGCATAGGTCTCCCCCGGCTGCGAACTCCAGCTGAGCCGGAAGGAGTCGGCGACCGTGTCGTGGTCGATCTTGGTGATCTTCAGCGGAGTGGTGTCGTTGCTGGGGAGAACGTCGAAGGCAGTGTCACCGAACACGATGTTATCGTATTGGGTGATGCCGGCATTGCCCCCGATTTGAGGATTATTGACGCCGAAGCCACGGTTGGTGTTATCGAGCATGTCGACTGCAGCGGTTCCTGAGGGATTTGTGCCTGCAGTCACATCAGCGATGGACGTTGGATTATACCAAATCTTGACCGTCTCGTCGCCCGCCCGGTCGATCCCGGACATTTCGACCCGAAACACGACCAAGGTGGTCCCAGTAGGCAGGGGGTCGATATCAAGATTGGGAACCGGAGCGCCCGTGGTGTCGAACAATCTGACCCGCGTTCCTCCTTGGTCGGCATTGTTGTCACTGTGGAAGCTAATCCGACCCGCTCCAACAACGGTTGAGAAATTGATATAGTCGTTCGGGTCTCCCGGAGCCCATAAGAATCTTCCGTAGAAGACGTTGACCGCCTTCGATCCAACCTGCCCGCCGCCCACGTCGATCATGTCAATACTGACATTCCCGTTTCCGTATCCGTTTTCACTGCTGTCCTCAATTACGGTGATACCATCCATGTCGTAGCTCAGGTCGCCGTCGCCGTTGGTATTGCCGGTGTCGGTATAGAGGACATCTGCGCTGGCCAAAGGTGCCAGCATTGAGAAGATCGTGAGATGAAGGATTGGCTTCATGATTTTAGAGGCTGTGATTTGTTTTTTTAAGGTTAGCGAAAGATGGCCCGGGAGCGAAAAAACAGGCGGGCTGCCGACTGGTTTGTCGGTCTGACTCGATATCGGACCGTCAAGATTCCGTCAATTTGCGTTTCTGAGAGCCGCTGAAAGTGGGTGTCCAGGCCCGCCCAGTTTGACAGGTCTGTGGAGCATTCATGCAGTAGAATGACATCGTCAGCTCCGAGGGCTCGTGATACCAAAAGTTCTCCAGCGACGAACTGAATATCGATCCCGGCGGTGGCGTGATCGATGAGATCGGGGATCCCATTCGCGTCAAGGTCGGCATTCGGGGCACCGCTGAAGGCGGGTCGCTCGTCACTGCCTCCGGGGCTCCCTCCCATATTTACGCTGGCTCTCCAGCTCTCTGGCAGAGCAGGGTCCAAAAGGTCAAGTGGTGCCACTCGCACCAAGCTGAAGCCGTCACCATCGATCGTTTCCGGCCAAGGATGTTTGTCGTTGTAACTAAAGCTCTCAATGATGCCGTCTTCTGCGTCGCTCAGGGTGAGTTGCTCCCCTCCGTTGTCGAGTTGCCCGGTATAGGTTCCGGAAGCGATGCTGATCCGTTCGCCTGCCGCGAGGGTGGTGTTTACGGGGAAGGTGTAGGAAATACCGGCGGTGAAACTGACTCCGGTGAGATCAATCGGTCCCCCTGACACGTTCATGACCTCGATGAACTCGGTCTCCTCGCCAGGACCCGGCGGGTTGTAGTAGATTTCACTGACCACCAAATTACCATCGGCAGCGGGGGGGCCGACGATGTAGATCGCCTCGACGAGGGCCGACCACTCAGCTCTGTCCAAGATGCGTACCCGCACCGGACCTGAGGCGGTGAGATTCACCGGGGCGCTATATGTGAGTGCGGTGGTTGAGTTGATTGGGTCACTTCCGTCGGTGGTGTAAATGATGCTGCCGGTGGGATTTGGGTTGCTGATCACCACCCCCGTGGAGATCGGGCCGCTGCCTGGAGTGAGAACCGGAGCGTCGACGGAAGGGTAGAGGTTATCGTTACGCAGTTGCTGGACGATCACGTCACGCCGCACCGGGAAGTAGGATTCCACAAGATAATCGCTCACGGGGCGGGTGGTGTTTTCCACCGTGTAGAGATCGAAATCCGAGGACTGGTGCCCTTGCGAGCTTGGGTTGATATCGCGACGATGATCTCCCCAGCGTGCCGACTCGGCCCGTAACGCGCGATCAAGAATCTCGGCTCGCAGGGTCCAGAGTTCGGACGCAGCAGTCGGGCTCAGGACACCTGTTCCAAAACAGTGGTGCTGGATCCGGTCGGCGAATCTTTGTCGGTAGGAAGGGTTGAGACGGAGGCGCTGGTGGACGTGGTTGGGGGAGGGCGGGAAGTCGTAACCGGTGATGTCGGTGTCCAGAGCCTGGGACATCGTCGCACTGGAATCGTTGAGTGGACTCATCGAGAACTCCATATCCCATGTGAGCATGTGGAAGGGTTCTCCGACAGCACGGCGGCGCGATACCATCCAGTTTTGGGATCCCCAGTCACGGTTCCCCAGGTAGAAGTTCAGCAGGACGTAGTCGATGAAGGCATCGATATCGAGGTAGTCCGAAACCCGCGCGTATTGCGTCGCACTGCCAATGCTGTCCGAGTCTACGATTCCCCGCAAGGTCGCCCACGCCGAGGTGTTTCCGTTCAGCGGCCGGTTCTCCTTGAGCGTGTCGTAGTCCGCGGGTTCCCCGCCGAAGTAGTTGGCCATGTGATCGCCATCGCCGCGCTCGTGCAGGTTATAGACGCCCCAGTAAAGGCCGTTGATATACAGATGGACCCAACGCCCGTGGGTGTTGTGGTGGCCCATTTTTAAATAGAGATCACGTCCGAAACCGTCGCGATTGGGATGGGCGTTGCGCGCCTGGTAGTAGTGCCAGTGGTGGAAGGAGAAATTTGAGACTGCCCGAAGTTGGAGGAAATCGAAGCGCTCAATGGCGTCGCCACCCAGCGGATCGTCTTTGAAGATGGGGAATTTCAGTTTTCCGGGACCATATTCCTTTCGGAAACGAAGACTGAGTGAATGTTTTGGTGTTTCATCAGTGCGACTTGATTTGCCCTGGATGCGCACACCACAATTGATTCCAAAACCAGTCTGTGTGACATTTGGATAAATCAGTTCTGCTGACGCCGGCCGCTCCCAGGAGGAACCCTCGCCAGAGGGATTGGCATAGATGCCCCCGCTCCCAAACATATCGGCCACGTCCATCGCCAGCGAGATCGTCGGGAGAGATTTCAAGCTGTCTTCCAGGAGACCTGGGGCTTGGACTCCGACGACCTCGGGATCCATTTCGTAATCCGCTGGTCCGCCGCCCCAGTTCGCTGGATAGCCAGCCGGGCTGTTTCCCTGGGAGCCGACTTGATCGACAAAGAGGTAGCTGTGGCTGTCCGAATCGCTCGGTTGGTAATTCTCAAAAAAAGCAGCGGCTCGAAGGACCGTCGTTGCCGAGATTTGCACCGGCTCGACGTAGAGCGTTCCATTGCTCGGTGATGGCTTCGAACCGTCGATCGTGTAGAAAATCGACGCGGATGAAGTCGCGGTTGTGATCGTCACTCCGATTGGATCTGTGTAGAGGCCCCGGTCGGGATTGAATTTTGTGTCGGCGACGAATCCAGCCACGGTCGTGTCATCATTTGCGGCGCCCGGAGTCGGCGAGAGGTGATATCCCCCGGGCGAGTAGGAAACGTCTTCCTGCTGGGTGGGGAAGGTTGGAGTGAATTCGTGAATGATGGTGCTCCCATCGGGCGCGACGAGGGCGAGGTATTCTCCGCCCGCATCGAGCGCGAAGTTGGTGTGAAGGTGGCCCGCGGGATCCGGCAGGGAATCACCGGATGCAAAGACCACGAGATACTCATCGCCAGCCAACCCGGCACCGGCGGGGAAGACCCATTTCGTGAGATCTCCAGGATCGTCGGTGAGGGAGTAACCGCTTAGGTCAAGGCCATAGAGATTGGGATTGTGAATTTCAATCCAGTCGGAGGCGAAGCCTCGGCCATCGCGTAGGCCATCGAGATTGCTGGCCATGAACTCTGTGATGACCGGAGGAAAAGCCAAGCCGTCGACCGTGATCTGTAATCTCTCATTTGGTTCCCCCCCGGCGCTGCTGGCCGTGAGCGAATAGATCGTGGTTTGAGAAACGAAAACACTTTGTGAGCCGACCTGATTTGCGACGACGCCGACCTCAGGTGAAATTTCGACGGAGTCAGCATCGCTGACATCCCAGGAAAGAGTGACTTCCGTGCCCGCGGTTACCTCGGTTGCGTTGGCGGTGAAGCTGTTCACGACCGGAGGAGGAAGAAGGGAAGTGAGGACATCGGCTGCGGCGTCTCCAAAAACGATATTGTCATACTGCGTCTGCCCCGCATTGCCACTGATCTGGGGATTCGCCACGGAGAACCCCCGATGAGTGGAATCGAAGAGATCGACGACTCCCGATCCAGATGGGTTCAATCCTGCCGCGACATCGCCAAACGAAGTGGGATTATACCAAATTTTCACCGTTTCGCTGCCCGCGCGATCGGCCCCGGACATCTCGATCCGAAACACCACCAGAGTCACCCCGGTCGGCGAGGGAGATAAATCGAGGTTGGGAACCGCCGCCCCGCCCGTATCAAACAATCTCACCCGGGTCCCTCCTTGGTCGGCATTGTTGTCGCTATGGAAGCTTACCCGGCCGCCACCACTCACAGCAGAGTAGTTGATGTAGTCATTTGGGTTTCCCGGAGCCCAAAGAAAACGACCATAGAAGACATTGATGGCATTTGAACCGACACTCCCTCCGCCCACATCGGACATTGCGAGGTTGCCGGGGTTCCCGTTGCCGTAGCCGTTTCCACTGCCGTCTGCTGCGACGACGATGTTTCCAACCTCATAGCTAAGATCGCCATTGCCGGTTCCAGTACCAAAATCGCTGAAAATGACCCCGGCCTGAGCCATTGAAAGGGTGATGGCGAGCAGGATGCCAACCGTCCCGGGTCGATGTCTGCTGCTGGATGTGGAGATCATGATAAGAGAGGGTGATCATCAAGCGATAGCCCCATAAGGGACTCATCGCCTGAGCTGATCGAAAGCCAACTACCGCTTGCGTCGTACTAGGAATCCAGTAAGAACGACCCAGCAGAGAACCGTGGTAGATGGTTCCGGGATGGCTTCGGAAATACTCATCGCATTGAGAACAACTCCGTCACCTGTGAAATTTCCGGTCGGTCCCTCGGCGAAGGTAAATGCCGCATTTCCGGCACCGTCCGATGTGATTTGAAAAGCCGTCAAGGCATCTTTCGGCGTCACAAGGCCGGATGGACCTATTCCTGTTGTTGTGTTGATTTCCCCGTTGCCCGCAGACCAGCTGGTCGCCCTGTCGGTATAGACGATAAAGTCATAGCCTGTGTTGGGGGTTAGACTACCCAAGGAAATCGTGACAAATCCCGTTGGCGCGGGACTGGATGAGTAGATCCCGTCAATGATGGCAAACGATTGATCAAAGGGCGCGGCAGCTCCGTCACCGTTAATGCCGTTTCCTCCGAAGCCCTGTTGGGTCCCCGTAAAGCCCACCGTGATATCCCAGCCCGAATCGGAACCGTCAGTCGTTACGAGCAGGTTGGTTGTGCTAATGGTATCTACGCCGGTCCAGAAGTTCCCTCCTTGTGCCGTGACTGGCGTGGGGGTCGCTCCTGCAAAATCAATCAGCGAGGTGACTGCCTGGCCGGACCCGATGAGAGCCCCCAATGTTATTATTGTGATGTTCTTAATTTTCATGGTTTTCTTTTTTTCTGGAGAGTCTTTTACGTGCGCTAAGGTGCACTAGTAATCATCAATCGTCGGACGGCGTTCTGATCGAGAGCATGCTCGAAGACGAAGAGTTCGTCGATTGTGCCGTGTAGTTGTTGGTTAACCTCGGGGAAAGGCCGGCCAAGCACAAAGAGGCTTCCCTTGGTGGTGCCTCGTGATCTGCTTGATGAACCCGCGCCTTTGTCGGACCAACTGTGCGGATCTTCATTTCCATCGACATAGAGTTGAACGTCGGGAAACTCTGAAGAATTGACCCTGCCGCTGTCGACGATCGCGATATGGTGCCATTGACCATCGGCGACATCGGCTGTTCCGATGCTCCAGTTTCCGGCGCAGGCAACCCGCAAAAAAGCGCCCTTGCCATTGTAGAAAGGTCGCACTCGCGCCAGCCATCCTCCGGTTGGATCTGCGCCACCACCCCAATCGGCCAGGACTGCGTATCCAGGAGTGTCACCCGGATGAAGTTTGATCCAACAGGCAAGAGTCCTCGGCTTGGTGCCGAGGATTCCCTCCCAATTGGTGGTGACATGGTCGCCAAGTCCATCGAACGACAAGCCCTTTCCGTGCATACCGGGAACCAAACGGCCTTCGGCTGCCCTTCCGTCGCTTTGCACGGGGCGGGTGATGATCTGGTCAGCCCCGGCCAAGGTTCCGTTCACCTGCCAGGGTTCGTTGCCGTCGAAGGACCAATGCAGATAGCGGGATTCCTTTGCGGTCATCGAGAAGGTGGTGAAAAATTGGTTTGCGCTGAAATTGACATCATCCCACCTGCCCGATTTGTTGGATTCACGGGCTTCTCTGGCGATCAACTCAATCGTTTCACTGTTGCCACGATGATTGCGCACCCTCACCATGCCAGAGAAGACGTGCACTTGATCGGGGAATTCTGATTGCGAGATTACCCCAAATTCAGTGCCCAGGTCGGTCAGTAGAAACTCAGGAGTATTGACCTGGAATCCAATCGCTTTCTCGTCAACTTTGAACCAAGCGGTGCCAAAGTTGAGGTCTACCAGGGACTCCTTGCGTAAAACAAACTCCGCCGGACCCCGCACGACCCCTTGAACCCCCGAACCAAAATTCATCTCAAGGGTTCCGGAACGTAACTCGACTCGTGAGCCCACCGCCAGTTCATCACCCTTTAGAGTATCTTTTCTCTTTGAAGGGCTGTGCGATATGCGGTATTGAGCATCCGGAGTGGCTTTGAACCGGGCCACCGGGGGGGTGACCAGGATGATTTTTAAGTAGATGGCCGCGACAACCATCGCCGCGCAGGCAGTGAGGAGTGCGACGAAGCGCGTCTTCTTCGATCTTGCCGAGCGCGTGAATTCCTCGATGGGTTCTTGTTCCGAGTTGAGGATGGCGGCCTCAACGATGAGATGGTGAAGTCCCGCGTCCAGAGCGGCATAGTCACAATGCTTCTTGAAGGCCTCGGGGTCCGCTTTCAAGCGGGCGACGACTTCTTGGCAGTCCTCGTCATCCAGATTACCGTCAACGAAAGACTGCAGCTTGGATTCAAATTCCAGTTCCTTCATGATTTAGCCCTCCCCAGCGAAAGTTTAGCTTCGATGCACTGTCGAAGCGATGCCCGGATGCGGACGAGTGAAACTTTGAGCGAATCGGCATTGCGACCGAGGACCCTCCCGCATTCGGAAAGTGATTTACCGTATTGATAGTATTCGACGATAATCAGCCGGTCTGAATCTCGGAGCTTGGTAAGGCAGGTTCGAAGGGCGATCAGCGATTGACGGGCATTCTGGTGATCTTCATGAGGGGAGCCGACGAATCGGTCCAGGGCCGCTTGCGCCAGTTCGTCGTCAAAAATCAACCAAGCTTTGCGTTTGCAGGACGTCATCCATGCGCGTGCTTCCCAGTAGGCGATGGCGAGGGACCAGGCTTTGAAATTTCCATCGGCGCGGTATTCACCCCGCCTTTCCCAGAGAATCAGCGTCGTCTTTTGCAAGATGTCCAGAACCTCTGGATCTCCGGGCAGCAGCGAATTCAAAAATCCGAGCAGATTTCCCTGATAGGCCGTGAGCAGGGCCACGAATTCCGAATCACCAGACGAATTTGGAGATTTATCAGATACGATGTCCTCGGAGTGATTCACTACCTATAGTCAGCGGGAATCCCGCGATGGTTAACGCTTTTCTCGAAAATCTCAATATTTGCCCAATGTCCCTTTCTATCGGGAGCCGCCATGACATCGAACGATCGAGTTTTCGTGCAACGCGGACAGCAGGGTCCGGAGCCTTCGAGAAGTCGTTTGGAGGAGGGATCGGGCTTTCTCGTTCGTTTGATCCGGAGAAATTGGTGATCCGGAGGCGACAAAATTGCCGGCCAGGGTCCCGGTATTGGTCCACGTGGCGAGGGCCCCGGGCGTGGCTGAGGTGGCATCTGGATTGACGAGAACTTCCCCTACCGCAGGCAGGGAAAGAAAGGGCAGGGTGAGGAGCAGCCTGAAGGGGTGCCCTTCATTGATATTGGCTCATATTTTTAAAATATTTGTTGTTTTTAAGTCGATAAGGTCGCGTGCGTAATAAATGCAGCCTAATTGATTGTTAGAATGCGAGACTACAGGATCTTTTTTTCACTAAGCCAGATAAATCTTCAATACATCTTGGGGCTCCCTTGTGTAGGGACCCTGGGGCATCTTGGTCCATTTGATTTGGCGGTCCATGCGGGCGCCGAATTTTCTGATGTCGCTGTATCGGGTTCCCATCGTCCAGACATCGCCCCGGCCCTGAATGCCATGGCTTCTCTCAGGGCCAGTGGGCTTTTTTGTGCCGGGATTTTGGCCGGAACATTTCTCGGAATTCGGTCGGGGCAATGCGCCCAAGCGGAGGGCTAGGTTTTCAGCTTGCTGCGAAGGAGCTAGTTTACTAAACGTCGAGAGTTAGGAATCTTTTCTTTTGTCGCGGGGAATTTGAATCAATGGTGCAAGTGGATATTTCCACCGTGCCCATTGGTTTGGGTTCGAGCACTTTGTTCAATCAAGCTGTGATCCGGACTGAGGAGTGTTTCCGGCCCAATCACGAACTAATACAGAGATGAATCTAAAGCGAAAATTCGCCCTCGCCGCGATAATCCTCACTGCGGCAGGTCTTGCAACACCTACTGCAAGCGCGATCACTCTCCTGTCGATTGAGTTTAAAGAAGACGATCAAGCCGGATTCGATCTCTGGCCCACTGCGTTTACCGGCGCGTCGACCACGGCTAATTTTCTAACACCTTCCACAACCCAGCTCACTGATACCAGCAGTGATTTGCAAGGGTCGCCGATCAACGGCTTCATCTTGTCCCAGATTCCTGAGCCCTCATCGGCTCTCCTTGCTGCTTTGGGATCTCTCGGCCTGTTGGCGAGACGCCGGAAGTAAGTTCACAGGAGTTGCAACTTCTTTCTCTCCGCACCCTTCCGTCTTTAGTTAGGCTGAAGGGTGCAATTTCTTTTGATCGTCACCATTTTAATTCTTTGAAAACACTTTTTATTTCCTTCTTTTTAACTTTCCTCGTCATGGGGGGCTGGTCCAGTGCTGCGCAAACCCAGATTCTGGCGATTGAGTTTAATCAGAGCGATCAGCCTGGGTTTGACCTCTGGCCCGGTTCATTTTCCGGAAGTAGTACGAGTGCAAATTTCACAACAGACAGTAATTTCACCAGTGGATCGACGTCCGTTGCAATCAATACCAGCACCACGTTTGGAACGCCCGGGAACCGCGGAAGTTCCAACGGGAATCCTGTGGGTTACACCTTCCAAAACCTCTACGAAGATTTGTTGATTGCGACCAGCCCTACCGGCTTTTTGACGCTCAACTTCAGTGGTCTCAATCCGAGCCAGAGATACGAATTGAGACTCTATGCGTGGGACCCAGGTGCTTCCGATGGTTCCGATAAGGTTTGGACGGTCACTGGAGGAATCGGTCAGCCGGTATCTGCATCGGTGAATTTTCAGAATCCTTTGGTGGATAACGAAACCTTCGCCCTGGTCTTCGAGATCACGACAACGGCGGGCGGAACCTTCCAAGTGACGAACACCTCGGGCTTGTCTCAATCGGCGATCAACGGATTTATTCTGTCGACAAGTGATATTGATCCCAACGCGCCACCGATCATCGTCTCACAGCCTCAAGGAGTCTGGGACGGCGGCGAGGAAATCACGATCGAAGTGGCAGTGAGTGGGGCGCCGCCTTTCAGTTTCCAATGGTTTCTTGATGGGAGTTTGATCCCGGGAGCTGATCAGGAAAAGCTCACTCTGAACGCTGCTGAGTGGAACCAAAATGGCGAATACACCGTGCGGGTGACCAATGTGAATGGCTTCGTGGAATCGGAACCCTCAGCGATTACCATCGATATCCCCGAATTCCCAACCCGTGAAAAGCTGACCTACGAGCCTATCGGGCCCTCATCACGGCGCAGCGGGATTACGATCTCGGAAATCCTTTATCATCCCGCCCAACAGATCGACGGACGGGAACTTGAATTCATCGAGCTGTATAATTCCCAACCCTGGGCCGAGGATATTTCCGGCTGGCGACTGAGCGGAAGTATTGCCTTCACCTTCCCAAGTGGAACCTCTGTGCCTGCCCTAGGATATTTGGTCGTAGCGCGGGTTCCCGGGGATGTTGAATCCAATTTTGGAATCAGCGGGGTCGTGGGACCATGGACCAACAACCTCCCGAATGACGAAGGTCGTATCCGGCTTAGAAAGCCCTCGGAGGCCATCGTTCAGGAAGTCAATTATAACGATCGTCCGCCCTGGCCCGCAGCTTCTGATGGCGCGGGCCATTCCCTGGTTCTGGTCCGGCCTTCCTATGGAACGGACGACGTTCGCGCCTGGGCTGCCAGTCACGACCTGGGAGGCTCGCCCGGCGCTGAAGACGCCGTGCCTTCGGAGGATCTCGATCACGTTTTTGTATCAGCTGTGCTCAGCAATTCGGAAGCGCCTCTGGAGGATTACCTGGAACTTCACAATGCTGCGCCCTTCTCCATCAACCTCTCCGGCTGCAAGCTCAGCGATGCCCGTGACACCCTCGCTCTCTACACCATTCCGCCTGGCACGATACTCCTAGCAAATGGCACCCGGCGATTCACCGAGACCCAGCTGGGCTTTGCGCTCAGGTCCCAAGGCGACGCGATTTACCTCTCCAATCCTCCCGGGACCCGCGTGCTCGATGCGGTGCAGCTTCCGGCGGTGGCCACGAATGTCACCATTGCCCGCACCCGCAGCGATGCGCCCTTGCGTGCGATGTCGACGCCCACCGTGGTGATTAACGAGATCATGTTCCACCCGCCTACCGAAGAGAGCTCGGACGAGTGGATAGAGCTCTACAATCCTGGAAACACTTCCGTCGACTTAAGCGGATGGGCCATGACCCGTGGCATCGATTATGTCTTTCCAATCGGAACGCAGATCGCCGCGGGCGGATTCCTCGTCATTGCGAAGGATCGGGCCCAGACTCTGGCCAACCACCCCGGGCTCGATTCAGCCATCGTGCTGGGTGACTTCGCGGGAACGCTGTCCGATGGTGGGGAAGAGCTGGCGCTGTCCCGTTTCGATGGCAGCGCGATGGTTGCGGATGACATCGTAAACTACACCGATTCCGACCGCTATCACCGCTTTGCAGACGGTCGTGGCGCGACCCTGGAGCGGATTGATGCCACCGCTGATTCTTTGGCTTCTTCCAATTGGATCGATAGTGATGAGTCTGCGAAGTCGGAATGGACCTCGATTGAATTGTTCGGAACGCTTGCGCATGGCAATAGCGCGGCACTTGCCAACCACGTGCAGATGTTTCTGCTGGGTGCGGGTGAAGCGCTCGTCGATGACGTCGAGGTGGTGCCCGATGGCGGTTCCAATGTTCTCGCTAACGGTAATTTCGAAGCCGGGACAACCGGTTGGTTTTTCCAAGGCAACCAACGCGACTCGCGGCTCGAAGTTGGGGGCGCGTTTCAAGGGTCCAATTCCCTCAGATTGGTTGCGACAAACCGTGGCGATCCCGGCCCCAACCGGGCCCGTGCGCCTCTCACGCAAAATTTGCCATCGGGCTCGAAGGCGACACTGCGAGCCAAGGTCCGTTGGTTGGCAGGGCATCCCGAGTTCTTGATGAAACTTAGGGGCAACTGGCTGGAAGCTCCGGGCCGTCTCCAGGTTCCCACCAACCTCGGCACGCCAGGTGCCGTCAATAGCCGGGCCCTTGCCAACCTCGGTCCCAATATCGAGCTGGTTTCCCACCGACCGCTCCTTCCACAGACCGGCGAAGGCATCAGCGTTTATGCGCAGGTGAGTGATGTCGATGGAGTGGGGAGTGTCTCGTTGTTGTATCGCATCGATCCGTCTTCGACGACGAGCAGCGTTCCCATGTTTGACGATGGCACGGGTGCCGACCTCACTCCGGACGACGGGATTTTTTCAGCGACCATTCCTAGCCAGGGAAATGGCTCCTTGATCGCTTTTCAGATTTCGGCGGACGATGCCAGCGTCTCCACCGGGAGTTCAGTCTATCCGCCGAATGGGGAAGGATTGATCCGCACCGGCGAGCCGGTTGGTGGCCCTTCTTTTGGAACGTATCGCATGTGGATCACCCAGGCGTCACGGAATGATTGGGATGCGCAACCCTTCCGGGCGAACAATCCTTACCCCATCACGTTCATCTACAATGACGCCCGGGCCATCTACGCCTCGGGTGCCTACTACGGTGGCAATCGTGATTCACACAGTGATCCTCTCAGCGGCACGGTGGGGTATGATGTCGTCCTGCCTCCCAACGAGGAAATTCTCGGCGCCGATAAGTTGACCTTCGACTTCCCGGTGCGCGATGCCACCAATCAACGCGAGCAATTGATGCACTGGTTTGCGGATCAATTGAAGCTCCCGACGCTGCATCGTCGCGATATCTATCTTTACATGAACGGATCAAGGCGCGGAAACATTTACCACGATGCCGAACAACCGGACGGGGTGCTCGCAGATTCCCATTTTCCCGATAGCCGGGGGGAACTCTTTAAAACGAGCAACGACAATGAAACGACCGACGCGGGAACGCGCATCCAACCGTTTGTCCGCAATATCCTTGATGTCTTTGAAGCCGATGGGGTGATCCGGGCCGGACGTTATCGTTGGACCACCGGCGCGCGCGCGCGCGGGAGTCGGACGCGGCTCGATGACACCAGCATCATTGATCTGATGCAGCGTGCCGATGCCACCGGGCCGGATTACGAAAATGACCTGCTCGAGATCATCGACCTGGACAACTGGATGCGAACTTTTGCCCTGATTGATCTCGCGTCCTTTTGGGATGCCTTCGGAAATTCGAACTGGAAAAATACCTATCTTTATAAGCCCGATGGCGGAAAGTGGGTCCAGTTTACCTGGGATTTTGACGTGGGTCTCGGAGTCGTGAACGACCCGACCGATCAGCCGCTCTTTCCTGGAAACGTCGATCCCAATATCCAGCGGATGTATCAAACACCAGCGTTCATCCGGTCATACTGGAGAGCGATGGATGAGTCCCTCGGAACCTTCTTCTCAGTCTCGGGTGTGACGCCTCGCCTTGAAGCAAAGCGGGCTGCCTATGACGCAGCAGGTCTCAACTACACCTCTCCGTTCTCTCCGAGCGGGGCCTACAACCTCCCGGTAACGACCTGGATTGACCGGCGGGCAGCCTTCATTCAGCCACAGCTCAATACCGTGATTTCCTCGTTTCAGGTGACTGCTCCTGCGGACAGCAGCTCGACGGCAACCCAGACCATCACTCTTGAAGGAACCGCTCCGGTTGGCGCTGTTTCGCTGGAGGTGAACGGAATCGCTCTCGATGTGGATTGGGTCTCGGTAAGCAATTGGGCTGCTCCGTTCGTCCTGCAGTCCGGCGAAAATCTCTTATTGATCAGAGCTTTGGGTTCAGACGGATTGGAAATTACCAGTGAGATCCGCACCGTGACCTATACCGGTTCCGACGTTTGGCCTGATCTTGTGATCAACGAGTGGATCGCTTCAAATCAAAGCACCCTTGCCGATCCTGCCGATGGGAAATTTGATGACTGGATTGAACTTTTTAACCCGAGTGCTGCTCCGGCTGATCTCTCCGGTTGGTTTCTGAGCGACGATCCGGACAATCCCTTCAAGTATCAGATTCCCGCTGGCTTCAGCATTCCCGTAGGCGGCTTTCGCCTTGTGTGGGCGGACGAAGAGATTGCCCAAAACAACCTGGCGATTCGCCCTGATTTGCACGCGGCATTTAAACTGGGTGCAGGCGGGGAAAGTATTCTCCTCTCGGCTCCGGATGGAAGTTTGATCGACCGCGTGGATTTTGGAGCCCAATCGCCCGATAAATCCATGGGAATCTTTGGCGGTGAAATCGTGGCTTTGGCCAATCCCTCGCCAAGAGTAATCAACGGAGCAGCTGCGCTCAATCCCATCGCCTCATTCGTGGTCGATGGCAATTTGGTCACTCTTACCGCGACGGCCGAACCTGGCTTTCTCTATCTCGTTGAAGCCAGTAGTGCCCTGCTGAATTGGACTCAGGTTGGCGGAAGCATCTTGGCTACGGGCAATTTGGTGATCTTCACTGAGGTCACGAATGGGGAGCAACGCTTTTACCGGTTCCGACGGATTCCCTGACATCGCTACGTAGCTCGGGATTTCTTGGAAGAGCGGACCTGTTTTGGTGCGTATCTATCCCATTGAAATGAATCTGGTGGAGAGAATTGACATCACCGTCCCGGGCTCCGCTGTGCTCGGAGTCATCGGCTTGATACTGATGGTGTTACCTCTCCAGGGATCTGAGGCCATTGATTTCACTTCGCAAGTTGTCCCTATCTTTGAGAAATCGTGTTATTCCTGTCATGGGCC
This sequence comes from uncultured Verrucomicrobiales bacterium, assembly GCA_963925135.1. Taxonomy (GTDB): domain Bacteria; phylum Verrucomicrobiota; class Verrucomicrobiia; order Verrucomicrobiales; family Akkermansiaceae; genus SW10. Next base: position 10,994 of record CAWUTG010000030.1, on the reverse strand, counting down.
GGAGAAGGAAAAGTCCCAGTTGCGATTGGATCTTCCTACCTCAATCGCCCGGGGCGGAGACTCGGGTGAACCGCTGTATGTCGCTGGTGATCCCGATGCCAGTCACCTCATTAAGTTGGTTTCGCGGCTCGATCCCCACGAAGCGATGCCTCCCGAGGAGAAAGGTGAAGCGCTCAACTCCGACGAGGTGAAGATACTCAGGGAATGGATCCGCGAAGGGGCCTCGATGCCCGGAGTGGACCCGCTTGCGAATCGAATAACGACCGATCACTGGTCGTTTCAGCCACTGCAGGCTCCCGAGGTTCCGGATCAAAATGCCTCAAATGAAATCGATGCCCTCATCGCGAAGAGCTTGCGGGAATTGGAACTTAGTCCGTCTCCCCGGACGGATCGTCGCACTCTCATTCGGCGACTCTCACTGGTTGTTCATGGTCTGCCGCCAACGGAGGAAGAAATTGAAGTGTTCTTGAAGGATCGATCTCCTTCGGCGTGGGATGATTTGGTCGATCGCACACTGGCCAGTCCGCGCTTCGGGGAACGCCTGGCGCGGCAGTGGTTGGATGTCGTTCGCTTTGCCGAGAGTAACGGATTTGAAACAAACCGCGAACGCCTGAATGCCTATCCGTATCGTGACTACGTCATCGATTCCTTTAATGCCGACAAGCCCTACGACCAGTTTGTGAGAGAGCAGATTGCGGGAGATGCCTTCGGAGCGGAGGTGGCCACCGGCTTTCTGGTGGCCGGGCCGTATGACATTGTCAAAAGTCCTGATGACAATCTCACCCTGATGCAGAGACAGGATGAGTTAGCGGATATGGTGAATACGACAGGAACCACTTTTCTTGGGCTGACACTCGGGTGTGCCCGTTGTCATCATCACAAATTCGACCCGGTCACGCAGAAGGACTATTATGCCTTTCAGGCCATTTTTTCGGGCGTCTCCTATGGCGACCGGGCACTTCCGGTCTCGCCTGCAAGTCATGATGGCACGACCTTGGTCAGTCTTCGAGGGGAACTCGAAAATCAGCTCGCCGCCCTCGATGAACTGAAGGCTCAGGCAAGCGCTCAGGGTCGTGGAAAATCTACTCCGAAGAGGGAGCCCGTGAACACGAGGCGTAATGTGGAAGCGTTTCCGGCTGTGTCTGCGCAGTATGTTCGATTCAATATTCGAAAGACGAATGCTTCTGAGTCCTGTCTGGACGAGTTGAGTGTTTTCACTGCCGATGGCGTGAATGTGGCCCGAAATGGAGTGGCGACTTCATCGGGTGATCTTGAGGGTTATCCCATCCACAAACTCGCCCACATTAATGATGGAAAGTTTGGAAATGAGCACAGCTGGATTTGTGGAACAGAAGTGGGGTGGGTGCAGTTGGAGCTCGCCGAGCCTGTCGAAATTTCGCGAATGGAGTGGGGGCGTGATCGTGAGGGTCGCTTCCAGGATCGTCTGGCCACAGACTATGAGATCGAGGTTTCCCAAAACGGAACCGAATGGGTGGTCGTTGCAGGTTCGGTAGACCGCATGCCCTTCACTAGTTCCCGGGATCCCCGGGCTTTTATTGCTGATCTGGAGCCCCGGGAGCAGGAGGTGGCTCAAAAACTCTTGGAAGAAATTTCTAACAAAAGAGAGGGAATTACCCGCCTCGAAACGAGTAGTTTGGCTTGGATTGGGAATTTTCGACAGCCGGGGGCTACGCATCGTCTCTATCGCGGAGACCCCATGGCTCCTCGTGAAGAGGTGGCCCCGGATGCCCTCGAAGTGCTGGGTTCCCTGGGAATGTCTCTTGATGAACCTGAACAGCAACGTCGGGTCAAACTCGCCGAATGGATCGCCAGTCAAAGTAATCCCCTCACCGCGCGCGTGATGGTCAATCGTCTCTGGCAGTTCGTCTTTGGAGCGGGGCTCGTTACGACTCCCTCCGATTTTGGAGGCAATGGTATTCCGCCCAGTCATCCCGAACTCCTTGATTGGTTGGCAGCGGACTTCATCGCGAATGGGTGGTCCACGAAGTCCCTCCTTCGCAAGATGCTGATCTCGGAGACCTTCCAGCAAGCAAGCCTGCCCCGAGATGAAGCGGCTGCGATCGATGCCGGAGCACGCACTCTGTGGCGCTTTCCACCCCGGAGGCTCGAAGCGGAAGCAATTCGTGATTCCTTCCTTTCCGTGACCGGGGTTCTCGACCTGGCCGCCACAAGGGGCCCGGGCTTTTACCTTCTCGATGTCGATCGTGAGAATGTCGCTCATTATCACCCCAAAGAAACGATCGGTCCGGCGGAGTGGCGCCGTATGATCTACCTTTTTAAAATTCGGCAGGAACAGGATGCCGTCTTCGGGGCCTTTGATTGTCCTGATGGAAGTCAGGTCACGCCGAAGCGCACGCGTTCGACGACTCCCTTGCAGGCGCTCAATCTCTTCAACAGTGACTTCGTCATTCAGCAAGCCAGCTTACTCGCGGGGGAATATGTAAATCACTCCGATCCTGCGGCGGGAATTCTTGAGCGACTTTATGGAAGACCTGCCAAGCCGACCGAGCTTGCGGATGCCCGGCTCCTCATATCGGAACATGGTCTTGAGGCCTTCAGCCGGGCTATGTTGAACACCAACGAGTTTCTTTTCATCTTCTAACAGAGTCCGCTGTGATCCCTAAAAACCATTTTCTCGATCGTCGGCACTTTTTGAATCATACCGGGAGTGGCTTGGGCGGGATTGCCCTGGCCAGCCTTTTGGGGCGTGATGGACTCCTGGGAGCGGAGTCTCGGCCGGGTGACAGTCCCGGGAAGTCGCCCATTCGTCCGATCGTGGACAATGGCAATCCAAACGCCGCACGTTTGACGCACTTCCGTCCGCGGGCCAAAAAAGTGCTCATGATTTTTTGCTCGGGAGGGCTGAGTCAGATCGACACCTTTGACTACAAGCCGGAGCTCATCAAGCGCCACGGGCAGGCCATGCCGGGAGCTGATGGCTTGATTACCTTCCAGGGCGAGCAGGGTAATCTCACCCGCAGTCCGTGGGAGTTCAAGCCACGCGGGCAGTCCGGAAAGATGGTTTCGGACCTCCTTCCCCAACTAGGAGACTTGGCTGATGAGATGTGCTTTATGCACGCCATGACGGGGAAGACCAACACGCACGGACCGGGTGAAAATTTCATGTGCACCGGTTTCACGTTGGATGGTTTTCCGAGCGCCGGAGCCTGGACAACCTACGCCCTCGGGAGTGAAGCGAGCGATCTGCCGGCCTACGTCGCCATTCCCGACGTCCGGGGGAATCCGCAATCGAGTGGCAACTGTTGGGGGCCCGGGTTTCTTCCGGCAGCCTTTCAAGGGACCGATTTTAATGCCGCCAACCCGGTTCGTAATCTGGCGATTCCCAAGGGGATTTCGACGGAGACCGATGAGGCTACGCGGGCATTTTTGCAACGCCAGAACCTACGGCATCTCGAAGGCTATCATGGCGATAGCGAGCTGGCGGCCCGGATTGCCAGCTACCAACTGGCAGCCCGGATGCAGCTGAGTATTCCTGAAATTACCGATCTCAATACCGAACCTGCTCATATTTTGAAAGCCTACGGAGCGGATCAAAGTGGTAATCGTATTAAGGATCTGAAGGCGGCCTACGGACGAAACTGTATCCTGGCCCGTCGCCTCATTGAGAGAGGTGTCCGCTTTGTGCAGCTTTTCAATGGGGCTTACCAAACGGGTGGCGAAGGGGTCAGTAATTGGGACGGTCACAAGGCTCTTCAAGCCCAGTATGGAGTCCATGGTCCGGTTCTCGATCAGCCGACGGCTGCGCTTTTAAAAGACATGAAAGCACGTGGCTTGCTCGACGATACCCTTGTGGTTTTCGCGAGTGAATTCGGGCGCATGCCGACTTTTCAGAAAGGGGCGAGTGGCCGCGACCATAATCCGGCCGGGTTTACGACCTGGCTGGCAGGAGCGGGGGTTAAGGCTCCGTATAGCTATGGTGCGACAGATGAATTTGGTTACCAGGCCATCGAAAAGGTCACGACCGTTTACGATTTTCACGCGACCATTTTACACATTCTGGGCCTCGATCACGAGAGGCTGAGTTTTTACCACAATGGGATCGAACGTCGGCTCACCGATGTGCACGGAACGGTGATTCGCGAGATCCTTTCTTAAATCTGGCAGCGTTCAATCGCATCGGCGAGGGCTGCCTTTTGATCGTCCCAGGTTGGAATGAATTCCTGCGCGAGGAAGCCGGTGTAGCCGGTGTCTTTGATCGCTTGCACGATGGCGGGATAGTAGAGTTCCTGGGTTTCGTTGATCTCATGCCGACCCGGGTAACCTGCGGTGTGGTAGTGGCCGATGTAGGGGGCTGCCGATTTGATGGTGGCCATAACGTCGCCTTCCATGACCTGCATGTGGTAGATGTCGTAGAGTAATTTGAAACGTGGTGAGTCCAGCTTTTGACAAAGTGCAACGCCCCAGGCGGTGTGATCGCACTGGTAATCCGGGTGATCCACCTTGGAGTTGAGAAGCTCCATGATCAGGGTGATGTCATGCTTTTCAGCAAGTTCTAACAGAGGTGCCAGACCAGCTGCGCAGTTCTTAATTCCTTCCTCGTCACTGAGTCCTTCCCGGTTTCCCGAGAAAGTGATGACGTTGGGGATCCCTGCGGCGGCAGCTTGTGGAATAAGTTCGGTATAAATCTCTAACAGTGCGGCGTGATTGGCCGCTTTGTTGAAGGCATTCTCGATACAGCCGAGGCCGCTGGGATGTTCAGGAGCTGCGGTGATGGGGCAGGAGATTCCAAACTTGGAGACTTCGGCCACTTCGTGTGGATGGAGGAGGTCGATTCCAGAGATTCCAAGATCCTGACACCATTCGGCAAGTTGCGAGAGGGGGGTGCTTTGGAAGCACCAACGGCAGACGGAGTGTTGCATGGAGATCGTCAGTTATTGGGGTTCAGGGGCGAAGGAGCGGGTCTCGAAACGCATCAGGTCGGGAATGAAGGTGAGCGGGATGCTGCCGGTGGGACCGTTACGATTCTTCGCCAGGACGAGTTCGGCTTCACCGTCATCCTCTTCGCGGTCTTCCTGGTTTTCCGCGTAGTAAACTTTTCGGTAGAGCAGTCCGACCATGTCGGCGTCCTGCTCGATCGATCCCGATTCACGAAGGTCGGACATGCGGGGGACTCCGAGCGAAGAGCCCGTTCGTCCTTCCGGACCCCGGTTGAGCTGGGCCAGGACGATGACAGGAACGCTGAGTTCCTTGGCCAAGGCTTTGAGGCCGCCTGAGATTTCCGCAATTTCACGCTCGCGGGAGTTGGAGGCTTGTTTGGAAGTCGACTTCATCAACTGAAGGTAGTCGATTGCGATGACGCTGATGCCTTCGTCGCGGTGTTTCCGTCGGGCCTTGGCACGGAGGTCGTTGATGGAGATGCCGGCGGTGTCATCGATGAAAAGTTTCGAGGATGAGATTTCTGCCGAAGCTTGTTTGATTCGTTCGAGGTCGCCCTTGTTGGGTTGATAACCTTTGGTGAGTTTTTGGAATTGGAAGCGGGCCCGTGAGAAGACGAGGCGTTGCACAATTTGGACCGTGGACATCTCGCACGAGAACACCATGGCAGGCTTCCCTGAGGTGATCGCGATGTGTTCGATGACGTTCATCATGAATGAGGTCTTACCCATGGAAGGACGGGCCGCGATGACGAACATGTCGGGCGCCTTGAGGCCGTTGCACATCTTGTCGAGTTCACTGTAGCCGGTCGTCATACCGGTGATTCCCCGGTCACCCGCGAGGAATTCCTCGAGGTATTTCATGACCTCGACGACCGCGGTTTTGACGTTCATTTCCTCGTTCGTCTCCGCAGATTCGCGGATTTCGAGGACCTTTTGCTCGACGCTGTCGAGGAACTCCTGAACGTCCTCGGGATCGTCGTAGGCGGTCGTGATGGATTCGGTGCAGGACTTAATGATGTTCCGGAGAATGTATTTCTCTTTAACGATCGCGAGGTGGGAATCGAAGTGGGCCGCTGTCGGTGCGTAGGTGTAGATCTCGGTGATGGCAGAGGGTCCGCCGATGGTGTCGAGAAGATCCCGATCCATGAGGTGCTGGGTCAGGGCGACGAGTTCGACGGTTTTGCCATTCTCGAAGTGATCAACGAGAACCTCAAAGAGTTTACCATGCGAAGGGACATAGAAATGAGAGGGCGTGAGGGTTCCCTCGATTGCCCGTCCGATGTATTCCTCGGGATCCTGGATCATCGAGCTTAAGACACTCTTTTCCGGACCCACAGCGTGGGGAGGGGGCGTCAGTTCATCCCGGGCGGATTTGCCGCCGTCCTGGAGCTTGGGGCCGTTTTTCTTTTCGAAAGGAGGTTTGTCGTCTGCCATGGGTGTGGCAGGAGCATGGTCTGAAAATAGGGTTCGATGCAATCGCAGGATGAAAAATGGATGTGCCCATCTGGGAATAAGGGTCGAGAAGGCCCTCTGCAAAACGTCCGGGGCGTGTCAGGATGCGGCTGTTGAAATGAGCGAGCCTACTGAACAGAGTGATCGAGGAGAGAATTGGAAAATTCTGGCGGCGCAGACCGGGCTCTGCGGATTTTTCCTGATCGTAGCCCTTGTCTTTGAGCACCTCATGAATCTCGGCGCTCCTTGGACGATTGGCGCGTTTGTATTATCGATTGTCGCCGGTGGATGGGATGCTGCCATTGACGCTTTCGCTTCTCTTCGTCGCAAAAAGATCGATATACACTTCCTGATGCTGACGGTGGCTATTGGAGCTGCTGTCATTGGTGCTTGGCATGAGGGAGCGCTGCTCCTTTTTCTTTTCTCGCTGGGGGGGGGGCTGGAGCACTTCGCCCTGAACAGGATGAATCGCGAGATTTCCGCCTTGAGCAAATCGGCACCCAAGACCGCCAGAGTCATTCTACCCGACGGTAAAACTGTAGAGCGGGTGGTTGAGGATTTGGTGCCGGGAGATCTTTTGGAAGTTCGCCCGGACGAAGTCTATCCGGTCGATTCAATCGTCATTGGAGGCGAGACCGAAGTTGATGAATCCAGCCTCACTGGAGAGGCCATGCCGGTTCCCAAGAAGGAGGGGGATGAGCTCTCAAGTGGAACTTTGAATCTTTGGGGCGCGGTCACGGTGAAGGTTTTGAGGCCGGTGGATGAGAGTTCACTGGCGAAGATTATTCGCATGATTCGTTCGGCGCAGGAATCGAAGGCTCCAAGTCAGAGATTTACCGACCGCTTCGGTTCCGGATACGCCGTTGGTGTTCTAGGTGCCGCAGTGCTTTTGTATTTGATGTGGTGGTTGGGTTTTCACCTTGAACCCAAGGTGGCATTTTACCGGTCAATGGCCTTTTTGGTGGTGGCCAGTCCTTGTGCTCTGGTCCTTTCGATTCCATCAGCGATTCTCGCGGGGATTGCCTGGGGGGCCCGAAATGGCGTGCTTTTTCGGGGCGGCAGCGCCATCGAAGAGCTTGCTGATATTGATGTTATTGCCCTTGATAAGACGGGCACTCTGACGGCAGGAAAGATGAAGGTTTTGAAGATCGAGAGTTTTCCGGCAGGGCGGGAAGATGAGATTCTTGAGGTCGCATATTCTGTCGAACGGGAATCGAATCATCCGATCGCCCGTGCGATCACGAAGCACGGTGAGGAGCTTAAAGCCAAGGAACTTGAGGTGAAGAAGGTCCGCTCCCTGACCGGTTTGGGGATTCAGGCCGAGGTGGCAGGGAGATCTTTTTCGTTGGGGAAGCGTCAATTGTTAGATGGCGATATCAGGCTAGGGGAGCTTTCTGGAGACTCGCTGGAAACCACGGAGGTTTGGGTCGTGGGAGAAGAGTTGCTGGGGAGGATCTTGTTAGAGGATGAAATTCGCCTCGAGAGCAAGCCGGTAATGGAGAGCATTCATCGGCGGGGTATTACGACCATGATGCTCACGGGCGACAATGCTGGAGCGGCGGCTCCGGTCGCAAAGCAACTGGGTATTCATGAGGTCCACGCGGGCCTCCATCCCGATGATAAAGTGGCTTTGATTTACAAACTCATTAAAGAGGGGAAGAAAGTTGCGATGGTGGGAGACGGGGTGAACGATGCGCCCAGTCTTGCTGCCGCTCATGTCTCGGTTTCAATGGGCGGACGGGGGAGCGATGCTGCCCTGGAGCAGGCAGATATCGTGCTGGTTAATGATCGCATTGATCGTCTCGAAAGTGCTCTTGAATTGAGCCAGCGGGCGAGGGCGGTGATTCATCAGAATCTCGCAATCTCCCTGGGGACGGTTTTGGTGATGGTGGGGGCGACCTTGATCTCAACCGTGCCGCTGACTCTGGCGGTGGTGATCCATGAATCGTCGACCGTCGTGGTGTGTCTGAATAGCTTGCGGCTGCTCTTCATGAAACCGAAATCCTAAGCTCACCGGAAGCTGCTTGAAGGCTCGCTACGCAGCTTTCGTAGCTGGAGGTCCGGGCCAAAATTCGGCCCACGGATTCGCCACTGCCGATCCGGGCGTTGATGTGTTCTCCCGGTTGAAGTGGGCAAATGATGTCTGTGATTCCCGGGAGAGACCTTGCTGAATCAAGGCCGGAAATATGATCGACGGTTCCTTCGCCGGGATGAAGAAGCCAGACGCCGGCATGACTGGTTGCAATTTTGGGCAGGTCAGGGCATTGACCGAGAGCGATGCTGAGAAGTGCTTCCCAGGGATCAAACCCGTAGGCGCGTCTCATCAGTTCCATGATGTATCCGCCGGGCGGGCGGGCTGCGATCTCACCAAAGACGGGGCCGTCGCGGGTGAGGAAGACTTCCATGTGGGAGATGCCACTTTCGATTCCGAGACAGCGGTGGACTTGCTCCGAGATTTTTTCGATTGACCTTTTATCCGCAGGAGTGAGTGCGGCGGGGATGACGTTTGAGACTCGTTGAACGAGGTAACTTGAGTGGTTTTGGAAGATGGTATTTCCGTTTGCCCGGAAGGTTTCGATACTCATTTCAGTGCCTTTGATAAAACCTTCGGCCAAGAGTCCGGGGCGGAGGTGTTGGGAAATTTTCAAGAGGTTTTCACAGATCCATACGCCCCGTCCACCGGAGCTGATGGGAAGCTTTAAAACTAAGGGAAGCCCAAGAAGTTGAGCTAGGTCTTCCGGGGTCGATTCGGCCGTTGTTTCTTGCCATGGAGCACAGGGGATGGCGCTGGCATTGATTGCCTTTTTCATGACGAGCTTGTCATGACATCGCAGGGCAATGGTCGGGGAAATGCCGGGGAGTTGGAAGTGTTCACGAATTGCGGCGGCGGCCATGACGGAGCCGGTGGCGACGGCGACGACCGCAAGGGGTGGCGACTTTTTGCAGGCGAGGATCGCTTGTTCGAGAGCCCACTGGACGGTTCCACCATAGGCGATACTGCTTTGTTCGCGGCGGGCTAGAACGTCAATCGTGACTGGTTTGAGTCCCAGTTTTCGAGCAGCGGCGACGGCGCCGTTGCGGCGTCCAATCAAGATGATCGTGGGTTTGGCTCCTCGATCCTGTTTTTGGGAGTCCATCGGTTTGGATGGGAGGATGATCTCAGATTTTACTCTGGCTGCAAGATGAATGAGGCTTGCTTAGTCGCGGATTCGGCGGACTGCGACGTGGACGGTAAGGAGGCTGCTACCGCCGCCGTAGAGGTCAGAGAAGGGGATTGGTAAGGCAGAAGGGAGAGTCGAGAGGATCGAGCTGACGCACTTCTGGGTGTTGGTGTTGCGAGGCCTTAATTTGATCTCGTTGACACTGTCTCTGGCTGATGACTGTTCGTTGGTTGACCCGGAGACGTATTGGATGTTTTCAAAGATCCACTGGGCGATCGTGAAAAGCTCGTTGTAAACGGTCTGGCCGGGAGTCTGCATCCCATGGAGGGCTGCGATAATGGTCGCCGGACCATTGATGTCATAGGAGAGTGATCCGAAGACTTGGAAACGTAGTGAAGATGATCATGTGATCAGGGTGGTGGGAAGCTAGCGGCCCTCGGGCATCGCTGGAAGCAAGGTTAGGAGAAGCTGATATCGCTCCGTGTTGAAAGGACGTTCTTCAGAAGTCATGGCCTCGATTTCGTCAGCGAGGCAAAAAGCGAGCATGGCACGGGCCTCCTCCTCCTCGATGTCCGGCTCGGTAAGAAGGCGTTCAAAGGCTTCGCGGACATAAGGGGTGTCCGGGGAATTCAATTGTTCGTTGATGGCGGGGAGGAGGGCCTCGACTGCTTCGTCCATAAGAGGAAAGGGTAAAAGAAAAAGGCGGCCCCGTGAAGGACCACCTTTTGAAAATGGATGGAATCGAATCCAATTCCAGACTAGCCGCGAACGGGCTTTTTGGCGCGGCGAACGGCACCAAAGCGCTTCTGGAACTTGTCGATACGTCCTTCGGTGTCAACAAACGTACTCAGGCCAGTGTAGAACGGGTGAGAGTCGGAAGAGAGGCCGACGGAAATGATGAAGTGCTCCACTCCGTCGATCTCCTCGGTCTTGTCAGACTTGGCGGTGGAACGGGTGAGGAAGCGGTGACCAGTGGTCATGTCTTGGAAGGCTACCGGATGGTAGGCAGGATGGATGTCTTTTTTCATGGGATGCCCTTAAAAGTTAGGGTTGCGACGTTACCGACGCCGCATGGGTGGGAGTTGTCCCAAAATGGGCTCGCTGTCAACCGGATTCCGGCGTATCCAGCGCGCGAAATGAACTTAAAAACCTTTGCGACGATGGATCTCCACCTCCTGGTGGGCTTGGTGAATACCGAACTCCGCAACAACGCCAAGTCTCTTTCTGATCTGTGTAAAACCCACGGATTGAAGCAGAAGGAGCTGGTAGCGCGATTGGCATCTGCAGATTTTCACTACAATGACGAGACTAAGCAGTTCCGCTAGGACTTCTATTTTTTCTTTTTCTCGTCGGCAGCCTTCTTCTCGGCTTCTTTCTTATCCTTGGCTGCTTTTGCTTTTTCGGCTTTTTCCCTGGCCTCGCGTTCCTTCTTGGCCCGATCCTCTTTCATGGGGTTGTCGAA
>CAWUTG010000029.1:0-84879 GCA_963925135.1 uncultured Verrucomicrobiales bacterium | reverse complement strand
GCCTCGGTGAGCGATATTAAGTTGTTCCTCCGCACCTACTCGAACTCCGGAAATTGATGGGAACGATCGATCTGTCACGGAATCCGCCCGCTTCTTCAATGTAGTCTTTGGGCATTCCAATCTCACTCTTAATCCTTACTGCCTTTGTGAAAATTCTCTTGTCCCTATTTGTTGTGTTAATAGCCGTTTTGGCTTGGCTAGCTTGGCCTGTCGTGGAGAAACCAGAAGCTCCCTCTCTTTCGGAGTCAATTACTTGGCAAGGCGCTCCTCCAACAGTCACGATGACTGATGCGGAGGAGATTTTCAAAAAAGCATTTTGGCGGCGTCCGTCTCCCGCAGATCAGATCCAGCATGCCGAGCGCCACGAATGGCGTGACGCCGATGGCCTCGAGCGCTGGCAATGGTTTCTGGTGGTCAGTGCCTCGCCCGAGTTGATCAAGTATCTGCGCGATGATAATGCCTTCGGTCTGGTGCCTGCCTCCGCGGCACCGGTGGTCTCCGAGGCTCCCGCCTGGTTCCACTTCAAGCCGGAGGAGTTCACTGTGCTGCAAGCCTTACACGCAGGCATGCGCCTGATGTTCAGCAATTCCGATAACACCCTCTACGCCACCGATTCCGGGCGCGGCTTCACCAAAGGTGCGCCGGAACCTCCACCCGCAACCCAAGGTGCCCAAGCTCCCGGTCGCATTCCAAGCTCTCCCCCTCCAAAACCGAAACCATAACTTTTAAAACACGCCATCTTTTCCTTGTCAGCCTGCTCGCCTTCTCTGCGGCGCTGGGAGTCGTGGAGTCCGGCGCTGCAGTGCCTCATCAGGTGCTCAATCATCAGGGAGGCATCGCCGTAGGTAGAGTGAACTACGATGGCAGCCGCGGCTTCCAACAGATTTCTCGGGACCAGCGGCTGGCCGCCACTCCCTATGCCTTTCACGCGAAGAACGCACTTACCGCTCAGCAGGCTACGGAAGCCGCGAGTTTCACCGATGCGCCGCCACCATCACCAACGTGCTCTCGCTCAAGGCCCCTTTGGAGAGCCCGACATTCACCGGAACGGTGAACGGCATGACCGCCTCGATGGGCAACCCCCTCCGCTCCGGTCCAAAGGCGGCTTCAAAGCCCTCCCGCCAAAAGCAAATTCCTAGCAGTGGGTCACGCCAGGATTTCCTTCACGACCTTGCTCGGTTCCACGCCGGTCGGGGTGTGGTTGAGACCTTGGAATTTGAAGGAGAAGCGTTTGTCGTCGATGCCCAGGGTGTGGAGGATGGTGGCATTGAGGTCTCGGATGTGCACGGGGTCTTTGACGATGTTGTAGCAGAAGTCATCGGTCTCGCCATGCATTCGCCCGGCAGCGACTCCGCCGCCCGCCATCCACATGCTGAAGCAACGCCCGTGGTGGTCGCGACCGGCATTCAAGCCGCCCTGGCTGTAAACACTGCGCCCGAATTCACCACCCCAGACGACGAGTGTGTCATCCAGCATGCCGCGCTGCTGAAGGTCCGTGATAAGTGCTGCGGAGGCCTGATCGGTATCCCTACACTGTGCTGTTAGATGGGGCACGAGTGAGTCGTGCTGATCCCATCCACGGTGGAAGAGTTGAATGAAGCGCACATCGCGCTCGGCCATGCGGCGAGCGAGCAGGCAGTTGTAGGCGTAGGTGCCGGGGCTGCGCGCATCCTCACCGTAAAGCTTGAAGGTGCTTTCGGGCTCCTTTGAGAGATCAGTAATTTCTGGAGCAGAGGCCTGCATGCGATAGGCCATATCGTATTGGTAATTCCGCGTTTCAATTTCCGGGTCGCCCGTCTGGTCGAGGCGCAGACCATTGAGCGCAGCGATATCGTCCAGCATTTTCCTGCGGCTTGCGCGGTCGATGCCTGCGGGATTATCCAAATAGAGAATGGGTGCTCCGCCGCCACGGAGTTGGACTCCCTGGTGGCTCGATGGGATGAAGCCGCTGCCCCATAAGCGTGAAAAGATCGGCTGTCCGGGGTTCTTGCCGTTGCCCTGTGAGAGCATCACGATGTAGCCGGGCATATCCCGGTTGTCGCTGCCGAGCCCGTAGTCGCACCATGCTCCGAGGCTTGGCAGACCGGGAATCTGTGAACCAGTATTGATGAAGGTGATGCCGGGGTCGTGGTTGATCGCCTCGGTGTGCACGGATTTAATCAGGCTGATTTCATCGGCAATCTTGCTGGTGTAGGGCAGCAAGTCACTGACGGTCACGCCGCTCTGCCCACGTGGTGCCACCTTGGAGATGGGTGCATTGACGAGGAACTGTTTCTGACCGGCGGTCATACCCGTCACGCGCTGGTCACCGCGGATGCTCTCGGGGAGTTCGGTGCCGTGGAGTTTCTTGAGGATGGGCTTGTAGTCGAAGAGGTCGACATGCGATGGCCCGCCGGACTGGAAGAGGTAGATTACCCGCTTCGCGGTCGGATTGTGATGCGGCAGGCTCGCCAAGCCGATCGACTGCTGTCTGGCCATGGCGGGCATGCCCATGAAGGCCAGGGTGCCTGCACCTGCACCGATGAATCCGCGTCTGGAACTAGAATACCTGCTCATGCTTATTGCTTGGTGATGGTTTCGTTGAGATTGAGAATGGCCGATGCCACCACGGTGTGCGCGGCGAGATCGTTTAATGCGACTGAAAGATCTGGATTATCCAGGAGGTCCTTGGCGGCCTGCGGGTCTTGGGTGAAACGTTGCTTCTCGCGTTTGTGGGTGGCGCTGAGAATTTCCAGTTCCTTAGCATTCGGTGTTCGTGCGGTGGCAAGACGGAAGGCGTAGGCGATACGCTCCCCGGCGCTGCTGCCACCTTCTGAAGTCATGCGGATGGCAAGGGCGCGTGCGGCTTTCAGAAACTGAGGATCATTGAGCAGAACGAGCGCTTGCAGCGGTGTGTTCGTCTGCATGCGGCGCACGGTGCAGGTCTCGCGTGTGGGCGCGTCGAAGATCGCGAGTCCAGGTGGTGGCGAGGTGCGCTTCCAGAAGCTATACATACTGCGCCGTTGAGCCTGCTTTCCAGCATCCTGGAAATAGGCCTGCGCAGTAAAGGCACCGTAGCCGAAGTGACTGATCTGCCTCCAGAGCCCATCAGGTTGTTCCGGGTAAACGCTCGGCCCACCGAGCTGTGGGTTGAGCAGGCCACTGATGGCGAGGGCATTGTCCCTCACCAGTTCGGCGGAAAGCCGAACACGAGGAGCACGTGCAAGCATGCGGTTGGCGGGATCTGCTTCCAGCAGCTCGGGAGAAATGTCCGAGCGCTGACGGTAGGTCTGCGACATCACGATCTCTTTGAGTAACTTTTTGAGATCCCAGCCGCCTTCGCGGAAACGCACCGCGAGGGTGTCGATCAGCTCCGGATGCGATGGCCATTCACCCTGAGAACCGAAGTCCTCACTGGTGCGGACCACCCCTGCGCCGAAGATCATCTGCCAGTATCGGTTGACTGTGACGCGTGCTGTGAGTGGCTGCTGGTCACTGGTCAGCCAGCGCGCCAGGGCAAGTCGGTCGGCGGGAGCATCTTCTGGCAACTGGCCGAAGACATCAGGCACACCGGCACTGACTTCCTCACCGGGGTTATTATACTCACCACGGATGAGGATGCGTGTCTTCCGTTTGCCGGGATTATCCATCACCATCACGCTGGTGAGTTCGCTGTTCTTGATTTGCTTCTCGATGATGCTCAGCTCGATTAACAACGCCTTCCCCAGGCGCTTTGTCTGAATGGATGCCTTAGGTAAGTATTCATCGGTCACCCGCTTTTTCTCAGCGTCGTTTCGTGCCTCCGAGGCCTTACTGAGGATCTGGACAAGGCCCTGGTCCGGTGAAGGATCGGCAGTTTTGCTTTGCAGTTTCCCCCAGGGAGCGACGCCGTGCTTTCCGAGGGAGACGACATTCTTCCAGTCGCTCTCGCTGGAGATTGCCTTAATCGGATCGTCGCCAGTCGGAGTCTTCCACTGCCAGTCTTCTCCACTCGTGGTGTATTGGATTTCACCACTCTTGTATTTCAGTTGAATCACGGCGAGAAAGCCCGCCTGACCACCGGCATTCCGTGCATCCGCTGCGATGGTGTTCTCGCCTTTCTTCAGATGCCGGGTGATCTCCACGGTCTGCGGCTCCATCCAGGGCTCGGCATGACTGAGTTTCTTTCCATTCACGTAGAGATCCGCGCTATTGTCGCAGGTGAAGAAGGCATAGGCTGATTCGACGACACTGTTCAGCGTAATGTTTTTGCGAACGAGCATGCGCTCGGTGGCACTCTCCTTATCGGCCCAGACCCAGTTGGGTGCTTGCCCGGCAGGTGGGAACATGAAATCGCTGCTCTTATCGGCGGGCTTACTCACGGGTGTTGGCGCCTTGGCCAGAATATCAGCCTTCCAGGCATCGTATTTTCCGGGTTCCGTATGGATCAGATCATTGCGAAGTTGCCTAATACGTGCGGCGCGTTGTTTCAGTGATCCCTCGATGTCTGAGATTTCGTGCAGTGGGGACTTCACCTGAATGAAGGGGGCCGTATTGCCGTTGGTAGCTCCATTTCCGTGTTCGGTAGCCGAATCGAAGAAGGCATAGAAGCGGTAGTAGTCTTCCTGGCTGATCGGATCGTATTTGTGATCGTGGCACTGGGCGCACTTCATCGTCAGCCCCATGAAGACAGAGGAAACGGTATCGATCTTGTCGGCGATGTAGGCCACGCGGTATTCTTCCGCGATGGTCCCGCCCTCGTGGGTATTCATGCTGTTACGCAGAAAGCCAGTGGCCATCTTTTGCAGTGGAGTCGCGTTCGGAATGAGGTCCCCGGCGAGCTGCTCGGTGATGAACTCATCGTATGGTTTGTTCTCCATGAAGGCGTGAATCACCCAGTCACGCCAACCCCACATGTCGCGATGGTCATCGATCGAGTAGCCATTCGTATCCGCGTAGCGGGCGACATCCAGCCAGTCGAGTGCCAGTCGCTCGGCGCTCTGTGGGGAAGCGAGCATACGATCGACAAGCTTTTCCCAAGGATTATCCGATGAGTCTGCTAGAAAGGAAGCGATCTCCTCAAGCGTCGGTGGAATACCACGCAGGTCGAGTGAAAGACGGCGGACCAGAGCTTCCTTGGTCGCACTCGGTGATGGCTCGACTCCTGACTTCTTCAGCTCTTGTTGAATCTGCTGATCGATCACCTCACGCAGAGGTTTCTTGGATGTGCTGACAGGTGGCACGAATGACCAGTGTTCCTGGTATTCAGCGCCTTCCTTGACCCACTGCTTGAGGATGGCGATCTGCTCCTTGGTGAGCTTCCGGTGGCTATCGGGAGGCGGCATGATCTCATCCGGATCATCCTCCAAAATGCGGTAGATGATCTCACTATCATCCGGATTACCGGGGACGATGGCATCCATTTTCAGCGCGCCCTCGCGAATATCCAGCCGCAACTTGGCCTCGCGCTTGTGCTTGTCCGGGCCATGACAGAGGAAGCAGTTCTCCGAGAGAATCGGGCGAATGTCGCGATTGAACTCCAGCTCACCGGCCAACGCAGGGGAGATCCCGAGAAACAATGCGAGCTTGTAGAATTTGAGATGCCGTAGATCCATGAGCTGCAAACACTATACGTATTTTCCATCGTCATCATATTGGATATTTCGACTTTTTAGTCGTGATGTTGCCCCTCGGTCTGTGCGATTCAGTCGATTTCCTCTCCGATCACTCCCCTCTCCGATCCCTTCAACGACGCCCCCAAGCTCCCCGCCCGGAAAGCAAATTCCAACCACCCTCCCGGGCCTGCCTGGCGAAGGACATCGATGAAACAGGGCGCGGGACGCCAGTTTTCCAAGAGTTAAAGAGTTAACCGCGTGTCGTTCCGTGATCGCGTATGCGTTCTTGCTTGTCGCCCCCCCGAAAATCAGCGTCAATGCTTTATGCGTCTGGAAAGACATTCCGCCGCGACGTTCCGTTGGTCGCCCGGCTCCGCTTCTCTTTCATTGTGGAAACAATGCCATGTCCTTACGTCCGTCTTATCAATTGGGATATTTTTTCCTTTGCTATCCCAGGCAGCTCCTTCTGAAACCGATCTCCGGTTTTTTGAAAATAATGTTCGGCCTCTCCTTATTTCCAGATGCATCTCCTGTCACGGAGCCGATAAAAGTGAAGCCGGGCTGCGGCTCGATTCCCGGGAAGCAATTTTCGCCGGCAGTGACAAAGGTCCCATCATCGTCAAGGGGAGCACCCCGGAACAGAGTCGCCTGATCCAAACGGTCACTGGTGAACTCTCTGCTCCCGCTCCCTGCCGTTTGAAATCCGGAGAAGCCGCTAATTTGGCTCATTGGATTGCAACGGGGCTGAGTTGGCCGAAAGATTCAGGTCCAATTTCCTCGGCCGGAAAAAAACACTGGGCCTTCCAGGACCTTGAATTACCAAAAATCCCAACTCCGAAAGGTGCCGACCGGGTGGTAACTCCGGTAGACGCTTTTATCGCAGAAAAACTGGAACAGAAGAACCTCCAACCCTCGCCTGAAGCAGACCGTCGAACGCTGATCCGCCGCGTTTCGTTCACGCTGACAGGACTTCCTCCATCTCGCGAGGACGTGACCCGGTTTGTGAATGATGAGAATCCTGAAGCCTACGAGCAGCTCGTGGATCGTCTTCTCGATTCAGAACATTACGGCGAACAATGGGCCCGCCATTGGCTGGATGTGGCACGCTACTCGGATACGAAGGGTTACGTTTATGCCCGGGAGGAAAGATTCTGGACCCACGCATGGACTTATCGGGATTGGATCGTCCAGGCTCTCAATAAAGATCTGCCCTACGATCAATTCCTGCTCCTGCAGATCGCGGCAGATCAGGCGGAAGGAGGCAAAAAAGAAGACCTCGCTGCGATGGGCCTCCTCACTCTCGGTCGACGATTTCTGGGAGTCACTCACGAAATAATTGACGACCGCATCGATGTTCTCACCCGGGGAACGATGGGACTAACAGTTGCCTGTGCTCGATGTCATGATCACATGTATGATCCCATTCCCACGCAGGACTACTATTCCCTCTACAGCGTTTTTGCGAGTTCCTCCGAAAAACAGGTCGTGTTCGGTGACTCGTCCGCCGCTGATGAACCCTTCTGGGTAGAATTAAAGAAGAGACAGGATGCTCTGCGCGAACAGACGGTAAAAAGTCACAAAGAGACGTCGGATCGTATCAGGAATCGCATCACAGATTACCTTCATGCCCAGACTGAACTGGAGAAATATCCGTCCCAGGGCTTTGATCAGATTTTTTCACACGACGACATCTTGCCGGCATTCGTCCGCCAGTGGGCTGCGTATTTGAATCATGCGGAAAACAGAAAAGATCCGATTTTCATTCCATGGAACACCTTTGTTCAACTCCCTCCGAATTCATTTTCAACGGAAGCGTCAACAGTAAATTTGGGGGGAATTAATCCAATCGTTGCGCAAGCATTTGAAACACCTCCGCGCTCTTTTCAAGAGGTGATCGATCGCTACGGCTCGATCTTTCTCAAAATCGACGAACAATGGAAAGCTGCCCTGAAAAATGGAACGCCCCCATCAGAGCTCCCCGATCCAGCCGCCGAATCGTTGCGTCGCGTTCTCTATGGCCCCGGTGCTCCCTGCGAAGTTCCCGACCTGCCCATTGTCCACACTGAAACTTTTTTTGACAGCGGAACAACGACGAAGCTATGGCAACTCCAGGGCGAAGTGGATCGCTGGATTGTGGAATCCAAGCGCCCACCCCGTGTGGCCGTAGCGCTGGTAGACCGGCCCGCGCCGGTGAATACCCGGGTCTTTGTTCGGGGTAATCCGCGCAATCAGGGTGAAGACGCTCCCCGCCGTTTTTTGTCTCTTCTGTCCGGCGAAGACAGAAAACCATTTCAACACGGCAGTGGCCGGCTGGAATTGGCAAAGGCGATCATCGATCCCGCAAACCCGCTCACTGCCCGGGTGATCGTAAATCGCGTCTGGTCTCATCACTTTGGTCAGGGACTGGTAACGACACCCAGTGACTTTGGGACAAGAGCAGATCCGCCTTCTCATCCTGAATTACTCGACTGGCTGGCTTCGCAATTTATTGCCGAAGGGTGGAGTTTGAAAAAACTGCATCGCTGGATCTTACTCTCGGCAACTTTCCGCCAATCAGCAGAAGGTCCCAAAGAAGAAGCCGACCGTTCCCATGCTCTGGCAAGCGACCCATCAAATCACTTCCTCTGGCGAATGAACGGTCATCGACTCAGTTACGAGGAATTCAGAGATTCCATGTTCGCCACGTCCGAAGAACTATGCTCCTCCATTGGCGGCAAGCCGGAACAATTACTGAAGGCTCCCTTTCCGAAACGCCGCACCTTGTATGGGCTCGTGGATCGCCAGTTTCTGCCCGGAACTCTTCGCATATTTGATTTTGCAAACCCCGATCTGCACATCCCAAAAAGGACCGAAACAACCGTCCCCCAACAGGCTTTGTTTTTCATGAATCACCCGCTGGTTCTGGATCGCGCCCGGGCCCTGGCAGGCTTCGTGAATCACAAAAAATCGACCCCGATAGAAAAAATCCGCCTCTTGTTTCAACAAACACTGCAGCGCGAACCGAGCGATCAGGAAATCAGTGAGTCCCTTTCGTTGATCAATTCAGTCCCCTCGTCGCTACAAGCTTTGGCGCCGCCAACCGCTCAGGATTGGCACTATGGATACGGAAAATTCGATAAAAAAACACAGCGCGTTATCGACTTCACGAAGCTGCCGCATTTCACCGGAAAAGCTTGGCAGGGTGGCGCGGAATGGCCCGATCCAAAACTCGGTTGGGTGCAACTCACGGCAACGGGGGGGCACCCCGGAAATGAGCGCTCCCACGCCGCCATCCGACGATGGACTGCACCACGTCGCATGATGATCAAAATCCGCTCGAAGCTGACTCACGAAGCAAGTGTCGGTGACGGGATAAGAGCTTTCATTATCGATTCACGAGTCGGTGAATTACGATCCGCCACCATCCATAAAAAATCCGAAAACCTAAACGTAGAGCCCATCCAAGTCGAGAAAGGCGAGACCATTGATTTCGTCGTTGATATCGGCGAACTCCTCAACAGCGATCAATACCTTTGGAAAGTTGCGTTAGCCGAAACCAACGCCGACGAACGCGCAAGCCTGTGGGACTCACAAGGCGATTTCCCCGAAGAACCCGTCAAGCAGCTCAGCGCCTGGGAACAGCTGGCCCAAACCTTATTGTGTTCCAATGAATTTCTATTCGTCGATTAGACCCAACAGATTCAAGTCACCCTGCATCCCCTGTTTCCTCTAACATTAAACCATGAATCAACCATTTGATTTTGCCCAATCGATCAATCGCAGATCGCTTCTGAAGCGGTCTGCGCTCGGACTTGGTGCCTTGGGTTTGACTGATCTTTTACAAGGCGCTGAAAACTCCAGTCCACTCGTAATCCACCAACCTCATTTTGCTCCACGGGCCAAACGTGTGATCCATTTTTTCCTCAACGGCGGACCTTCCCATGTTGATACTTTTGACCACAAACCCGCGCTGGAAAAATACGCCGGCAAACCTCTGGGTGAAACACTCACAACCGAGCGCAAGACCGGCGCAGCCTTTCCCTCCCCTTTCAGCTTTTCCCGTTACGGCGAATCCGGGCTCGAAGTCAGCGAACTCTTTGCCAAAACCGCGCAACACGCTGATGAGATCGCGGTGATTCGATCCATGTACGCGGAGGTTCCGAATCATGAACCGTCACTCATGCTGATGAACTGTGGCAACTCGGTTCAGGCGCGGCCAAGCATGGGCGCATGGACCACCTATGGCCTCGGAAGTGCCAACGAGAACCTTCCCGGCTTCATCTCCATGTGCCCCGACGGACTACCGATCAAAGGCAGCGAAAACTGGCAGTCCGCTTTCCTGCCGGGGGCGTATCAAGGCACTTACATCGATTCACGGGAAGAGGAGATCAGCAAGCTCATCGAGAACATTGATCACCCGCAGCTGAGTGAAACCGATCAACGACGGCAACTCAATCTTTTGGCGAAATGGAACACCCGACACGAAGCTACCCGCCTCGACGACAGGCTCAGCGCGCGGATTCAGTCCTACGAATTGGCTTACCGAATGCAAATGGAAGCCAGCGATGCCTTCGATATTTCCAAGGAACCCAAACACATCCGGGATTCCTACGGCGGAGGAGTTCACGGACGCCAAACCCTCATCGCCCGGCGGCTCGTTGAGCGTGGGGTTCGTTATGTTCAACTGTGGCACGGAAAGGGCCAACCATGGGATAATCACGAAAACATTGAGGAAACCCACCGGGCGCGATCTGCTGAAATAGACCAACCCATCGCCGCACTTCTGACCGACCTGAAGCAACGCGGCATGTTGGAGGACACTCTCGTTTTGTGGGGAGGCGAATTTGGTCGTACTCCGACAGTCGAACTCGCCGGAGGGAAATCAAAACTCGGCCGTGATCACAATCATTACGGGTTCAGCGTCTGGATGGCAGGCGGCGGCATCAAAGGCGGAACCACCTACGGAGCGACCGATGAGTTCGGATTCAAAGCAGTGGAGAACCCCGTCAGCCTTCATGATTTACACGCTACCATGTTGCACCTGTTGGGCCTCGATCACGAACGCCTGACCTACCGCTACGCCGGAAGAGATTTCCGACTGACTGATGTGCACGGAAAAGTGATTCACGATGTGATTGCTTGAGCGGCACTTTTGAAAAGTAAGCCTTGCGGCCCATGAGTCTAGAATTTCACCATGACTCTTTAAAAGTGGTTTCTCTCCCATACACACGCATTGCCGAACTTCATGCGCGAGAAGGAACCGCTGGCTACTACTGGTTGCAATAGACGCTCGCAAGGAAGGCTCATGCGGCCGGGTGGGCTGGAGTTCTCCGAACCGCAAATGATCACGCCACGTCGCGCATGGCTGATCGCAGCACGCGGGTCTGCACACATGATCCAGCGCGCCAGGAGACGATTAGGCAGCCCTCGTCGCGGGTGCTTGGGAGAAGTCGAACTTCCACAGCGATCTGCCATTTTGATTTTTCGATGCCGCACGATCGCCCCTGCCCCCCCCTCTGCTCCGGTCCAAAGGCGGCTTCAAAGCCCTCCCACCAAAAGCAAATTTCTGCAAAACTCACTGATGCCACCTGCCCAAAGACCGACGGACTCTCGCTCCATCCCACCCTCACCGGCGACGGAGATCAAAAACAACACGCTCATCTCTATTGGGAATACACCGGACAAACGGCAGTTCGCATGAAAAACTGGAAAGCCTATCAGCCAAAAAAAGGCGAGTGGAAACTCTTTGATCTCTCCAAAGATATCGAAGAAAAAGATGACCTCTCCGCTTCCCATCCCGATGTTTTGAAAGAGCTCATTGCTCTCGCCAAAATATCCCATCAAGCGATCAAACAGGGTAAGATTTTTGATCGCGAACTGATTCAGAAGGATCGTCAACAAGCTCCCCACGGCAGGAAACCGAAGGAGAAGTGACTTATTTTTTGGGGAGATTTAGGGGCTGCGGGCTCCGAAGATAGGCAAAGATGTCAGTGAGCTCCTGGTCGGTCAGGCCGATGAGAAGCCCGGAGGGCATGAGGCTGATCCCGCTTGGTTCGAGGGAAAGAATCTGATCGGCAGCGATGCTCACCGTCGTGCCGGCAAGCGGTTGCAGGATGACAACCCGTTTGTTCCGGGACTTCAGAAAACCGACAAAGCTACGTCCGTCCCGGGTTCTGAGAGTATAGGTATCGAAGCCTTCCCGGATCTCCGCGCCCGGACGAACGATGGCTGGAAGGAGGGTTTTTAGATCATCGCGTTGGTATGAGGTGAGGATGGGGCCGATGTTTCCACCCTGGTCGTGGAGGACATGACAGGTGGCGCAACGAGTCGTGAAAAGCTGGTGACCGTTTTGGAGATCGGGCTTGTGATTCTTATCCAGAACGGAGCCAAGGCGGGCGATCTCCTTTTCAAAAGGTGGATCCTGGGCCGGTGAATCCGGAAAGAGTTGAGCCAGTTTTCCAAGATGGCCCAGGACTTCCCCCTTGATGATTTGATTGCGGACTTCGGGGGTAAGTAAACTTTTGAGATCACCATCCTTGGAAGCGGCTTCGAGCCATTGATCAATCCAAGGAGCACGCGAGAGGAGAAGAACGGAAGCGGCTTTCCGGGAGGATGGAGGGAAGGTTTTGAATTTGGCGAGGACGGTCTCTCCTAACTTTAGACAGTCGCTGTTTTGGAGACTGCCAAGTGATTGAATTAAAATTTCGTCATCGTTCGAAGAAAGGAGATCCAAGAGAAGAGGAGTCGATTCGGGAGATGGATAATCGCCGAAGAATTCGGTAATTCGGAGAAGTGTTTTGCGATTCCCTTTTTCTCCCTTTTCCAAAAGGGCCAGGGCCTGGGAGCGAGCCTTGGGAAATTGATCCGGGATTCGCAACTTGAGATACAAGGGAAGATCTTTTTGGCCTGCCATGACCTTCAAGAGATTTTCGGGAAACTTGGCGAGGGATTGCCTTTCAATACCGGCCTCAAACTGCTCCCAAAAGTAAGCTTGATCCAAGGGATTGAATTTGTCGGCCCGAAGAATGAGCCTAGAACAGAAAAGAAGATTATTATGACTGCCATCGACGAGGAAACGGCGCGCCAGGAATGAGAGCAGACGCGGAGCTTTGACCTCCTCGTCATCAAGAAGGGCTAGGCACTCGGATGGAAAATCTTGGAAATGCCGCTCGATCGCCCACCATGTCAGGAGGGTAAAAGAAGGATCGTTGGCAAGGCGCCCGGACTTCAAGAGAGTCGCGAGGAGAGGAAAGGCCTGGTCTTGTGGAAGACGACCAGCGGAGGAAGCAACTTGCGCAAGGACTTCGAGATCGGATTCCGTTTTGAGCAAGACTTGGATCTCTTCGAGATGCGCGGGCGAAAGCTTTTCTTCATCGGCGGCAAGACGAATGGCCCAACGACGGAGGTGGGGGTTTTCACTGGCGAGAGCTTCGCGAAAGACGGGAAGCGAAAGTTCATCAATGAGGTTCCAGACCCAAAGTCCTTCGAGGGCGAGTTGGTCTTTTTCGTGCGAAATCCAATCCTGAATGGTTGGAAGAGCCTGTTTCCGATGTTTGTGATGGCGGAGAACTTGACGGGCCGATTCACGCCACCAACGGTTCTTGCTTTTGAGCTGCTCGAGCAATTCGGGAACGGAAGCCCTGGAAAGATTGAAGGGTTTCAGAGGCTGGTTTTTGCGATCCCTAATTCGAAAAATGCGACCGTCGTTGACGCTGATCTTTCCCTGGGAATTTTGGTAATGATTGCACTGCTGATCATACCAATCGCAAAGGTAAAGGGCACCGTCCGGCCCGGCCTCCACATAAACCGGACAGAACCACGGGTCGTCTTTCCGAACCTCGACGATGCCATTTGGGGTCACTTTGAAATTCAGGCCATCGGGCCGCATGCGATAGGAGCCGATCCCGAGAGTAAGCGGATTGGCAAAGACGAGGGCATTCTCAAATCGGGCAGGCAGGCCTCCGCCCTCGTAGATGATGATGGAGTTGGTGACGCGCGAGTAATCTTTGTGGGCGATTCCGGGGAGATATCCGTAAGAGTGGGGATTCGAGAGAGCTCCGTGTTTGCCAAAATTTTTCTGATAGTAGGCTCCCTGATGATAGTAGAAGGCAGCGTCACCGGTGTTGCTGCCGGAGTATAATCTTCCTGCTGAATCGAACTCACAGCTGAGATTGTTCCCTCCTCCTTCGGCGAATATTTCGAAGATCTTCTTGATGGGGTGATACCGCCAAACGAGTTGGCCTTGACGAAGAACCGTCGAGGCATCACTTCCATCCACCGTCACCCGTAGTGAGGTCGTAGAACCATTGGCCCCGTAGAGCCAACCATCCGGCCCCCAACAGAGGGAATTTGCAAGGGAGTGGGAGTCCTCGATTCCGAATCCACGCAGGTGAACCTGCGGAGGTCCGTCCGGATGGTCATCGTGATCCTTGTCCTCGTAAAAAAGAAGATAAGGGGGCTGTAATACCCAAAGCCCATCATGATCGTGAGCGAAGCTGGTGCAGAAATTAAGCCCGTCGAGGAAGGTCGAGATTTTGTCAAAAGAACCATCGCCATTGCGGTCTTCATGAATCGTGATGCAATCCTTTCCGGGAACGTAGTCGGGATCGCCAGGAGGAGCGATCACGCGATCATACTCATTCCGCCAGAAACGGTCGCGACCGATGAGTTTTGCCCCGGCAGGAAAGGGATACTGACGAAACTGGGCCACCCACATCCGGCCACGATGGTCAAAATTTAGAAAAACGGGTTGCTCAACTTCCGGATGCTCCGCGAGGAGGTCGATGGTGAGATCGTCGACCGAAGGCCAACTCGCTTTCTCTTCTTGAGCGGAAAGAAAACCGGAGCAGGAAAGGAAGAATGGAATGAAGAACTTTATCATCATGGACCGCCAGCTTGTTCTCTTTCTTTAATTCTAGCACGGAAAAAGACTTCTCCTAGGCCAGATCAGCAGGGCGATTGAGTGGCTAATCTTGGAAGGGAGCGATTGTGGTGAGGAGGGCGAAGGCTTGCCAGGGGTGGCTGGGTTCGTGGTCCAGGGCCACGTTCAGGGAGTCGAACTCTGCCAGGGGGGTGAGGGCGAGGTCAGTAGTGCTTTTAGGGAGCCGGCAGGATTTCAAGGTGGACATGGCGAACCTATCCTGCATTTTGAGAGGCTCCTGATTAGCGAAATCGCTCTGATCAATCAGCCAGGCGAGGTGCGGGGCTTTTGGTCAATCGCCCTGGAAACTACCGCTCCAACCAACGGTCGAGGAACTCGAAGGTCCCCACCCCGTTGATCTTGTGCGGCCCCACAAACCACTCGATCTCCGCGCGCTCACCCATCCCCAGCCTCGCCGCATAGAGATGGCGCACTTTGGCAAATTCAAGAGCGACGCGCTCGTCCGGAGCGACGCCATCGAAGTGACCGCGCTCAACCATGAAGGGTCGCGGGGCGATCAGTGCCGCCATCTCCGCGTAGTTGAAGGTGCTTCCGAGATCGAACTCGAAGATTTCATACTCGCTCTTGTTTGCGTAACTATACGGGCTGCGCGTCGAGGCGTTCTTCCACACCCAGTCGTTAAAATCCGCGCTGCAGATAGACAGGCAGTAGTTGTCCACCAAGGGCGGGATGCGCATCGCCGATTTCCCGCCGTAGGACAGGCCGTAGAAGCCGATGCGTTTGGCATCTACAAAATCGAGTCCGCTCAGCCAATCGGTGATCTGCTGGTGTTGTGGAACCATGAGCGAGAACAAGGTGCGCCCGATCGAGTTCGCCTTGAACTGGAGGGTGCGGAACCGGTCCTCGAAGAGGTAGAGGTTCTGTGGCGCGAAGGTGACGTAGCCGCGCTCCGCCAATCTAGTGGCCAAGGCCGCGTAGTAGTGCGCATCTTTCTCGCCAATCGTCGATTGCGGACGGCCCTCCAGCCCGTGCTGGCAAACCACGCAGGGGCGCGACTCTCCGGGCTTGAGATCCCTGGGCACGACCAGAATTCCGTAGGCGAAAAAACTCGCATCCTCGAAGACATCGAGGACCACCTCGTAGGCTCGCACCTTTTCGTTGATCTGAATTTCCCGGGTACGCGGATTGGCCGGGAGCAGCGTGTCGTCAAATCGCCCGATCACTTTCTCGGCAAAGTAATCGCGGTAGAACTTCTGCGATTCCGCAAAAGCCTGCGGCGAATCGGTCTTCAGCTTCGCCATGAATTTCTCGCGCACATACGGGCTCTCGACCAACAGCTGCTGGTTATGCCGGTCCAGCTCGTGCATCTGCCGTGCATGGCGCTCCTCCTGGTTCAGTTTCCGCACGATTTCCAGGGGCGACGCAGGGGTTCCCTGATCAGCGTTCTGATCTCCTGCCGAAAGCAAGCGCCCGGGCTTGCCGCGCGATTTCCTGGCTTCGATGAGAACCCCTGGAGCGGGCGGATACGTCTGGGTCTGCAACACCCGCGGGGCGATCATCCGCTCCAGGGAGGCACGGTCGAATTGCTTGAGCAAGCCGAAGACGTTGCGTTCCGCCGGCTCCTGCCACAGGTCGGCACCAGGACCGCAATAGCCACTCACGATCACCTTGGGAATCCGCTCGTCAATCGCGGCCGCGAAGAGCGCCAGCATTCCTCCTTCACCATGCCCGTGCACCCCCACCAGATCGGGGCCCAGTCGATCGACCAGGGCCAGAATTTTCTGAATCTCGTAACCGATGAGGTGGCGTCCAAGCTCGAAGGCCGGACGGTAGAGATACTCCCGATTCGACAGCCTGTGCGGTCCCTCACTGCGATTGATCAGAGCTGGAACAAAAACATTGAATCCCCTCGCGGCATACCCACGAGCGGTCTGATACTGAATCGGAAGCTTGCCCTGATACCCGGAAATTTCCTCCGGAGTTTGGTCCGCATCCGGGATCACAATCATCGCCTTGGTCGCCTTCGGTGAAGTCAGCCACAGCCCCTCGCCATACACATCACCGAAGGCCTGCCAACGAATCTCGCGGACGACGAAATTCTCACCCTCCGCAACCTCGCCCAGCACTTCGAGGCGGGAGGTAGGTGCCACGCGCTCGTCCACCACCCCCAGGATCCGAGCCAGCTCGGCACGATCCGGGTTCTCCGCTTTCCCAGCCGCCATTGTCTCCTCGATCTTCTTCAGCAGGAAGGCATCCGCCGAATCGATGAGACGCGAAGCTATGTCGCCCTCCCAATCGAGCGGCCGCGTTCCTGCGAGGGGCTCGGCGAATCCGGAATGTGTGAGAAAAAGCGAAGTGCTCAGCAGATAGCAAAATTCTTTCATGAAACCGATCCTAGCCCGCAGATCCTTTCCATGGAATCCCAGACCCACATATTACGCCATTCATCAGCTTATTCATGCAGTGATGAATGGAGTTCGCTTCAACTACTTGATCGGTGAACCAACGGTCAACTCATCCCAAAGCTCGATCTCCCCCGCCAGACCAGCGAACTCGACCCGGGTTTTATTAAAGAGGTAGGCCTCGGGGAGACGCGGCGGGAGATTTCAGGGAAAAAGGGAGCCGGCTTTCAGCTTCAGGAAGTCTTCGTTAATTTGAGCCATGCCGGAGCGATTTAACGCGAGGACCCGCGTCGGGCAAGCCTGCATCCACGATCGACTCCTCCATCCCGGTTTTCGATCATTCCGGCAAAGCAAAAGCCACCAGACTCCCCCCTGCGGGTCGACCCGATTTTCCACCCCCGGCCGAGATCACGACATACTGCCGTCCGTCGACCTGATAGGTGCTGGGCGAGGCATTGCCGCCAAAGGGCAAGGCGGCCTTCCATAAAAGCTCGCCGGTCTCCTTGTCAAAGGCCCGGAAGGTCTCGTCCGCCGTCGCGCCGATGAAAAGCAGACCACCCGCCGTCACGAGAGGACCACCGTAGTTTTCGGTCCCGGTTGGCGGAATTCCCCGCGCCGTAAGTTCGGGATACTCGCCCAAGGTGACCTTCCATTTCAATTCACCGGTGTTTAGATCGACCGCATTCAAGGTGCCCCAAGGCGGCTTGATGGCGGGGTAGCCCTCCGCGTCAAGGAAACGTCGGAAGCCCCCGAAAGCATAGCTGGGCTCTCCCTCCGTCTTTTCCTCAATCTCCGATTTCCCCTTGAGAAGATATTCCAGAATCGCCGCGATCCGGGCATCTCCCATCGCTCCGAACCCCGGCATCCGCCCGCCTCCATGGCGGATCACCCGCTCGATCTCTTCGCGCGGCTTTCGTTTTCCGACATCGATCAACGAGGGAAATTCCGCCCCTAGATTTCCCTCGCGACCCAAGCCATGGCAGGCTCCACATGAAATCATATAGTCCCGTTCGCCGGGGATCTGGCTCGTTTCGACCATCTGCATGAGCCACGGCATTTCGTTGACGTTCACATAATAAATGCCCTCCGGATCGGCCGCGCCGCCGCCCCATTCCATCCCGCCATCGAAGCCAGGAAACATGACGGTCTCCTCGAGAGCCGGCGCGGGAAAGGGTCCGGAATTCGGGGAGGTCCGAATTCGATCCAAGGTCAGTTGCCGGGCCTCCGGGGAAATGTCGGAGACATCCTCCAAGGTATAATTTTGCCGCATCAAAGGAGCGGGTTTGATGGGGAACGGTTGGGTCGGCCATGCCACTTCGCCTTCCAACTTCGACTTCGGAACCGGTCGTTCCTCGATCGGCCAGAGTGGATCCCCCGTCTCTCGATTGAAAACAAACAACAAGCCATGCTTCGATCCCTGTGCCACCACATCGACCTTTTTCCCTTCATGCGTCACCGTCAGAAGCACCGGAGGACACGGGAGATCTTTATCCAGGAGATCATGATGGACGATTTGATAGTGCCAGATCCGCTCACCTGTCTTGGCATTTAAAGCTAGGACGGAATTTGCAAAGAGATTCATTCCCAACCTCTTTCCGCCATAAAAATCTGGTTCGGCGGTTTTGGTGGCGACATAGACGATGCCCCGTTTTTCATCGAGCGATTGACCGCACCAGGGCATCCCGCCGGTGGCTGTTTGGTAAGCCTCCGGTGGCCAAGTTTCGTGCCCGACCTCACCCGGACGGGGAATGATATTGAAGATCCAGCGCTGCTCGCCGGTCCGGACATCGAAAGCCCGCACGAAGCCCTTTCCGCCGATCCCGCCGACGATCAGAAGATCGCCATAGGTCACACCGGGCGTATTCAGGCCCGAGCCGAGGTCGATCGATCCCTGGTCTCCAAATTCCCTGATCAACGCTCCCGTTTTCACTTCTAGCGCGAAAAGCCGCCCCCGAACTCCCGTGAACAAGCGCTGCTCGCCGCCCGTTTCGTTTTGCCAGAAGACGAGTCCACGTTGCCGCGAGCTGCCAGCTCCGACCCCATCCTCGCCCTTCGGATCCCAGGTCCAGATCTCCTTCCCGGTGGCTGCGTTCAAGGCAACGACCTTCCGGGTTTGCGTCGGAGTGTAGAGCACGCCGTCGATGATGAGATTGTTCGCCTGGTATTCGGCCTTCTCGCCCGTTTCAAAAGTCCACGCCACTTTGAGATCAGCAACATTCTCCCGGTTAATCTGAGCCAGCGACGAATAAAGATTTCGCTCTTTGCCACCGAGATATTCCGGCCAATCAAGCTCGTCGCAATTTCCATTCTTGAGGGTGCTAATCCAGAGACAAGCAAGAAGGAGGGGGAATTGAAATCCGGGCAATTGCATCGTTTTAAAACGTATTCCATCTCCTCGAACTTCCCATTCAAAAAAAATATCTTCCACCGCCTCGAAAAAATCGGCCTTCCCAAGACCTCCTTCGATTTCTTAGGAATAGGGAATGAAGATCTCCTACCTCCTTCCGCTCAGCTTGATCACACTCGCCCACGCCGACCTCAAGCTTCCTCCCATCATCGGCAACCACATGGTCCTGCAACAAAAGCAGGCCAACCCCATCTGGGGCTGGGATGACCCGGGCACCGAAATCACGGTGACTTTCGCCGGCCAGACCCAGACCGCAAAAGCCGGTAAGGACGGACGTTGGGAAGTCAAACTGGAAGCCCTCCCTGCAAGCGCCGAGCCACGGACGATGACGGTCAAAGGCGGGAGCGAAATCACGGTGGAGGACATTCTTGTTGGCGAAGTCTGGCTCTGCTCCGGGCAGTCCAACATGCAATGGGACATCAATGGAGCCTACGGAGCCGAGCTCGCCCGCCTCGCCGCCGACAATCCTCAAATCCGTCTGATCTCGGTGCCCCAAACCGGGACCCAGGAACTGAAAACTGACTTCAACGGTTCATGGCAGGCGAGCAACGCGGACACCGCCGGGCAATTCAGCGCGGTCGGATATTACTTTGGGAAAACGCTCCACGAAGCTCTCGGCGTGCCCATCGGCCTCATCGATAACGCCTGGGGAGGCTCGTCCGCCGAAGCTTGGGTCCAGCGGGAGGTCTTCGATGCGGACAAACGCTTCGAGGCCTACGGTAACGCGTGGCGTCAAAAAGAGGAGAAAATCGCCCAAGCGATCAAAGCCCAAACCGAGGTCGATCAGGGATTGGCGAACGAAATGCAAAATCAGCATCGTCCCGGAAACCTCTACGCCGGCTGCCTCAATCCCGTCATCGGCTACGGAATCCAGGGCGCGATTTGGTATCAAGGTGAATCGAACGCCGGCCGGGCCGATCAATACAACGACCTCATGACCCTGATGATCACGAGTTGGCGGAAGGATTGGCAGCAAGGTGACTTTCCTTTCTATTTCGTGCAACTCGCCGACTTCATGGACGAGACCGCCGACCCCGTGCAAGACGGCTGGGCCGCGCTGCGCGAAGCCCAAACCCGCACCATCAATGAAGTCCCCAATACCGGGCAGGCCGTGATCATCGACATCGGTGCTGCGAACGACATCCACCCGCGCGAAAAGCGGGAGGTGGGAGAACGTCTCGCCCGCTGGGCCCTCGCGAAGGATTATGGCAAGCAGATCAATTATCGTAGTCCTGAATTTAAGGCGATGGAAGTGAGCGGAGGCAAAGCGATCCTTACCTTCGATCACGTCGGCGGCGGACTCAAAACGGCGGACGTGAACGGGGTCAAAGGCTTTGCGATCTGTGGCGAAGACCGGGTTTGGAAAAAGGCAAACGGCATGATTGTCGGGAAGGATCAGATTGAGATGACTTCGACCGAAGTCTCGGCACCCGTTGCCGTTCGCTACGCTTGGTCAAATAATCCCATCTGCAACATCCTCACCCACGAAGGCCTTCCACTGACCCCCTTCCGCACCGACGAATTCTAAGCCGGTTTGAAAAAGGAGCTGTGGCGCCCTCGCCACTTCTCAACCAAGTTCTACCGCTCCACGGCCCGGTAGAATTTACGAGCGCTTGGCAGAGCATCATCGATCACAGTCGCAATTCCTGAACGATCGGTGGTGATGTTTTCCTCGAAGGCCCACGCCCCTTCCAGCGTCGGCGAGCTTTCGATCCGGCATCCCGTATTCGCGCCACCGCTGACTGTGGATTGGAACTCCCCATCCACCATCCCGAAGTCCGCGAGCGTGAGAGTGTTGCCTCCTGTCCCAGTGCTCGCGGCGGCTTGATTGCCGTTTCCTTTTCCGTCGCCGGAGAGGGAATTACCAACCCCCTCCCCCTCCCCCTCTCCGATCTCCTCAACAACGTCCTCAGGGGCACCCCGCAAAAAGCAAACTCCCAGCAGTCCATCTCGATGCGAGTGACAGTTGAGAATCGTCACCAACTGTGACCATAGTGATCCATGCCACTCATCACCCCGCAGGAAGCGGAAGCAGTCATCCTCGAGGCCACCGAAGTTTTGGGGACCGAATTTGTGACCTTGAAAAACGCTCTCGGGCGGGTTCTTCGCGAAGATCTTTTTGCCGACCGTCCGTTCCCGCCTTTTGATCGGGTCACGATGGATGGTGTCGCGTTTCGATTCACCGATTTCTCAGGCGCGCCGCTGCCCTTGCAGGGGCTCCACGCCGCGGGTGATCCCACTCCCGCTCCGCTCAAAAATGGACATTGCTGGCAGGTCATGACCGGGTCGGTGATGCCTCCCGATTGCGACACCGTCGTGCCGTACGAAGAGGTGACGATGAGTGAGGAGACCGGCGTGATTCAAATCAACCCGGAGCCCGGAAAATTCATCCATCGCGAAGGATCGGATGCTCAAAAGGGAGATCTCATTTTAAAATCAGGAATCCGTATTGGGCCGGGGCATTTGGGAATCGCGGCCTCCATCGGAGCCGTGATTCTCGCCGTCACCAAGCAAGCCCGGATCACCATTCTCACAACGGGGGACGAACTCATTCCACCCGATGAAATCCCCCTCCCCCACCAACTCCGTCAGACAAACGGCATCACCCTCGAAGCTGCGATCCATCAATGGGGACCGGCCTTGGTGACTCGACACCACCTCGCCGACGACCTCGCCGCCACCACTCGGGGAATTGCCCTAGCTCTTGAGAATTCAGACTTGGTTATTCTTTCGGGCGGGATTTCCAAAGGAAAAAAAGACTATGTGAGGCCCGCGCTGGAAGAACTTCGCGGGGAACCCCTCTTTCACGGCGTGGCTCAGCGACCCGGAAAGCCACTCGCATTCTGGCCCGGCATCGCGGCCCTTCCGGGAAATCCCAATTCCACCCTCACGACCTTCCACCGCTATCTCGTGCCCCTTCTCCATCGCATGACCGGAGCACCCCAAACTTCCTCAATTCAACTCGACCTTCACTCACCCATCGAGGCTCACCCGTCGCTCTCGATGATGTTTCCGGCACTCATCAACAGCGACGGAACCTTGAAAATTTTAACGCCCCAAAACTCGGGAGATTTTCTTTCGGCCCTTTCTGGAACGGGATACGTCGAAATCCCCGCCGGGGTCGGTTTGGTGACCCGGGCGGAATTCCGCAGCAGCATTCATTGAAATGCCAATCGAATCGCGACGATCAAAATGAGCCCTCCCGTGAGCCGACGGATGAGGCTTTCATTAAAGGCACCCTGAAGAAGTCCCTTACCTCGGTCCCGAAGGCCGGGCCCGCAACGTCGATCCGGACCACTCGACGCCGCTGCCCAGCACACCTGGGGTGAGCTCCACCTCTAAGTCCGACAGACTGCTAGTATCCACGTCCTCGACTCCCCATTCCGAGTGGAACATCGCGTCACCGGCACACGCCAGCCTCAGCTACTATCGCAGTGTTGATCGATGCTGGGATCGAAATGATCAATGGGACAAGCCGGGAACCTCGGCCTAGCCTCCAGCCATGTTCAGCATGATTCGGTTTCTCTTTCGTCGACCTCGAAAATCCATCTTCCTCTTCAGCGTCATGGCAGCGGCGGGTGTGCTGGCTGCTCCATATGCACAGTCGGTGAAAGCAAACCGGATCACCCCGGAGAACGAGCATGTCATTTTGGTACATGGAATGGCACGGAGCGCGAGCACGATGAACTCGATGGCTGAGACCCTAAAAAAGGCAGGTTATACGGTGACAATCCTTGATTACCCGTCTCGAAAGAAAACCATTCGGGATCTTGCGGACGGGCACCTGACTCCCGCGGTGCAGGAATGTCGGAATCAGGGCGCGACCAAGATCCATTTCGTGACTCATTCGCTGGGAGGCATCTTGCTTCGTGACTTACTCTCCCGCCATCAACCTCCCGAACTCGGGCGTGTCGTGATGCTGGCACCACCCAACCAGGGGAGTGAGGTGGTTGATTGTATCGGTCACTGGCCAGTCTTCAAAATGATCAATGGTCCTGCGGGTGGGCAACTCGGAACCGCCAAGGAAAGCCCGCCTCTATCTCTGGGCAAAGTTGACTACCCCGTGGGGATTATCGCAGGTGATCGATCCATCAACCTGATTAACAGCGGTATGATCCCGGGGCCGGATGACGGGAAGGTCTCAATCGAGAACACCAAGCTTGAAGGAATGACTGACCACACCGTGCTTCATTGCACCCACCCGATGATCATGAAGCGGCCCGACGCAATCCAGCTGACCTTGCGATTCTTGCAAGAGGGAAAATTCAAGGAAACGGGTTCAGAGGATTAGCGGTGGATCAAGCCACGCCTACTGCCACGTCCACACAATTATAAATCTGAAGTCCACCATCTTAGACCTTGGTCTTCTCACAAGGGTATCCTTAAGCAGGCTCTATGCAGGCACAGGGACTGGCAACTGCCCCCCTACGACCCGTATCCCCTCCCTCAATGGCTTCGTGACAAAGAAGTGTCTACAATTAGTGCCTACACACACCCTTCCAAAAAAAGGTAAAGGCCCTAATCCATTGAAGATTAGGGCCTTTATATGGCTCCGGCGCTTGGGATCGAACCAAGGACCTAGTGATTAACAGTCACCCGCTCTGCCGCTGAGCTACGCCGGATGCTCCTTTCGGTGCGGCGGGAATCTGTCGGTAGATCCATGAATCATCAAGAAGAATTTGGCCTTTTTTGGGCTTTTTTTCCTCCTGTCGGCCATAAAAAGGCCGGATCCCTTATTTCTAAAGGATCCGGCCCGAAAGCTTGGAGGCGGAGGCGAGAATCGAACTCGCGAATACAGGTTTTGCAAACCCGCGCCTTACCACTTGGCTACTCCGCCTTCGGTGCGCGACTTGTTAAGGTGACGACGCCCCCCTGTCAACACCCCGATTTAGGAAAGAAGCGCTTCCGCCGTTTTTGTGATCGCTTCCAGAAGGTGGGCCAATTCCGTATCGGATATACTAAGCGGTGGCATCAGGACGATGGTATTCAGAATCGGCCTCGTCAAAACGTGATGCTCACGCAGGATCCTGCAGAATTCCTGCCCACAGCCTGTGATATCGAACCCCATCACGAGGCCCACTCTCCGGATCTCCCCCACTCCGCGAATTTTCTGGAGGCCTGCCTCCAGATAAGCTCCCTTCGTTTCGACGCTTTCAAGAGTCTTTTCCTTTTCGAAAAGGGCCAGGTTCGCCAGGGCAACCGCGCAGCCCAGGGCATTGCCGGTATAACTATGGCCGTAGTAAAATGTGCGATCGGGGCCCTTGAAACCTTCGTAAATCTCAGAAGTGGTCAGCGTCGCTGCCAGCGGCATGGTGCCTCCGGTGAGTCCTTTCGCGAGGCAGAGGAAATCGGGCAGCACATCTTCATGCTGACAGGCGAACATTTTACCGGTCCGACCAAACCCCGTCATGACCTCATCCAGGATGAGATGAATGCCACGCTCCCGGGACCACTTGCGGAGTCCGGACAACATCCCCTCCGGCCAGGGCCGCATCTGGTTGACTCCTTGGATCAGCGGCTCAATCACGACCGCCGAAGCAGTTGCGACCACGACGTCCGGAAGCGCTTCCAAGTCAAAGAGGCTTTGCACACGGTAAACTTGCAGTCCGCATTCGCCATAGCCTTTAATAAAGCGGGACACTCCGCCCACCGAAGCCGCTCCCAAGGTGTCACCGTGGTAGGCATTCTCGAAAGCAATGATGCCGGTCCGCTCCAGATCGCCATTTTGTTGCCGCCACTGCAGCGACATTTTAAAAGCGACCTCAAGTGCGGTCGATCCGTCGTCTGAAAAGAAGCAGCGTGGCAGAGCACCCTTCGGGAACAAGGAACAGAGCTTTTGCGCCAATTCGCTGGCGCGATCATTCGCAAATCCCAAGTATGAACTGTGACAAAGGGTCGCCGCCTGGTCCTGAATGGCCGCGACAAGATCCGGATGACTGTGGCCGTGAATATTGGTCCAGATGCTCGAATTGGCATCGAGATAGGCTCGGTCATTGACATCGAAGAGCCACGATCCTTTGCCGCGACGGATCACGATCGGATCGCTCTGCTCCCAAATTTCCTGATCTGTAAAGGGATGCCAGGCGTGTTCCCGGTCGGCGAGGACCCACTGATTACTGGGGACCTTCATTGGGCTTCCCGAGCATTTTATCGACCTTGGCCACGAGATTCCATGGGCAGCGGTTCCGCTGATATTTCCGCCAGAGGATGTCACGAAGAGCTTCCAGAACCTCCTTCGATGGTGGTTCAAGTTTTTCCCAGTAGTCGTCACCCTCGGCTTTCGTAAAAAGTTCGAAGCGGCCACCGTGATGGTTCGCGCGCCAAAAACGAACTTCTTCACCTTCCTGCTCCCGCCATTCATGCTTCGTCATGCCGTGAGTCTTTGCCCGTCCTCGTGAAAATCCAATTTCCAAATTTCAGTTTAAGTTTTTCCAATCGCCATTCTTCTGTTCTAGATTTCACCTGTGCGCACCGCAGCCCTTGTCGATGTTCTCAAGGTAGTGACTTACATCGTTGCCTGTTTTCTCCTCGCCGCCGTCATTACCCCCCCTCTCTACGAGATGGGTAAAGGCTTTGCGCACGCAGCTCTCAACAAGGACACAGCAGACAAAGTCACCTGGCTGGCAGACAAGGCTGAATTTGACACCTACTTCATCATTGGCCTCCTTTTGGGCATTGCCCGTTATCGCACCACCTCCCTGTGGTTGCCCATTGGCCTTCACATGGCCTGGGTCTTCTCGATGAAGATGTTCGGACATCTTGCGACACGGCGCGATGACTTCCCCGAGGCTTACAACCTCTACATGGGGACGAAGATGATCGAAGGCCTCATCCCGATCGGGGCTCTCGTGCTGACAGGTCTGGCCCTTCTTTTCTACCTTAGCCTGATCAAATCAAAGAAGCCTCACCGGGAATGAGAAACCTAATTCTCGATCTCATCTATCCTCCGGTTTGCGAGCTCTGCAAATCCGGTCTCGATCGTGGATCCGCGCTCTGCGAAACCTGCCAGGATAGCCTTCCCAAAATTCGCGAGCCCTTTTGCCAAAACTGCGGTGAGGTTTTCGATGGCAACCTCCCGGATCATTTTAGTTGCCCCAATTGCCAGGGTCTGGCGCTCGATTTTAAATTCGCCCGGGCCTCCCTGCAAGGACGCGAGCAGGCCTTCGAGCTGGTCCACCTGCTGAAGTATCATCGCCGATTCTACCTGGCCCGAAATCTCGCCAGATATATGGAGAACACCCGCCTAGAGGATGACCGCTTCCGGGAATTCGACGAAAACACCTTCGTCATCCCCGTCCCTCTTCATTGGCGGCGCCAGCAATGGCGACAAGGAAACCAGGCTCATGAATTGGCCCGCCACTTTTGTAAACTCAATGACCTACCGCTCTGCACTGGATTGAAGCGAATTCGAGCTACGGTCACCCAAACCAAGCTCAACAGGCATCAACGTCTCAACAATCTCAAGGACGCATTCACGATTAAGAAATCATGGATTTCCCGACTTAAGGGAACCAATGTCATTCTCATTGACGACGTCTTTACGACCGGAGCGACCTCCCACGCCTGCTCAAGGATCCTGAAGCGGGAAGGCGGAGTCTCCAATGTCGCAATATTAAGTCTCGTTCGTGGATAAACCCCGCTTGCCTTGCCCGAAGATTGGGTAACTATTCCGCCATGCAAAGACGAACCTTCCTCACTTCATCAAGTGCCGCCTTGGGCTTCTTCGGCCTCCAAAAATACCTCTACGCCGAAAACACCTCACGCATCGTCGAGCCCTACGGTCCGCTCCTGCCTGATCCCGATGGCATCCTCGATCTCCCCAAGGGCTTCCGCTACCGGATCATTTCTAAATCGGGCGGAACCATGAGTGACGGCCTCAAAGTCCCCGGAATGCCCGATGGAATGGCTTGTTTTCCGGGCCGTAAAGGAACTATCATCCTTGTCCGAAATCATGAATTGGGGGTCGATTCCCAAGCTCAAAGCCCCTTCCCCGGGCAAACCGTGCCCGACAATTTCCCCGGCGATTATTCTTACGATATGGGCGAACGGGGTGAAAACCCACACATCGGAGGAACCACCAACATCGTTTATGACCCCTTGCGTGGCGAAGTTCTCCGCGAATTCCTTTCCCTGGTCGGGACCGACCGAAACTGCGCCGGTGGCGTCATGCCCTGGGGTTCCTGGGTGACTTGTGAAGAGCCCGGCGACCTCACCAGCCCCCGCGGACGCAACCACGGATACTGCTTTGAAGTCAAAGCCAGCGACGACGGAAAACTCCAGAAAGCAGTCCCGCTCAAGAAGCTCGGCCGCTTCCGCCACGAGGCAGTTGCGATCGATCCCAAGACCGGAATTGTCTACCTCACCGAAGACATCAACGACGGACTGCTCTACCGTTTCATTCCAACACGGCAAGGCGATCTGAGCGACGGCAAACTGCAGGCCCTCGCCATCGTGGGATCTCCTTCAGCCGACCTCCGAAACTATCGTGGCAGTGTGACCACAATCGAGGAAGGCGCTCGCATGAAGGTCGAGTGGATCGACATGAAGGATCCCGAAGCGCCTGACGCCGACCTCCGCTATCGTGGATTCAAAGACGGCGCAGCTCGGTTTGCCCGGGGTGAAGGCATCGAATTCACCGACGGCTCCTTCTTCATTTGCTGCACCGATGGAGGCCCGGAAAGCCAGGGACAAATCTACCGACTGATCCCCGGACAGACCGATGAGCTGGTACTTTTCCTCCAACCCAAATCCGATGAACTTCTCACCAATGGTGACAACCTCTGCGCCACGCCCTGGGGAGATCTCATCATTTGTGAAGATCTCATCGCCGAGCACAAAAGCAAGGTGCCACACCTCCGTGGAATCACTCCCGAGGGCAAAATTTACACCCTCGCACGCAACGCGAAGAACGCCACTGAGTTCGCCGGCTCCTGCTTCTCGCCCGATGGCTCGGTCATGTTCGTCAACATGCAAGGCTTGGGCTACACCGTAGCCATTACCGGACCTTGGCAGGACCGCGTCTAACAATTAGTCTCACCCAGTGAACTACCGCGAGGCCATCGACTGGCTCTACTCCACCCAGCTTTTTGGAATCAAACTGGGGCTCGAAGGCCCGACCCGTCTCCTGCGGGACTTCCTCGCCTTCCCTCCCCACACGACCAAGGTCATTCATGTCGCCGGCACGAATGGCAAAGGCTCAACCTGTGCCATGATCGATGCCCTCGCGCAAAACCTCGGCTTACGGACCGGTCTCTTCACCTCGCCCCATCTCATCGACTATCGCGAAAGAATTCGCGTCAGTGGCGTGGACATTACGGAAGAAAAGACTGCGGCCTTGCTGACCGAAATTAAAAAACTCACCGCCGAATGGGATCCCCACCCCACCTTCTTTGAGCTCACTCTGGCCATTGCGGTGAGGCACTTCCGCGATCTCAAATGCGAGCTCATCGTCCTCGAAACCGGCATGGGCGGACGTCTCGATGCCACCACTGCCGTCCCGGCCGATGTCTGCGTTCTCACCCCCATCGCGATGGATCACGCCAAGTGGCTCGGGTCCACTCTCGCGGAAATTGCCGAAGAAAAAGCAGGCATCGCATTAGCGGGCAAGCCACTCATATCGTCCCAACAACAACCCGAAGCCGAGCTCGTCATCAAGCAGGTCGCCAATCAAAAACAATCCCCCCTGGAATTCGTCACCGAACCACTCCTTGGATACTCACTGGCCCTCGCCGGAGAGCATCAACGGCACAACGCCGCCCTCGCCTGCGAAGCCATGACGGCCGCCGGCTACTACCTGAGCTACGACGTCGTTCAGCATTCTCTCGCCCACGTCCAATGGCCCGGCCGCTTCGAAAGAATTCGCGAGAATCTCATCCTCGATGCCGCGCATAATCCCCACGCCGCGCACGCCCTCGTGCAAACCTTCCAAACTGAGTTCCCCGATCAGAAGGCCGGAATCATTTTTGGAGCGGTCGAAGATAAAGAGTCAACGGAAGTCCTGCGCATCCTCGAGCCCATCGCCTCTCACTTTCATTTCGTCCCGGTGAATTCCCCTCGTGGAATCCCGCCCGGGAATCATCAAACCCGGGTGCCGTTTACCCTGCACGACACTGTGCAATCTGCGCTCGATACCACCAACGACAGCCTGACCCTGATCACCGGTTCCCTCTTTCTGTTAGGTGAGGCCAAGGGAATCTTCGTGAATCAAAAAACACGTCCCATGAGCCAATAGTTCGATTTCCCATTTGGTATTCGCACGGAGTTTCGTCATACTCCGGAAGTGGCGCTGAGCTAGGGATCCGGTTTTTGTGGCACATCACGCATTGGCTCAGGGAGATCCCTTCTCAGGACACATCGTCGTTCGCTCCACCGATCGCGATCTCCCAATACCACCTTTGGACCACGCTCAAAGTTCCCCAGGGTGACCTTGCTCCCGAGGAAATCATCCCGACACCGTGGATTGGCCACGCCCAGGAAACCGGCATGTCGCTCGAACACTTTTACAAAGTCGCCATCGATCCCCACCTCGCAAAAGTTGGTATCCCCCTTCTCTACACCAGCGTCTTCTGGGAAGGACAATCCCAAGTCAAGCCCTCGGAAATCTCGCCAGTCATCTACCGCAAGTGGCACCAACAGCATCGCACGAAATAATCACTTGCGCCCGATCCAGGCCACGGCGCCCGGAATAATCCGGCGCCAAGGCATTGCCCTGACCAAAATCGCCAGTCTTTCCGCTTCATTTCGACGGGGAATAAGGGCGGTCTCCTCCAACATCTCCGCAACTGTCTTTGCGGCAGCTTTCTCCACCGGTAAAGTCAGCCACAGTAAAACCGTGCTTAAGCCAAGCACCGCAGCGAGAACGCCCAGGCACCAGGATGCTGACAAGCCCCTTGTCACCAAGGCAAAGGCCAACACCACCGACGTGAATGCCGGCATCGCCCAGCTAAACTTCAGCGCCCAGGTCCTCCAACCCACCACTTTCTCCTGCTGCTGCGCCATCAAGACCATCCCGGCCAACAAGGCCGCTTCGGCGACGCATTCCCCCTTCTTCGAGGTGGCCTGCTCAGGTGAGAGCACTAAATGAGTCGGCCCGAGTTTCACAAACGAGCGCTTCTTCACCGTCAGATCCACCGAACCAGCCTTCCCTTTCTTCAGGATTTCCTCCGCAAGTTGCTGTCCATTCAGCGAGACCAAGGCACCGCCTTCCCTCTTAACAACTCGCTCAAAGAAAAACTTTCGGGCCAGGAAGGACAGGATCACGGGAATCAGACCGGCGAGTAGGATAAATTTCATAATAATTCTCACGCCATCATTCACCCGGATCGCTGACTTTTGAATTTCATTTTTCACCTTTTCCTCCAAACTCCGCTTCCTCAACATACCACTTCCCTTCCATGGCAGAAAATCAATCTCCTCAAACGGCCCCCGACTCCACTCCCACCGCGACTCCTGCCTCCAATCAAAACCTGATTCTCGGGATCGTGATGGGCGCCGTCGTCCTTCTCCTTCTTCTCCTCGTCATCAATCAGCAGTTCAACAAAGATGACAATAGTAAGGACGACAAGGACCTCCTCGCCCAAAAAAAACAGCTTGAGGAAATCAAGGCGACCAACGACAGCATGCGCTTTGCTACGGGTAGCAATAATAGTCAAAATGCCACCGTTCTTGCCGAAACCATCAAACGCGACACCCAAACCCTCGCTGGCCTCGTCAACGCCTCTGCCGCCAGCGCCGCCGAACTGCGCACTGCCAATCAGGCTCTCCTCGATTCCCAAGCCAATTACCACAATCTTCAGTCCCAAATCGCCCAGCACCAAAATGCCGCCTCGCGTGTGCCTTCTCTCGAAGCCCAAATCGCCGACCTCCAAAAGCGCCTCGCCGGTGCCGGCGACAAGCGGACCGCTGATTCCATGCGCGATGAGCTTTCCCGCGTCAAAATGGAACGGGATAAACTCCTCACCGAGATTTCCCAGCTCAAGGAACAAATGGCCGGCATGATCGACCGCAATCAATAAGCCCATCTGCAGGCCGACAACGAAGAACTCCGCAGCCAGTATGAAAAGTGCCGCGCCGAACTCCAGCGCCTCCGCGCCCTGATTGATGCCTCCAAACTCTTCGTCACCGCCGACCGTCTTTCTCCAAAAGCGTCCAAGCTTTTCCGTGAACGCGAGCGCCTCGAGGAGACCAATCAGACCGCCTTGGAACAAGCCTACGTCCGCATCGAAAAGGACTGCAATGCCCGCCCCGTCGAATCCGCTCGCTTCGCCACCGGCAACTCCGATCTGAGCCGGGGACATGAAGTCCACCTCAAAGACATCACCACCCAGTCCCCTGGAAATTCGTTCTTCCTCGTCGTCGGCGATGCTTCAAAATCAGGTGATTCGAAGCAGAACGAGGAACTCTCCTCCAATCGTGCTACCCGGGTTGCCTCGGTCGTCAACACCCTGAGGCAAAAAAGGTCAAGAAGTGCAGGCCGTCTATCTCGGCGAAACCGATCGATTCGACGCCGCCCGCGACGCTCCTAACCGAGTTTGTGAGGTCTGGGAAATCCGGCCCTAATATCCAAAGAAACAGGGCCGTGTGAAAATTGCCCTGCCTTAATTTTTCCCCAGCCCTGATTGGGCCTAGTGCTCCGGAAATCTTAAAATGAGGGGTAGATGCGCCGGAGCTTTTTGTGAGTGCAAGGCCAAACCGCTTTGCTGAATCAGGATTCCGCCAAGGGTTTCAACGCAGCAATTGCGAAAAGATACCAGCAGATGCCCCTCAGTTTAAAATTGATGGAGCAACTAGAGTTGATCTCCCTCGAACTCTTCCAGGCCCTCGCCCCAACTTCAAAGTGCGGGCTGCCCGACTCCAGACTCTTTGTTTCAACGTTAGCGCGATCATCCGTCATCGCACCGTCAACTGAGGTGTGCTCGCCACCACGGCTGACGGAAAAACCTGTTCTAACGAAAGTTGCGACCGCCGCTTCCAAGATTTTTTCTTACGATTCAACCTCTCCTTACCTTCCGTTGCGAGGATCATTCTTAGCCGAATTCCAAAGCAAAAGACCGTTACATCCTCGCGCGGGATCGCACAAACGGGCGTGTTTGGTCGCAAAAAAAATCAACTTTCTTATCATCGCTCTTATCGTAGGGAAGGTATCAATTCCCATCGCCTGGAGGATCCTGCCCGACCAGACGAAGCAGGGTAACTCAAACGCCCGGCACCGAATCGACCTCACCAAAAAACTCCTCAAAACCCTCCCCGCCAGCGAGATCAAAGCCCTCACCATGGACTGGGAGTTTATTGGGAAAAAGTGGCGGCAATGGTGAGAATCACAGGACATTGGCTCCGCCGTAAGGATCAAGAAAAAGGTGTGGCTTGGCGACAAAACTGCCGAAGAACGGGCGCGGAGCCGAGGTTCCCGACCGAGGGGATTGATGAGCATCTTCGGGTGCGAAGGCCTCTTCGGGCACCTCAAGAAAAATGGCTTCGACCTTGAAGCGACCCACATCACGAACGGAGTCAAGCTTGAGAAGCTCCTCACCCTTGTAGTCTGGGCCTTCATTTTCAGCGTTGCTTGGGGGTGTCATCTCCGCGAAAAGAGATCAAAAATTCAGCGGGCACCCCGCCGCAAGAGCCTATTCCGACTTGGTCTGGAGAGTATTCTGGCCCTCATCGACCCTTGGAATCACGCCAATCCAGCTCATCCAAGCCCCCAAAATTTCGATAAGTGGCTGAAGTCTGAACAGCTCCCCTCAATTTTCCTGGGGTAGTGTGAACTAGATTCCCAACCAGAGCCAGCTTCCAGAGGCCAGAGGCCAGAGGCCCCAAGGCTACCAACAGCCACCAAAAAGACCAGTGATAGGCAAATACCACGAAGAGGATGACCAGTAGCAGCGAAGCCAAAAGCGGCCAAAAATTCACAATCTGATGTGACCGCCCTTTCCAGACGACATTTTCTTCGGGAGACGTGGTTGAGAAGTGACCGCTCCCTCCCAAACCCGCAAGTGCAGAACAGATCTTGGATTGTCGTGGATTGATCGCTAAAAACTAGGGCGAGACTTGGAGATGCCGCACCGCTTCCTTCACCACGGATTGATGACAAAAAATTCGGGCATCCAACAGCCCGCAACTGGGCGTCTCGAAGGTCAGCGAAAGGGGGCAGCCCATTTTGGCCAGATAGATCGCCTCCGGCCACCCCTCGGGCAGGTCGGGATGCTCCGAATGAAAAATCCAACCCGGTTCCGTCACATCATGACCATCAATAATCAACTCGGGCTCCA
Source organism: uncultured Verrucomicrobiales bacterium (assembly GCA_963925135.1). Classification (GTDB taxonomy): domain Bacteria; phylum Verrucomicrobiota; class Verrucomicrobiia; order Verrucomicrobiales; family Akkermansiaceae; genus SW10. Next base: position 51,370 of record CAWUTG010000029.1, on the reverse strand, counting down.
CTGGAAAAATCGCAGATGCTGCACTCAAAATTTCTTCGTGTCGGGGACCACCCACCCCCAGATTGATTTCATAAAAATAGAATCCGGAACTCTCCCAATCCTCGTGCAGGGAAAGGAAAAGCCGGGGAACAGTCTGCGATTTGAGCCACGTAATGTGCGCACAGACTTCGCGCGACTGACATTGACAATAATCCCGGTTTAAGTCGATTCCCTGCCTGCTTTCCCTCGTCCCATTGCTCAATCCGGTTGGATTGAGAGCCGGACAAATCAACCAACGATTACCTTCATCGAAGAATCCCTCACGGAGTAAGCCCAGCAAGGCTTGGGGCCCGGCTGGCTCGTCTCCGTGTATGCCCGATGAAAGGTAAACGCAGGGCAAGCTGGCATCTCCCTTGCTCGAGGCCAACACAGGGAATCCTTCCACATCAATCAAGACTTCGGTCTCAAAGCCAGAACAGATGGCCTCAGACTCCCATTGTCGGGAAAACTCAAGCCAGTCCATTACTTCTTCATCGGACGGAATGACCACTCAGGCGACCCCGGAGGCTCGGGAGACACGGGAGCTTTGCCTAATCCAAAGTCAGCAGGAGTCAATTTACGCTCCTCCCAGATCTTGGCATTCTTACCATTCCAGAATCCGTAGAAGCTAGGATAAAAGGGATCAACATAGTCAACGTCTGCCTTCTCCAAAACTTCGAGACCCACGAGGTGATAGCTGGCATTCACAAGGAGACGACGCAGCTCCTCATTCACGAAATCCAGCGAAGCCCCCATCGTCGTGCAAAAGCTAGTTCCATTTGTTGTCCCGTTCGGCGCGGTATAAGGATGAATCCACGCCAATGCCATCATCGGGTCGTTTTGTGGACCCTCAACAATCGTGGAAGAAGGATCCAGAGATTCCGTGACTGCGCCTCGAAGTAAAATCGTGTCCTTTGTCGTAAGATGCTTCACCCCGTAGACATCACTCGGTCCGAAGACATCCTTCACACTCTTAAGAACAGGATGAGCCTCCTGCCCCTTTTCAATCACACCCCGGGCCCCCTGCACCTTGTGCTTGCCATGGTGGTTCACCCAGGTTTCACCCACGATCTTCAATCCCCAATCACCTGCCGAAATCTCGCCAAATTTCCCTTCTCCCAGGAAAGCGTGAGTTGATGTCCGGAAGCCCACTACCGGCTTTCCTGCATTGAGGTATGCCGTCATGTGTTTCGAAGTTGCTTCATCAATCTGCCTCATCCGTGTTCCCACGATGATCAAATCGGCGCTATCAAGATTCTCCCAACCAGTAACTCCGTGGGCATTGTTAGGGTCGATATAGGTGCCGTCCTCACTCCACGAAAAAAGCACGGTGGTATCAAACCCGTGCCGGTGTGAAAGAATCTTGGCCAACATCGGCATCGACTCTTCTGAACGATACTCTTCATCGCCTGAAATCAGAACGATCTTCCTTCCTTTACCGGGCCCCTCCTTACCTTCAAAGCTGAGCCACTTCTCCTGTGCCACCGCCGTTAAGCTGGTCGCTCCCGCCAATATCAATCTGAGGAATCGTTTCATCCCCACCACTTAAAAATGGAATAGCCTTCGAGAAAAGAAAGAAAGCGGGATCTCACCCCGGAATCCGTGATTCTCAAACCACACTCAGATAGGATAGGCTCCAAGCATGTCCATCTGCCGCCTTCTTTTCTTGATTCCCCTGATCCTCCATGCCGAAGAATACCCCAAGGTCTTTCATCAGGCCCCTTCCCCACTCTCCCCGGACGCCGTGACCTCCGAGTGGCCCCGCTTTATGGGACCGACCGATAATTGCATTTCGCCCGAAACCCACCTGCTGAAAAAATTCCCAGCGACGGGTCTCCAACCCGTTTTCGAACTCGCCCGTGGAGAGTCATACTCGTCTCCTATCATCGCCGGCGGAAAACTCCTTCATTTCCACGCCATCGATTCCTCCGAAACCCTGGACTGTCACGATCCCGAAACCGGCAAACGACTCTGGACCTTTTCCTACCCCATCAAATATCGTGACCGCTACGGCTTCTCAGCGGGCCCCCGGACAAGCCCGGTGGTCCAAGGAGAGCGGATTTTCCTGATCGGAGTGACCGCCAGGCTCCACTGCCTTGACCTCGAAACAGGCAAGGTCATTTGGAAACGTGACCTCCAGAAGGAATTCTCCATTCCCCAGTATTTCTTCGGCTATGGCCCGAACCCTGTTGTCTACCGCGATAAACTTATTATCAATATAGGAGGAAAAGAAAACAAAAGCGATGGTACTTGTATCGCAGCTTTAAACACCTCGGATGGAACAACGTCTTGGAAACATCAAGACAAGTGGGGAGCATCATATGCTTCTCCCATCATCGCAAATATCCATGGAAGAGATGTCGCCCTCGTGATTGCCGCAGGAGAATCCAAGCCAACCCACGGCGGCCTTCTTACTCTTAACCCCATCACCGGCAGCGTCTATTCCAGATTCCCCTGGAGGGCCGACATCTACGAATCCGTTCTTGCCTCCTCCCCCCTCGCCCTTCCCAACAATCAAGTCTTCATCTCCGATTGCTACGAAAAAGGAGGCGTTCTCCTTCAATTTGATAAGGAACTTCAACCCACTCCGGTATGGACCGCCCGCTTATTTGGGATGCACATGATGATCCCGCAACTCGTTGACGGTCACCTCCTTGGATTTGCAGGACGCAATGTTCCCGATACCCAGCTAAAGAGTGCCGACTTGAAGGATGGTAAAATTCTATGGGAAAATGACATGCGGTGGACCGAGGGAACACGGGTAACCGGACTATTCCGGGGCTCATTTCTGAAAACCTCAAAGCGCCTATTTTCACTCGGCGAAGATGGTAGCTTCGCAGAACTTAAACTCACTGCGAACGAGCCGAAAATCATCCAAAAAGCCCGTCTCTTCAGCGCTACAGAGTCCTGGACTCCACCCGTAATATCCCGCGGACTTCTCTACATTGTTCAAAACAGCAAGGGATTCGATGGCTCACCGACTCGACTTATTTGTTACGACTTCAGGGATAATTCTAGTAGCCAGTGAGCTATCACGAACCCATTAAATCTAAAATTTTATCATTGACCATGCTATCGATCAATAGCAAACGTCTCGAATGGCCAAAGCAAAACCAAGGGCGAAGCGGTATACCGCTGAGCAAAAGAAAGAAATTCTGGACTTCATCGAACAACAAGGACGTGGAGGACAGACAAAAGCAGTTCAAAAATTCAAAGTAACTGCTGCGACAATCGCATCTTGGAAAAAGAAAGCCGCTGGCGGATCTATTCCATCTTCTACACGGGGAGGTGGATCAAAAGAGCTTCGTACTCTTCAGGATCTGGCGGCAATTTTGAAAGAGATTGAAACCACGGAAGTTCATCTTGAAAAACTCCAGAAAGCGTACGTGAAAGCTAAAGCGAAACTCTAATCGAATACTCCTCCTCAAGATTGCAACTAAAAGGGCCTCTGTTTACGGAGGCCTTTTTTTGGGACCTATCCACCCAGGTAGCTCATCTCAGCCTTCTTCTTATCGACCAGGCCCCGCTCCTCAGAATAGCGATCCTGCCGTCGTCCCCACAGGCCCAGAAGAAAATCAGTCACATTCACCCCTTCGACCTCCCCCCGAACCACCGCCCGGACATCAGCTCCATCAGCCGCGAAAAGACAGGTATAAGCCTTTCCCTCAGCTGATATCCGCAGTCTCGAGCAGTCTCCACAAAACGGCTTTGTCACCGACGAAATCACTCCAAATTCACCCGATCCATCCAGAAACGCCCAGCGTTTGGCAACCTCGCCCGGATAACACGCTTCCGCAGGCGCTGCTGGAAATTCGGACTGGATGATTCCTACAATTTCCTCTGCAGAAACAACCTCTGCGAGATTCCATCCATTGCTCTCCCCAACGTCCATATATTCGATACACCGGAGTGTGATTCCCCGCTCGCGGCACCAGCGAACCATTGGGAGAATTTCTCCCTCATTCACTCCCCGTTGGACCACCATATTGATTTTCACCGGGAGTCCACTCTGAAGTGCCGATTCAATTCCCAACAAGACCCGATCGATCCGGGCTCCCACCCCGTTCATTTTGGAAAAAATCTCCTCATCAAGAGCATCCAGACTGACCGTCACCCGGTCCAAGCCCGCGGCCGACAGGCCGGCAGCGTGGTGATTAAGAAGAATCCCATTCGTGGTCATCGCCAAATCTTCCACCCCTGGCACAGAAGCAATCATCGACACAAGGTCTTCTACCCCTCGCCTTAAAAGTGGTTCACCTCCCGTCAAACGAACCTTCTTTACCCCCAACTCAACCCCGCCCCGGACAATTTCAACCAACTCTCCGAATGTCAAAATTTGCTCCCGGGGCAGGAACTGGTAACCTGGTCCGAATACCTCAACCGGCATACAATACCGGCAGCGAAAATTACACCGGTCCGTCAAAGAAAGACGCAAATCACGAAGTGGCCTGTTCAGTTGATCCCGCACTGTCGCAATGTCCCTGCTCGTCGGAAAAATGCGAGAGCTTTTACGCAGGTTCCGCGTCTAGAAGCCTCTCTTCCGCCCAGTCCTCCGGCGATCGCTCCACCCGTTGACAGATTCGTTCGATACATCGTTCCCAAACTTCCTCGCCTTCGAGAATCTTCACCTCAATTCTTAAAAAGTAAATGGGCACATCCATCTCGTAAGGCATGGGAAAACGCACTGCATCTTTTTCAGTCGTCACAATCATATCCACGCCCCTGGTAACACAGCGATACATGAAGGGTTCAATCTCCTTTGCGGTGAAAGCATGATGATCCGCAAAGGTGGTATGAAAAAGCACCTTGCCACCGAGTTTCTTCAACAGGCTGTCAAAGCTCTTGGGCTGGGCGATTCCTGAAATCGCACCGATATATTTCCCCTCCAGCGCTTCCAAGGGAAGCACCTCATCGTGAAAAACTCCTTGGAGATGCTTCGGACCATGGGTGCACTGCATGATCTCGGCCTCTTTATTATATTTTCGAATCCTCTGAACCAATTTCTCATTAGACTGTCCATCGCACTTTGTCAGGAAGATATAATCAGCCCGACGAATATTCGGAGGGGGCTCGCGGAGTGTCCCTCTGGGCAAAATATACTCCACCCCAAACGGAGCATGTTGATCCACAAGCACGACATCGAGGGAGTGCTCGAGGCCCAAATACTGCAGGCCGTCATCCAATAAGAGAATGTCCGCTTCCAGTTCCTTGACCGCAAAACGCCCTCCTCTCACACGATCACGGTCCACGACGACGCCAACTCCGGGGAGGTTTCGGGCCAGCATGTAAGGTTCGTCTCCGGCATACTTGGCCTTCAAATGAATCTCTTCACCATCGCTCACAATCTTGGGCGGACTGGTGATGACCTCTCCTGTTCGCGGATTAGTCCACTTTTGAGGCTTGCTGAGGTCGGCACTCTTATAACCACGGCTGAGAATGGCCACCTTCCTCCCCCGGGCCGCCAACTCGCGGGCAAACCTTTCCACGACCGGAGTCTTCCCCGTCCCTCCAACGGTCAGGTTTCCGATACTCACAACCATCGTCCCAAGGTTCGTCTGGGGCTTCCACCCCTTACGGTAAAGCCTCAGCCTCAACCTCACGCCAAAACGATAGATCCACGACAAGCCTCGCAGACCAAGACGCATCATAGCGGGCCAGAAACCACGTGCGCGACCGAATATCACATCGGTCGCCCACTTTTCCAGCTCGTTATTACTTCCCGCCATTCCTACTCTTCTTTGTGATCCTTGTGGTCGTGACCTTCATGATCACAAGTGCAGGCATATTCAAGGAAGTCGCAAGTCGGACACTCCTCCATATTGACGTTAAACTTGATCGGCTTCACCGCTTTACCCTCGCTGCCTTTAAACATCAGGACGATGGGAACAAGGTTGCCCTCGGGCAATTTCTCCTTTGAAAGAAAGCCATGCTTTGTTTTCTCGAACGTGAATTTTGTCGGCTTGGCGCGCTCGCCTCCGATCGCCCTAAGGCTGGCAGCGTCATCGGCCAGGGGTTTTCCTTGGTCATCGAGGAAGGTGATCTGAACCTTTCTTTCCTTGGTGATGAAGAATTCGGCGTGGGGAACTACATCATGCAAAACGCGTCCGCCATTGGGAGCCTTGATTTCATGACCGTGGTCGGGCCCGGCATGCTCTTCAACTTCCTTGTGATCGTGATCCTTTTCATCAGCGAAGGCGAAAGGAATAAGGAGGGTTGGAATCAGGAATCGTAGTTTCATTGTGCTATTTTTTGTTGGGTTCATTGTGAGGCAGGAGCATCTCCGCGGAGAGCCTTTTCTGCTGATTTTTTGCCGAAGACTTTGAAAACTGCAGGAGTCACCAAAAGTCCAAAAAGAGTCGAGGTCACTAACCCTCCGACGATGACCAGGGCCACGGGATTCAATATTTCTTTCCCGGGAGCCAGGGAAGGATCCCCCGCTTCAACAAAAGGAAGCATTCCGAGATCCATTGTCAGGGGTAACAAAGCCACTCCCGCCGAGACCGCAGTCATTAAAACGGGAACCAAACGCTCCAGTGTTCCCCGCACGATCATTTCCAGCGTGAACGCCTCGCCCTCATGCTTCATCAAATGGAGGTAGTGGGAAATCATCATAATCGAGTTTCTCGCCGAAATTCCCGCGATCGCGATGAATCCGACCAGCGTGGCCACGGAGACATTGTTCAACTCCAATCGCGTATAGAGGATCCCCCCGGTGAGCGCGATGGGGACATCGATCAAAACCTGCAGCACGAAATTGGCACTCCGAAAATAGCTGTAGAGAAGAAACACGACCACAAATAGAAGGATCACCGAGGAGTAGAAAATCCTCTCCGTAGCTGCTTCCTGGGCGAGGTAGTCACCTTCGTAGGAAATCGTATAGCCTTTCGGTAGATCCAGTTCAGCGGCGACCTTTTCCTTAAGTTCATCGACAAGCTCGACCAGATTATCGGACGTGGGATTAATCGCGACCACAAAACGCCGCTGGGTATTTTCACGATCGATCATATTGGGACCACTGGCCTGGCGGATATGAGCGAGATCCTCGAGAGGAACTTGAATTCCCGATTGGGTATCGAGGTATAATTGACCCAATTTCTCGGGGTTCTCCCGCCACTCTTTAGGAAGTCGCAACACCAAATCATAGGACCGTTGTCCATCGAAGACCTCGGTGACCATTTCCCCACCAATCAGACTGGCTAGCTCATCGTTCAACTCTCCCGGAGTCAACCCGTAGGCCAGGAGCCGTTCCCGGTTCGGCTCGATCCGTAATTGAGGGATCGAGGACTGGGCTTCCGGCTTGGCCTCCTCCAGTCCGGGAATCGCCCTGGCAATCCGGGTCACCTGATCACCAAGCGTCCGGAGCACCTCCAAATCGGGTCCTATAATCTTAATCGCCACCTTTGCGGAAACCCCCGACAACATATGGCCTATCCGGTCCCCCAAGGGGCTGCTCATTGCCGAAAAAGTTCCAGGAATACTCTTCATGGTATCACTCAGATCCTTTAAGATTTCTTGTTTTGGTCTGTCGAGATGCTCATCGAAATCAACTTCAAATTCCACGGTTGAAACCGGAACGACATGATCACCATTCTCGGCACGACCCGCCCGATAACTCACTGACTTCACTCCCGGAATCTCGCCAATCAATCGCATTGCGGTGTGGCTAATCCGGTTGGTCTGCGTGAGCGATGTCCCCGGGCTGGCCGTCGTCGCAATGACCGATGTCGGCTCCCTAAAAGTAGGGAGAAAATTCTTTCCCATCATGGGGTAAATCACTCCACCCGCAACCACCAGGAGGATCGCCAGCGCGATCATCAAGAAGGGTTGCGCCAGCACAGGACGAAGAAGGAGTTTTTCAAACCCCAGTTTCAATCCCATGAGGAAGATGCCATCCCGATGTTCCTTCCCGGCCTTCGGATTCAACAATAACGAGGAGAGCACCGGAATCACCGTGAGGGAAACGAGGAACGACGCAGCCATACTAATAATGGTGGCGTAAGCAATCGGAGCAAACAGTCGTCCCTCTACTCCCGAGAGCGACAGAAGCGGAACAAAAACCAGGATGATGAGAATCGTGGCGTAGAGAATCGATGACCGCACCTCCGAGGAAGCTTCCGCAATCACCACCAACCTTGGCCTGGGATTTGCAAGCGCGGCATTCTCCCGAAGGCGCCGGAAGACGTTCTCGACATCCACAATGGCATCATCGACCACCATTCCGATGGCCACCGCAAAGCCACCAAGAGTCATCGAATTGATACCCAAATCAAAGAGCCAAAAAATCAGGATGGAAATTGCCAACGAAAGCGGAATCGCGGTCAGGGTAATTAACGTAATTCGGAAGTTCAGCAGGAACAGGAAGAGCACCAAAGCCACCATAATAGCGCCGTGTAAGAGGGCGTCGCGCAGATTGTTCAGCGACAGGTTGATGTAGTCGGCCTGACGGTAAGCCACCCCCAATTCAACCCCATCCGGAAGAGATTCCCTTAAATCATCCATCGCCGCCTCGATTTGGGTCGTGAGATCCAGGGTGTCATATCCCTGGGCCTTCGAAATGGATAGAATTACGGCGGGATGACCATTGGCCCCGGCATCGCCACGCATCGGCTCAGTGTCCCATACGACGTGAGCGACATCCTTAATCATGAGTGGTCGGTCATCTCGGTAACGAACGATCGTCGTGGAGATTTCCTCAAGATCGGTCGTCATTGCGAGGTTGCGCACCATAATTTCGGTGGAGTCCCCCTCGAGGTATCCTCCTGTCGAATTTCGCACCGCATTGCCAGCAGCCGTACGGAGTTCCTCGTACGTCACCCCCATCGCCAACATTTTTTCCGGATCCGGCTGCACCTGAATTTGCCGAATTCCTCCACCCATGGGAAGCACCTCCGCAATTCCGGGAATAGACATAAGCCTCCGGGCTACAACCCAATCGGCCTGGGTTCTCAGCTCCTGGGGTTTCTGTTTCCCGGTAGGATCCGTTAAGGAAACAAGCATAATATTCCCCATCAGGGAAGTGGCCGGCGTCATATACGGAGTCACTCCTTCAGGGAGCTTAAGCGCGCCGAGACGCTCCTGAACAAATTGCCGCGCTTGGTAAATGTCGGTTCCCCAATCAAATTCCACAAAGGCTAGGGAAAGTCCGATATCACTCTTGGACCGCAAGCGATCCAGCCCGTTCACCCCCATCAATCCGGACTCCAGGGGCAAAGTCACACGCATCTCGACCTCCTCCGGTGAGAGTCCGGGAGCCTCGGTGAGTATCGTCACCGTGGGCTTGGTCAAATCAGGGAGGACATCCACCGGCAGGTGTCCGATCATTCGCCACCCCAGAGCAAGCACGATCACTCCCAACGCGATAATGAGAGCGCGCTGGGCCAGAGAAAATCTAATCAGAAAATTCAACATCGTCGTTGGGAGCAGAAATCAGGATTCCGAGCGAAGTCTCCGCTCAAGTGAGAATTGTCTCAGGCCGGAAAGCAGGAGGAGAACGGACAAGGCGATACATCCCGCAAGTAGAAAGCGGTTAAGCGGACCGGCATCTCCGGCCTGATCATGATCGTGGCCGCCCTTTGCTTTTGAACCCTTCAGATCCTCACTCAGTTCGCTCCCGTCTTCGTTGTGTTCATGGCCATGAGCGGCATCAAGAACCTCCTTCAAAGAAAGGTTTCCCCCACCTGCAAACCCAAGGAGATAGGCACCCTGCGTGACCACCTCATCTCCGGGAAAAAGCCCCTCGATGATCTCGAGGTATTGATCGTTCTCCTCCCCCGTCACGACGGGAGATTTAATGAACGAGTTCGGAAGATCAAAATCCTGAACATAGACCACCCGGTCCGTAACGGGCCCTTGGACAGCTTCTTTTGGCACTACCGTGATGGCCTCACGAACGGAGGTGATAATGGAAAACTCAGCTCTCATCCCCGGCCGAAGCTGGTCGCCGGAATTCTCGATCAAAAAGATGGCGTCAAAGGTCCCCGACTCGGCATCGGCGCTGGTTCCAAATCGAATCAAGCTTCCTTCCACGGCTTCGCCGCCCATTGCGGGAACCTGAATCCGGGCTTTTGTTCCGAGTTTTATCTTCGCGGCTTCCCGCTGGGGAACACGGGCAATTGCCCACAGTTGATCGAGATTCAAAATATCCAAAAGCTCCTTTGAGGGATCGACAGGTTCTCCCAAGCGAACATGACTATCTGCAACCATCCCCGAAGCGGGCGCGGTCAACTCGATGACGGGAGCGCCCGGTTGACGGCTCTCAACTTTCACCACGATGTCCCCTTTCGTGACCCGGTCTCCCGCGATGACGAAAAGATCCGATACTCTCCCGGAAATCCGACTTGAAACCACACTGTGATTGCTGGGAATTTCTTGAAGGTTCCCCAGCGCGAAAAACGTCGATTCGAATGTCGTTTCGCTTGAGGAAACCACCTTGATGTCAAGATTGCGCACCGCAGTTGGGCTAAGATTGACACGGTTCGAACTCTCTACACCTGAAAGCGGAAGAGCCAGAATCAAAATAATTGTTAGAAATTTCATTGAGCAGTTGCGGTGAGATATTTTGCGTGTGCGAGATGGAAATCGCGCACGGCCTCGAGGTAAGTGGTTTCGAGAGAAAGTTTTTGTTCCTGGGCGCGAAGAACATCCTGAAGCGGGACCTCGGCACGTTCGTAGGCCTCGTGCGTTTTTTCTATCTGAGAGGCAGCCATGGGCAAAATTCTGTCTTTCATTTGCTTCGCCAAAATCTGCCATTGCTTCATCTCGGCATAAGCGGCATGCGTCTCCGAATTCGCAATGCGCTCAAGCGCCGATGCGCCAAGTTCAAGCCCTTGCCGGCGGGCCAACGCCGCAGCTTCCTCACCGGCAGCGGCAGGGTTGTCTCCAAGAGGAATCTTCAATCGGAACCCCACAATTTGTTCACCATGAGTGCCCGTCGGTGCATCTTCCTCACGTCCGACGCCCGCAAAGACCCCGGCCTCGATGTCCTCCAGGCGGGTGGACCGGGCGAGTTCGGTTTCGGCGCCGGCACTGGTGGCACGCAAGCGGGCAGCTTCGAGATCAGGACGACGGTAAGTCGTCACATTCATCGCCGGTATGGCAGGCTCATCCAGGCTCGCTGAGACTGTTAAATTCCCGTCTGGCTTCAAACCCAAGAGTGGCTTGAGCCGGGCTACCGCAAGCTGCTCCTTGATTTCAATCTGCCGGGTGAGATTTCCCAATCGGCTTTCTTCCAAAAGGGCCACCCCCGCATCCAACGGTGATGCTTCCCCTTTTGCTGCCGAAGCTTCAATAAATGCAGTCAAAGCCTTGGCGTTCTTCTCTTGGGCCAGGAGCAGAGATCTTTTGTCGCGAAGCGCCACCAATTCAACTAAGGCAGAACGAGCTTCGCCGACGAGGATGCGCTCAGCATCACGAACCTCAGCTTGCGCCGCTTGAATCAAAATCTGAGATACCCGCTTCTCGATGAGCAGCCGGTTTGTCCGCGGATACTTTTTAGAAACCCCAACGGTGAGCATAAAATCGCCGAAGTCGGGATCCATATCGAACTCAACCTCGAGATCAGGATTGCTGGCCAAGCCTGAAGCCCGGAGTTTCCCCTCAGCCTCAGCGACCAATTTTCGAGCCGCAGCAAGACTCAAATTGTGTCGTCGAAGAGTCTCAGGAAGATTATCAAACGTAACCTGCAAGGACTCCGGAGCTCGGGGTATCGAGGTCTTTAAAGCAGCCCGGAGTTCGCTCAAGGAGCGGACCCGAATAATGGGTATTTGTGAGGTTTGGTGATCGCTGCAAGAGATCACGAGGAATGGGAAAAAAAACAGAAGAGATTTCATGGCGTAAAAATACCGGGAGAAACAAAAAAAGAAGAGATCATCCTACGTGGAAACGCAGGTTCATCGAAGAAGGCTCAAGACGGAAAACACCGCCGAGCAATCAATCATCACACTCTCAGAGCTGCATCGCGCCGAAATATCGGAACGTCAGGCGGAGGAGGATCGGCTGGGAAAATCACCGCCCCAAAGTGTTCACCAACGATGGGAAGTGGAGACATCAACCAACCTTGCAGCTCTATTTCTAAAAATTGGGGAACCGAATGAAGAGTGCTGGCGGACCATTGAAAATCAGCTGTATCCAATGAGACCATGAGGTGCTGGTGATCAATAGGCTCTTCGGGCTCCAAGGGCAACTCGTGACCGTCACAGTCATGTTCGCAGACGTCAGCAACCTCATGGTGATCCCCCACAAAATATGACTCGCTATCCGAGCAATAACCAATGGCAGGTGAATGCAGGGCCACGAGTAAACTCATGACCAAAAGAAAAAGCGACGCTGACAACTTGCGGAACACTATTTGAAAAATAGCAGGTTTTGGGGTAAGGTCAACCGAGCGAAATTCCGACCGGGTGAACATCCATCTGAGTGCCTTTCCATTAATTCAAATTCAGTCTATAATCCGGAGACTCTCATGGATCAGGCGCTCTTTCTTAACGGACTCATCTACATCGCCGCCGCAGCTTTAGCGACCCCATTGGGCCGTCGGCTCGGCCTGGGTGCGGTATTGGGCTACCTCATCATTGCAGCCTTAATTGGCCCCTCGGCACTCGAACTCCTTCCCGGGGATCGCGAAAAAGTCATGCACTTCGCTGAATTCGGAGTCGTCCTCATGCTCTTCGTCGTTGGTCTTGAACTCGACCTCTCAAAGCTTTGGAGAATGAGAGGGCCCATCTTTGGACTGGGAGGTTTACAGGTCTTGCTCACCACCCTTGCAGTCGCCCTCACCGCCTTGGCCTTTCAAACCGCCTGTGGCGCGAAGCGATCGCACTGGGACTGATCCTGGCGCTCTCATCCACCGCGATTGTCATGCAGACTCTCCGAGAGCGTGGACTCATGGAAACCAGTTCCAGAAAACAGAGCGTCGCCGTCCTCCTTTTCCAAGACATCGCAGTCATCCCTATCCTGGCAATTCTTCCTCTTCTCGCAGTCCACGGATCCGGGTCATCCACTGTCGATGATGGACACGCCACTCCTTGGATCGAAACCCTCCCCGGTTGGCTGCAGGCACTCGTCATTCCCGGAGCTGTCGGGATCGTGATCATCGTGGGACGATTTTTGCTCAATCCCTGGCTTCGTTGGGTGACGAGAATAAAGGTCACCGAAGCCCTGACCGCAACGGCTCTTACTTTGGTCATTGGAGTCGCGCTCCTCATGAACTCCGGAGGTCTCTCCCCCGCCCTCGGGACATTTGTCGCGGGCGTCATGCTGGCGAGCAGCCAATTCCGGTACGAACTTGAAAGCGACATCGAAACGTTCAAAGCGATCTTGCTGGCCGTCTTTTTTCTTTCAGTGGGAGCCGGTAATTTGCCTTCGTCCTCGGAGCCTTCGCGATTGGGCACAACGTCATCAGCCCCGAACTCGGCGCTCAAATGATTGCCTCGGTCGCACTCTCCATGGCCTTGGCCCCGCTTCTCCTTTTGTTTGTTCAAAAAATCATCCTCCCCCGGACAGGAACATTAAAATCAGACGAAGATGAACGGCCACACGATGTTGAAAATGATCACGCCCGGATTCTGCTCGCTGGCTTTGGCGCTTTGGCCACCCGATCATTCGACTCCTACGCAGCGCCGGAGAAATCCCAACCGTCCTGGAGAGAGACAGCGATCACGTCGACTTCATTTGGAAAATCGGCATGAAATGTTACTACGGAAATGCCACCAAGCTGCCACTCCTCCAGGCCGCCGGTGCCGAATCCGCCGAGCTTCTCATCATTGCCATCGATGATGAAGACGATTGCATGGAGATTATCGGGATCTGTGGAAAGCATTTCCCCCACCTCAAGATCTTCGCCCGCGCCTGTTCCCAAAATCACGCCTACCGGCTGAGAGATGCCGGAGTGAAATTCTTCGTCGAACAACTCGGATCGTCAACGCCCCCCTCCCAACCAGGAAGCCTTAGCCTCCGTCGTTTGAAATTGCCGTGACCCCGCCAAACCACCACGATCAACGATCTTCATGAAGCTTCAGATTATTTTCACTCTCCTGACCACTCTTTTGACCCACGCCGGTCAGAAGCCAAACATCGTCCTGATCATCGCCGATGATTGTACCTTCCGCGATCTCGGTTGCTATGGTGGGCAGGCCCACACGCCGAATCTGGACAAGCTGGCCACCGAAGGAATGCGCTTTACGCGCTGCTTCCAGTCTGCCCCGATGTGTTCCCCGACCCGGCACAATATTTTCACCGGACTCTATCCAGTCACCTCGGGCGCCTACCCAAACCATACCCGCGTTGATCCCAGCACTCCTTCTATCGTTCAACATTTAAAACCACTGGGATATCGCGTCGCCCAGAGTGGCAAAACCCACGTCTCCCCTTCCTCAGTCTTCGCATGGGAAAAAATCCCCGATGGCAAAAATCCGGATTTTAAAAAAGTAGAGAGCTTTGTCAAAGACGTCTCCAAAAGTAAGACCCCCTTCTGCCTTCTTCTTTGTTCCAACGAGCCCCACACCCCGTGGAATCTTGGCGATCCCTCACGTTATCCCGTCGCTCAAATCAAGCTCCCGCCCTACCTCCTCGACACTCCCGAAACCCGTGAAGGGATGTCCAGGTATCTCGCCGAAATCACTTACTTCGATGACCAGGTTGGACAGGCCATGAAGATCATCAGCGACCAGGGCTTGACCGACAACACCCTCTTTCTGGTCCTCAGTGAACAGGGCAACTCCTTGCCCTTTGCCAAATGGACCTGCTACGACAATGGCCTGCAATCCGGGTTCATCGCCCGCTGGCCAGGGAAGATCAAAGCCGGAAGCACCAACCCAGCCATGGTCGAATACATCGATCTCCTCCCAACCTTCATCGAGGCCGGTGGCGGAACGCCTCCGGCTTCGCTCCAAGGAAAAAGTTTACGTCCCGCCTTTGCTGGGAAGGAAAGCCATAAAGAATTCGTCTACGGAATCATGACCACTAAAGGGATCATCAATGGCTCTGATCACTACGGTATTCGCTCCATCCGCTCCGAAAAATTTAAGTATATTTGGAACCTCACTCCCGATGTTGAATTCCGGAACGTCTGCATGACCGCACCTGAATTCGTTAGCTGGGAGAAGCAGGCCAAAGCAGGTGACGAAAAAGCCCGTGAACTCGTCAAGCGTTACAAGGTCCGCCCGCCCGTCGAGCTCTACGATGTCGTCAACGATCCGCTTGAACTCATAAACCTTGCCGGTGACTCGAAATATCAGGACGTTCAGAGCGACCTCGATCAGCGCCTCAAAGCATGGATGAAAACTTGTGGCGACCTCGGTCAGAAAACCGAACTTCGCGCCCTCGAACACATGCCCGGACGCGGAAAAAAGAAGTCCAAAAGGTAAGCCCCCGCTACTTTTTACCGATCTTCCACAATCGCGTTTCGGAGCGGACGATCAAGGCCCCATCCATGATCACCGGAGAGGCAAATATCGGTTCTCCATACGAATTCTCCGCAAGTAGAGTGGCACCTTCGCGCGTCACCTTATGGACAAAACCCTCACCTTCCTCAGTGAACGAATAGAGGAGATCACCCGTCATCGTAAGAGATGCCGAGACATTCCTCATCAAAGACTCCATCCAAAGCCGCTCGCCCGTTTCCTTATCCAGACAGGTCAGGCGCCCCGTATCTTCGACGAGAAAAAGAGTATCTCCCGCAACAACAAACGACGGAGTTTTGGGGATATCCCGTTTAGCCGTCCACTTTACCTGCGTTTTCGTTACATCCCCTTTCGCCCCATTGAAGGAGATCGCCAGAAGGTTGGGTTTTCCAAATCCAGTCGTCACATAGGCGATTCCCTCATCCACCACCGGACGCGGCACGACGGAAAATCCGCTTCCATAATCCACGGACCAGACCAGCTCTCCACTAGCAGGGCGATAAGCTCCTACCATCCCGCTCCCCTGGCATACGACCAATGCTTCGCCCTCATCCGGAATAATCACAGGGGTGCCGAACGAGAACTTCTGGTTCACATTTTGATCGCGGTTGACCTCCCAGATCTTCTTTCCACTTTTAGCATCAAGTCCACGAAGCAATCCTTCATCTTCGCCATCGGCGCTAAAAATGAGAACATCCCCCACGAGAACCGGACTTCCGCCGTTGCCATGCTTGGAGGCATAAGTCTCGTGAAACTTCCAAGCGATCTTCCCTTCCTTCAGCGAAAGCGCGGCCGTTCCCATGTGACCAAAATGGGCATAGATGACGCCATTAGCGATCAGCGCCGTGCTGCTTGCGAGGCTATTCTTGGCGTGAATGACACCGGCCTCTTCAGCCGAAGGTTGAAAGACCACTTGATCCCAAACAATCTTACCGGATTTCGCATCCAAAGCCACGACCCTCAACTCGATCGGTGCCTCACCTTCAGCGGTCGTCACGACAATCAGGCCCTCACTCATCACCGGAGAAGACCACCCCTTCCCCGGAATCTTGGTGTCCCAAATGACGTCCTTCTCGAAATCGATTTTCACTGGAACATTCTTTGCGACCACAAGCCCGTCCCCCGAAGGCCCCCGAAACTCAGGCCACTCGACCGCCATCGCGGGCGAAAACAAAAAGACGAGAAATAGAAGGGTTCGGGTCATGGGGTAGTCAAGCGCTCCCGGGAGCGGTCATCAAGGTGATCCTTCAGGAATCTCACGGACCTAAAAGAGATCATCCGGACTCCGAAAACGAAGCGGCCGTTTATGCCCCTTACTTCCACTCCATTCATCGTATGAAAGCAGAGGAACCAGACAGAGGCGTCCTCCAACTGGATCTTCGAAGCGTCTTTTGCAGTATTAAAGGCATTGCACATAGCTCATTACGTTCCCGGGTTGCGGCGGCCGAAGCCCCATTGGTTTCAGAAAGTAATTCAATCACCTTTCGCCTCCTGATTCAAATTCAGGATGCTCCAGCTTCAGACTGCAACTCGAACCTATCGTTTGTGAGTGAGTTCGATTCCAGCCGCATCGCAGACCAATAGCTTCCGTTTTGAACTCAACCTTACGAGGTCAATCTAGAGCGAAAAACCGATCAAATTGGGAATCACGACATCAGCCCCGCTGGCCTCCAATTGAGCGGCCTCGAAGGCGCCCGTCGCCACGGCGACACTTTTAGCCCCAAAGGCCTTGGCGCACGCGACATCTTTGGGGGTATCTCCGATCACCACGACTTCCGACGGCGCAAAATGGCGGCCTGTTGCGTTGAAAGCACGCTCGAGAGCAATGGGTCCCAGCTTGTTACGATCCCAGTGATCATCTCCGTAGGAACCAAATTGGAAATGCTTGTGAAGACCGTAATGGGACGCCTTGATGCAAGCCCCTCTTTCGATATTTCCGGTCAAAAGTCCAAGACTGTGTCCATCCGCTTCAAGTACGGCGATGAGCTCTTTGGCCCCCGCTAGAACGCGCCCGCCGAAGCAGGAGCTGCTCAGATTTTCCTGCATCTTTGGCAGATAAGAGAGATAAAACTCCTCCTCAACTGCCGGATCAAAATCTTTCCCAAAATGCTGGAAGAGCCCCCGAACGATTCCGCTGTCGGTGCTCCCAGCAAGATCCAAGGGTGGACCTTCATCTCCAAAGATTTCCAATGCGGCATCCCGCAAAGCCATCATCCCTGCACCCCCGGTATCAATGAGGGTGCAGTCGATGTCAAAAAGGATGAGTTGGCTCATCAAATGAGCGATTATTCCTCGCCGGACTCAGGAGCATCGTCCTGCGCCTCGTCGTTGTCATCCTGTTCGACCTCATCAGAGTCATCGAATTCGGAATCCTTGGCTTCGTCTTCGTGAATAAGTTCACCGTGTGAGAGCATGAAGCGACGAACACGCTTTTCAGCAGGAAGCGGCGAAAGGATCATCCCAACAGCACGACCTGCAAGCTTGGGCTCCATATCGACATGGGACATGCCCTTGAGGTCGACTTTCACCTTCTGCATCACTTCAAAACCAATTTCACGGTGGGCGTTTTCACGACCACGGAACTGCAGTTGAACGCGGACTTTGTTCCCTTCATCGAGGAATTTCTCGATACGGGCGCACTTGATGTTGTAGTCATGTTCCTCCGTTCTCACGCGGAACTTGACCTCCTTCATCTTGGCAGGGCCTTTGCTCTTGGAGGTCTTCTTGAGCTTGGACTGCTCATACTTGTATTTGCCGTAGTCGACGATGCGACAGACCGGCGGATCAGCACCAGCGGCGATCTCCACGAGGTCCAAGCCGACTGACTTGGCTTTTTCGACGGCTTCCCGGGTCGACATGACCCCAAGTTGCTGCCCTTCCCCGTAAACTACGCGGACTTTAGGAGCACGAATACGGTCGTTCACCCGGGTCATATCCCGGCGTGCTCGTTTGAACTGTTTCTTTTTCTTGGCTATGG
This sequence comes from uncultured Verrucomicrobiales bacterium, assembly GCA_963925135.1. GTDB lineage: Bacteria > Verrucomicrobiota > Verrucomicrobiia > Verrucomicrobiales > Akkermansiaceae > SW10. The sequence goes on along the minus strand of CAWUTG010000029.1, from coordinate 32,977 downwards.
TTTTAGCAGGTTGTGGTTTCTTGTGATGCTTCCTCTAGGAAACATCGAAGGTGGTTAGAGTCACGGAAATACACCGTGAACAGGAGCAGATCTCATGCCGCATACTCATACGTGGCTGACAGCCTCTCATTACAATGAGCGGCTGGAGATGTCATTTGTGATCTTTTGAACGAAATCATCCGTTGGAATACTGCCGAGATCTCCTTGATCCCGATGGCGCACGCTGACGGAATTTTCTTCCACTTCGCGGGCTCCGAGGACTGCAAGATAGGGAACCCGGTCCATGCGGGCAAGACGAATCTTGGCCCCAATTTTGTCACCGGTGTGATCGACCGCCACTCTCACTCCCCGATCAGCGAGGATCTTGACGAGAGCATTGGCTTCGTCTTCAAATTTCTCGGAGATTGGTAGGACTCGCACCTGCTCGGGAGCAAGCCAGGTTGGAAATTTCCCTTCAAAGTGCTCAATGAGGAGGCCCACAAATCGTTCCAGGGATCCAAAGGGAGCACGGTGAATCATCACCGGGCGGTGCGCTTTGTTATCCGGTCCGATGTAGCTCAGATTAAAGCGCTCGGGCAAATTGTAGTCGACCTGCACGGTTCCCAGCTGCCAATCACGTCCAATGACGTCCTTGACCACAAAATCGATCTTGGGGCCGTAGAATGCGGCCTCGCCGAGTTCTTCGGTATAATCCACTCCGAGAGTCTCCACGGCCTCACGAAGAGCCGACTCTGCCTTTTCCCAGTTTTCAGGATCGCCAACGTATTTATCGGAATCTGGATCGCGAAGGGAAAGACGAACGCCGTATTCAGTCATTCCGAGGGTTCCGAGAACCTTCTTCACGAGACCAAGGCAGCCCTGGATTTCATGACCCAGCTGCTCAGGCGTGCAAAAAAGGTGGGCGTCGTCCTGGGTAAAGCTCCGGACGCGCGTCAGCCCTCCCAGCTCACCGGACTGCTCCCAGCGGTAAACCGTGCCAAATTCGGCCAAACGGACCGGGAGGTCGCGATAAGAGCGATGCTCGCTATCGTAAATCTTGATATGGTGCGGGCAGTTCATGGGCTTCAGGAGAAAACCCTCAATTTCACCCGTGCTGATGAAGTTCACGAGATCGCTGCACTTTGCACCGTCTGCAGCGAGAGTCTTCATGGCATCCCTCTCAACAATGGGCGGGAACTGGCTATCTTCGTAATACGGGAAGTGACCGGAAGTGCGATAGAGGTCCAGCTTGCCAATGTGTGGTGTGAAGACCTGAAAGTAACCCTGCTTGTCTAGCTCCTCAGTGATGAAGTCCTGAAGCTGGCGACGAATGATTCCCCCTTTCGGCTTCCAAAGCGGAAGCCCCTGCCCCACCGACTCGTCGAAGGTGAAGAGATTCATCTCCTTACCCAAACGGCGGTGATCCCGTTTCTTGGCCTCTTCAAGACGCTCGAGATGCTCATCGAGCAAAGTGCGATTCTTGAAGCACGTTCCGTAAATCCGCTGCAGAGACTGTTTGTCTTTGTCGCCCTTGTAGAAGGCGCTGGCGACCGACATGACCTTGAAGGCCTTGCAGTTTCCCGTCCGGCCCACGTGGGGTCCGGCACAGAGATCCCAGAAGTCACCATTCTGGAAGATCGAGATTTCCTCGCCCTCTGGAATATCATTGAGGAGATCCACTTTGAAAATTGACGGGACATCACGCTCGGCAACCGACGCCAACCGTCCGCTTTGAGCCAACTTCATCGCTTCGTCGCGACTCACTACAATGCGCTCGAAGACATCGTTGGATTTCACCACAGCCTTCATTTCGGCTTCGATTTTATCAAAATCAGCAGGTGTGATCCGGTGTTTGAGATCCACGTCATAATAAAATCCACCTTCGACCGGAGGACCGGCGGCAAATTGGGCATCCGGCCAGAGACGTGAAATCGCAGTCGCGAGCACGTGGGCACAGGAGTGGCGCAGGCGCTCCAAATCAGACATCTGGTTGCGCTCGTCGAGGGTCTTGCGTTCTTTATCGTCAGCCATGTGAGGGGCGAGATAAAGCAGGCCACCAAGGGAAATGCAAGCGTTGCCGAACTGATATCCGGCCTTATAAGTTCCACACACACGATGCGCCTTCCAACCCTTGACGACAGACTGGCCGTTCGCAAGCGACCCGACACTCCGGTGGTGATGTTCCAAACATGGCGTAATCTCCTGTTCCTCCATTGGAAAATCGATCCGGAGACGATCCAAGCCCGCCTCCCTGAAGGCCTCAAAGTGGATCTCCACGAGGGAAAAACTTACCTCGGCCTTGTCCCCTTCTTCATGAAAAAGGTGAGACCCAGGTTTCTCCCCTCCGCCCCCTGGCTCTCCAACTTCATGGAACTAAACGTCCGCGCCTACGTTCACGATGAACTGGGGCGCCCCGGGGTTTGGTTCTTCTCGCTCGATTGCAACCAGCCCATCGCCGTAGAACTCGCCCGAAAATTTTTCCACCTTCCCTACCAGCATGCTCGCATGGAATCCCGGGGTTCTGATTACGATTGCCAACGCAAGGGAAGGCCTGAAACCGCCAGTTACAACTTCACCCCTCCAATTTCCGATGAGGTTGCCGAACCGGGCTCGCTCGAATTCTTCCTCCTCGAACGATACCTCCTCTTTTCCGAAACCCGGTCGGGACGCCTCAAGTGTGGCCAGGTTCATCACCCGCCCTATACCTTTACCAAGACCTGCATCCGGGATGCGGACCCTTCACCCATTCTCTGGGAGGGGTTCCAAATCGAGGGCAGTCCGGTCTCAGCTCTTGTCAGCACGGGCGTCGAGGTAGAAATCTTCCCGCTTCGAGATGCCTTCTCCGGGACAGAAAAAGAGCGGTAAGGTTACCCCTACCGCTCTTCACACCTACGATCCCAATCGCAATGGATTGTGTTATCTAACCGCCGGTGACGTTCCTTTTACAAGAAAGCCACCATTGGCTTCTCCCTTTTTCGCAAAGTTTTGCGCATTTTATCAAGCGCAATATTCTGTAATTGTCTAATACGCTCTCTGGTCACTCCAAATTCACGGCCCACTTCTTCCAAAGTCATGGGTGTTTTTCCGTTCAATCCAAAGCGGGCATCGATGATTTTCGACTCGCGCTCGTCGAGCACCTCCAGGAGGTCATCGAGTTCGCCAAACATATTTTTGTCAGACAGAGCATCGTGGGGATTGACCGCCCGGTCATCGCCAATGATCTCGGAGTAATTTGTTCCCTCCCCCTCATTGACTGGGGCATCCAGCGAAGTCGGCCTTTGGGAGGCCCGCTTGAGAAGCGATAGCTTCTTAAGCGGGATACCGGTTTCCTCGCTGAGTTCTTCCTCGGTCGGTTCGCGACCGTATGCTTCGGTCATCATATCGGAAATCCGCCTCAACTTGGCGATCTTGTCGACCATATGGACCGGGAGCCTGATGGTTTTGCTCTGATTAGCGAGGGCCCGTTTAATGGATTGCTTAATCCACCATGACCCGTAGGTCGACAATTTGCCGCCTTTGGCTGGATCGAAACGCTCGACAGCCTTCATCAGGCCAATGTTTCCTTCGGAAATGAGATCGCCGAGAGGAAGACCATAATTTGCGTAGTCCTGGGCAATTTTCACCACGAGGCGTAAGTTTGCTTTGATCATCTGCACCCGGGCTTCCTTGTCCCCCTTCTTGATTCGGGCAGCGAGCTCGATTTCCTCCTTGGGAGTCAGGAGCGGAGTTTCAGAAATCTCACGCATATAGATCCTCAAGCTACTGTCGGAACCGTGGTTCGAAGTCGGAACTAATTTTGCTTTGCTCTCTTTTTTCATTGGCATTTTTCTATGAGTATAAGCGAACCATTGTGGGGGTTTTGTCCCTTAATATGTTCACATTGTAGTTTCAATTATTCGTTGGGTGAGACGGCAGAAGGACGTAAAATATTCCTCGAAAATAGAATTATTCTCAATAAGTGAGGCGGACACCGAGCCTTTTGAATGAATTCATAAGGTTTGTGACCAACGCTGAGATGGGGAAATTTGGGCGATTTTTCAGAAATGAGGTTGCCGGAGGTGCCCTCAAGCTTTGGATTCTTCGCCCTCTCCTCCGGCGACATAATGTGGATGGGCTTGGAACCCATCACCCCGATGACATCCTTGCTGCCATGGACGACGACCCGCTGTGCGCTTAAGGTCTTGGGATGGTAGCCTCCCAGGGGATCGAAGCGAATAAACCCCTTGTCATCGCCATGGGTCATAGAATAGCTCGCGCGAATCGCTCCGCCAGAAGACAAAAAAGAGCGGAGTCCTAAGACTCCGCTCTCGTAGTTAAAATTATTCAGATCGAATCTTAGAATGCGAAGGAAACCTTGGCACCACCGTAGACACCATCTGCAGCTAAAGGACCGAAAATGTCTTCCTCACCCTCGTTGTATGAAACATAAGGAGAGAAGGTAATGCTATCGCTGACGGCATAGTCGAGTGAGATCGAAGCGGAAGCGTATAATTCCCCATCGTCGGCGAAATCGCCTTCATCAAGCAAATAACCGTATACGATTCCGATGTTTGCAGTGGCTTTACTGCTTACTTCAAAAGAGTATCCGATCGTTCCCTCAAGAAGGATTGCGTCCTGAAAAATACCGTCAGTTCCGAAGAACACGGTAAGACCAAGATCAAGTCCGCAACTCTGGGTGGAGAATCCAAGATAGACCTCAGCATCATCACTTTGTAATCTATCATAGGTGTAGACAGTGAAACCAGCTGCAACGGAACCAATACCGAGATCTTTACTTACAGAGGCGTAGATATCGAATTCGTCAACATTGCCATCTTCACCGTCAGGTGAGATGGACCAGATACCAGCGGACCAATCGAAGCCAGAGTCGCTGGAACCGGCAAAATCAAGACCATATTCATAAGCATCTTTTCCGAGCTCAACGCCGCGGAAGATGTAATCTGAATTATAGCCAACATGGAATTCCGACTCGATTTCAGCCTGTACATGGCTGAGAAGGAGGCCGGAACCGATTGCAAGGATAGTTGATGTCTTATTCATGACGAGCGAATTAAAGCAGCCGCCATGCCATAAGGCAACAATTAGTTTCGTTTATTTTAAACGTCTTAGGAATATTAAGAAACCAAAATGACCCATCTAATTTTTCAAGTCAGAACAACACTCCCCCCACTACCTCAAAGGGCTGCTCCCCACATCGGAAGGAGAGCAGCCCTTAAAAAGGAATCCCTCAAACAAGCCTCATCAATTCATAATTTCCATGAAATCGACTAATTTCTGATTCAAGACCCGATCAATCGAAGTTATAAGCGGTCTCGCCGTGCTCCTCGGAATCAAGCCCCAGGCTTTCACATTCCTCGCTCACCCGCAACCCAACCGTGGCGCGGATAATATAGACGATAATGACAGTGGCCACTCCTGACCAGACGATGGTAATGCCCAAGGCCTTCAACTGAACACCCAGTTGCTGCATGCTGGTGTAAACTTCATTCGTAGCAGGATTCACGGAAAGTCCGGTTCCCCCAAAAGCCTGCGTCCCAAGAAAGGCGACAAGAATTGTTCCAAGGATTCCGCCCACTCCGTGAACCGCAAACACGTCCAATGAATCATCGATCTTCAAGCGGTGACGGACAATTCCGCACATAAAGTAACAGACCACTCCGGCCGTTGCCCCAATGATCAGGGCTCCCATCGGACCCACGTTGCCCGATGCTGGGGTAATGGTCGCCAATCCAGCCACCATGCCAGTCGCGATTCCGACCACTCCGGTTTTCCCGGTTTGCAGCTTCTCAACAAGACACCAGACCAAAGCCGCCGTCGCTGCTGAAATATGGGTCACCAACATCGTCATCCCCGCTGCCTCATTGGCACCACCTTGCGACCCGGCATTAAAGCCGAACCAACCCACCCAAAGCAGAGCCGCTCCAATCATCACCAATCCGGGACTGTGCGGCGGATGAAGCTGCTTGGGAAACCCCATCCTGGGTCCAATCATCTTAGCCAGAACAAGGGCCGAAACACCAGCCGTGGCGTGCACTACGATACCGCCGGCCAAATCAATCGTCCCCCAGCCCTTCATCGCGCCACTGCCCCAAACCCAATAAACCGCAGGTGCATAGACCAAAAACAACCACAAGGCCGTGAAAACCATGACCGCCACAAATTTCATGCGCTCCACGAAGGCGCCCACGATCAAGCCGGGAGTAATAATCGCAAAGGTCATCTGGAACATCACGAAAACGGTCTCAGGAACACCGTTGCCGTCATTACCACCCACCCCATTCAGAAAGAACTTATCGAAACCTCCCAGCCAACCCGTGCTGCCGGGATCGAATGCCAAACTATAGAGAACGACCACCCACAAAATCGACGCCAAGGCCGCAATCGCATAGCAGTGCATCAACACCGAAAGAACATTTTTGGCTCGAACCAAGCCGCCGTAGAACAGAGCCAAACCTGGTAAAGTCATCATCAGAACCAGCACCGTGGCCGTGATCATCCAGGCGGTATTGCCGGAATCAATCGGCGGACCCTGCTCTTGGGCGAATAAGGGACCTGCCAGCGCGAGAAGCACTAGCAAGATGACGCGGACAATCGGTTGTTTCGTTTTCATACTTTAAATTGCTTGGGTCCTTTGGCCATTGGCCGAACATAAGCGACCCGAAGCACTTTTCATGCCAACCATGAATCCTGCTCATCCACCTCTGGCACGGCCGTTGCTCTCCCCTTTCCCCGTTCAACAAGAACCAAGAAAAACATGCGAAAGCTAACACGAAAACTAACAACAGTCTGCCTACTTACCCTGGCAGTTATGCTCACCGGTCTCGATCGCGCATCTGCTGCGATGGATTACGAAACCCTCCTCGCGAAGACGAAAGAATTCGTTGCCGCGACAGATGAGGTTACCGCAGCCAACGAAGGTAAAGACGAGGCCGACCAAGCTGATCTCCCTGAATGGTCAGCTTACGTGACTGATGATGCCGATACTGCATGGGCAACCATCAAGGATGCTCTCGGCGACGAGGATAAAGGTGACGCCAATACAGAAGCTTTGACCTCCCTCTCCGGAGACGAGAACCAAGCCATTTATGACAACGTTTGGACCAACACCGCAGCCCTCACCCCGTGGCTTGTTCACAACATCTGGGTTTTGATTGCAGCCTTCCTCGTGTTCATTATGCACCTTGGTTTCTGCACCTTGGAGTCAGGTCTCTGTCAGAAGAAGAACACCGTCAACATTCTCTTCAAGAACTGCTGGATCATTGCGGTTGGTATTCTCACCTACTACTTCACGGGCTTCAACACCCACTATCCTGGCGATTTCAACGGATTCTACGCTCTCGGAGGCATTGCCAGCTACGGACCCAACGAGCTTCTGACGATGGCCACCAACATCTACCACGACTCATACACTTGGTGGACTGACTTCATCTTCCAGGCCATGTTTGCAGCCACCGCTGCTACCATCGTTTCCGGAGCTGTTGCCGAGCGCGTCAAACTCCCCGCCTTCATGGTCTTCGCTGTCCTCCTCGTCGGAATCGCCTATCCTTGGGCTGGTTCATGGCACTGGGGTGGTGGTTTCCTTGCTGAGATGGGATTTGCTGACTTCGCCGGATCGACAGTAGTCCATGCCTTCGGTGGATTCGCAGCCCTCGCTTGCGTCATCGTCCTCGGGCCCCGCGCTGGCAAATATACGGCCAATGGCACCCGCCCAATCCTCGGCCACAGCATGCCGCTTGCCGCAATCGGTGTTTTCCTCCTCTTCTTCGGATGGTTTGGATTCAACGGTGGTTCTGTTCTTGCGGCCGAGCCACACTTGGTATCCTACGTCATCGTAACAACTTCTCTCGCTGCTGTCGGCGGTGCTATGGGATCAATCGTCCTGGGTTGGATTCTTCTCAAGAAGCCCGATCTCTCCATGGCTCTCAACGGATTCCTTGCTGGACTCGTGAGCATCACCGCTGGTCCTGACGTGATCGGAACCACGATGTCCATCTTCGTTGGAATGATCGGTGGCGCCCTCGTGGTCGTTTCCATCCTCTTCTTCGACAAGATCAAGATCGACGATCCCGTCGGTGCCATCTCCGTTCACGGAATCTGCGGAATTTGGGGAACACTCGCTGTCGCCTTCTTCGGAGGTGGTAGCCTCGTTGCCCAGCTGACAGGAATCGCAGCCGTCTGCGGCTTCTCCTTCATCTTCTCCTTCATCGTCTTCTACATCCTCAAGCTCACCATGGGTGTCCGCGTCGATGCCGAAGAGGAGGCAGAAGGTCTTGATGTAGCCGAGCACGGATCACCTGCATACGCAGACTGATAGAGGTCCCCAAAAGATAACCCCTCAAAGACCGCAGGTTCGCCTGCGGTCTTTTTCTTTTACCCCTCGATCAACTCGTAAACCACGGGCTGACCTGCAGCTTGCTGGTCACTCAGCGTGATCGCCTTCAAAATCCGGTCTCCGGCGCGGCGGGCCTCGTCTTCCGAATTGGCATGCACCACGCAAAGCGCGTCACCCGGTTCGACCTTCTGACCCAGTTCGACAAAGCCACTCAGTCCAACGCCATAGTCAACCCCGTCTTCAGCCCTGGTCCGTCCACCACCCAACTCCAGGATAGCAAGCCCCAGTTCACGGGTGTCGATTTGATCAATCCAGCCACCTTTCCGAGTTACCGCATCCCACTTCACCGGGGAAGACGGCAAATGTGCCTCGGGTCGCTCGAGGAGATCCGACGGCCCACCGAGCCCGGAAACCATTCGACTAAAGGCTTCCGCCGCTTTTCCTGAATCCAAGGCCTTCTTCAAGTCACGTCTTGCCCTCTCGCGATCCGGTGCCAGATCGCCAAGAACCAACAATTCTGCAGAAAGACTCATCACCACCGTCTCCAGACGAGGACGTTCCCCTTCTCCTCGAAGAAATTTGATGGCGTCATAGACCTCCAGAGCATTCCCCGCGGCTCCCGCAAGCGGCTCGTTCATATCGGTCAAGAGGGCACTTGTCTTGACCCCCGCTCCATTCGCCACTCCCACAATGCTCTGCGCCAAAGCGCGGGCATCTTCATAGTCCTTCATAAAGGCTCCGCTCCCGGTCTTCACATCCATCACCAAAGCCTCCAGCCCCGCAGCCAACTTCTTGGAAAGAATCGACGCCGTAATGAGATCGATCGACTCGACCGTCGCCGTGATGTCCCGCGTCGCATAAAAGCGTTTATCCGCCGGGGCCAGATCTCCCGTTTGCCCAATAATGGCGACCCCGCAACCTTTCACAACCTGTCGAAAAAGAGCATTGGAAGGCCTCGTTTGATAACCGGGAATGCTGTCCAACTTATCGAGAGTCCCTCCCGTGTGGCCCAATCCGCGTCCTGAAATCATCGGCACATAACCGCCACAAGCCGCCACCAAAGGCCCCAGCATCAGTGAGACGTTATCACCCACCCCTCCTGTCGAGTGCTTATCGATCACCGGACCGTCCATCCCGGGCCAGCTGAGAATCTCGCCGGAATCACGCATCCCTTCGGTCAATGCGACCCGCTCATCCAAGGTCATCCCTTGAAAAAACACCGCCATCGCAAAGGCCGCAATCTGCCCCTCCGAGATGGAACCATCGCCAATTCCCTTCGAGAAAAAGGCAATTTCATCACGACCAAGCACCTGCCCGTCCCTCTTTTTTCGGATTATTTCCTGTGGTATCATGATCTTAGTTCGAAAAATTCTCAACAATCAGCTTCCAAAGCTCACCCCCCGCCCAGATCCCCGCAATCCCCATAACTGCTGCAAATACCGGAGGAGCGGGCAAAGGCAACTTGAAAGCTGAGAAGATCAGCCCGACAATAATACCAGTACCCAGAGATGCTAAAGATGCAAAAAAGACAGCCATGAGCTAACCTCCCCCAACCGCTCGAAAATCTCAAACTCAAAGAGAGACCGTTCTTTCGCCTTCCATTAGAAAATCCCTCAACTAATAACCAGCATTACCAAAACGATGAAATCCCTGTTTCTGCTTTTCACCCTGGCTCTTCCCCTCTCAGCCCAACTCCGCATCACCGAGGTGATGTCCTCCAGCGCCCATTCGACCAGCACCGCCAATGGTGACTGGTTTGAGATCACCAATACCGGAACCACAGCCGTGAACATCAGCGGATATAGCTTCGATGACTCATCTCCCATCCCAAAAAGATCCGGGCAAATCTTCCCATCCTACTCGATCCCGGCAGGAGCTTCGGTCATCGTCCTCGACGAATCCAGCGCCACCCAATTCCGCGCTCTTTGGGATCTCGCCGGCACCGTCAAGATCTTCACCAGTGCCGAAATCACAAGCTTTCCAGGACTGAGCGACTCGGGCGACTCCGTCTTTCTTTTCAACTCCGGCAACTCAATCGTTAGTGAATTCACCTTCGGCTCCGCCACAACCGGAACATCCTTCGCCCGCTTCACCAGCGGAAACTCGCTACCCGGCGGTCTCAGTGTCAACGGCCTCTTCGGAGCCTATCGTAGTGACGACTCCTCCGAAGACACCGGTTCCCCCGGCACCGCCGCCCTTCCACCGGAACCTCTCCCTCCGGTATTCATCGCCCCCTTCTCAAATACCTGGATCACTGGAAATCCTCTTTCTAATTCCGAATTCCGGATTCGCGCCGTCGACCCCAACCCCGGCGATCTCGTCACCCTCACCGCCACCAGCAAGCCTGCCTGGCTCACCTTCACCGATCTGGGCGGTGGCTTCGCGCAATTCTCTGCCACTGCCACCGCAGCCGAAGTAGGCACCCACCAAATCACGGTCCAAGCTGCCGACAACTCCGGCGAAACAACGCCTTCATCAAAAACCTACACCCTCTCGATCGCCCCGGCCACCAGTCCCGTCATCCTCAACGAATACAACGCAGTCAGCAACGGCTCGTTTATCGGCGGCGGAGCCGAGAACGACGTCGGGGCAGCCAGCGACCCCACCCTCGGCCGTATCTCCGGAAACGGCGGAGCCTGGCTCGAATTCGTCGTCACCGGGACCAACGGCGCCCAGTCAGTCGACCTGAGAAACTGGGCCATCAAGGTCGAAGGGAATGACAAAACCCGCACCCTCAAGCTTTCCAACCACATCGCCCTCTCAGCTGTGCCTACAGGAACCATCCTGACCTTTACCGACGACCGCGCCACCGCCGACACCGCACTTCCAAAGCTCTCTAACAAAATCAGCGGAGGCTTTCAGTGGTCCAACATCTGGATGTTCGACCCCATTCTCATCGACCAATCTGCCAGCACCCACCCGAGCGGAAGGACCATCGGAAGCAGCGACACCCGCGTCACCCTCCTCAACGGAGCCGATGAAATCATCTACGGCCCCATCGGCGAATCCATCCTCGCCAAGGACAACAACACGAACGGCTTTCCCGATGAACTCCTCTCCGTCAGCGATACCGAGGTTCTCAAACTCGAAGCCAACCCCACCTCCTCCGTCTCGCCCATCGCCGTCACCTATGACGATGGCGACACCTCCACCTTTGGTCGTCCCAACATCTGGAACAGCAACCTGAGCACTCAATCCTTCACCCCCTTCGCGACCGCCAATACACCTCCTGTCTTTGGCCCTGTGCCACAGCGTGTCAGCGTCCGCGGAACCTATTCCGTCAGCATCGCCGCTACTGATCCTGGCGCCCAGCCCATCACCTTCACTATACTTCAGCTGCCCTCATTCCTGACCCTCACTCCGTCAGGCAACAGCATCACCATCGCCAACAACCGGCCCTTAACCCCTGCCGACACCGGTAAATACGAAATCACCATCGAGGCCAACAACGGCGGTGCTGCCAACAACCTCGCTTACCTGGTTTACCAGGTCGACGTTCAGAATCCCTTCCCTTCCGTCATTCTTAATGAATACAACGCTGTCTTCAACACCACCGGCGACCCCTTGAACCCACCCGAGTATCTTAACGGTGGCACCCTCGCCACGGACTCCGATGGCGGTGTCGCCTCAACCGACTCCCACTTCGGACGCGTCCTCGGAAACGGCGGTGACTGGTTTGAACTCGTCGTCGTTGGAAATGGGAGCGCTGGCTTCAGTAATCTCACCGGCTGGACCATTGAAGTCGGGAGCAGCCCCGTCGCCGGAGTCTTTAACCCCATCACCACCATCACCCTCACCGATCCTGCCGCATGGGCCAGCGTTGGCAACGGCACCATCCTGACCTTCATCGAGAACAATACCGCCGGAGGAGGACTTGACACCCAGCTCAATCGCGTCAACCAGCTCACCTCCACCGGTTACGCTTGGACCAATATCCACCTCGGCACTCCCGACTATATCTCCGTCTCCAACCTTGCAGAATTCGAAATCGATTCCGACAATACCCAGATCGTCATCAAAGATGCTACCGGGACGATCGTCTTCGGCCCCACTGGCGAAGGAGTGGCCCCACCATCAGGCATCGGTAAAACGGAAATTCTCGAACTTGAAAACGATCCATCTCCACTGGTCTCAACCCTTGATGATGCCGATGACTTCACCTTCGGATATGACGACGGATCATCCGGCTCCACTTTTGGATCGGCCAACCTTTTCGACCCACCGGGAGGTGCCGTTGCAGACCGTCCCCAAGACTTCTCACCCTTCATCCTATCGCCTTTCCAAGCCTACCTAGCCAGCGTCGGACTCACCGGAGCCAATGCCCAGGATGACAATGACAACGACGGCTACACGAACCTCGACGAATATCTCCTCGGTGGAAATCCCAACAACGCCCTCCTCGCTCCGGTCACCACCATCGACCTCGCTTCAGGAACAGGCACCGCCAACGTCCGAATCTCGGATCCAGCTTACACCATCGTTGCCGAGCGCAGTGCCGATCTGCAGAACTGGGTCACTTCCGACATCACGACCGAAGACACCGCCTCGCCCCTGGGAGCAGACTTCGTCACCCGCACCCGCACCTACTCGGGAATCACCGCTAAAATGTTCTTCCGATTCGCCACTCCGGTGAATCCCTAGCCTGACGCTACTTCTTTTTCTCTTCCCACTTTTTCTCCTCAGCGATGATCCATCCCCGGTCATCTCCTGAGAGACCAAGTGTCGTGGTCTTCACCCGGTTGCCATCGGGCTCGATCAAGACAATGTCGCCCTTGTAGTAACGCGCCAGCTTGGCAAAGACGACCTGACCGTTCTTTCCGCTCCAGTCGCGATATCCCTTCGCCTCCATCCGGCGCTTCCAGATCTTGTGATTGTGCTCGATGGTCAACACGGCGTTCTTCAGCTTCCCCCATAACTCGCCCTTCTTCCCGCGCCGATAGCCCCGCTCCTGAGTGTAAACACTCCCGTCAGGCTGCAACACCACCACCGTCGGGTAGCCCAAAACGTGAAACTGCTTCTTCAAACTCTCGGCGTAATTCCGGCGCTTGATCGTGCTCTCACTGAGCTTTCCCCGCTCAAGTGAGCCACCATCGATATCGATCCGGAGTCGCACAATATTCACCTTCGCCCAACTCGCGAAATCGTGAGCCGCAAAGAGTTCGCTCTGAATCGACGCACTACTCGATGAATTCTTGGATGACGTGAAATACATCAAGATGGGCTTACCCGATCTCATCGATTCCCGACGAGCATCCTGAAAACTCTCCCGCCACGCGCTCTTGGGTTTCGCCAATTTCTCGAAAGCTTCATCAAAAGCGATGTCGTCATCCGGGTCGTCGGTCGTCCAAACAATCTGATCCTCAGAGGGAAGCTCCAGCCCGCCAACCACAGTCCCCTTCTCCACCTTGGCCGGCAAAAAGCCCGATTCCTCCGGAGTCTTTCCGGCCTGAAAACCCTCATCAGGCTTTCCCAATCTCGCCCCCGCAACCCCGCCGATCCCACCAAGACCGGATGTCGCATCGCCATCGGAAAACCGGCTCGATTTCTTCACCTTCGGCTTGATCGTCGGGATCTTCATGAAATCGGCACAAGACACCATTAGTAAAGCTCCCGCGGTTAAGATCAGAAATCGTCCATTCATCTGCAGGAACCCTAGCATCTCGGACAAGCCCCGCAAAAGGACATTCAGCCGTCAAGGTAACCGCAGCACAAAGCACGTTCCCTCTCCCGCCTTCTTACCCAGCTTCAAATCACCTCCCAAGGCCCTTGCCAATCGACGGCACAGCGCCAGCCCCAAGCCCACCCCCGGTTTATCATGCGCCGCATCCAAGGCACTCTTGTGAAAGGCCCTAAAGAGTCTGCGCCGCTCCGAACCAGCGATTCCCCGGCCCTCATCACACACCTCAAAAACAAAGCGACCACTCTTCCGCATCACCTTCAGCGTGACATGTCCGCCCCCGCTTTCCGGCAAGCCATACTTGCAGGCGTTATCGATGAGATTGAACAAAATCTGCTCCACCGCCGTGATATCAGTCTTGATTTCCGCCAAATCATCATCCAGCTCGATCGAGAGTGCGGCATTCTCCTGGTCCACCCGGCGCTGAAGAACCGGCCTCATCCGTTTCACCAAATCGCCCACCTTCAATCTCTCAACTTTCGACCGGGCATTCCCTTTCTCAATTTGGGCATAGGAGAGAACGTTTTCCACCAAATGGTTTAACCTCTCCGACTCACTGAACATCGTCCGGAGGTAGTCCTGCTTTTTCTCCTCATCCCGCACCATGCCTTCGAGAAGCATCTCAGAATACAGTCGAAACGTCGTCAGAGGCGTTCTGAGTTCATGCGTCACCGATGACACAAAAGCCGCCCTCCTCGCACTCAACTTCATCACTCCCCGCAGCAGGAGAAAGAGTGCCAACAAGGCCAGAAGAGCCGCAGACCAACCCGCAATCAAAGTCTTCCGAAGCGGCGTCAAACCAAGCTCCGGAATCCCGGGCCGTGCTCCCAACTCAAGCTTCCAAGGCAAAGAAACGAGCGAGAACCCCGAGGGATCAGGCTGATCAAGTCTGGCCAATTTCACCGCACCCAAATCAGCCGTGATTTCTGCCATCAAGGTCATCTCAACAATTTCACGTGCCACCCAAAACCCTTGGTACGAGGCACTTCGTACCCGTCGCACTTTCCGAAAGAAAAAAAGATCCTCCCGTTTCCAAAAGTGGATAAAAGGCGACACGCTCAAAATCCCGTCCGGATTCAAATCAAGAGGCGTATCCTTCTTCTCACCGGGAGAAATATCCTTCCTCTCAGTCTTCATTTGCTGATCCTTGGAGAGAAGCTGCGGCGAATTCTTTGCCCCCCAGTCCCCGGACTTCTTGGCAGCCTTCGCCACCTTTTCCTTGAAGGCCATGGAGCGGGTCGATTGCTCCCGCACCGCCAGCTGCGTTTGATAGGCCCCCTTTACCTCGGGCTCGGCCGGAGCAACATTCCCGGCATTGTTCAGCAACCAGCGATTCGCTACCTGCATCCCCTCAAAATCTTCGATCTGCTCATCGCGAAAGAGTTTTGCGAGTTCTTTCCGGTCAGGGAGAATCTGCCCTAGCTCCTTCAGTCGGGCCTCTGAGCTTTGAATCACTCCCTCATCCACTCCCGAACTCACGGCGCGTTCACGTTGATTGCCCACCGGAACCTGGGGTGACGACACCTTGCCATGAACATCGATGACGAAGTGCAACTCAACAAGATCGCCCACTTCAGTCATCAAAGGTGAGGGTTGCAGCACGATGCCCTGCTCGACTCCCTGAAGATCATTCGTGACAATATCCGACGGCGAAAAATACGAACGGTAATACATCGGAGGCCGGAGATTCTCCACCAACAACAAGTCACTCCCGACACTATCCATCCTCGCCAGGGAAAGGCGAAGCCGCTCCGCCAGGAGAGCATCTCCCTCGGCCCGGACCCGCTCATTTTCCGACACCAGGGCCCGCTGGGTAATCCAGGCAAACATGCCCAAGACCAAGACCGCACACGTCAGCATCACTGACCAAATGACCCAGGGACGATTCATGATTTCCGGACAAGGCAATAGCCTTTTCCTCTGATGGTTTCGAGAAGCGTCTGGGAATGATCACCCAGTTTTTTTCTCAGGTGCGCGATGTGCATATCCACCGTCCGGGTCTCCACCCGTGATGGATCGATCCCCCAGACATGCCGTAACAATTCATCGCGCGGAATCGGGCGATCCGGATTGGCCAAAAGGTATCGGAGGATCCCGGACTCACGGTCGGAGATTTCACAACTTTCGCCCTCGAAGCGAATCACCGAGCGACTCAAATCAATGACTCGCCCGGCCACTTCATATTCTTCGTTCAAAGCCTGACGTTCTGTCGTTCGGCGCAAAACTGCGTCCACTCTCGCAAGAAGTTCGCGGGCACTGAAGGGCTTTACGACATAATCATCCGCACCCATCTTGAGCCCCTTCACCCGGTCATTTTCTCCTCCCCGTGCCGAAAGGATAATCACCGCTTGTCCCGCCCGACTCCCCCGCAACGCCTCGAGAATCTCGAAGCCCGTGAAGTGAGGCAGGACCAAATCAAGCAGGAGGAGATCATACCGGGCCGAAAGTGCGGCGGCCTTCCCCTCCCGTCCATCCGCAGCCGATAAGACTTCGTAACCGGCATACCTCAGGGCATCCACGGTCCCCTGACGCACAGCGGCGTCATCTTCGACAACAAGAACGGTAGGAACGGGCATAGCTCACTATTGCGCTAAATCACTTTCGGAGGCGAGAACAAGCACGGGAATCCCTTACTCTTTTTTCTCGAACTGATAGCCTTTTTTCTCGGCCTGCTTGCGAACCGTATTGGTCACCGCCACGTCCAGAGTCGACTCTTCACCCGGCGCACTTTCTTTGCGCTTTTCACTTACCCAGGATTTCCGGGCGTCGTTCAGAGTCTGAATCTCGAACTGAATCTTGGTTCTCGCGCCAAGCTTGTCAGCGACATATTTTTTGCGACCCTCAAGATCGAGCTTCTTCATTTCTTCAGGAAGGTCGGTAGCTTTTACCGTCGCCCAATCAAAATCCTTGGCCTTGGAAGCATCACCAAGATCCCAGTTCCCGTTCCAGTAATTCCCACTCGCCTTCGTGATGGCACGCCCAACGGCTGCCCCGGATTCCTTTTTCGAAAGAGCATTGGCATCCTGTGCCGTTTGAGACTGAAGTTTCGCTTGTCCGATTTTTCCGTAGGCGATGTAGGTTTTGTTCAACTCCTCGTTGAGCTTCACAATCATCTCGTCTTGCGGTGCTTCGATATGCACCACCGCGGCATTTTGGTTGATCGCGAGGTAACTTCCGTCAGCCAAAAGCGCACCCGATTTCCATCCCGTATTCACCCCGACCGATTCTTCGCCACAGTGAATGGTATTGACGATAATTCCGTTGGCGATGGCCCCCTTGCACGCTTCTTCCACTTTCACCGGTCCCTGGGTAAAGGGTTCGTTTCCAGCGATAAAGATGGCCTTGTAAACATCAGCCGAGGGGTCCCACTTCAAGTCTGCCGTGGCCTGTTGAATGACTGCTCCGCAGTATTCGTCTCCACCATTCGTGCTAAGCGCGAAGAGGTCTTCACTGATTTGATCAAGATCACGAGTCAGGGGCTGGATGCACCGGATCCAGTTCTTTCCATCCGTAATTTTGGTGTTTCCATATTCATAAAGTGCCACTTCGACAAAGGGCACCTGGCCATTCTGCGTGGCATCCATGAAGGTGTTCACCACCTTCCACAACTGGGTCTTGGTCTGCTCAATGAGCCCGCTCATGCTGCTGCTGGTATCGAGCAGAATCGCGAGTTGAACTTTAGCCTGACCCTCTTTTTGTTGGGCAAGGGAGGGCTGGGTTGCAAGGGCGCCACAAAGCGCGAGCGCGAGTTTGGATCGTAGTTTCATCGTTTTTGGTTTTCTGTTTTTGGTTCTATCGGAGTTGGTAAAATTTCCCGTCGATGACGAGGTGGGTATTGGAACCGAGCGCGAGTGCACTCTGTTGGTCGAGCGCGACGAGGCGGTCCACGAGTTTGAAGAATTCCGGACTTCCAATCTCAATGGGAATGGCCTGTGCGGCTGGAGCAGCAGTGGCTTCCGCATCCACCCACCCTCCGTCTTTGGCGTAGAAGGTCTTGCGCCCCACCTGTTGCACTTTGGTGATCGCTTCCTCTTTGAGTTCGGAATTCAGGTAGCGATTTTGCTTATCGACGTTTCCTGCCGCCTTCGATTTCCAGAGATTCATCTCCTGGTTCACACCCTCGGCACCGCTGCGCTTTTCAAGAGCCCGCCCGACAAAATTACCGGCAGCAATTTCATTCTGCTGCACCCGTGAACTGAAGACCTCTCCTTCCCGGGCCAGGAACGCGGTGTATTCGGTGAGAATTCCGTGCTCGGTCGACAGCCTCACGATCTCATCGACGAGCTCGCGAAAACGGGGATCG
The DNA here is from genome assembly GCA_963925135.1 of uncultured Verrucomicrobiales bacterium. GTDB lineage: Bacteria > Verrucomicrobiota > Verrucomicrobiia > Verrucomicrobiales > Akkermansiaceae > SW10. Next base: position 14,686 of record CAWUTG010000029.1, on the reverse strand, counting down.
GATGAGCCCGAGATATTTCCCGTGAGCCCCTGCATTGCCGAGTCAGCACCCAGATCACGAAGCGCCTCGGTGAGAACGGCGATCTTGCGGGTCGCCCACAAACGGGGGATGAAGTTCAAACGCTTCCCTGGCTTGGGCTTGAAATTGAAAGTGTATTTCTGCGGCCCGGCACCGTCGTCCCCTTCGAGGACAAACTTGAGTGCCTCGTTCCCATGGTATCGGCCGAGAACCACAATTTGATCCTGCTCATAAAAATCCGGGAGCGTCGAAGGAAGCATGTCAGAAATCCGACCACGATCTCCAAGGACATCCAACTTCGGCTTGATGAGAACCGGACCGAAAAGTCTCCGAAAGACCGCCGCAACTTTCAGCTCCACGTCCTCTTTGGGAAGAACGTAGGTCGCAACCGCGCGGCTATCATCAGCAAGACGTGAAAGCAATGGCGTATTGACATCGACCCCCACGCCGAAGGTAAAGATGCGGCGCTGGCCGGCATTCAGCTTCGCCATCGATGCTCGAATCACTTTTTCAGAAGTCTCGCCAATCGTGGGAAGGCCATCGGTGAGAAAGAGCACCATCGGCATGAAGCCTTTCCGTTGGGGTTGGGAAAGAGCCGCCGTGAGAGCCCCGTGAATGTTTGTCCCCCCACTCACCCGAAATTTCCGGAGAAACGAATCAGCCTGTTCTCGAGTCTTGTCGTTGAGTTCAACCGGCTTTGGCGCAAAGGTCTCGATCGACTCATTGTAAATCATGACATTGAAGAGCTCGCCATCCTTAAGCCCGCCCAAGACCTGGGCCGCGGCCGCACGGGCTTGCTTCAATTTTCCACCCGCCATGCTCCCGGATCGATCAATCACGAGGGTAACTTCACGCTTCAACCGTGGCGCATCCTTCGATGGCGCAGGTGGTGAAACCAGCATTAGGAAATACCCCTCATCATCCCGATCCGCATGGGAAAGAACACTCGCGACCGCTTTGGACGAGGTTTTCGTGAGCACTGAAACCTGAAGTGAACCCGGATTAAAATCGCCCTCAAGACTGAAAGAAACCCGCTTCTCAGAATGCCTCTTCCCCGAAATCTCATGGGTTGGGGAATACAGGGTGCGGATTCCCCGGGCGTCCTTCCAGTCGAGTGAAATGCTCCACGCCGGACCTCCTTTGGTCATCGCCTCGGATCGAGGTAGGGTAAGATCGAAGCGATCACCCTCCGCCACCAAAAGCTCTTCATAAATCATCTTCAAACGCACTTCCTTTCCGGCCGGGACTGGAAAGACCCCGGTCTGCACCGCACCGAGACCGGCAAATTCCAGAATGGCCGGATCCTTCAGACTGCGAACGATCTCATCGTAAATCCTCCGGGCCTGATCACGTGGCAGGAGCTTGGCTTCGGTCGTCACACTTCCACCTTCCATTACAAATGACTTTAAAGTCGCAGTCACCGGCACTGGCAACAGGGCCTTCCCCTCGAGATCCTGATGGGTCGGGTTCTTGAAAGTCAAAATCATCGCTGTCGTCGCGACCTGACCACGAACCTGGATCGAGGTCTCAATCTTGCTCACAGACAGTTCCCCTGGCCCTTGCATCGGCCGGGGGTGAGGCCGGGCATGCGGGATACTCCAACTGCCCGACCCATGACCGTCATGCCCCAATGCGGGCAGCCAAATCATCGCTCCACCGCCCATTAAAATGGCCTTCCGCGTAAATTCTCCTCGGGTCATGAACAAAGACTATGCCCGCTTCCGACAGCCGTGTGTAAAGAGGAGGTAAAGGAAGCTCCGCTGCAAAAATTACTCGTGTTCCTTGCCACAAGCCCATGGATCGTTTCAACTCCTTTCAACTTATGAAATTCGGAATCATCGGCGCCGGCATGATCGGCCACTTCCACGCGAAAGCCATTACCGCGATGACCGGCGGCACCCTTCACTCAGTCTTCGACCTCCGTCAGGAAGCCGCCGACAAGCTCGCTGCCGAATACGGCGGTAAGGCCTATTCGGACATGGCGGAATTCCTCGCTGACGAAGAATTGGAAATCGTCACCGTCGGGACTCCCAGCGGAGCGCACCTCGATCCTACTCTCGCCGCTCTCAATGCCGGCAAGCACGCCATCGTTGAAAAGCCTCTCGAGATCACCACCGAGCGCATCGACCAACTCGTCGCGGCATCCAAAGCCAACGGCAAAACTCTCGCCGCCGTTCTCAACCGCCGCTTCCACCCCGGCATGGACGCCTTCAAAAAAGCGGCTGACGAAGGCCGCTTCGGCACCCTCGCCTCCGCCTCCGCTTATATTAAATGGTATCGCGACCAGGCCTACTACGACTCCGCCGGATGGCGCGGCACCTGGGCTCTCGATGGCGGTGGCTCACTGATGAACCAATCCGTCCACACTGTCGACGCCCTCATCTATCTCGCCGGACCCGTCAAAAGCGTGCAGGGAAATACCGTTTGCCTCGCTCACGAACGCATCGAAGTGGAAGACCACTGCGTCGCCATCATCGAATTTAAAAACGGCGCCCGTGGCGTCATCGAAGCCTCCACCTGCACCTGGTCAAAAGACGGTCACCCCGCCCGTGTCCAACTCGCCGGAACCGAAGGCTCCGCCTTCCTCGCCGACGAATCCTTCGAGATATGGGACTTCAAAGAAGAGAAGCCTGAAGACGCAGAGATCAAGGCCACCCTCATGAAAGGCCAGGAAGCCGGATTGGGAGCGAACGATCCCACCGCCATCAACTTCTACCAGCACCAGCGCAACTTCGAGGAAGTCGTCAATGCCATCGCCGAAGGCCGCGAACCTTCAACCTGCGCCGCCGAAGCCCGCAAGTCCGTCGAGGTCATCACCGCCATCTACGAAAGCGCCAAAAACGACGGGAAGAAGATCTTCCTTTAGTCCACGCCCTTCATCCAACCTTTCAAAAAGCCACCTTAATCAAGGTGGCTTTTTCTTGATCAAATCTCAGATCAATCCCCAGCTGATCCACTCCAGCCGGTCTAAATAGATTCGTGGCGACTTTAACCGAGTGCGTCCTTCCTCAGATTCCGAAGTGAACACAGCCCGCCACTCGCCAGCGGCAACCCACGCGCCCCTGATTTCCGCTTTGAGCCAAACCACTCCCGTCGCGACTCAAAAACTCCTTCCACAAAGCTCTTGCTCCCCAGCACCATCCCCTCACTGAAATAACGTACCCGGCAGCGCAGCAACTCGCCTCGACTGAGCTTCTTCCCACCCCGTAGTTCTTCCAATGCTTTCTGGCGATCAAATCCCTTTCTCACAAAGCCTCCGCGGCTCTTCGCTCGCTTTTTCTCCTCCGCTCCCGCCTCGATCCCATCGCTCAAAAGCAATTTCCGATAAGCCTCGCGTCCGACCTCGCGCCACCAATCCATCGCCACCCCCAGCACCCGGCATAGACCGATACGCGCCCGTTTGCTTCCTCCCATCGCCTCGGCGTAGCCACACCAACGATAATCCTTGGGATCACTCACCAATCCGGCCCGCAGGGGATTGAGATCAATGTAGGCCGCCATCGTTTGCAGGGCCTCCCCGTCCTCCACCAAAATGCTCCGATAACGATCCTGCCAAAGGGTGCCACGACGCCCGTGACGCTTGTTAAACCAACGGCTGAAGCGCTCTTTGAGCTCCTTCATGAAGTGTTTCAAGCTACAGAGGCGATCCAGATAGCCCTTCATCGTCTTCTCGTAGAGATCGTCCATTTTGTTCTCACTCATCACCTCCAGCTCGGCCTTGAGCTGCTTCAAATAAGCGGCCGAATAGAGGAGCTTGAGATGATCAAAGAGACGGTTCTCCTGCTGCTCCCGCGACCCTTCCAGGAATTTTTCCAGAAACTTCGCCCGCTCAGGAACGCGGACCAAAAGATGAAAATGATTCCCCATCACCGCGTAGGTCAGCACCTCGACCCCTGAAAAACGCTCCATGCGCCGCATCAGCTTCCGAAAAGCCTCCTTTTCGGTGTCCTCGAAGAGCAAATCGCCCCCCGCCACCCGCGACATGACGTGGTAGCAGCAGGTCCGGTCGTCGAAGACGAACCTCCGCCGCTTCCCCGACCCAAACCCAGGGGATTTCAGGGCAATGCCTCCCAACATCTTCCCCGTCAGACAATCCGCCTTCTCCAGATCCGTTAGCTCCCGTTTCTCTTGATTCTTCATAGCCTGCAGCTCCTTCTTAGCTCTCAATTCAAACCCCGTCAAATACTATTTGCCTGGCACCTTAGTCCTTTAGTCCTTAGTCCTTAGTCCTGGCACCTTAGTCCTTAGTCCCTTAGTCCTTGGCACCTTAGTCCTTAGTCTTTAGTCTCAACTTCCAGGGTATCGGGATCACGATCCATGATTGCAGCATTCACCGCAATTCGACGATCCGGCCCAAGGTCCCGCTGGAGCTCTCCAATGGCAATCATCAAGGCCAAACGGGCATTGGCGCGGGCTTCTTCCTGCGCCCACTCCGAGCGACTGGTCCGGACTGAAATCGCGGAGAGAGACAAGAACGCCGTGGCAATGAGAGTCATCAAAATCAACACCGAAATCGACGCGATCAAGACAAAGCCACTTTTCAACCCCCGGATCTCCAAAGCTTTCATAATGACTACAATGTCATTACATTGTAGTCATTATGAAAGTCGAGATTTGACGATGTCGCGAAAAAATCCCGACCATCAGGAAAATCGCGACAGCCGGCTCTTCCCAAGCAGGGACCGCAAATTGGACCAAAGGACGCCGCCCCGGGTGGGATTAGACCGGCAAGGGCTTCACCCCGTCGCTGGGAACGGGTGGATGGTTTTTGATGAACGCGACGATCTCTTCGACCTCATCGCTCAGGAGAAGAAGGTCCTTGTAGTGACGTCCTTCAGCCAAGGTATTGATAGTCTCCCACAAGGGGGTTTCCACGGTATAGCGATCGGTTCCAAAGAATACCATGGGGCTCACCACCCCCGCGGTGGCGTAGTGGTTTTGACAGGCGTCCTGAAAAATTTCCTGCGTTGTTCCGCCACTTCCCGGTGCAAAGATAATGCCGTAGTGCGACATCGTCAAAAGACCATCTTCGCGAATACTGTTAGAAAAATACTTGGCGACATGAGCCGAAAACATATTGGTCGGCTCGTGCCCGTAAAACCAGGTGGGCACGGCGAGACTGGAATACCCGGTCGGATATTGATCGATGACCTTTTGCCCTGCTTCGACATAGCCGGGGCTGTCGTATTTCGGGGCTAACGCAAGTCCGTCGATGACCTTATTGAGCTCTTCAAGAGTGCGATCCGCCAGGTAGGCACCGAGGTTGGCAGCTTCCATAATGCCGGGCCCACCACCGCTCGCGATGAAGAATCCCTCCAGCGTCAGACGCCGCGTCAAGCGGGCGACTTTGCGAAAGGCTTCGGTGTCCCGACCTGTTCCATGCCCGCCCATCACCGAGACCACCTTCTTACGACCGTCCCTCTCGATGCGACCTTCCAGGAGATCCGTAAGCCCATCATCAATGGCATGATCGTGAAGACGCTCCGCGAGAGCTTCCACGATGTCAGGCTCCTTCTTCCCGTGAAAAACAAAGTGATCGTAAATCTTCTTGTCCAGGCTGTTATCAGCTTCCGGAGTCCAGCCCGTCATCAATTCCTCGCGAGTGTAGAGCTCCGGGCGATAGGGGTTGTAGGGCAAGTGCGGGAATTCCGGAAAAATCAGGGCCCCTTTGTCGAGAAGATCACAGACTGAAACCGATGGAGGGAAGCGGCAACCGAGGAAAACGGCACCCTCACACTCGATCTTGTCCCACTCCAGGGGAGCCTTGCGAAGATCCAATCCCTGGATCACGGTGCAGTTTAATTTCACGCCCTGGCGAACAAGGCGATCGAGAGAGTCAAATTCGCGGACCACGGAGCATTGGATCATGAGATTACAGAAGGCTTAAGGACGCCCACATAGGGAAGGTTTCGATATTTGCCATCGTAGTCGAGACCATACCCCACCACGAATTCGTCGCCGATTTCAAAGGCCGAATAATCGGCTTCCACTGCGGCGGCACGCTCCTTGTCTTTCGTCAAAAGCACACAGGTCTTGACCTCCCTGGCACCCATTGCCAGGAGTTTGGCGGTCACCGCTTCGAGAGTACGACCCGTGTCGAGAATGTCATCCAGCAGGAGAATCGAACGTCCCTTCACGTCCGGAAGTTTGGTATCAAGAAAGTCCACCTGCCCCGAGCTCTCGGTGCCACCATGGTAACTGGCAACATTGAGACACTCGATTTCCAGACGCAGTGGAACCCGGCGCAACAAGTCAGCCATGAAGACCAACGCGCCCTTCAAAATCGCCACGACCTGCAGGGAATCTTCGTGCGCAAAATCATCGTGGATTCGAGCCGCAATGACATCGAGGCGCTTCTCAATAATTTCCTCGGCGATCAGGACTTTTTCGATGTCTTCGTGCATTTCGAAAAGAGCTACGGGATCAAGGGAAGGAAGTCGACAAAAACGGGTTAGTGCTCCGGAAAACTTAAAATGATGAGTAGATGCGCCGGAGCTTTTTGTGAGGGCAAGGAGAAAGCCCCATTGCTGAATCGAAATTCCGCCATCGCTTTCAACGCTGCAATCGCGAAAAGATACCAGCAGATACCAGCAGATACCCGTCAGCTTAAGGTTGCTGGGGCACTAGGAACACCAATCGATCTCCGTGCCATCAGTGAGCACTTCGCCAATGATGGGCACCGGACACAGCTCGTCGAGTATCACCCGGTTTGTCGTCACCGCGACATCGCGCTCCGCTTGCAAGTGATTTAAGACGACGCCCAGACACTCCAAGCCAGCGGCCCGGACCGCATGCACCGTGAGGAGGGTGTGATTGATCGCGCCCAGCCAATTCGCGGCTACGATTAATACGGGGAGGCCCAGCTCCTTGGCAAACTCCGGGATTCCAAATCCTTCCCCCAAGGGAACTTCCCACCCACCCACTCCCTCCACGAGGGTGAACTCAAAGTCACTTCTGACCCCGTTAATCTGAGCAATCATGGCATCGAGCTTCAGCTCGCCCCCCTCAATCCGCCCCGCTGTGAGCGGAGCAACGGGAGTTTGAAACCAACGGGGATTGATGACATCCAGATCCAACACGCCCCCGTTTGCCTCCCACAAACGTTCGGCGTCCTCACGGCTGCCACTGCACGCAGGCTTCAAGCCGACCGCTGAAACTCCCCGCTTCCTCAACTCTTCAATAATGAGAGCTGAAATGTAAGTCTTCCCGATTCCAGTATCCGTTCCGATGACAAGAACGCCGGGCCATTGATCAAGTTTCATGGCTGTGTCGCTTCAATTCCGGGAACGGCAAAAGGGTTGTCGCCCTCGAGATGAAGCTTAATGAGATACCAGATCGCGGTCGCCAGAGCCAGAGCTGCCAGTTTTCCGATCCAGTTCCTGAGAATCCATTTCTTGATGATCTTGCCCATTTTCTAAAAAGAGTTCTTCGAGTTTCGCCCGGAAGTCTTCCTCGGAAAGCCCCCGGTAAAGTTTGCCGTCTACGACGATAGAAATACTTCCCGTTTCCTCGCTCACCACAATGGCGACAGCATCGGTCTCCTCACTGATGCCATACCCCGCGCGGTGCCTCAGCCCCAGTGACCGATCACTCAGCTCCTTCTGGCTGACGGGAAAAATGCAAGCTGCAGCCGCAATCCGCTCCCCTTTCAGAATCATGCCACCGTCGTGAAGAGCTGTCTTGGGATGAAAAATCGTCGCCACCAATTCCACCGAAAGATCCCCTTCGATCACCACTCCGGTCGCCTCATAGTCAGAGAGACTGATACTCCGCTCGATGGCAAAAAGGGCACCAAAGCGCTTTTTGGAAAGCTTCACCACCGAGTCTGCGAATGTTTCGAGGAAGACTTTCTGTTGCGTGGTCGAGAAGGAGAAAAACTTGCTACTCCCGAGGCGGGCTAGGGCATTCCGAAGCTCGGGCTGGAAAATAATCAAGAGCGCAAAGGCGAGAATCGCGGCGGCACTTTTGACAATCCACTCGATTACTCTCAGCTCTAACAATTGGGAAACCAGAGTGAGAACAATCACGACCACCGCCAAACCGACGAGTATTCGAGCTCCCCGGGTCGCCCGAAAGATCCGGTAAAACTGATAAATCAACACCCAGAGCACCGCGATTTCCGCAGCGCCTCGCCAGTGTTCTCTGAGTAGTTCGGGGAAATTCACCTGACTGAAGGGTAGGGGCAGATGTCGTCAGCCTCAAGAACTGATCAAGGCTTCCGCAGTTTGGCGGCGACCTCGGGAGTGAGATTGAAGTTCAGCGCACCCAATGCCTTGGGCTTGGCGCCGTCCTCGATTTGATACTGGGCAATTTTAATCGGCTTCGTCCCGGCAATCTCAGACATGAGATAAATCCGAATCGTGATCGGCGCCTTGGGGTCCCCTCCCGGGATGTCCTTGACGGTGTATTCCACCATGTTTTGCCCATCGCGGGCACCACCGATGATGATTTCAGCCCCTTTGGTATTTTGGAACAAGTGAGGCGAAATCCGGTTCACCTGGACTTTCACCTCCCGGCCCGGACAGAAGACATAGACCTTGGCGATATACTTGGCCGGTCCTCGGATCGCGATGGGATTAGCAGGAACGACGCCGTCAGGATGAAAATCGGCTTGGTCAAAATATTCGTAATCCCCTGCTGCAATCTGCTTTTTCACGTCGGGAATGAGGTCGAGCTTCACAAATTCGCCGGCATCGTATTTCCAAACGTTCCCTTCCTGGATGTAGGAAATGACGAAGATGTTGTCAGTCGGAGCCCCTTCAATACCAAAATCGACCTTGCCATAGTAGATGGCTTTGGCAGTGCCATCTTTGACCCGAACCCTCAATGGCTTCAAAGTCGTAATGTCAGGCGGAGCCACCGGAGACGCAAAAACCGCTTGAGGAAAAGGGTTTCGCTCACTCCAAATCCGGTTGCGCACGTTAATGACGCGATTGGTGGAGGTGTATTCCTGCCAAACATTGGCGTTTTTTTTCATCATGGCGCCCCTCCAGGTGTTGTAAACCTGCTGAAGATGGACCACCAACTGATCATCGCTCATCGCCTGACCATTCGCCTGAAATGAGGGAAATGCTAAAGCGAAGAGTAAAATGAGCCGTTTCATGGAGAAACTATGGACAATTGCACCCGCATTTGGAAAAGCTTTTCTCAGTCCCTGCCAATTCGCTGTTTCTAATACCCTATGAATACCCTCCCAAAGTCGCTCATGATTGGCGAAGCCCGAAATCAGGAACTCCTGGCTGCTGCGACTACCTACGTCTATAACCAGACTCCGGAGGGTGATCTTCAGGCTCATTTCTTCTTCCCGCCGAACTTTAATTATCTAACGGACCGCTGCCCTGCCATCGTCTTCTTCCACGGTGGCCTTTGGGATATCTCAGCCGCGACCCAGTTTATTCCGCACTGCCACCACTTCGCCTCACGCGGAATGGTCGCGATCACGGTGGAGTATCGCACCACCGCCAAAATGAACGGCACGCCCGAGGAAGCGATCGTGGACGCAAAGTCCGCCCTCTCCTTTTTCAAGCTCCACGCAGAAAGTCTGGGGATTGATGCCGAGCGAATCGTCGCCGCCGGAGCCAGCGCAGGCGGCAACGCAGTCCTCTGTGCGGCCTTGCATCCCCATTGCGAAGAAACACTGCCCGCCCCCCGACCAGCCGCCATGGTTCTCTTCGGTCCTATTTCTGACACTACCGTTAAAGGAGTGGGCAGCAACCGTTTCGCCAACGTCAAGAACGCCAAACTTCTCAGCCCCTCAAGTCACCTTCCTCAAAAAGGGCTCCCCCCCTGCCTTATCTTCCATGGTAAGGCCGACCGCGTCGTTCCATTTGCTCTCTCCGAACGATTCGCAAAACGTTACCGCCGCAAGCGCAATCGCTGCGAGATCATGGAGTTCGAAAACGCCGGGCACACCTTCTTCAATTACAATTCCGACGAGACGAACTATGAACTCACCCTCCGCGCCGCCGACCACTTTTTGGTCGAACTCGGGTTGCTCGAGCCCGATCCTCTCGCTGGTCTCCTTGACTGAACTTGCACGCCCTGATTTTGGTGTCATCCTCCCTTCCTCATGAGTGAGCTCATTTTTTCCCCCATCGACGGGATCGTCGCCGAAATGAAGGCCGGTCGCATCGTCATTGTCACCGACGACCCGGGACGCGAGAACGAAGCTGACCTCATCGCAGCCGCCTCGTTGATCACTCCAGAGTCCATCGCTTTCATGGCGAACCACGGTCGAGGTCTGATCTGCACCCCTATTCTGCCGGATCGCGCCGAAGCGCTCGACCTGCCGCCCATGGCTCCCAAAAACCGGGAAGCCCACAAAACGGCCTTCACAATCTCCATCGATGCTGCCGAAGGGATCACGACCGGGATCTCAGCGGCTGACCGCGCCCACACCATCCAGCTGCTTGCGAACGCCTCCACGCAGGCCAACGCCTTCGTGCAACCCGGTCACATCTTCCCTCTTCAAGCGATGGAAGGTGGCGTCCTTCGCCGGGCCGGCCACACCGAGGCGGCAGTCGATCTCGCTCGCCTGGCCGGACTGCCAGCAGCCGGAGTCATTTGTGAAATCATGCATGAAGACGGCACTATGGGTCGTGTCGGAGACCTGGGTGAATACCAGGAAAAGCACCAACTCAAGGCCTGCACCATCGCCCAAATCATCGAGTATCGCCGCCGCTCCGAACGCCTCGTTACCTGTGAAGAAGTCATCTCGCTTCCCACCGACTTTGGCGACTTCAATTGCCACCTCTACCGCGTCAACACCGACAACTCCGAGCACCTCGCCCTTGTCCGCGGCGACATCGATCCGCACACCGCGGTGAGCGTTCGCGTTCACTCCGAGTGCCTGACCGGTGATGTCTTTGGCTCCCGCCGCTGCGATTGCGGAGGGCAACTGCACACCGCCCTGGAACAAATTTCGAAAGAGGGCGGCGTCCTCCTCTACCTCAGGCAGGAAGGCCGGGGCATCGGCCTCGCCGCTAAAATCCACGCTTATAAATTGCAGGAACAGGGACTCGATACCATTGAGGCCAACGAGAAACTCGGCTACGGATCCGACCTGCGTGACTATGGCATGGGTGCTCAAATGCTCTACGATCTGGGCGTTCGAAAAATCCGCCTCCTGACAAATAATCCCAAAAAAGTCATTGGCCTTGAGGGGTATGGATTGGAAATCGTCGAGCAAGTCCCGATCCGACTCCCTTCCAACCCGCACAACGAAAAATACCTCGAAACCAAGCGGACGAGAATGGGACATCACCTCTAATTGACAAACCTGCACTTCGCACTCATACCACCGCTCTCATGTCGGCCATCATTCCAACGAAACCCCGGATCCTGAACGGGGGAAAGCTACGCATCTCAATCGTTGCCGCGAAGTTTAATCAGGAATTCACCGACGCTCTCGTTCAGAACGTTGTTGAAGAAATCCAGGAACTCGCCGTCAACGCCCGCGTCGACCTTGTGCGCGTTCCCGGTGCTTTTGAAATCCCGGTCGTCGTTAAAAACCTGATTGAAATCGATCAACCTGATTGCGTGATCGCACTCGGCTGCATCATTCGCGGTGGCACCGCCCACGCCGACCTCGTTGCCACTTCGGTCACCGAAGCGCTCCAACGAATTGCCGTAGAAACCAAAACCCCTGTTATTCACGAGGTCCTGCTCGTGGAGGATGAACAACAAGCCTACGCTCGGTGCATTGGCAAGAAGCTCAACCGTGGTCGCGAAGCCGCCCGCAGCGCTCTCGACATCGTCGAAATCATGAACGAAATCCGCAAGGCTAACCAATCCCACCGACTTCACCCGACCAATGGCTAGTCGCCGCCAAGTCCGCGAAGCCGCGGTGCAACTTCTCTACGCTCGCGCCACGGCCCCCAAGGAACAGGGTGGACCTGAATTCTGGGAGCTCGTCAACGACCGGAATGGCATCGTCTTTGATAATGCCCGCGTCAAAATTCTGGCCCACTTCCAACAGGGTCGAACTGCCACTGCCGCCAAACTCCAAGCCATCCTCATTGATTGCTCTGCGGCCATCCTCGCTGCGGATCATGGCGAGAAGCTGGCTCGCGATTTCAAGGCCCTCAGCACCGCCGAGGTGAAATGGGCCGACACGATCAGAAGCCTCAGCAACCTGACCAAGGCCGACCTTGGTGGCTGGCGCCGTGATCTTGCCAAACTTCTTCTCGAATTCGGCACCCTTAAAAAGCAACGGGATGAACTACTCCCGAAAACCGCCCTCTTCCCGCCACTTCAACATAAGGCCCTCATCGAAATCTTCGCTAAGCTCGACATCTATGACGAGCGGGCCCGCATGGTCCACTTCCCTCAAAACTATCCTGAGCAACGCGACCTCGATCACCTTCACCGCCTTCTCAACGAAATGAAGAAGCTGGAAAACGAAGTCGTCGCTCTCGTTGACCAGGTTGAAGCGGCTCATATCGAACTCGACGAAATCATTGACCAGAAGGCCAAAAATTTCGATTTCTCACGTCTTTCCAAAGTTGACCTCGCCATCCTACGACTCGCCAGCTGGGAAATTCTGCATCGTTCCGATCTCGACAATGCCATCTCGATCAATGAAGCCATCGAACTTGCCCGTTCATTCTCCGGCGAGGAAGCGGCATCATTCGTCAACGGAATTCTCGATCAGATCGCCAGAGACACTGCCGCTCCTCAATAGAAAAGCCGGCCTCCGGTCACCCGGAGCCAGCCTTGAATGTGAATGGTTGAAGGAAGGCCTTCTTCACCTCCTGCGTCTCGCAACGAAAGTCAGCCCCAGGAGCGCTAGCCAGCCGGTAGACGGCTCGGGAATGGTGGGCATCGTCTGATCGGAGGAAGATGCTGCCGCAACGTGAAGACAAACCTCGTATTCCTGACCGGGAATCAGGGGCTGGGTAAAGGTGAAGTAATTCCTGAAGTCCCGGAACCGGGTGCTTGCAGAACTTGGGCATTCCCTCCCGCAAAGGAGAGAGTGGGATTAAAGGTTCCGGTTTCGTAACCGAAATCAACGTCATTGAATGCTGTTGGGCCTGCACCAACCCTACTTGGAGACATAAAGCCGCCATCAGGGTTGGAACAAACCTCTCTCTTAGGGTCATAGAATTAGGTTTTGTTCAGCCCAACCCCTGACTGGCCAAGCTTAACAATCAATAAAAAAGAGAGGTCAAGCGAACACTTATGATATGAAATATGTCACAATACTTGAATATTTATGCACCCCGTAATAACAAAATCACTTGATATCCCTCGCTTTGTAACCCTTCCACCATGACGCCAAATCACCCTCCGACGGGAGGCCATCTAATACGATCAGGCGAAACTCCCACGTCACGGAATCTCCGGCGCCGATCGCAAATGGCTTCTCTTGAATGGGCACCCAGTTGAGAAACATCTTCCCATCCGGCCAGGTGCGCAGTCGCTGGGGCGCATCGTGATTCGCAGGACTGCCAAGGAAAACAAGCGTCGCCTCCCCCGCTTTGGTTGGGCCGTGGACCGAGACCCAATTGGCCCGGCTCTGATGACTATCGGCCCGCTTGTCGCCAGAGGAAGTCAGGTAGTCGCTATTTTCGGCATTCCAGTCCAGGGGACCCCGCCACGCCAGCGGGCCGCCGTAGCGATAAACCGGCAACTCCAACTTCACTCCCGAGACATTGGTTTGAGTGACCTTGTAATCGACAATATTCACGCCCCCTCGAAATTCAGCGGTCACCGTGAGTTGCTCCCGGAGCACCACCGTTTCCTTTTTTTCCGGTCCCTTGTAGGCAATTTGCTCCTGCTCCACGGTGAAGCCCGATGGGAGTTTCTCGAGAACCTTCACGAAGCGAACCCGTCCCGTTCCGGTCTTTAAATTCCAGAAATCAGGTTCATCGTCTCCGTGGACGGTCTTCACCCAGGCATGCCAGATCCCGAGGTGGTGATAGTGATCATCGGGATGGATACCAGTAACGCAGCCTCCTTTCGGTGAGTTCAGCGGGTGGATGAAACCACTCCGCCGAAACACCGGATCCACGCCCTCCGGCGGCGCCATCTCCGCTTTCTGGTAGGCCAGGATCTCCTTCCCCTCATGCGAAATCACGAGGGTCTTCTCCGTATCAACAACCTCCACCGCTCCCGCCCAAAGGGGTAGAAGCGCGACCACCGGAATGAGGGATTTTAAAGCCATGATTTTAAAGTTTTGGCATCGCGGGCGATGAGTTCCATGGCCTCCATCGCTTCCTCTTTGCGATAAAGAGAGGTCTTGCCCCACTCCATGTGCAGGGACAAGGGCATCGTCCCCAAGCCTTTGCGGACCTTATTGAAGGTCGCCTGATCAACGAAGCCCGTATCAAGCGGAACACTCTTCCACTTGTTACTCCGCTCCCCTTCCCAGCGGGCATCCTTGACGTAAATCGAGCGAATATGCGGGCGGAGATTCGCCAAGGCCAAATCGAAGGAAATTCCGGTATCCATGCGAACATGACGAAGATCAAAGGCCACCGCGGCATGGTCAGGATCAAGCCCCTCAAACATCATCGCGGCATCCCAGCTCAACGAACCGGCCAGCTTTGAGCCCGAGTGGATTTGGTAGAGCGACTGCACTCCGATCTCCTTGTTCATCGCCGCAAGATCCTTGAGCTTCGCAGTGTGCTCACGCATCTGTGCCAGCGGGCTCTTCTTAAGATCGTAA
>CAWUTG010000028.1:0-60000 GCA_963925135.1 uncultured Verrucomicrobiales bacterium | reverse complement strand
CCGCATCGAATCCGAACTGCGCAAAAGCGGAGCCGGACCACGCCTTCGCCAAGCGATCCGCTCCAGTCAAAGTCGCCCCATCGTCAAACGCCTCAAAGCCATCTTTAAAATCCTCATGGCCCGCTACCGCCCCAGTCATCTCCTTGGCGAAGCTCTCAAATACGCCCTCGGCCAATGGACCCGCTTTGAAAACTACCTTGAAAACGGACTCCTCGAGATTGACAACAACCTTGTTGAAAACGCCGTCCGCCCCACAAAGCTCGGCATGAAAAACTGGCTCTTCTTCGGCTCCAAAGAAGCCGGCCACCTGGCCGCCGCGATCTACACCATCATCGAGAACTGCCACCGCTACGCCATCCCCGTCGAAGACTACCTGCGTGAAGTCCTCGAGATCCTCCCGACTCTCAAAGATCGCGAGACCGAAGCCCTCGACCTCACCCCCGCCCGGATCGCCGCCGCTCGCCGCAAAGACCCACGCCGAAAAACATCCTCAGCCGACCCTGTCAAGGAGGTCGCGTAGGCACCGCTTACCATCCTCTTGGGCCTCGGTGAAATCGAGTTGAGCAACATTCGCGAACGCCAGGCGGCCGGAATCTCGGTCGCGAAGAAAAAGGGCATTTACGAAGCCCTAAAAGCCGGGACTCTCAAAGGCAATCCGGCGCGAGCTCACGAACTCCGATCACAGGGCCTCAAGCTCAAAGAGGTTGCTTCTGCCCTGGGCGTTTCGACCAGCACCGTGAAACGGTATTTGGCCGCTGCGTGAATTCCGGCGGAGCGGAGTTCATTGGCTAGAATCGGCGGGGTGGTAGGAACACGATGAGGTTCGAGGATTTTGGCTGCGAGCGAAGAATGAGCCGAGACAAAACCGGAGTGGCCTCTTGGTGTTCGGGGCTGGGTGGGCTGGAAAACTTTTAATCTCCCCGAAGTCTAATTACTTTTTTTGAAGTGGGGCTGTAAACCTTTCAAAGTCTCCATAAACAGTGTGTAACAAATAACGAGGTTTTGGCCCTTTAACCCCCGGGTAAAAGGCTGGTCCGTCCATTTCTGAAACCCTTGCTAGTGCTCAGAATCCCAAACCCCTTGCGCTTCGATGGGGTCGCATTTCCCGCACTGCCATTTTTCGTGTTGGTTCCACACCCTCAAAAGAAACTGCGCCGCGAGGCGTTGGCCGTGGCTCGGCATCCCGGAGGCGGCCCACTCATCGAGGGCCACTGCATCCCATTCCTTCACGCTCCCCTGCTCGGCCAAAGATGGAAACGATCGAGAAAGCTCGCTGATTTTCTCAAGGCTCTCGGCTCGCATTTGATCTGTGACCGATATCCCGGGTTTTTCGTTTTCGCTGCTCATCGTCTTGCTTTCCTTTCCGGCTGTTGGCTTGATCGCTCTTTCTCAGTATCTCGCGAATCCCCTGCCCCGGTCAACTCAATGTCATCGAAGGCCCTTCTTCGCGTCCTGAGCTTCGTAAGAACATCGTTCCAATCCTCTCCCCTACCCTGCGGCATCTGAACGCTAACTCTGCTCGCCTCGTCCACGATAGCGGGAATATGGCCCCTTATGGCAGCGGCCAACTTCTCTCCCGCCTCATCGAGATCCATTGCGAGGATGATCTTGGCGCCTTCTGGGAGCTTCGCAGCGGCTCTTCTGATGAGTTCCGGCTGCGATGTTCAAAGCGCCTCCCGTGCTCACGTAGCGGCTTGTGCGGCTCGGATGGAGGGCTGCAAAGCTCAAGAGATCAATCGCGGCCTCGCCGATCACAAGCGTGTCATCTTCCTCGGTCGTGCGGGAACACCACAGCCCCTTACTCCCTCCTGGAGAAAACCCCGTAAATCCGGTGTTCTTGATTTCATAGCCACACAGGCCCTCCAGATCGCAGTGAGGAAAGACCGCATTGCTTCGTTGGTCCTGGTAAATCCGCCCTGCAAAGCGCGCACTTCCCGTCACCGTCTCCGGAAGGGCTCGCACCTGTTTCAAAAACGGCAACCCCGTTACGCTCTGCATCGAGGCTAGCCGCCCATACATGTCGGCCTTCTCCTTCGTAATCGGCAAAAGCGGTTGCTCAAAGGACTCCCCTCCCCTCCCCTGCGGCACATGACCCGGCCCCGAAAGCCACGGTCGCAATTCTTTGCGGACTTCACCCAAATTCATATCTTAGCGGTTCTGCACGAAGTCGAGGATGTTGCCGGCATCGCTTTGCTCGGTGGCATTCCAATTCATCCACACTCCACCTTCGCCCATCGAGATCACGATCTTCTCCGCCCCTCGGCGCATCACCTCGCAGTTCCCCACTTCTTTGAACGGTCCGCCTCATAACCCATTGCGGCCGCATACTGGCTTACGTCGATCTCATGCTTGAAGACTGTCAATTCGTCTTGCCGATTCATCGCCATTTTCCCTCCAAAAAATTTCGCCCCGCTCCGTGGGTATGGGGGCTATTAGGAAAAGAAGACAAAGTGTCACACTGCTCTTTGGTCATCACTTCATTCCTCTCAGTTTGGCTTCGATATTCATCTGGTCATGGGGGGTTCGGGCAATCTCCACCACCCCTTCCCTTTCTCGGCAGATCAAAAAGTGTCGAGGTGATTTCACAATCAAGCCCTTCACCGGGGCTTTCTTCCGGCAATGCCGGAGATGGTAAAGCCGAAAGCCATCCACGACCTTCGATCCCGGCGCCTCGAGGTCGTTTCTAATCTCAATAAAAGCGGTTCGCAAAAGCTGCTGATATCGAAGGGCTGCTTCCTCCCCAAAATGCTTCTCCGACCACTCCAGGGCCGCGATGAATTCACGCTTGGCCTGATGGGAAAGAGTAAAGAGCGGCGCAGACATCTAGGAAACAAGCTCGGCATCTTGATTGGAGAAGACGAGCGATCCGGCTGCTGATCTCCCGCCAGGTCCATCACCACCTAAAGCAACAACTCCTTAATGACGTGCCCGTGAATATCGGTGAGACGAAAGTCGCGTCCCTGATAACGATAGGTCAGCTTGCGATGATCAATCCCAAGTAGATGCAAGATGGTCGCGTTGAGATCGTGAATGTGCACCGAGCCGGGCGTCCACTCATCCTTGGTCGGTTGCGGCATCATGGGGGAGCCATCGGGCTTCACGATATTGTAGCCGTAGTCGTCGGTTCTGCCGTAGGTGATTCCCGGCTTGATTCCCCCACCCGCCATCCAAGTCGTAAAGCACCGGGGGTGGTGATCGCGACCGTAGTTCTGCTCGGTAAGCTTGCCCTGGCAGTAAGCCGTTCGTCCGAATTCCCCGCCCCAAACGACGAGCGTGTCTTCGAGCATTCCCCTGTCCTTCAGATCCGTAATGAGCGCGGCACAGGCTTGGTCGATATCCTTACACTGGGATTCGTGCTCTTGCGGAAGGTTGTTGTGAGCATCCCAACCGCGATGAAAAATTTGGATATTCCGAACGCCCCGTTCCGCAAGACGGCGGGCGTTGAGACAACAGGCTGCAAAGGTTCCCGCTTCACGCGCCGCTTCGCCATAGAGCGCAAAAGTGGATTCCTTTTCGTCAGAAAGATCCATCAACTCCGGAACCGAAGTCTGCATCCGATACGCCATTTCGTGCTGCTTGATGCGGGCCAGAATCTCAGGGTCTGCAAATTTTTCATGCTGGGCCTCGCTGAGTGCGGCAAGCGTATCCAATTGGGCCCGCCGGTCAGTCCGGGTCACACCTTTAGGATTCTTCAAGTAAAGGACAGGATCTCCCTGACTCCGCAGCAGGACTCCTTGATGCTCCGACGGCAGAAAACCCGGTCCCCAAAGTCGATTGAAGAGACTCTGCTCACCGAAGTTCGTCTTGGCATGCATCACGACATAGCCGGGAAGATCTTCATTCATCCGCCCCAGTCCATAACTCAGCCACGAACCAAAACTGGGACGTCCGGGAATCTGACTCCCGGTTTGGATATAGGTCACGGCTGGATCATGGTTGATCGCTTCGGTAAAGGTGCTGTGAACCACGCAGAGCTCCTTCGCCACCTTCGCAGTGTGCGGGAGAAGCTCGCTCACCCACACCCCTTGATCATTATTGTCGTGCTTCGTAAATTCGTATTTCGAGGGACAAAGCGGCAGGTTTTTTTGACCCGCAGTCATGCCGGTGATTCGCTGTCCATCACGAACCTGTTCCGGCAAATCCTTTCCGGCCATTTCCTTCATCTTGGGCTTGTAGTCCCACATGTCGTGCTGGCTCGGACCACCGCTCATGAAGAGATAGATGACACGCTTGGCTTTGGCGGGGTGATGAAGTCCTTCGGAGGAATTCGGAGATTCCGCAAGGAGATCGGCTCCGAGCAATTGCGCCATCGTCGCCGTGCCCAGACCAAGGGCGGCGCGTCCGAAGAGTTGGCGACGGGTCTGGCTGAGCTGAAAATCAAGGTAAGGATTCATGGCACTATTTTAGAAAAGGCTAAGGGCAACATCGCTCGCGAGAACGGTCACTGCGACCTGGGTCCAGGAGGCAAGTTCGATGGGATCAAGGGCCGCGTCAGAAGGTGAATCGCCCGTTGTGAGCAGAGCCTTGGCGTCATCCATCGACGAGGCATAGCGCTCCTTCATGATTTCCAGCAGCTTCAAACACGCCTCACTTTCACGGGCATCGGCAGGGCGACAGGCGAGGAGCGTGTAGAGGCAATCAAGCCGCTGCTTGTCATCGGACGCGGACCGCATCAACCGTTCGGCGAGCTTGCGGGCCATCTCAATCCGTTGAGTCTCATTGAGAAGAGCGAGTGATTGCAAGGCCGTGCTGGTGCGGGAGCGTTTCACACAACTCGACTCACGATTGGGAGCATCAAAAAGAGTCATCATGGGATGCGGGCTCGTCCGTTTCCAATAAACATAAAGGCTGCGTCGATAGAGTCGTTCCCCTTTGTCCCTCACGTAATTTTTGGTGTTGCTGGCAGGGTGCATCAGGGCGCTCCAGAGTCCGGCAGGTTGATAAGGTTTTACCCCTTCCCCTCCCAAAGCAGGATCGAGAAGATCGCTCGACCAAAGGGCAATGTCGCGAATGACTTCGGCATCGAGACGGAATCCCGGTCCGCGCGCGTAGAGACGGTTCTCAGGATCCTCCAGATCAGCACGACGCTTCGAGCTTTGTTTGAAAGTATCACTGGTAACCATCAAGCGGAGCAGGTGCTTCAAATCCCAATTCTTCTCATGCAGCTCAACCGCCAACCAATCGAGAAGCTCGGGATGAGTGGCTTGCTCGCCTTGCAATCCGAAATCTTCCGGGGTCCGGACGAGGCCGTATCCGAAGACCCTTTGCCAGGTTCGATTCACAAGAACGCGAGCGACCAAGGGATGCCCGGGAGAGGTCAGCCATTGAGCGAGACCCAGGCGATTGCGGGGTGCGCCCTCCGGGAAGGGGCTCATGACCGCAGGAACATCCGGCTGCAGAGCCTCGCCGCCCGGGCTGTGATACTCGCCTCTCCTGAGCGTTTTCGTCTCGCGAGGCTTGGGAAGTTCTTTGGCGACCAAAGTGGTGGTGGTGAACGTCTTTTCCAACTCGGCGAACTTTACTGCAAGGGCAGATTCTTCTTCTTGCGTGAGCGATTCCGACTTGCCCAGCAAGCCTTCCCGCTCTCGATTGAGATCATCTAAGAGCTTCCACTCGGCCGCATTCGCGGGAGCCTTGATGACAGGAGCATGATCATACTTGTTGCCATCCATCGGGTTCTCGGCCGTGCTGTTAAAGAAGGCGAAGAGACTGAAGTAATCGTCATGGGTAATCGGATCATACTTGTGAGTGTGACAACGGGCACAGGTCAAAGTCATACCGAGAAGAACCGTCCCCAGCGTTTCCGTTCGATCAAAATTATTCTTCGCCTGAAACTCCTCGGGAATGGCACCGCCTTCGGAAGTGGTCGGATTCATGCGCACGAATCCCGTCGCGATTTGTTGGGAAATCGTCGGCGCTGGCAAAAGATCCCCGGCGAGTTGCCAGGTGATAAAATCATCCAGCGGAAGATTTTCGTTGAAGGCACGGACCACCCAATCTCGATAGGGAAAAATCCCCCGCCGGTTATCAAGGTGAAGACCATGCGTGTCACCATAGCGAACGGCATCCAACCAGTAACGGGCTTGATGTTCACCATAGCGGGGAGATTCAAGAAGCTGGTCCACGAATTTTTCGTAAGCATCTGCGGACTGATCAGCGACGTAAGTCGCAAGTAGAGCCGGATCCGGGGGGAGCCCGGTCAGGACCAGGGCGACACGTCGGGCGAGAGTGGATCGATCAGCCTCAGGCGCAAAAGAGACGGGTGGCTTGTGTGATTGATGGCTGAGCGAAATGTAGTGATCAATCACCTCGGACTTCGCGGCCTCTTCCTTTCTCGGCGGAATGAAAGCCCAATGAGAGGCATAGGCTCCCCCTTCCTTCACCCAGCGCGTGAGAAGGTCGCGCTCGGCCTCGGTGAGTTGCTTCTCATCCTCCGGCGGCATGGGGTCATCCATGTCGTGAATGCGAAAAATCAGTTCGCTGTCTTCGAGAGCTTCCGGGTCAATGGCGCGAGTTCCTTTGCGATCCTTGACCGCGGCTTCGTAACTATCCAAACGGAGATCCTTGGCCTTCTTCGTATCCGGACCATGACAGGCAAAACACTTATCCGAGAGGATGGGGAGAATCTGCCTCGCAAAATCAATGGGCTCTCCAGCAAACAAAGTCCCCGATGATAAAATAAACACCGAAAGAAAAGCTCGAAAAGTAATCGCAGTCATAAGAACGCAGGAAAGTGGATAGCACCCACATTTCTACATTTTCAATACGGAGTTCCAAGCATTGCTTATCAAATCGATCGATTCAAACGCCACTTAGTGGCTTCTGCCCCTATTTCCCGTCTTTCTTCTCCTCCCACATTTCGATAACCCAACCTCTTTGGACGACCTCCACGATCTTCACCTGACTCTTACTGCGGCCATCGGTTGGATAGACGACTTTCAGCGTATAAGTGATTCGCTCATTCGCTCTCCGAAGATCTGCAAGCTGCTTACTGGCCTCCGAACCGACCTTCACATACCCCGAAAGCGTCTCGTCTGAATTCCGGAAGAGCAGCCTGTAGGAGTCCCACTTCTCGTCATCATTGAAGGAAAAATTGTAATAACTATCACTACTGACCAACGCTCTCAAAAGCACCGGCTCGGTGGGTTGAGCGCGCCTCATATCCTCCACACTCATCTCACAGAAGCCCACCCAACTCTCCCAGTCGACTTTATAAACAACCTCGTCTTCACCAATCACCTCAACCACGACCCGTTCAACGGCAATGATCAACGTCGAATAGTCCCCGGTCTCAACCTTCGCCGTCATCAAGGACGCTCGATAGGTTGCTGCATTCGGCTCAAAACTTTTGAAGCCTTCCGGCTCAATTTTTTCACCTCCGTAGTGTTTCTTCATCAACGGCAAAACTCTCTCACCATCTCGAACATATTTCAGACGCTCCGTCACCGTCTCAGCGTTCAAAAATGCCTCCACTGTTCCTTCAATCTCATCGAGATCGAATTTCGCGGTGTCGGTCACGGCCTCAACGACCTCATCAACTTTAGGCGGAGGAAGATCCTGACGATTTTGGGCATTACCGGGGCCAGCTAGACAGACCGGCAGAAGGGGTATCCAACGAAAATTTAAGATCACACGATTCATTTCATCAGAAGTGATTACATCGAATTACTTCTGACTTCAAGGTTCACTCCCCCCTAAATAGCACGCCCACGATCTCACACTCTCTATTTGAGAGTCTTCAGGTAAGCGGTGAGATCAGCGAGATCCTGGGCATTCAGTCCCAATTGATCTGCCGAAAGCATCAAGGAATGTTTCAAGTCCTCAACCTTCTCGACTTTGCCTGCCGGGATCATTTGCACCAGGCCGCCTTGCGATTGCACGATGACGGGATTCTTCGCACTGAGCACCAGTCCCTGCACCTCGCCGCCATCCTTGAGTCGCACCGTTGAGCCGTTGTAACCTTGGGAAATCTGCTCGGAAGGATTGATCACCAAGCGAAGGAAATTCTCCTCGCCCTGGTTCGCAATCCAGCCCTGCAAGGAAGGTCCAAAATATCCTGAACTCCAAATTCAGACCAACGGGTATTCGAAAGATGGATCAACCATTGCGAGGCGGACACGCCAACCGGTCCCGGCACCTTCGCAAGCGCAACCATCGCAGGCACGGATTGAGCCGAATCGATGAAGGCCAATGAGTCCACCGCGAGGAGACGGTCAGGGTCGGAAAGCGACGAACTGGCACCTCGTTTTTGCAAATGAGGGATCGCGTCAACAACCTTAAGCCTCCCGGTGATGCGTGCGAATTCAGGAGTCCAACTCAAGGAATCGGACGACTTAGCCGAAGCTAAAAGATCATTCTGAACCTCGCTCTCAATTCCCTCCGCCGCGAAGCCACACGCTTCCAAATAGGTGCGATCCCCCTGGTAGCTTTTCAGCAACTCAACCGCGAAGGGGCGCTTCTGCTGCGGGTCTGTATCACGAAGAGCGACCGCCACTTCACGTCGCACCGAAACATCGGAATCCGAAGCCAGCACGCACGCCAGCTCAAGGGAATCCACACCGGCATTGCGAAGAGCCCGCATCGCCAGAATTCGAAACTGGGACTCCTTGTGATCCAGCATCCCACGGGCAATTCCCACCCCTTCATCACCAAGAAATGGCAGCAAGTAAACGGCACGTCCCTGGACGTATTTGTTCGGGTGTCCCAGTAATTCCTTCACCGCTGGCAAAGCATCGGACTCGTCGCCCACACCGTGACTTCCAGATCATCGGGAACCTTCAGCTCATTCACCTCCACCTTTTCCGTCTCGGTCGAAGCCGGGTCGAAGGGTTCTCCACCCTCGGGAAGATCTTTTGGAGCGACATCAAAGACATAAAACCTCACCGAAGCAGGCGTCTTCCCGCCATCGCGAATGGCGCCCCCGTCATCAAGAGCCACCTTGGCCCGAAAACGTTGGGCACCCTCAGGAAGCTCGAAGTGAATGATCGACTTCGCGTGAACGCCGATCCCTTTTTCGCCCTCTTAGCCGGTTTCCTTTATTTCTTCACGGGCTCAGGATTTTTGAAATCAGCCTCGCGCGCTTCATCCACTTTTGCAGGTGGGAGCTTCTTCCAATCTTCAACCTTGGGAAGCTTCAGACGTTTCACCTTGTTCCCGTAGTCATCCAGGTTTGCATTGAGATCGTCTTCCGTGAGGGACTTCGATTTCACGCCCCCTTCCGGAACCTCGATCCCTGCAGTCCAAACGATGGCATTCAAGGCCACCGTACGGAATCCATCGAGGGCCCAGCCGTGATGATAATGCCCACCCGTAAAGCCTACTCCGCGACCTCCACCCGGGCGCTCATATCCCCACATCAAGGTTTGCTCTTTGTTCAAGCCTGCCACGCCATGCTCATTCCAGAGATTGATGTAGCGAGCCATGTTCTCGCGGGTTGGCGTTGCGGTCACGAAATTGAGAACCTTATCGCGATCCTCCACGAAACGCATGTTGTAGTAAAACTCATCGAGGCAAGTGACAGTCTCCGGGACCCCGTTCGAGATCTCATGCCCCTGCATCACCTTCATATCGGCGACCCAGTGAGGATTCACGGACCAGCCCGATTCCATCGCGCCCCCGATCCATGGTTGGTAGTATTTCTTCCCCTGATCCGGATTGGGATGCACCGCATAGTGCATGAAGGTGAAACCGACTCCCTTCTTCGCGAGCCCGTCGAGATACTCCCACTCCCCGGAAATCCCGCTCGTGCCATCCGCAAAAATCACGATGGCATCGGCATCATCGAGGACGGATTTGTCCTTCTTCCAATCCGCACCGACCACGACCGCTTTCACATTGAGCCCGCTCTCTTCATTGAGAGCCTTGGCCAGAAGCATGCAACCGGCGCGAAACTCATGCTCGCCCGAGCCGTGACTCCGGTTCCCGGCGATGAAGACAATCTTCTTCGTTTTCTCAAGCTTCTCCTTCTTGGCGGAAAGAAAAAGCGGACACAACAGTGCCAAAATGAAGGGGAAGAGGAGCGACAATCGTTTCATGGTTAAAAGAACAATACGTCGCTCACCCCTCCCCCTTCCAGAAAGAAGGTCACTAACTCCTTGATCTGAAAATCCTGCCTCCTACCTTTGTCCCATGTTCAAATCACTCTGCGCCCTTGCGCTCTCCTCCGCTCTTCTCGGTTTCTCAGCAGCTCCTGCCCTCGCCCAGGAAGAAGCGCCGACCTTCGCCAACGCCTCGGCCGATATCGGTATCGTGGTCAAGGATCTCGAAAAATCCGCGAAATTCTACACCGAGACCCTCGGCATGACCGAGGTCAAAGGCTTCAGCGTTCCCGCCGAGAAGGCCACAGATATCGGCCTGACCGACAATCAACCCGCCACCATCCGCGTCTTCGTCCTGGATAAAGAGGCCGAAGGCCCCAAGACCAAATTCAAGCTCATGTCTTTCCCCGAGGCTCCGGGCAAGATGCAGGACCAGAAATTCATTCACTCCTCCATCGGCGTTTCCTACCTCACCCTCCTCGTGACTGACATGACCAAGTCCGTCGCCAAACTCAAGGAAGCCAAGGTCGAACTCCTCGGCAAAACTCCCTCGGACCTCGGCGGCGGCAACTTCATCACCGTCTTCCGCGATCCTGATGGCAACTTCATCGAGCTCATCGGACCTAAAAAGTAGTATTGCTATTCTCTCTCCGGCACTAGCGCCGCAGTCTGCTCCGGGGTCGTCATCCCCGGCGGCAGCTCCATGATCTGGATATTGCGAAAGTGAATCTCCGCCCCTTCGGATTCGAGACAAAGGTATCCTTTTCTCACCGAGGACTGGCTGATGCTGTTCACGAACTTCCCATTGATCGAAAGCTTCACCGTGCCATCGACACAAACGACGTCGTAGGTATTCCACTCGCCCTTCCCCTTGCAGCGAAGCTCATAGGACTTGCTGCGATTCCCTCGCGGATTTGCCGGCACCGCCGTCAATCCATTCGCCCCAAAAAGCTCCCCCGAGACATAGGCAATGTCATTGGGGCTCCCGTCCTTCAATGGATGAAGCTTCGGCCACTCCAACTCTAACATCTGCACCTCCATCCCTTTCGGGAGCGGTCGCTTCTTGGGAGTCGTTCCTTCGCTCCACACAAAAACTCCGGAGTTTCCACCCGCTTCCATATGACGCCACTCGATGTGCAGCATAAAATTCTCATACTGCTTCTTCGACCGCATCACCCCGATCGGATGGCCCGTGCAAACCAAGAGTCCGTCCTTGGCCGTCCAAGTCGCGGGCGTGGTATTCACATCCACCCACTCGGAGAGATCTTTGCCATTAAAAAGTGATTTCCACTGAGGGACGTCCTGGGCTTGGAGAGGAAGGAGAAGAAGCGAGAGCAGTGCTGGTAGTTTCATCATTCTATAAAGCCCAATTAGCAAGGACCGCCGGAATCCCTACCACAATCCTCGAGCCAATGCAGCAACACATCTCCCGTTGCCATGTGCTCTCCAGGACCAAAGCCACACTCCAGTCCTTCGATGAAGCGGACTCCCGGGCAGGGATTCAGAAAGGAGCATCACGTGAATCGCGATCATCTCAAGCAACGCCTAAAGGAACACTACGACACCCTGATGCTGTCAGATTCGCGGGCAGAAGAGATCCTGGCCGGGTGTGAGATCGCCCGGACGGCTTATCGATGGCGCAGACGGGCCATTGGAGCCTTATCCCTCGCCGTCACCGCGATGGTCGCGCTGGGAATCGTCCTCTACGAAACACGGAAAACTGATCCCGTGGCGGAGCCTTTGGTCAAAAAAGACGACAGATCCGGCCGGCAAACACCACAAACTCGTCGCGGTGATGATCCTCGCCACCAATTGCCCGAGCTCCAGAACGATGGCGCCGGTCTTTGCGGAACTCCAGGAAAAGTTTATCGATGAATCAGTGCTCTTTATTAAATTCGACTACAGTTCCGATTGCACCCGACATCAGGCCGAATTGCTGAGCAAGGACCTGGGACTCGCTATTATTTTTGAGCAATACAAGCGCACAGGCGACATCATCCTCGTCTCCCCGCGCGGTGAGGTTCGCGACGTGATGGATCACAGTGGCAGTATCGCCTCGGCCACGACGATCCTCCGCAAAAATGTCGATTTCGTGCCCTAAACTGGTGTCTCTTGAAATGGTCGGAATTTTCCCACTGGACCACCTCCTTTCCTGCCCTATATTGCGCGCGATATGAGCATCCAAGTTGGCGACAAAGCCCCTGATTTTTCTCTCGTAGCCCTCGGTGAGGGTGGTCCTGAAGTCGTGAAGCTTTCCGAGCAAATCGGCGAGCAGAACATCCTTCTCCTCTTCGTGCCAATGGCCTTTACGGGTGTTTGCACCCAGCAATTCTGCGCCATCTCCGGCGGCCTCGGCGAGTATGCCGATCTGAACTGCAAGGTCTTCGGCATCTCCGGTGACAACCCCTTCGCACAAGCGGCCTGGGCCGAGAAAGAAGGCATCACCCTGAAGCTTCTCTCCGACTACGACCACAAAGCCACTGCAGCCTATGGCACAACTTATGACCAGTTCCTCCCCGAGAAGAACCTCATCATGGGTGGTGTCTCCAAGCGTTCCGCGTTCATCGTCGATAAGGCAGGCGTGGTGCAATACGCCGAAGTCAATGACTCCCCCGGCGATCTGCCAAACTCCGAAGCCATCAAGGCCAAGCTGGCCGAGCTTTCCTAGTATTCGAATTTCCAACACGGCCCGCCCTCTTACGAGAGTGGCGGCCTTTTTTATGCCGACACCTCAACTCCAAAGAAATCGCGCAAGACAGCCTGATAAGTCGCTTTCTTAAAGTCGGGAAGCCACGAGAGTTGGAACTCCGAAGGGAGAATCCAGCGCGCTTGCGAAAATTCGCGCGGCTCCTGCATCAAGTTCACGGGAGGAGAATCCGCCCCGACCCGGCAGAGAAAGTAAATCTGCTCCTGCCCCACAAAACGCGCCTTGTGAGCCGGTTTTCCGAGCATGACGTGAGGGGGATAGTCGTAGCGATACCCGCCCCGCGAATCCTCAATGACATAATCATCCGGAGAGAGCCCAATTTCCTCGGACACCTCACGTGAAAATGCTCCTTCAGCCGATTCCCCGGCATCAACGCCACCCTGGGGAAATTGCCACGCGCCTGGTGTTTCCAGGCGCTCACAAATCAAAATCCGCCCCTCGCCATTGATCATCAAGGCCGCTACATTTGGTCGATAGTCTCCCACAGGGCTGAAAATAGTCTCCAACAATGCCGGGATCAACCCATCGGTCCCCTAAAATCAGACTTTGACCTCGCGCACGGTTAAGCCGATATTACCCTTTCACTATGAAAGCCTACATCTCTTTCCTCGCCCTCGCCCTCGCTTTTGCCCCGCTGCACGCTCAAAACACCACGGGCCAGCAAGACAACAACGAAACCACTGAGGCCGAAAAGGCCGAAAAGGCCGAGCAAGAGGGCCTCAAAGACGAGGAGAACAAAAAGAGCCGCTGGGAAGCCAGCCTCCCCGGTGGAGAATACTCGGTAAACCTCGGCAACATCACCTCCATCAGCAAACATTCCTACGTCCTCGATGGCACCCTCCTCGTGACGGAAGTCACCGTGGACACCACGGGAACGTCCCTCGCCCGCTTTTACTTCATGGAACCCATCACCAAGGACACCGAGTTCAATGCCCTGGCCCGCTTCCAAAAACGCGCCGAAGAACTCCGCAATCGCGCCCAGTCGCGGGCCGGAACCCAGGCCGATGAAATGGCCCAGAAAAGCTACCCAACCACCACCCACGCTAAAACCATCGAGTTCCGTATCATGCACGAGGGCACCCTCAACGCACTTTATGGCTCTCTCTACCGGGCATGGGACAGCGGTAAAGGCCGGACCTTCCGGATTCAGTAGTCAGAACCGATTTTCTTCGTTAAAAATGAAATATTGTCCCTTGCACCCTCGTCTCATGGGGACATCTTTTCACCGCTTATGAAAAACATCACCACTACGCTTTGTGCAGCACTTCTGACACTTTCTTCAACGCAGGTCTTCTCCCAAGAAGCCAAAGTTGAAGCGGCAGCAGGAACGAAAGCCGAAGCCAAATTTGACCGCGAAATTGTCGTGACTTGCAATGACACCATGCAGTTCAACACCAAGGCTCTTGAAGTCAAAGTTGGCGAAACCGTTAAAATCACTCTTAAAAACGAGGGCAAACTCCCAAAGGAGGCGATGGGCCACAATTTGGTAGTCCTCAATGCCGGAGCTAACTTCATGGCCTTCGCCGGTAAAGCAGGCGCTGCCCGTGCAACCGACTTCATCCCGGATGATGCCGAGAGCAAGGCGATGGTCCGGGCTCACACCAAAGTTCTTGGACCTGGCGAGACTGATTCCCTGATCTTCACGGCTCCTGCTGCAGGAAGCTACGAGTATCTCTGCTCCTTCCCGGGTCATTTTGCACTCATGAGAGGCATCATCACCGTCAAGTAAGGTTCTCAGAATTACCTATTTTAAAAAGCGCGGTCACCAAAAGGTGGCTGCGCTTTTTTTATTCTTCGAGAGCGGCCTTATCATCCTTTTCTCCGTCATCCTCTGCAGGAACTTCACCGGTCTTCCCGTCGACTGGAGGAGCTGGCGGCGGAGGTGTGATGGTGTCGTCACCCGTGCGAGGCAGGAAGACCGCTTCACTCCAGATTTGATGTCCTTCGTTGTTCTCCACCGTATTTGATTCATTGGCGAGAATCTCTACGCCCTTCTCAAAAACAATCCCCGCCTTGCCATTCCGACTGACGCGGGAGTTCTCCACTTTAACCCCCTTGGATCCGTGCTCAAAGACCATCCCTCCAAGCTGATTGTTGTGAGCATCACAATTATCGATCTCCACCCTCACGACATCTGAGAAAAAGAAGCCAATCTCACGATTTCCCTCACTGCGGCTCTCATCGATTTTGATGGTTTCGGTGGATCCGATCGCGGTGACTCCGGCCCGTCCGTTGGAAAGAAATTGGGATTTGGCAATCTGCCCGTTCGCTCCGTCCCAGAAATCGACTCCATGATGAAGATTCCCCTTGGAAGTCACCTGACTAAGAACGGCCCCGGACTTCTCCCCCTTTACCGAAACACCATCCCAACCGCTCTCGACAATTTTACAGAGCATCAGAGTGGCATGTCCTCCATTGAGCACCGCAACTCCGTGCCCACTGGCGCGAGCGACCAGAGTATCCTCCAAAAGAAGACGACCGGAATCAACAAGCACTAGCGGAAAACGTTCGTCATCATTGACGAGCCCTTGGTGCCTGAGAGTCAGTGAAGCCACGCGAACCTTCATGTTTCCTTCACCCACTGCGATCACGGCGGCCTTTTCTGCAGGACACTCAATAATTGTGTCGGCCCTGCTCTCCCCCACGATCTCAACTCCTGCGGGAACGATCAAGGATTCGGTATAAGTCCCCTTCTCCACGAAAATTCGGTCATTTGCCTTGGCCCCCTCAAGGGCTGCCGCGATCGTGGCATACTCGGACGGTACCCGCATCACCTTGCCATACTCGGACATCCGCTTGTAAATCGCGCGTATCTCACCGGACGGATCCAGTCGCACCGCCTCCTCCAGCAAGTCTAGGGCCTCCTCTGAATAAACGCCCTCATCGAGTTCCCGGGCCTTCGCCAGGAGAACAGCCGCCTTGGCCTGATTTTCCATGAGAACCTTCTTGGCTACTTCCAAACGTGTCCGAAGCAGGGGGATCGCTGAATGCTTGGGCTGATCCTTCACCAGCGAGGAAAGCTGGCTCTCCGCAACCCGCCAGTTCTCTTCCTGCATCGCCTTTTCAATCTCCCGAACCATAAGAAGGTTGCGGACGTTCATGCGACTCTCCTTAATCTGCGAACGAATTTCGGTAAGCTGGGGATGATTCGGCTGAAGTTCCTCAACCTGAGCGCAAAAATTTTCCGCCTCCGTCAGTTGCCCGGCTTCCAAAGCCGACTGGGCATTGCCCAACAGGAAGGCGATCTGTTGCCCCTTCTCTTCGCCCTTCCCCTGCGCAATGCCATCAAAAGCGGCTGCAACCTGCTCGTCACTACCACCGCTATCCTTCAACTGCCCGACGAGCATCTCCGCTTCGTCCCAACGACGTTTCTCAATGGCTTGGTCAAATTCTTCGAGCGTGCCATCAATGCTGAGCTTGCTTGCTTTGTCACCAGCGTCAATGCTCGCCCACTTCTGATACCCGTAATATCCACCACCAGCCAGAAGGCCGATCATCAAGAGCCAGATCAAGAGACCCGCCTTACTCCGACGATCCTTTGGCTCCGCCTCCAGCACCGCCAGAACTTGCCGCAACGAGGCCAAATCATTTGCATAGCTTGCCTTGGTATCAGGATCTTCCGCCTCATCGGTCAGACGGGTCAGACGTTTTTCGACCTCTTTCCAATGGGGAAGATAGTCCGCCAGACGGTCGTTATCACCAAGGCCCAGGCGTTTGCAGGCTTCGGCAACAGTAGTAGGATGTGAAGGGGGAGATTCCACAGGCGGAAAACTGCCTTAATTCCTCTGACAGTCCAATCTCAAAAGGATGGGACGGATTACCACATCCCGTATTTACCGTATGCCATGGCATACGCTGCCATTCCAGCATTGGCCACCGCATGCATCACCACGCAGGCCATCAGGCTGCGCGTCCAGATTGCCACGCCATAAGTCAGCGAGCCATAAACGATCGCGCCCACATAATCGAGTGGTTGATGGGCCATGACAAACGCTCCGGTGACCACAAGAAATGAAATCCAGGAGGGCTTTCCAAAGGGCACCTTCCAGTAATCACCATCCATTTTCAAAAGGAACCTCATCAAGAAGCCCCTCCAGAAAACCTCCTCGACCAAGGCCACAATGACCACCGCCCGAAGCACCCGTAAAATCAACGAGGTCCAAAAAGCAGCGGGAGCCTCAAACACTCCCGGATCAAAACCCTCTTTACGAGGTGCCAGACCGGAAAGCTTCTCGAGAAAGGTTTCGGGCTTTCCCGTCATCCCCCAGTAATCGTAAAGAGTGCTTGGAAGCAACCAGAAGCCAATCCCAACCAGACCGGCAATCGCGCCGATCCAAATTTTATTCGACCACTTGAGTTCATAATGTTTCCAGAAAAATAACAACATCACCATGGTCGCGATAGTCTGCAGCGGGTAAAATAATTGCTCGGGCCAACGACGAAACCAAACAGCATCGTCGTGCTTCCACTCCATCGCACCTCCACCGAATTGGTAGAGCAATGTGAATACCATAAAGACCCCAAAAGGCACAACATGCGCCAAGGTGCGATCTTCCCGCCAGGTCTTCAGTTGTTCCATCATCCCGCTTAAAGAGTTCCAATGTAGCGCTCCATCGAATCCATGGCCGATTTTAAGTCATCCATGCCCGTCGCGTAACAACAACGGAGAAAACCTTCTCCACTCTTGCCAAAGGCATCACCGGGAACCGCCGCGACATGTTCGGCCTCAAGAAGCCCCATCGCGAATTTCTTACTGGTGAGCCCAAATTTTGAAATATCTGGAAAGACATAAAATGCTCCTCCCGGTGAATGACAATCAATCCCCATTCCATTGAGTCGCTCGACAAGAAAATCACGCCGTTGATGATATTCCTGCTTCATCGGTTGGTAGATCGACTTCCCACCGGACAACGCTTCAAGAGCAGCCACCTGGCTGGTGATCGGAGCGCACAGAATCCCGTATTGGTGAATCTTCATCATCGCCTCGATCAACGGAACCGGAGCGCAAGCATAGCCCAAACGAAACCCGGTCATCGCGAAAGCCTTGGAAAAACCATGTAGCAAAATCGTCCGCTCCTGCATGCCCGGCAAAGCGACAATACTCAAATGCTCTTCCTCATCGTAGCGAAGCTCACTGTAGATCTCATCGCTCAAAACGATGAGGTCGTGCTCGATACAGAGCTTTGCGATGCCTTCCAAATCTGAGCGCGAAGCAACTGCCCCGGTCGGATTGGTCGGGAAGTTCAACATTAGAATTTTTGATTTCTCGGTGATGACTGCCGCCAACGCCTCAGGTTTCAGGGAGAATCCATCCTCTTTCGTGGTTGCGACCGGAACCGCGACCCCGTGCGCCATGACGATACCGGGCGAGTAAGAGACGTAACACGGCTCGTGATAAATCACTTCATCGCCGGGATTCACCAGAGCCCGCAATGCGAGATCGAGCGCCTCCGAAACTCCAACCGTCACGAGAACCTCGTTCTTACCCTGGTAAGAAACGTGAAAAAACTCTTCGACATACTCGGCAATTTTATTGCGAAGAGTGAGCAGGCCAAGATTGGAGGTATAGCTTGTCTCCCCCTTTTCCAGAGAAGAAATGGCAGCCTCCCGAATAGGCCACGGAGTGACGAAATCAGGTTCGCCCACTCCCAGCGAAATGATGTCATCACGCCCGATGACGAGTTCAAAGAAGTCACGAATGCCCGAACGGGGAATGGCCTGCAAATGCTTGGCCAGTTTACTTTCAATATCCATCAAAGTAACAGAGTTAGGGCGACACCAGAAGGCGCTCGAGATCGACCTCCTCACCAAAGAGAAAGCCATTTTCCTTGTAGGACTTTAGCCTGAAATGGGTTGCCGTGGAAACAACGCCCTCAAGTGAGCTCAGTTTTTCCGAAACGAATGCGGCCACAGAATAAAGATCACGGCCCTCCACAATCACGAGAAGATCGTAGCCACCACTTGCAAGATAGCAGCTGGTGACTTCTTCGAACCGGGAGATCCGACGCGCCAGGCGATCGAAACCACCTCCCCGCTCCGGAGTCAATTTGACTTCAATAAAAGCCGTCACCCCATGTTCGCCATCATGAGCCGGATCAACCATCGCCTGATAGCCCCGGATGGTGCCATCGGCTTCCCAGGTCGCAATCTGCACCGCCACTTCGGCTTCCGTTGAGGAAACCTGGGACGCGAGTTCAGCATTGCTCAGGCGGGCCTGACGACGAAGAAGATTGAGAAGGTCGTTCATTGAGTGGGGTATCAGGAAATTAATCTCCGAAGCAGACCCCGACAGCCCGGGCAGCTTTCACCACCTCGGTATCAGGTTGGACAAGGCGAAGTTCGTCGATCGCTTCTTTGATGGGAACAGAGCCCACGTGATAGCTTTGATAGCTGACCATGCGGCCAAACTCGCCATCCTCAGCCAAATGAGCTGCCATGACGCCAAAGCGCATTCCGAGAATCCGGTCGAGAGGAGTCGGGGTCCCGCCACGCTGAACGTGTCCAAGGACCGTGCAGCGGGTTTCCTTACCAGTGAGCTCGGCAATCTTGGCTGCGACTTGCTCACCAATTCCACCGAGGCGGACCTGGCCGCCACTGTTCGAATCGATCGTCGCAAGATCTCCATCAGGATTCAGCGCACCTTCGGCCACCACCACCAGCGAACTGGTGTAGCCCTGGGCTTCGCGCTTTTTCAGGTGCTCGGCAATTTTTTCGTAGGTAAAGGGAATCTCAGGTAGGAGAATCACATTGGCCGCTCCGGCCATGCCACCCCACAGACCAATCCAGCCAGCGTGACGCCCCATCACCTCAAGCACCATGACGCGCTTGTGGCTTTGAGCCGTCGTATGCAGGCGATCCAGGGCATCAACAACAGTGCTGACGGCACTGTCGAAACCAAAGGTCATTGCCGTTGCCTTCAAATCGTTATCGATGGTCTTGGGAACGCCAATAATGGGCCATCCCTGCTCGTAGAGTTGCTGTGCCGTGGTGAGAGAGCCGTCTCCACCCACCACCACCAGAGCCCCAATGGCTAGGTGATCGAGAGTCTTCTTGGCACGATCCACGATTTCCTGGGGAACTTTGGCAATATCGCCTTCACCAATCTTGGCTGCAAAGTTCCCCTTATTTGTTGTTCCGAGAATTGTTCCACCCATTTTCAGGATACCTTCGGTGTCCTTTGGGGTCAGGAACATGAAGTTTCCGCCCGCTGGCAGAAGACCTTCAAATCCATCACGGAAACCAATGGTCTCCCATCCTTTTGCCGCAGCTGCGCCTACGACGCCGTGAATCACTGCATTGAGTCCGGGGCAATCGCCCCCACAATTTAATATACCAATTCGCATTTTCCTATCTGGTGAGTTTTGTAAGTTGAAAAAATCTATTCGGGGTCTGACACCACGATGAGTTCATTGGCAGCTGTCACCTGTGACCCTTGCTGCCTCCACCCTTCGTAAGCTCCCCATCCTTGATTGATTAGTGTCTGAGTCATCCCCCAGCGGTCCGGACTTCCGAGTGTCACGATAATCAACCGCCGTCCGGTCAAACGGGACGCCCCGTTCTCAAGCTTCTGCACGATAGGCTTTTTCTCTGCGCTGGTAGCAGCACATTCGCCGGCCAACACCGTCGAGCCGGTCTTAATCCCGTTGACATCGCTCTTGCCCAAAAGCGCATGGGTATTGCCTACCCTGAAGGCCCGTTTGTCATTTCCACGATAGGAAGCAATAATCCGCTCCTTCTGTTTGACGTAAAACTGAAAACCGGAATTTCTCATCGCGTAAATACTCAACCGGGCCATGTCCCGGGCTGTCGAAGTGGCCCGCTGGCTCGCGCTGTCCATCCCGTGTGGATTTGCAAATCGGGTGCTCGTCATCTTCAATGCACGGGCAAGATTGTTCATCTCCCCCACGAAAGCCTCCCCGGCTGAAGATCCACCGTTCCGGGCTTGGATTGATCGCCCGGCATGAGAGGCCAGGGTATAAGCAGCGACGTTGTCGGATCCCAAAAGCATGGAATACATCGCCTCTCGAAGCGAGATCCGGTCTCCGGGAGCCAGCCCCATCGGATTCGAACCACCCAGCGAACTTGCTTCAAAAGGAACCACCGCCATTGAAGCCATGCTCGACTTGCTCAACTCAGCCCAATCGAGAACGACCATCGCAGTTGCGATTTTGGTCAAACTGGCAACCGGACGTTTCTGGTCGGCATTAAGTTCAAGAACGATCTTTCCACTATAAGCTTCCACCGCGACATAACTCTCCGAGGCCTGAACTGAAACCCCGGCGAAACCAATCGAAACAGCGAAAGCCGCGACGGTTTTCCTCAACGGGAAACGAAAACTGAATTTGCTGAACATGGGGTCGGCGAGGACTCTAGTGACTAAACCACCTAAGACAATCCCGAATCCTGCCTCCAATTCCCGGAATTGCTGAATTCACGAAATTTCATCCCCCTCAAACAACGTCCGGATTCAAATCCCGTCGCGACCAAATCTCCCCTGCCATTTCACCCAAGGCCCCTCGGGGCTTCCGCCCTCCGTCCTTCCGCTTCGGCCCAAACCGTTCCCTGCTCGCCCGAAACACCCCGTCCACAAAAGCCTCCTCCCCTTGGCGAACATTCCGCGCCCGCTCCGCCTTCGTCAACTCCTCCACCCCTGGATAATCCCCGGAGGTCAAAGCCTTGGCATCCTCAATTTCCCGACGCACCAAATTCGTGGCATTCCGCGAATACAACCCGCCCAGTCTCCGCAGAAGCTCCTCATCTAAAAGCCCCAGCGACTCCCCCTTCTCACACCCAGGAGGCACCTCCAAAAGCAGTTCAAATGGTTGCTCATCAGACAATACGACAAGATCCGACACCCCGAAAACTGCTATTCGTCTGGCATTTAAAAGGAAGACTCCATCAAAAAATTAACAAGGTGCAGACAAACTATCCGCGAGACCGTCTCATCAAATTGTCTGAGCAATGCTTTCCGTAATTTAGAGAGACTTCAACACGAGAATCCGAGAATTGTGCCAATACCTTCATTTTCCCATTGCCAAGTCACAGGAAGTTCGGTCAGATTCGTCACGTAATGAAAAAGCTTCTTCTGATCACACTCGCACTTGGCTTTGGAGTGCCTGCAAACGCAGACATTCAAGCCCCTCCAGGATCGAAATACACATCTTCCCGCAAACTTAGCCGCGCCGTCGCTAACATTCTCTACGGCGTCGTTGAAATTCCCGAGCAAATCGTCCGTAAAACCGAGGTTGACGGCAGCAAAGCCGGTTGGTCACACGGAGTGGTCGACGGCACCCGCCGCGCTTTCAAGCGCGTTGGTTACGGTTTCTACGAGCTTGTTACCTTTCATTGCCCAACTTACCACGGCACCTTCAAGCCACCCTACACCCGTTGTGGCGCTGATGACCGCATCGAGATGAATCCTCGCGATGGTCTCTCCGAGTTCCCTCCCGAACTTGGTGCTGAATCCTACTTCATGCACTCCCGCTCACAGCAGTGGTAGTCTGATAGGATTAAAACAATTTAAAAACCGCGTTCTTCGGAACGCGGTTTTTTTGTGCCCCGTCATCGGGACAAAAAAAGGGAAGGCCTCA
This sequence comes from uncultured Verrucomicrobiales bacterium, assembly GCA_963925135.1. Taxonomy (GTDB): domain Bacteria; phylum Verrucomicrobiota; class Verrucomicrobiia; order Verrucomicrobiales; family Akkermansiaceae; genus SW10. The sequence continues at coordinate 37,666 of CAWUTG010000028.1, read as the reverse complement.
CGACCCTCCCCTTTTGAAAATCTCGAGCTCAGACCTATGACGGAAGCTTCCACTTCTCGCGATCCTTCTGATGAATCAGGGAATTCGCGAGATCGTTGTCCAGGAACTGCATCTTCTTGGGATCGAAGTTCAGGCTCTGGTTAATCCGGTGGGCAATCTTACCCAGATTGATGAGCGTGCAAGAATTGAATCCGTTGTCCTCGTTGAGGGCGAACTTCTTCTTCTCGCGAATGGCCTGATGGAAATCGGTCACTTGGGCTTCTGGCTCAGGGAGAGCCTTCAACTTTTCCTCGAAGCCTTTCACGTCCGACTTGAAGCCCTTGAAGATTTTCCCTTCGGATCCCTCAATGAAGGCCGCGTCCTTATCCTTATTCTCACCATCGAGAACAATCGTCGTTCCGTCTTCATACTTGTAGGTGATCCGGCGCCAACTTCCTACCGCATCCGAATCCTGGGGATCGGCATCAATCTCGATCGAAACCGGCAATTCATCGTCTTTCCCAAGGATATACTGAACAGGGTCCAGGTAGTGCTGGCCCATATCACCCAAGCCACCGCCATCATAATCCCAGTAACCGCGGAAGGTTCCGTGAGTCCGGTGCGGATGATAGGGCTTCACCGGGGCCGGCCCGAGCCAGAAATCGTAGTCAAAGTGTTTTGGAATGGGCTGTTCGGTGAGATTGGTCTTACCAACCCAGTTGAACTTCCAATCGAATCCAGTCACTCCTGAAAGGGTCACTTTATAAGGACCAGGTCCCAACAAACCTCCATCCACCACCTTCTTGACCTGGCGTGCCGTCACGCCCGATCCATAAAAGGTCGATTCGAAGCGGAACCAGGTATTTAAACGGAAAGCCACGCCAGCCTTGTGAATGGCTTCCTTCATCGCCATTCCCTCACCAATCGTCCGCGACATCGGCTTTTCGCCCCAGATTGCCTTTCCGGCATTCGCCGCAGCGATGGCCATATGGGCATGCCAATGTGGCGGGGTGCAGGTGTGGATGATATCGATATCGTCCCGCGCGATAATTTCGCGGAAATCGTGGTAGCCTTTGACATCCTTGTTGCCCTTCTTTTGGACCTGCCCCATCCGAGTTGCGAGATGTTGGGAATCGACATCACAAAGTGCCAAAATCCGCCCCGGCATTCCGAGGTGAGACGCGCTGATGCCCCCGCAACCGAGAATACCTCTCGTCAATTCCTCTGAAGGAGGAGTCTGCCCGTTCAGGCCCAAAACCCTGGAAGGAACAATGGAAATACTCGCCAATGAAGCGAGAGAGCCAAGCGCCTTGCGGCGCGTCATCGAATTTGGTGGAATCATAAGTGGATAGTTACGGATAAATCAGACAAATATTACTTCACATCGCAACCGTCCGGAAGCGTAAAGAAGAATCCCGTGATCTAATCCCGTTTTGCAAATAGCCGGATTGTTCGTTCCATCGCCCCATCATGCTTGTCCAGCACCTTCCTCGCCGCCTCCACTTGCCCGGAAGCGTCAGTGAGAAGTTCCCGTAGCGCCCTCAACAGTTGCTCCCGGTCCTCCACCATGCGGATTCCCCCGGCCGATTTCAACTCACTGACCAAGGGTTCAAAATTCGCCATATTCGGCCCGCAAATGACGGGGACTCCGGCCAGAATCGCCTCCGATGGATTCTGCCCTCCCTTCTCAAAAAAACTTTTCCCAATCACCACCACCTCGGCATGCGCAGTCCAGTCTCTTAATTCACCCGTGCTATCGATCACAAAAACCTCCCCTCCCTTCGGCGTCGACCACCGGCTGCGAAATACCACCTTGCCATCCAGTGCTCCGGCGACTTCCTCTCGACGTTCCGCATGTCTGGGCACAATCACCGACAAGGCTCCCACCTCACGAAAGGCATCTGCCAGATACTCCTCCTCACCAGAGAAGGTCGAGACCGCCATCGCCACCGGCGACCTGGGAAAGGCGGCCAACATTTCAGCAAACTCCGGACGTTTTTGAGGGAGCGAGGCACCGCTGGGATCAAACTTCACGTTTCCAGTGAGCACTGCAGCATCTAAACGAACTCCAATTGATTGCCAACGCTCCAAATCCCCTTCCTCGGGAACACCTACCTTATCCAAGAGACTTAAAAACGGTGAAACAAGTGTCTGAAATTTCTTCAACCTCCGCCCCGATCTCGGCGACAACCGTGCGTTCATGAGACCAATGGGGATTCCCAAGCGATGCGTTTGATCAATCAGATTCGGCCACAGTTCGGACTCTACCATCACGACAACCCGGGGCGAGAGTCGCTTCATGATTCGGCGGATGAGAAATCCAAAATCAAGCGGCGCATACACCACTCGAACGTCTGCCGGGGCCTTCTCCCGGGCCACCGCCATTCCAGTCGCCGTGGTGGGCACGAGCACGAAATGATCATCCGTAAGATCCCGCCAACGCTCGATTAATTTAAGAGCCAACAAGGTCTCACCCACACTCACGGCATGAAGATAGACCCCACCCTCGCGCTCAAATTCCGGATCCCGATCATAAACCCCAATCCGCTCCAACAGCCCGCTCCCCCAGCCATCGCGACGCAGCATTTTGAGTATCCAAAAAGGCGCCGCAAGCAGCACCATCAGCGGATAGAGCACACTCCAAAAGATCAGGACCAGGGTTCGCATTCGTTCAGGAAGCCCTCCGGTAAATCAAAATTCGGCTCCGCCCGTAGTCCCGTTGTTTTACGATCTCCAATCCGGGCGCTGACGGCACTTCACCCACTGACTCGCGCTCCACAATCAAAAAACCATCTTGAGACAACCACCGCTCCCATCCCTCCAAAGCCACCAAATCACCCGCCAGATCACTGATTCCATCTGGATAGGGTGGGTCGGCGAAAATAAGATCATAAGCATTCTGCTCCCTCTTTAAAAAATTCTCCACATCCCCGGTCACCACTTTGCCATTGGGAAGCCCGGTCTTGAGAAGGTTTTCCTGAATGGTTTTGGAAGCGCCACGATGCTGATCAACAAAGGTGCAGGACACCGCTCCCCGGCTCAGCGCCTCGAGGCCCAGCCCCCCTGAGCCCGCATAGAGATCGAGAACTTTCGCCCCTTCAAGAACGGCGGACAAAAGCCCAAAAAGTGATTCGCGGACCCGGTCGGTTGTCGGGCGGGCAACATCGCGGGGAACCTTCAACAAGTGACCTTTGGCCAGTCCGGCAATAATTCTCATGGATAAAGGGAAATGTTAGGATCACGGGATCCCACGATTGCGCGGGCGGCCGGAACGAAAGGCACCCATTGCCTTTCCTGACCGAGATCGATCATGAAGTTCCCGGAGCGGACTTCAAGATGGAGATCTCTGAATTCCCGGTCCGGAGTTACCAGCGGTTCAAATTGGAGATCCAATTGATCAGATGCTAGGTTTACGCGATTCTCGTGGGATTCAGCCCGGTTCGGACTGGACACAATTCGCACGACCGCCGCCGCGTCTCCTCCCGGGGTCGCAAAACCGTTTCCAATCACCGCTTCCTCCTCACCCATGATACGGACATCGCGCGCGATCAGGCCCGCTGCCGAGAGCTGGAAGTCCGCCGAGCCAGACTGGAAACTCGTCCGGCTCCCGTCCTCCCCATCGGTAATTTCCAAATTCTGGAAAGCCGTGTAGCTTCCCCCGGTGATTCCTCCTGGATTCAAGAGATGCCCCTTAATCTGACTGGACGACTGAAGAGCTCCGATCGTGAACGGAGGCTCTTCCTCCAAATAGATCGGCGTGAGGTCCATCTGCTGGGACGGCAAATCCAATTGCACCCCATAGGGTAATCCCTGCACCATCCAAATTGCGGCCGAGAAGCTGAGATCGAGACCGAAGAGCTTCATCTGATAGTCATTCACCCTGAGGAACCTGTCGTTAAGCGTCACCGGCACCTCGATCTTTTGGGAATGAAAACGATCACCAAATTCCAAATCTCCGATCGTCACCACCCCGTCGCTTTTTTTTCCCCAAATCGGAATCTCCCCAGACACTCCCGAAACCCCTGCTGAAATCTCTGGAAACCTCCGGGAATAGAAACGTAAATTCACCCGTTCAAACACGATAACTCCCTCAAAATCGTCGACGGGAACCACCTTGGAATCCGGCTCTGCCGGTTGGGGATCAACGGCATCGACAGGCGTTGGGCCGGGAGTGACTTCCAGGGGCGCTTCCGAAGGCAATGCAACGTGATCAGCAATCACCGGTGGAGTTGGAGCTTCAACCGCAGCCACAGCAGCGGGCTGATTCGGGGCCTGTCCGCGCGCCAGAAGTGACTGGAGAAGCTCCAACGAAACATCTCCACTGACTCCCTGAATATCCACGCGCTGAAAGCGTTTTTGACCTTTCGCCAGTGATCGCCAGGAAAGATCCGCTTTGATCAACTCGATCTTTAAGAGATCCTCATCCTCACCGGAATCGCGGGGTGGCATCAGTCGTATATCCTGTACTTGCACTCCGGCCCAGGGAGACCAGGAAATCCCCCCAATCGAGCACGGCAAGCCAAGCCTCGATTCGACTTTCCGTTCAAAAAAACCAGTGCCCCAGGACGTTGCCATCAACAGGTTCAGGGCAAGACACAACCCCAACGGAAGCATCAGCAAGAAAATAAGCCAACGCTGCCAGCGACGTCCGGGTTTCCTTCTGCGACTTTTCCTCACACGGAACGATACTACTTTGCTACCGGCTTCGCGAATCGAATCACCATGCTCCTGTCAAACAAGACACTCCCTGCCGTTGAAATGTCCTGAAGACGGTAAACGATCAGAACAAATTTATGATCGGCAGTTTCCCCGATTGCAAAATTCTCCTTCACTTTGGAAAGGCCCGTTTCCTCCTCAAACTTCCACTCATAGCCCTTCCAGGCTCCCAAAATGCTCTCGGCCGGCGCATCGATATCTTCAATACGGGCAAGCTTTCCGTTGCTCGAAGCGATGACATCATCTTTCGGAAGATAGCGCAGCAGGGAAAGACGGGCAGCCTCGCCCGTCGCCCGAATTTTCCACTTACCATCCGACTCCTCCAATCGAAGACCGACCTGTTGAATCGCCTTGAATTCCCGCTTGTCCCAAAGCTCGCGATACTTCTGATACTCACCCTGGGTTAGCCCCAGCTTTTCATCAAAAGGAAGTGGAATGCCCGGCTTTGATTTCTCGGAATATTCTTTGAACCACTCGGGATCATTCTTCGAAGCTTCTTTGACCTTGTTGATATAAGTCTGGATTTCCTTGGGCGGTAACACCACCACCAACTCACCCTTCACATTTTCATCCGGCTTTAAAAACGACGCAAAGACTTTGGGAACCTCCTGGGCCGTAGCGTTGGAAATAAAAAGCGCTGCCGAGACAACCGCGATCGTTCGGAACTTCTGGAGAATACTCATGAATCTTTATTTTGGGAATCACCCGGAGTGTCCCGGGAGCAACGAGAACCAACCACATAACTCCGGGCAAGTAAACCCGCACCTGCGGCGACCATGCCAAGAACCAGAAGGAAATGGGTCGTCTTCATATTCAGTACAAAGCGAACCCGGCTCAGGATTTCGAGACAAATGATTGCCAGCCCACAGTCCGGCCAACCACCAGGCCCATTTCTTATCAGCGTCGAAAAACAAAATCATCACCCGCGCGAGAAAAGGGACAAAAATCAGCCCCATCGACGTGGTCTCCCACATTCCGCCTCCGCCTCCGCCACGGCCACCCATCCGACCCGAGATCCAACCAAAGGAAGCCGAGGTCACCTGAACCGAATCCAGAAACAAATAAAGCCCCAGTGCAAAAAACACCATCCCTGCACCCGTCACAAACGCGCGCGCTCCTCCTTCAGACCCTCCTGGTTTCATCAACTCGTTAGCTATTCAGTTTCGGAAATCAGACCTGCCTCTCGCACCTTGGGAGGATACGCCCAAAGCCGGGAGTGAAGATCATTTATTTTCACTGACCTGGGAGCCCGCGAGCCCGGAAGAAAGGAAACACTTAAAATCAAAGGGTTCTTCAGTCCCAACGGGGCATCCGGCGGGAACAGCTTGCGAAACTCCTCCTCCAGCTTCGTTCCCCGCTCGACGTATCCAAAGAGATCGACATCGGAATCCCGAAAAGTGAGCCGATAACACGCAAATTTCGACTCATCCGCGAAGTCATAGGCGTAAAACTGGTCCCTCTCAACGTAGGCTCTTAGTTCCACCGGCTCGACGATTCGCTCTTCCGAGAACCGCTCAAGCTCCATGGGTTGATAACAAACGAAAGACTCCCAATCGATCTTGAGGCCCTCCGGACTGTCTTCAAGCAACAGCGGCTTGGCTCCTCCGCCTTCAAGACCAACGTTCAGGGCCACAAATGCGTAATTCTCCAGCGAGACCACATGATACTCGGGAATATCCTTAAACACGAGTTTCTCCAACGGGTTTCGTTGGTAATAATCCCTCATGAGAGGCAAAACACGATCAACATCCCTGATGTATTTGGCGCGCTCCTCGATTGAATCCGCTGCCAGGAACTTTGCCACCATGACCTCCATCTCATCATAGTGCGCCTTGGCTTTTTCGATTTCAGCGGCCTCTTCCATCTTCCCCAATGGCACGTCTGACGTCCCCTTAAGCATAGGCTTCCCGGCCTCCCCGCCTCCGCCCTGATCAGAAGACGAAGCATTCTGAGCCGCTGCCCAGAAAACCACCCCCGCAATCGCCACCCCAAGAAGGATGAACCAGCCAAATGGCATCGCATTCACCTCCTTTTTCTCAGCTTCATCCAACCAGGCATTCTCTGGATCAACCGATTCCGCCTTGGCTTCCTCGACCTCGCGGGCATCCCCCATCATGTAAGGCATTGCCCGATCTTCGCTCGCTGCTTCCTTACGCTCGATCGGCGCCCGCTTCGGAGCATCCAGACGAACGACTTCTTCCTCAGCGCTCTCCGAATCTGCTACGACCCGGATTTCATCCGAGCGGTCATTCTTATCCTTCTTTGCCATTTGTATCGCTGCTTTAAGTTTGGCCCGAAATGGGAGTCGACGCAACTCTGGATCCCCCCTACATCTCTTCCCAGCAAATTTCACGTGAAGCCCAAGATCCTGATCCTCACCGCCAGCTTCGGAGACGGCCACAATAGTGCCGCCCGTCACCTAGCGGAAGCCCTTGCGGGTCAGGCCGAAGTGAAAGTCGCCGACCCCTGTCACCTAGGAAATCCAGTCATCAACCGGGTTCTCTGTCGCGGCTATCGCGAGATCACGACCTACGCCCCCCGCATCTGGGCCTGGGTCTATCGCTCGACCGATCGACAGGATTTCACCAAACCCCTCCCCTTCATCGCCAAGACCGAGGACGCTGTGGCAACCCTCCTTGATGACTTCCAGCCCGACCTCGTCGTCAACACCTACCCGCTCTACCCCTACATGGTCGACCGGCTCTTCAATAAAGAACGCCAACGCGTCCCTGTGATCACGGTCATCACCGACTCCATCGAGGTCAATGCCGCTTGGTCCCGCTCCCCCAGCGATCACTTCCTCATCACCGATTCACACACCCTAGAATCCCTGAGCTGCCAAAAAGTGCCCGCTGAAAAAACGAGCATCACCGGATTCCCCGTTAGCCCCCGCTTCGAAGAACTCAAGAAGATCCCCTCGACCGATCCGGTAAAACCTTTCCGTGTCCTCTTCTTCCCCACCGCCCGTTCACCCCACGTCGGCGACATCATTCGGGCCGTCCTGAAACACGATACTGAAATCACCGTCGTCCTCGGACGAAACCTTCGCCGCCTCTACAAAAAGACCCGTAAAATCAAAGACGAGTTCCCCGGTCGCGTGAAAATCAAGGGTTGGACCCGTAAAGTCCCAGAGCTCCTTTCCTCCCATCACCTTATCATCGGGAAGGCCGGAGGCGCCACCGTGCACGAAGCCATCGCCGCCGAATGCCCCATGCTCGTCCACCACATCGTCCCCGGGCAAGAGGAAGGAAACATCGAGCTTCTTGAACGCTACCAAATTGGATCCCTCGCTACCGAGGCCCGCCAGATCGAGACATCCCTCGGCAAACTCCTCGCCAACGACGCCCAACTCTGGCGCGAACAAAAAGAACGCCTCGCCACTTACGCCAAGCCAGCCGCAGCCCGTGAAGCCGCCAAGCTCATCCTCTCCAAAATCCCCGCCCCATGACTTTCCTCTTCGATATCGGCAACGTCCTCCTCAAACTCCATTTTGAAAATTTCCACCGCAAGGTCGTCGGCCACGAAGACGCACCTCTCCCGGCCCAACTGGCAGAGCTCAAAGATCCTTTCGAGACCGGAGCCATGACCGAGGAAGAATTCGTCACCCGCTCGGTCGCGATTCTTGAAAACAAGATCACCCCTGAAATCTTCACCGAAGCCTGGCTCGACATCTTTTCCCTGAACGACCCGATGTGGGACGTCGTCCAAAAGCTCCACCGCGACGGACACCGTCTCATCCTGTTCTCGAACACCAACGGCCTTCACACCCGCCACTTCCTCGAAAAACACCAAGGCTTCGCCCTCTTCCATCATCACCACTTTTCCCAGGAAGTCGGGTCCATCAAACCTCACGCCGACTTCTACCAAAAAGCCGTCGAGACCTACCACCTCGACCCGGTCGACACCGCCTACCTCGACGACCTTCCTGAGAACATCGCCACCGGAAAACAATTTGGTTTCCAAACCTGGCAATACGACCTCAACGATCACGACGCCTGCCTCAAGTGGCTCGATTCACTTTCCTGTTAGAGCTTCTTCAGCCGCTTCAGGTAATCGTTCACTGGCGCCGGTTTTTCGGGCGAGGGCTCCCTCCTCATCATCTCCTCAACCCGCCCTCCGCTCCCGTTGATCAACCCATCGATCAGCTCCGCTTCCGGAAGATTCTTCCAGTATTTCTTCGGCATCTCTGATTGCATCGCGCTCACCTTTACCCGCGCCGCATTAAAGATACTCTTGTAGTAAGACTTCCACAGCTCCTCCACCGCATCCAGATCAGGTGCTTGTGATTGATCAACTCCCGGCGTGAACTGCACCCCCACCCCATCCCAATACATGCACTCGTCGGGCGTCAAAATGGACCAGTCCATATTCGCAAATCGCTTCCGAAAAAATGAGGCATTCAGCCGCACGATTTTGTGATCTGGCTCAAACCACGACACGAATTGCTCCCGCCCCGTCTCGGTATCCTCCCCCACTTTTCGAAAACGCACAAAGGCATGCATCTTGTGACAGTCACGACTGATCTGCTTCAGCATTCCCTGCACCCGGTGCACCTGCGGGTCCGCCGCCAAGCTCAGAAGATATTTCTCACCATGAGTCAGCCGCCACAAGAGCGAATAAAGCAAAGCCCATTGCTCCCCCGAGCGATGACAAGCGACCGTCTCGGCAATATTCATGAAAGCCTTTGGAACGGAAAGCTCCCCCGTTTTCATCGAGACCGCCTCCGCTTCACCAAAGAGCGAGCCCTCATCCACGACTCGGCTCCAAAGAACCTCTTGCGGAGGGATTTCTGCCACCACCAAACTACGGGCAATCTCACGCCACTGAGAGAAGCTTGCAGGAGGCTGGATCTCTCTCATCTAAAACTCCCCTCCAATCACCTCTCTCTTCGGAACCTGAATCGCGCTAAAATCCAACTCCAGCTGTTTCGGCGGCGGCGCAAAAATCGCCCGCAATCTCTCCGAGCCAATCTCATCGTTCGTCGGTCGGTGATCCGACGTGATGATAAACGGCAGGCACTTCTTTAAACTCACCCGCATCTTCATCAAGTCCGCCACCCTCACTCCGGAATACCGCCGCATCGCAACAATTCGTTGGGCATTGCGAACCCCGATTCCCGGAATCCGATAAAGAATCTCCAGCGCCGCTCGATTTACATCCACCGGAAAAAAACTCCGGTTCCGCAGTGCCCACGAAAGCTTAGGGTCCAAATCGAGATCCAAGTTTGGTTGATCAACCGTCGTGATTTCCTCGACCTTGTATCCGTAAAACCGCATCAACCAATCAGCCTGATAAAGCCGGTGCTCCCGCACCAGTGGCGGTGCTATCAGCGGAAGCCGCGCCGAGGCATCCGGGATTGGACTAAAGGCCGAATAATAAACCCGTCGCATCTTGAAGTTCCCGTAAAGGTCACCCGCTCTCTTCAAAAACTGGGCATCATTGGAAGCGTCCGCCCCCACAATCATCTGCGTGCTCTGGCTACTCGCAAAAGCCGGCGAATTCTTCGGCGCATGCCCTTCAATTTCATCGCGAATGTGCCCCATCGCCTCACGGGTCCGCTTGATGTTTTTCTCCGGCGCCAGATTCGCCAAACTCTCCTGCTCGGGCAGCTCCACATTGATACTAATCCGGTCGGCATACTTCCCCGCCTGCGCGATCAATTCATCCGAGGCCTCCGGGATCGTCTTCAGATGAATGTATCCGCGGAAGTCATGCACCTCCCGCAAGGTCTGCGCGACCAGCACCACTTGCTCCATCGTAAAGTCCGCACTCCGCACAATCCCCGAACTCAAAAACAGCCCCTCGATGTAATTTCGCTTATAAAAATCAAGCGTCAGCGTCACCACCTCCTCCGCCGTAAACCGCGCCCGCCGCACATTGCTCGACCGACGATTGATGCAGTAGTGACAATCGTAAAGACACACGTTCGTCAGCAGGATCTTCAAAAGCGAAACGCAACGCCCATCCGGCGTGTAGGAGTGACAAATCCCCACCCCGCCCGTCGACCCCACGCCCTTACCAGTCGACGAATCTTTCCTCTTCGCGCCCGAACTGGCGCAGGAGGCATCATATTTCGCCGCATCGGCTAGGATTTCTAATTTTTGAAGAGTGTTCATAAGAACAAATTACTCCCCTGAGTTACTACCGCTCTTAAAAATCACAAGGACCAAATATCATTAGACAACGCCCTCTCCCTGACCACCTTGCCTTCCCATGGACGTCACCCTCGTTTTTCCCCACCAACTTTTTGAAAAACACCCCGCGCTCGACCCCTCCCGCGAGGTCTTTCTCCTCGAAGACGCCCTTCTCTTCGGACCCGACCCCCACTGGCCCCTCGCCTTGCACCGAAAGAAGCTCATCCTCCATCGGGCCTCCATGAAAGCCTACGCCGCCAGCCTCACCAGCCAAGGCTTCAAGGTCTCCTACCTCGATTGCCAACGCGATCTCGACACCCTCTCCGCTCTCGAAAAGCACTTCCCAACCCCTCCCGCCTCACTCCACTTTTGCGATCCTGTCGACCACATCCTCTCCCGCCGAATCCAACGCTACGCCGAAAAGCACAAGGTCACTCTTTCCCAAAAAGACTCCCCCAACTTCCTCAGCCCCACCTCGTGGCTCGATGAAATCATCGGCTCAAAAAAGAAGCCCTTCATGGCCATCTTCTACAAAGCCCAACGCAAAAGAATGGACATCCTCATGGATTCTGAAGGCGAACCCGTCGGCGGCAAATGGTCCTTCGATGAAGACAACCGTAAAAAGCTCCCCAAAACCCAACCCGTCCCCGAACCACCCTCTGCCCCCAGCAACGACTTCGTCGAAGAAGCGCAAACCTACGTCGCCGAAAACTTCCCCGACGCCCGTGGAAGCAGCCACGGATTCGCTTACGCCATCGACCACACCAGCGCCAGGAAATGGCTCGTCAACTTCTTTCACGAACGCTTCCACCTCTTCGGCGACTACGAGGACGCCATCCACACTGAGCACCGCATCATGTTTCACAGCGTCCTCACTCCCGCCCTCAACATCGGACTCCTCAGTCCGGAAGAAGTCGTCCACGACGCCCTCGCCTTCGCAAAAAAGAACGACATCCCCCTCAACACCACCGAAGGCTTCATCCGTCAAATCATCGGCTGGCGCGAATTCATGCGCGCCATGTATCAGCGCCACGGCGTCTACGAGCGCAATAGCAACTTCTGGGGCTTCACCCGCCAAATGCCCGCTGCCTTCTACGATGGCACCACCGGAATCGATCCCATTGACGAAACTATCCACCGCGTTCTCGAAGACGGCTACTGCCACCACATCGAACGGCTCATGGTCCTCGGCAATTTCATGCTCCTCTGCCGCATTCACCCCACCGCCGTTTACCAATGGTTCATGGAACTCTTCGTCGACGCCTATGACTGGGTCATGGTCCCCAACGTTTACGGCATGAGCCAATTCGCCGACGGTGGCCTCTTCACCACCAAGCCGTATCTCTCCGGCTCCAATTACATTTGTAAAATGTCCAACTACAAAAAAAGCCCGTGGTGCCCCGTCTGGGATGGCCTTTTCTGGAGCTTCGTCGCCGACTATCAGGACGTTTTCCTTAAAAACCACCGCATGTCGCAAATGGGCCATATGCTCAATCGCATGGACCCGGAAAAACGCGCCCTTCACCGCAAAAACGCCGACGAGTTCCTCGCCTCTCTCGATTAGCCACTGGCACTGCCCAAACTAATCCTCCAAAAAATCTCATTTTTTCGTAACGATGTAGGTTGGTCGGCGTCTTCACCCCTGCACCCCCTATGGAAACCTCTTCAAAAGTCACCGCAGAAATGCTGACCGCGTTCCATAGAGGGTGCCAATCCACTGCCAGGGACCTCGCCGAAATGCTCTACCCGCTCGTCATCTCCATCGTCCGCCGCCACCTCCCACGAGGTGAGGCCGAGGAAGATCTCTCCCAGGAAATCTCCCTCAAAATGTTCTCCCGCCTCAAACAATACTCCGGCCCCCGCGCCTTCGAACACTGGGTTTCAAAAATCGCCCTCAACACCTCCTGCGACCGCCTTCGCCAACTCGAACGACGCAGGGTCATGTCCTATGCCGAGCTTGGGGCCGAAGAAATCCAATTCCTCCAACGGGCCGACTCCACCAAAACTCCGCGCTCCATCGAAGGCAGTCCCGGCCTCGCCCGCGATCTCATCGACCGCCTTCTCGCCGGCCTCCACCCACGTGAAGCGATGATCATCCGCCTCCTCGATCTCGAAGAACAGTCCGTCGCCGAAGTCTGCGAACTCCTCGACTGGAAACCCTCCCGCGTCCGCGTCACCGCCATGCGCGCCCGTCGCTATCTCGAAACCCTCCTTCTCGAACTCGAGAAATCATCAGCCCTCCCTTCCTGACATGAATCCCGAAGACTCCAATTCCCACCCACGCTGGGAAAAGCTCGCACCCCTCTTGCGTGACCTTCCCGGAGACGACCGCCCCACCGACGCCCCCATGGGCTTCGCCACCCGCATCGTCGCCCAGACCAACCTCACGCCACAAACCTCCCCACTCACCCGATCCCTCGGCTTGAGTCACCAACAACAACGCGAAACCCACCCCGCCCTCCTCCGCGCCCGCCCGGAATACGACCCCGCAATTCCCTGCCTCACCCTCGACTCCAGCCAACTCACTCTCCCTCCCTCCCTCCCTCCCTCCCTCCGAAGAATAATTACGCCATGAAACTTTTTCGTAACGCCCGGAACCTGGCATGCGTCTCCCTAAGAGAACACGCCGTGATCCGTCTCCTGCTTCTCGCCCTCTTCCTACCCGCACTTTCGCAGGCTGGTGAGCGGACCTTTGGCAACGGCACCCTCACCGAATATCTTTCCATTTACGACGTCGACAACAGCGGCGTCCTCTCACCCACCGAGTTCAATCAAATCACCGCCGTCTCTCTCCGGTCCAACCTCCCTGCTAGTCACCCCCAACTTCCCGCGCTGTGAATCTGCGATCCCTCGCAACAGCACTCCTGGTCCTGACCGGCTCCGTTTTCGCGGAGACCGGTCTTTTGTATCAAACCAACTTCAGCAACTTACCCATCGGCCCTGACAATTGGGCCGGTAACGAGGGCTGGTTCGCCAACTCCGAAGCCACCACTACCTCCGTCCAAGGCATCGATGAAAAAATCATCTTCGGCTTGAGCAAGTCCCCCTTCCTGGGCTTCGCCGAACCCACCACCCGGTGGACCTACGTCGCCAAACCCTTCAACCACGACCCTGCCCAAAAAAGCTCCGCCCGCAGCGAGATCGACACCCTTCTGAGCATTCAGAATTCGACCAACGGTAAGAACGATTCCTTCTTCGTCTCCCTCTACAACAACCAGGGGCAATCCCCCGCGGCCAACCTCAAGTCGAAGTGTCCCAACCGGTGATCTCCCCCTCGGGGCAACCCTCGTTTCAATTCACCGGCGAACCCGGATGGACCTACCAGGTCGAATACACCAACGTCTTCTCGGACTGGCTCAACGACCTCCCCGGCTCACGATTTGAAATCACCTCTGAATCCCAAAGCATCGAGTTCACCGACGAATCCAACCGCACCTTGCCATCTCGCTTTTACCGCGTCGTCCGCGAGGTCACTCCTTGATTCTTTTTTACAGTTCTTCGTAACGCAAAACGCACCCCGCTCGTCTTCCCAGATTGAGCACCCGGAAAAGATTCCTGCACCAAGCAGCTCTCGAAACTCCAACGATGCAAAACGTTATGAAAAGAAACCCACTCCATCTGCTCGTCCTGGCACTGGTCTGGTCATTAACCTCCCTCAATGCCAGCGCCGACGAGATCCGTCCTACCGATCCACCCTGTCCCACGCTCAGCACGTCGGACATCACCTCGCCGTCCGATGGACATCGCGTTCGCCTTCTCTTCCCGGCCCTCCTCGACCTTGATCCGGCCTCGCTGGGCGATGCCGATCTCATCCTGCTGGGAGCTCATGGCTTTGAAGAACGGGCCCGCTTCGAAGGCTATGCCCGAGAAGTCCTACCCATTCCTCTAACAACCACATCTCTCCCGACCGACAACGAGCCTATTCGCATTCCCGCCCCTGCCCCTGCCCCCGTCATTGTCGCTCAAAACGATGAAGGCCGCTGGCTCGCCAATGTCGAACTCATCTCCGGACCCGGAGAACAGATTGTCGTCGATGCCTGGGGACCACTGGTCGTCCACGGCCACAGCTTCGTTGCCCTCGCCACCGTCCACATCGAAGCCGTCAACGGCCCGGTCGAACCAATCGCCCACAGCTACGACCTCGGCCCTCTCCAACCCGGATACTACGCTTTCTTTTTTAAGAGTAACCTCGCTCACTGTGACCTCAGTGACTTCACCGTTCCCGGCGTGGAAGGAACTCCTGTCGCACGCTGGCAAGCACTCATTGGTTCAGCACCCGATGACAGCCGCCGTCTCGGAAAGCCCCTACCGTTACCTCCGCGTCGTTGTCGAAGATGACGAATAAGCCCCTCTGCATGGAATCCAAACAAGCCATCGCCTCTTCCGAGGGGCGATGGTTTTTTCTACCGGTGGACCTCTTCGCGGCGTTGATCGAGCGTACCTTTCGTAACGCCGAGTCTTTGGATCGCTCCCAGTTTCCGGACCAGATCCTGGGCATCGCCTTTTCCATCGAGAAACTCCCGATACCACTTTACCAACCTCGCGGCCTGCTTGGCATCCTCTTCTAACAATTCAATTCGGAACCTTCGCAATCCTGCGGCAACAAATTCGTCCACACTGCCGGCACCCGTCTGGGCCCGACCGTTAAAGAGCGTATTTCGGCACCCCACATCCGCCTTCAAAATATGTAACTGCCCCACCCGGTCACGCAGCTGCACGCTGTGTTTATCACAAGGCTTTCCGCAATCCTTGATACTGGTGCCCTTACTCATGAAAGAACAAAAGACGCAGTGCTCCATATGAAACATCGGCATGTGCTGATGCACCGTCAGTTCAAACCACTCCGGCGGAGCACTCTCTAACAGCTCACTCACCTGCCCTTCATTGAGATCATAAGATACGGTGAGATTCTCGAATCCACCATGCTCCATTAGCAAACGGGCCGTCACCGGATTCGCCACGTTCAGCGAAAAATCCGCAATCCGCGGGATCTCCCGCTCTTTGAAAAATTGCACTCCGCCCAGGTTGCGAACGAGCACGCCATCGGGAGCTGCTTTTTCAACCAGTTTGAAAAAACCTCCCTCTTTCGGCTTCTGAATTCGGGGGGTTGCCAAAAAGACTTTGAGCCCAAGACCCTTCGCCTCTTCCACCGCTTCCCGATACTCCCTCAAATCCTCAAAGTCGCAAAAAACAAAATTCGCTCCGGCCTGGGCCGCTCCACGAACTTGCTCCATCGAACGACAAAGCACCCGGAGTTCGGGAGGTGAATCACCAACCGCGGTTCGCGATGGCAGCCACTTCGCAAGGATGCTCGCACCATCGTGCACCACCGGTTCTTCTCTGAGTTCTTCAACAAGCTTCCGTCTCACCCGGTTCAACTCACCGAGTGGAATCATGACCTGCCCTTCCAAGGAATTCTTCACCAATCCGAGCTGAAATCCAGTTCCACCAAGACGTCCCAGTTGCCCCGACAAAATCTCCCCGGTCAGCGGGCGATTCTCCGCCGGTTCCAAAGGAATTTCACTCGCAACCTTCTTACCACGGCACTCCAGAACCAAGGGCTCCCAGGCTTTTCCACTCACCTCAATCAAAAGAGTATCACCCTTTTCCTCAAGTCGTCCGCCCTTCCAACTCTTCTTGACCTCTCGATCCAAGCTGGGATCACTCGTCTTCCAAAGTCCCTGCCCCTCCTGCACCCGCTTCCAGTTGATCCCGGCCCGACGATCAAAATAGATCTTCTGCCCCTCAACCTTCCAAATCGTGCCGCCTTGCTCATTGTCCCGGTTTTCGCCGGCATCAAAGACAAAGCCATCTCCGGTGTTGAGCGAAACTTCACTCCAGGCCAACTCGACCCAGCCCTCGCCCACTTTCGCGATCTTACCCACAAAGGCACCACGCTTCTTGCCCCACTTCCCGTGAGTCAAACGCGGGTGATTCGTCCCCTCCAACCAACCCGATGACAGTCCGCGCGAGAACATCATCTCCAGCGCATAACGATCTTCCTTCGTAATCTCAACCTCATCGAGAGCCTTGCGATAAACCCTCGTGACCGCCGCAACATACTCCGGCGATTTCAACCGCCCCTCGATCTTAAAGCTCGTCACGCCCGCCTTCACGAGATCCGGAATGACATCCACCGCCGCCAAATCCTGCGGGCTCAGAAGATAACGCACCTCGCCCATCGGCTTCGTTTCACCATCCACCACCAACTCGTACGGCATCCGGCACGCCTGCGCACACTCACCCCGATTCGCCGATCGCTGGCCCAGACTTTCCGAAGTCAAACACTGTCCCGAATAGGCCACGCAAAGCGCGCCGTGAACAAACACCTCCAAGGGAACATCGCCAATCTTCCGAATTCTCGCAATCTCATCGATCGACATTTCCCGCGCCAAAACGGCCCGATCCAAGTTCAAAAATCCATCCACAAATGCCATTCCCTCTGGCGAGGTGATCGTCATTTGGGTCGAAGCATGCAGCTCCATCTCCGGTGCGATCTCCTGCACCAACTTGGCCACACCAAGATCTTGCACAATCACCGCATCCACTCCGGCCCTCGCCATCGTCTCAATCTGAGCCACCGCATCCGGCAACTCCGATGGAAAAACAAGGGTGTTAAAAGCCACAAATCCCTTCACCCCGTGGCGATGAAGAAAGTCCATCAAGACGGGCAAATCCTCGTCGGTAAAGTTATCCGCCCGCATCCGCGCATTGAACCGGGGCAATCCAAAATAGATCGCGTCCGCGCCATTCGCGACCGCTGCGCGTGCACAATCCCAATTTCCCGCTGGTGCCAAAAGTTCCGTCACGGCGACACCCTATCCACCCCGCGACCAACTAGCAATCTCCGCCACGCACTCCCTCCTCGCCTTTTTCGATTCCCGAAGTACATCCAAACCATGATCATCCGTTCTCTCGTTCTTTCCATGGTGGGACTTCCCCTGTTCCTTTCCGCAGCCGAACCCATCACCCGGATCGCCTGTGGATCCTGCTACAAACCGGAAACCGACAAGGGAATCTTCAACACCATCGCCAAAGAGGATCCCAACGTCTTCCTTTTCATGGGCGACAACATTTACGGGGACACCAATGACATGAAGGTTCTCAAGGAGAAATATGGCAAGCTCACCAGCCAGCCCGACTTTGCCGCCTTCGCGAAAGCCGTCCCCATCCTTCCGACCTGGGACGATCACGACTACGGCCTCAACGACGCCGGACGCGAATACGCCAAGAGACGCGAATCCCAACAAATCTTCCAGGACGTCTTCGGCTTCCCGGCAGACCACCCGGCCCGCAAAACCGAAGGCATCTACCACTCCAAAATCCTCGGTCCAGAGGGAAAGCGCGTCCAGGTCATCCTCCTCGACACCCGCTACTTCCGCAGCCCTCTCGAAAAGGAGAAGAATGCCCAGGGCCGCAAGGACTACATCAAAGCAACCGGCCCCGAAGCCACCATGCTCGGCACAGAGCAATGGGCCTGGCTCGCTGACGAACTCAAAAAGCCCGCCGAGCTCCGCATCATCGTGAGCTCTGTCCAAATTCTCACCACGAGCCATCGTTTCGAAAAATGGGGCAACATGCCCGACGAAAGAACTCGTTTCCTTACGCTCCTCAAAACAAGCGACTGCGGCCCCACCATTCTCCTCAGCGGAGATCGCCACCTCGCCGAAGTCTTCAAGATGCCCGCCCAGGAAAGCGGACTCTCTTTCGATCTCTTCGAAATGACCACCAGCGGACTGACCCACGCCGGAGCCCCCGACGACCCCTCGCCCTACCGTATCGAAGGCACCTACTCCCGCGCCCTCAACTACGGCGTCATTGATCTCAATTGGTCCGGCAAAAAGCCCTCGGTCACCCTGCACGTCAAAGGCTTCGATGGCAAATCCGCCAGCACCACCAAGGTCTCCTTCTAAAGAAGATCCATCTGATCTTCGTCCGTCGCGAACTTCACCCCCACGCCCAGCAGGCGGACTGATTTCCCGTTGCCCCGCTCCCAGGCGAGGCGGAGCAATTCTTCGTAGGTTTCTTCGTCCATCACCGATCCCGCTTTTTCGGCCGTCGTTTGCGTGAAGTCCGCGAAAGCCAACTTCACCACACGGGACTTCACCTCGTTCTCGGCCTTACGTTTCACCGACGCCTCAACCTCAACACGGAAGGTTCGCAGCTCATTCAAGAGCCACTCCACGTCGTCAATATTCTCCGAAAAGGTCCGCTCCTTGCTCAAAGACTTGCGCGTGCGATCCACCGAAACCTCACGATCATCCCGCCCACGGGATCGCTCAAAAAGTTCGAGCCCCCATCGTCCGAGCTTGTTTGCCAACTCAATTTTAGTGAACTTTTGAAGATCGCCACAGGTCACCACCCCCAGCTTGGCCAGTGATTCCTGCCCGCGCTTCCCCACTCCGTGCAGCTTGCCAATCCGCAATCCCCGCATAAACCCCTCCACCTCATCCTCCCGGATTTCCAACTGTCCGTCCGGCTTATTCCAGTCACTCGCGATCTTCGCCAACATCTTATTCGGAGCAATCCCGGCCGACGCTGTGAGCCCCGTTTCTTCAAAAATCGCCTTGCGAATCTCCTTCGCCAACGCTGCACCCGATTCCAGCCGATGACTTAAATCCAGATAAGCTTCATCCAAGGACAAGGGTTCGATGAGATCCGTGTATCTCGCAAAGATGCCCCGAATCCTCTGCGAATCCACCCGGTAAACATCGGATCTGATCGGCGTCAGAATAATCTCCGGGCACAGTTGCCTTGCCATAAAAACCGGCATCGCCGAACGACACCCGAACTTCCGCGCTTCATAGTTCGCCGTCGTCAAAACTCCCCGCCCCGAACTGCCACCCACCCCGACCGGCTTCCCCTTCAAGGAAGGATCATCCCGCACCTCAATCGCTGCATAAAAGCAGTCCATATCGATGTGAATGATCTTCCGGGGCATCGCCAGCATCATATTCGACGCTGTTCACTTGCACAAGTCAGGCTCTCCGTCGGTGAAGAAAAGCGACGAGGCTCAGTCCGAGCAACAACACCGATGAAGGCTCGGGAACAGCAGTGGAAGTTCCCACGATAATTCCATTTTCAGGTCCATAGCTTACGGCATTGTCCACGATGGAGAGGTTCGAACCCGAAATCGCCAGTTCAACCCATCCGAAAACAGTTCTCTCTCCGCAGCACCCCTAAAGAATCAATCATCTTAATAATTGAAGATGATACACGCATCACATCACCTGAACAACCATTAAACCTCAAAGAAGTTGTCACCGAAGGCGCCGGACTTCTGAAGATAATAGTCGTAGTCCCCGGAGTATTTCTTCACTTCGCCACCTTCGATGTGCCAGGTCTGCTGGGCCAACGAACGGATGAAGTGAACATCGTGGGAGATGAAGACGAGCGTTCCTTCGTAGCTCTTGAGAGCTGAGACCAGAGCCTCGATCGAAGTCAGATCCAAGTGAGTCGTGGGCTCATCCATCAGGAGAAGGTTGGGCGGATTCACGAGGAATTTGACCAACGAGAGGCGCGACTTCTCACCACCGGAGAGAATTCCCACCCGCTTTGAGACGTCGTCTTTTTTGAAGAGGAAGGATCCAAGAATGGCACGGGCTTCTTCCTCACGCATGCCTCCACCGGCTTCCACGACTTCCTCGAGGACCGAGTTGTTTTCGTTGAGAGTGGCGGCACGGTGCTGGGAAAAGTAACCAATTTTAGTGGTGGTTCCCACGTTTCGCTTACCGGAATCGCCTTTTTCAACACCGGCGAGCATTTTCATCAGCGTCGATTTACCGGCACCGTTGGGTCCCACAAGAACGATGCTGTCACCACGTTCGATAAAGACATCGAGATTCTTGTAGAGAACGTTGTCGTCATAAGCCTTGTCGACGTTCTCAAGCGAAATAACCCGCTGGGTCGAACGGGGTGGCTGCGGAAAGTGGAAGTGGAAAAGTTTACGGGGCTTCCGGGGCTTGGGAAGCTTGTCCATCTTATCGATCATCTTGATCCGGCTTTGCACCTGCGAGGCCTTCGAACCGACGGAACGGAATTTATCGATAAACTCCTGAATGCGTGCGATCTCCTTCTTCTGGTTCAAGAATGACTTCAGTTGGTGATCGTAACGCTCGTCCTTCAATTCGAGGAAGCGCGTGTAGTTGCCATCATAGGCGATGAACTTCTGCTCATCGATTTCGTAAACCTTGTCGACTACCCCGTCCATGAAGGAACGGTCGTGAGAAATGATCAAGAGTGCGCCGGGATATTGCTGAAGGTAGCGCTGGAACCACATCAACGAGTTCAAGTCGAGGTGGTTCGTCGGCTCGTCCAGCATGAGAAGATCGGGCTCCTCCACCAAAAGACGGGCTAGGTGGGCACGCATGATCCATCCTCCGGAAAACAGGTCCGCCGGACGGAGAAAATCTTCTTGTGAATAACCCAGACCCGCGAGGATCTTCTTGGCCTTGGGCTCAAGTTGATAACCATTGAGTTCCTCAAAGCGGTCCTGGGCCTTGGCAAACTCCGCAGTCCCTCTTTCCGCTTCCCGGACCGTCGCCATCACCTTCTGGAATTCTTCCGAGATCCCCATGGCGATCTCCAGAATCGTCGCTTTCTCCGGATTACCAGCTTCCTGGGCCAGATATCCCACCAATCCGTATTCATCGCGAACGACAGTACCTTGATCGGAGTCCTCTTCCCCGAGAATGATTTTAAAGAGAGTCGACTTACCGGCACCGTTGGGTCCGACAAGGGCGACGCGCTCGCCCCAGTTGATCGTCAACTCTGCGTCTTCAAAGAGAACACGCCCCCCAAGGGATTTGGTCATTTTTTTGATCGTCAACATGGCGGCGCTGATGTCAGACGAGATGGCCTCAGAGTCAAGAAGTTTGAGGCGTGGCGGCGCTTTCCAAGCGCTATAACACAAAAAAGCCGCTTTGGTTTCCCGAAGCGGCTTTGAAGGTTTTTGTTAATCCGTGAGGATTAGTCCTCGGAAGGACTCCATTCCTCGGAATCGTTGTTGCTGGTGGCAAGGTTGAACGCTTGCTCCAGGCCAACGAGGTCGCTGGAAGGACGGAGGGTCTCGAAGGACTGGCTCTCTTTCTGCAGCTGGTCTTCCGTGTAGGAAACCGCCTTGATGGAGAGACCGATGCGGCGCTCGATCTTGTCGACCTTGATAACGCGGGCTTCGACTTCGTCGGCAACCTTCAGGACGTCCTTAACACGCTCCACGTGCTCTTCGCTGAGCTGGGAGATGTGGATGAGTCCGTCGATGTCGCCATCGAGGCTGACGAACGCTCCGAAGGAAGCGATCTTGGCAACCGTGCCTTTGACCTTGTCGCCGACCTTGAACTTGCCGTCGATGTCGGACCAAGGATCGTTATCAAGCTGCTTGATACCGAGGGAAACACGCTGATTCTCCTTGTCGATGCTGAGAACAACCGCTTCCACTTCGTCGCCCTTCTTGAGCATTTCGGATGGGTGGTTGATCTTGCGGGTCCAAGAAAGGTCGGACACGTGAATCATGCCATCGATACCCTCTTCCAGGCCAACGAAGGCACCGTAAGCGGTAAGATTGCGGACCTCGCCCTTGATCTCTTTGCCAATTGGGTAACGGGCTTCGATCTCGGACCATGGATTCTCTTCGAGCTGGCGAACGCCGAGGGAAATCTTCTGCTCCTCGGTGCTGATTCCAAGAACCACCGCCGTGATCTCCTGGTCGAGCTCGAGAACGTCGGATGGACGCGTGATGCGCTTGACCCAGGAAAGTTCGGAAACGTGGACGAGTCCTTCGACACCCTTCTCGATTTCGATGAAGGCACCGTAGGGAAGAAGCTTGGTGACCTTTCCCTTGATTTCGGCACCGATTGGGAAGCGTGCTTCGATATCGGCCCATGGGTTGTCGGTCATCTGCTTGAGGCCAAGCGAAACACGCTCTTTCTCACGATCGACGTCGAGGATCTGAACTTCAAGAAGCTGTCCAATGCGGAGCATCTCGGATGGGTGCGCGATGCGACCCCAGCTCATATCGGTGATGTGGAGGAGTCCGTCCATGCCTTCAAGGTCAACAAAGGCACCGAAGTCGGTGATGTTCTTGACCTGGCCTTCGACCTTGTCACCAACAGTGACGGTCTGGAGGAACTTCTGACGAAGCTCGGCACGCTCGGCTTCGATCACTTCACGACGGCTCAGAACGAGGTTCTTGCGGTCGTCGTTGACCTTGACGATTTTGAATTCGTAAACGTTTCCGACATACTCCTGCAGGTCGCGAGGAGGGATGATGTCCACTTGTGAACCGGGGAGGAATGCCTCGACACCGACGTTCACCATCAAGCCGCCTTTGACGACGCCTTTGACTTTTCCTTTCACAAGACCACCGGCCTCGTAAACTTGTAAGATCTTTTCCCAGTTCTGCTTATGGGCGGCCTTCTCTTTGGAAAGGACAATCAGTCCTTCATCATCTTCGAGGCGCTCAAGGAGAACTTCAACTTCGTCACCGACTTCGATGTCTTCATCTTCGAACTCGGAAACCGGGATGGCTCCCTCTGATTTATAGCCGATGTCAACGACGACGACTTGGGGGCGGATATCGAGGATCGTTCCGTTAACGATGGATCCTTCTTTAAATTCGCGGAAGTGCTCATCAATCAGGGCCAAAAGCTCTGTATTGGTAGACTCGGCGAGTACAATGCTACTCATAACTGTAAGGTTAGGGTTGGGTTGGGTTGGTTAATCGTCCAGACGACAGGTGCCCCACTGGAAAGAAACAAACATTGCGGGGCGCTGACCTGTTTGTCTCTAGCTCCTTATTTCCCTATACAGAGAAAGCCATTCGCGTTTCCTACGCCCGCTGTATGGAACAACGGCGCATAAAAAACGCGAATGGCACACTCGAAGGGAGTCGAACCCCTAACCTCCTGATTCGTAGTCAGGCGCTCTATCCAATTGAGCTACGAGTGCTAATTCGCGTGGCGGGACTCTAAAAATAAAAAGAGAGGCGTCAATACTTTAAGGGTGATTTTTTACAGGAAATCGAGTGAAGCCCCCAAGGCCCCCTCCCCGGCCTACAAAATTGCCTAAATGCAAAACTTGAATTTTCTTCAAATTTGAGCCATGCGTAGCGCTTCCCCTTTTCGCAGATGAAATTTCTATCGATCGAAGAATCCAACGCCGCCGCCCTCACTTCACTCATCGACCTCGCCGTCGACATGAAGGCCACCCGTGGTGCGCACGCCTCCCAACCACTCGCCGGCCAAACCTGGGCCATCATCTTTACCAAGGCCTCCACCCGGACCCGCGTCTCATTCGAGGTCGGCATTCGCGAACTCGGCGGCAACGTCATGTTCCTGTCCAAGAACGACATCCAACTCGGCCGCGGCGAACCCATCAAGGATACCGCCCGCGTCCTCGGACGCATGGTCCACGGTGCCGTCATCCGGACCTTCGCCCAACAGGACGTCGTCGATTTCTCGCACTACTCCGGCATTCCCACCATCAATGCCCTCACCGACGAAGAGCACCCCTGCCAGATTCTCGCTGACCTCCTCACTATTAAGGAAAAGCTCGGCACCTGGGAGGGTAAGAAAGTCGTCTTCATTGGTGACGGCGACAACAACATGTCCCGCTCGTGGATGTGGGCCGCCAAATACCTCGGCTTCGAATTCGTCGTCGCGGCACCCAAGTCCTGTCTTCCTCCGAAGGAATTTATGGATCGCCTTAAGGCTCCCAACGTCACCCTCACCACCGACCCGGCCGAAGCCGCCAAAGGTGCCCACGTTATTAACACCGATGTCTGGCTTTCGATGGGACAGGAAGGACAGGCTGAAAAAGAAGCGCTCTTCGGCGACTACCAAGTCAACGATGCCCTCCTCGCCAATTGCGCCGAAGGGCACATCGTCCTCCACTGCCTCCCCGCCTATCGCGGCAAGGAGATTACCGAAAACGTCCTCGAGGCCCACTCCGACACCATCTTCCAGCAAGCCGAAAACCGGCTCCATGCCCAAAAGGCCGTTCTGGCCCGAATCGACGCCATCGATTCCATCGATTCCATCTTCCCCTCCGCATGATCACCCGCGAAGTCTCCCGCGCCTGGAAATTCTTCCGGGAGCAGGGAGTGAAGAAGACTCTCCTCGCCCGCAACGCCCCCTTCCTGATTCAGTTCGGGAAGTATGGCGCCTGCGGCGTCCTCTCCGTCATCGTCTTTCTCATCGTCGCCAAGACTGGTGAGCATTTCTATCCCGATCACTTCTCCACCGATCTCCCCAAAGGCCAGCGCTGGAAAAACCTCGTCTATCTCCACCTCGTCGCCTTCCTTCCGTCGAATTTCGCGGCCTACGCCCTCAACCGCTGGCTCGTCTTCACCCCTGGTCGGCACAGCCCCAAGAAAGAGCTCACCCTCTTCACCATCATCTCCTTCATCAGCTTTGCCATTGGCGAACTCCTCCCCGTCTGGCTCGTCAACGCCTTCAACGTCCCCAACGATATCGCCCACCTCTCCTTCGTCATCTCCTCGGCCATGGTCAACTTCGTCTGCCGCAAATTTCTCGTCTTCGAGAAATAGACTCCCCATCAGTATCCCAACTCCCCAGCCCCAGTCGGGGCGACATAGCTTAGCCTTGGGTTCACGCCCCCTTACCCATCGGCCTAGCCGCGCTCCCCCAGCCCCAATCGGGGCGAAATAACTTAGCCCAGGGCACCGCCCTGGGTCACTATCACCCCCAACCAGCGGCCAAGCCCGGCACTCCGCCCCGCCCCGCCAAAACGCCCACCCACAGGCCGACACCATCATCGTCGCCACCGAGTGACGAACCAACGAATTGACATCGGCGAGCAAAAATTCCACGCCCGATCCTCCCGTGAGGATATTCGAGGTGTAACAATAGGAAGGAGGCGCATCTCGATTACAAATCTGCTGCCCTCCAACCGAAATCCATCCACCCACGTTGTCAGCAATCGTGAAACTCTGGGAACCCGAGAAAGGGCTAATCACCCCGGGCCCCCAACACACTGAAAAGGAGGCACGCGACAATATCGGCAATTACTTTCATCTTCAGAAGCACTGTTTGTATCGTATTGGCCTCTCCCCACAACTCAATCCCCCGAAAAAATCTCCCCTTTTTCCCAAGAAGATCGGACTTTGCGTTTCTTTATAGTAGAAAACTTCTCCAACAGGCTCCGGTATCTCCCGCGACCGCGCTGAAAATTTCACCCCAAAATCCCATGACCACGATCACCCAACCTTCCTGGCGCTCGCGATGCTTCGCCTTGCTGAGCGGACTCTTTATTGCAAACTCCACCCTGATAGCTCAGCAAGATATCGGCTTTATTGAGGACTTCGCACTCGCGGAGGACCGCACCGCGGCACTCAAGCAACTCATTCCTGGAACCGAGGACTACTATTATTACCACGCCCTCCATTTCCAAAACGAACGGCAGGTCACGGAACTCGATCGCATCCTCGGCGAGTGGGCCAAGCACTTCCAGCATTCAGCCCCGCGAAAACAGATCGAAAACCGCGAATCCCTCATCCGCTACTCCGCTGACCCCAAGGCCACCCTCGCCTACCTCAAACGCGAACTGGGGCTCCAATTCAATCACCAGCAAGAAGGCAAAGCCCGCGAAGCCAACTACCCTTCCACCCTCGACCAAAAACTCGTCTCCTGGGAAGCCTTCCTCAAGGATGCCCTCGGCAATTCCGGCACCCTTCAAAACCTCGACGAATCGGCCTTCTACCTCTTCCTCGAGTCACAGCCCAAGCTGAACTCCGCCCAACTCCGCGACCTTCTCTCCCGCGCCACCCTGCCCGATCTTCCCGGCCTCATCGGCCTCATCCTCGATGATCTCAAGAGCCAGGAATCCCGTGGCTTCGGCGAATTCAAGATCCACCGTGCCCTCACCAAGGCCCAACTCGAAAAGCTCCTCGAAGGAAAAGCCGACCTCCTTCAAAACGAAGCCTACGTCGAAACCTACCTCGCCAAGCTCCTCCCCGGTGCCGATGAAAACCTCGCCGCCTCACCCGAAGTCCGCGAAGCCTATCTCGACCGCGCCTGGAATTTCGTCTCCGATCTCGCCCCCTCTTTCACCTCGCTCAAGGCCCACCTTCTCTACCAACGCCTCGTTCACGACCGCGCCCTCGGCAAGCTCAACCAAGAGCGTTTCCTCACCTATCTCGCCCTTCCCCGCAACGTTTCCTACCTCAATCCCGAGTGGCGTAAAAACGAAGAAGCCGCCTGGCGTCACCCCGCCGATCTCGGCCGAGACTACCGCCGCGTCACCAGCCTTCCGCCCGTTTCCGGCAGCGACGAATCCCTTGTCAAAAGCTACCTCCTCGAGTTTCTCAAAAACGCGCCCGATTCCAAAATATTTGCTCCTTACCTCAGCGAAAGCTGGCTCCGCAAAGTCTTCGCCGAATCGAAAATCACCCACGGCATCGGCAAACCCGCCGACTGGGCCGCCCTTCTTTCGCCCGCCGAATTCCAGGAGCTCAAGGACCGCGTCGACATCGAGTTCGATCCCACCAGCCAGGAAATTTACGGCCTCAATGACGAAGTCGTCCTCCCCGTTCACCTCAAGAACGTGCCCAAGCTCATCGTCAAAGTCTTCGAGGTCAACACCCTCAACTATTACCATAATCTCGGAAACGAAATCAGTACCGACATCGACCTCGACGGCCTCGTCGCCAACCAGGTCGAAGTCCACGAATACGACGACGCCCCGCAAGCCCGCGTCAATCGCGATTTCAAAATCCCCGGCATCGAAAAACGCCGCGGCCTCTGGGTCGTCGAGTTCATCGGTGGAGGAAAAAGCAGCCGCGCCATCATCCGCAAAGGCTCCCTCGGCCTTCTCAAGCAAACCATCGCCAAAGGTGAGATCCTCACCGTGCTCGATGAAAGCCACCAACCTCTCAAAGGCGCCAGCGTCTGGATCGGGGATCGCGAATTCCCCTGCAATGACAAAGGGAGCGTCCTCCTTCCCTTCTCCAACTCCCCCGGCGACCGATCCGCTGTCATCCAAGACGCCGAAGGCTTCGCCACCATGGCCCGCCTCAAGCAATCGAGCGAAGACTACAAGCTCTCCGCCGGCATGCACCTCGACCAGGAATCGCTCCGCTCCGGCGGCAAGGCCCGCATCCTCATCCGCCCCACCCTCACCTTGGCAGGCGAAACGATCTCCTTGAAGAACATCGAAAGCGCCAGCCTTCAACTCGCATCGACCAACCTCGACGGACTCCCCGCCACCACCAGTGTGTCCGACTTCAAGCTCTTCAGTGACCGCGAAGCCACCCACGAATTCCGCGTCCCGGATCGCCTCACTCAAATCACCGCCACCTTGCGGGTGAAAGTTAAAGTCGCCAGCCAAGGCGGGAAGGAAATCGAACTCGTCGCCTTAAAAACTTTCAAGGTAAACGAATTCCTCAACTCCGGAATCGTCGGCGACGTTTACCTCAGCAAGATCAACGGCAGCTACCGACTCGAGTCCCTCGGCCGCAATGGTGAACCACTCGACGGAGAAAACATCAACGTCCAATTCGAACGCGAAGGCTTCCAAAACTTCTTCACCATCACCCTCAAGACCGACAAATTCGGAGGCATCGACCTCGGACCTCTCGCCGGAATTTCACGCGTCTGGGTCAGATATGATCGCCAGTGGCTCCTCGTCAACGACCGCCGCGACCACATCGGACTCCTCACCGTCGCCCAAGGACAGCCGCTCAAGGTTCCATTCGTTGGAAACTTAAATCGCCGCGAGGTCGCCCTCTTCTCCGAAGCCACCGGCGGTTTCCTCACCGACGAATTCGCCCGCCTGCAACTCACCGACGGCTCCCTCGTCGCCGCCGATCTCCCCGCTGGTGACTATCGCCTTCTCCTCAAAGAAAGTGGCCACGCCATCAAAATCATGGTCGCCGACGGCACCGTCTCACAGGGACACGCCTTCAACGATGCCCGCATGTTAGAGCTTCCTGTTCGCCAGCCTTCCCACATTTCAAAAGTCACCAAGGGCGAGAAGACCCTCGATGTCGACATCTCTGACGTCGATCCACTCACCCGCGTTCACGTCATCGCCACCCGCTTCCTCCCCGGCTCCGATCCTTTCCAGGCACTCGGTGGCTCCCAACGCGCGGGACTCGTGACCGGCAACGCCCGCTACTTGCCCAGCCTCTACATCAGCGGCCGAAATCTCGGCGATGAACTTCGCTACATTCTCGAACGCCGCTACGCCCAAAAGTTCGCCGGCAACATGCTCGTCCGCCCCGAAATCCTCCTCAACCCCTGGGCCGTCCGCGACACAGAATCCGGAGAAGAAAGCCTCGAAGGCGGCGACAAATTTGATCGCAAATCCGTGCCTGCCCCCGCTCCGGCGGCCCGCCGAGCCAAATCAGACGGAAAACCGATAGTCTCAGCTGAAATGGCACTCCCGCAAAGCACTTCCTACGAATTCCTCCGCAACGATCCCGTCCTCGTCGCCAACCTCGTGCCTGACAAAGACGGCAAGCTCTCCATCGATCTCGATGCCTTCGGAGATCGCCAACACATTCACCTGCTCCTCGTCGATCCCGACGGCTCGACCTATCGCAGCATCTCGCTGCCCGATCAGGAAACCGAACGCCGCGACCTTCGCCTCCTCAAAGCCCTCGATCAAAAACGTCACTTCACCGAGCAAGACCGCGTCACCCTTCTCAAAAAAGGCGACGCCTTCAAACTCCCCGACCTCGCCACTTCCAAGTTTGAAGTCTTCGACCACCTCGGCTCGATTCATCGCTACTTCCTCACCCTGAAAGATGACGCCACCCTGCGCGAATTCTCCTTCGTCACGAATTGGCCCAATCTCACCGACGACCAGAAGAAGGAAAACTACTCCAAGTATGCCTGTCACGAGCTGAGCTTCTTCCTTTCCCGCAAGGATCCCGACTTCTTCAAGAAAGTCATCGTCCCTCATCTCACCAACAAGAAGGACCGAACCTTCATCGACGACTACCTTCTCGGGCAGCCGCTCGAAAAGTATTTCCAGCCCTTCGAATACGCTCGCTTGAATGTCGTCGAGCGCATCCTCCTCGCGCAAAGTGATCCCAAGCGCCTCGCGGCCCTGACCCTCGATCTTGAAAACCGCCTCGCCCTCAAAACGCCCGATCCCGCGCAGGCCCAACAATGGTTCGGAGCAGCCGTGACCGGCGGTGCCTTCGGGGACACCTACGCAGGCAAGAAGCTTGAAGCCGTCACCCTCTCTCTCGAGTCCAAATTGGAGGCAGCCGATGAAAGCGCTTTTGGAGCCCTCCCGGCCCTAGGATTGGCGGAGGAAACAAGAGGCCTGGCAGAAAAGAAAAAATCTCTCCATAGGAAAGCCGGAAAAGAATCTGCCCTCGCCGAACTCCAGGAAATGGCGCGGAACGACAAGTTCGCAGACAATGGTGCTGCCGATGCTTTCTCGTCCGGTTCTGACTTCGGAATTTTGCCCGAAGCAGAACAACTCTACCGCGCTCTCGACCCCACCAAAGAGTGGGCCGAGAACAACTACTACCACCTCCGTATCAACGATCACAACTATGCCCTCATCGACGAAAACAACTTCTGGTTGGACCTCGCCAAACATGGATCAAAGCCCGGCTTCGGCTCCCGCCATCTCGGCGAAGTGACCGGCAACTTCCACGAAATGATGTTGGCCCTCGCCTTCCTCGACCTCCCCTTCGACGCTCCCAAGCACGAGGACAAAATTGAAGAAGGCTCCCTCAACTTCACCGCCGGAGGCTCCCTTCTTTTCTTCCATCGCGAGATCAAGGAAGCCGGCATGGCCGCCAAGCGCCCTCCCCTTCTGATCAACCAAAGCTACATCCAATTTAACGACCGCACCCGCATCGAGGACGGACAACCCGTCGATAAATTTATCGCCGAGGAATTCGTTCGCGGAGAAGTCTATGGCTCTCAAATCGTGGTGACCAATCCCACCAGCACCCCCCAGCGCCTCGATATCCTGACCCAGCTTCCCAAAGGCGCGATCCCCATGAAGGGCCAACGCTCGACCTCCACCAAGCCCATCCAGTTGGAGCCCTACTCCACCTATCGACTTGAGCTCGCCTTTTACTTCCCGAGCTCCGGTGAATTCCCAGCCTATCCCGCCCACCTTTCTAAAACCGGTGAGGTCGTCGCCCATGCCGATTCCCTCACTCTGAAGGTCGTCGATGAGCCCAGCTCAGTCGACGAAACCTCCTGGGCTTGGATCAGCCAGTGGGCCGATGAAGCCCTCGTCCTCGACTACCTCGCCAAGGAAAACCTCCACACCATTGATCTCGCACAGATCGCCTGGCGTTTCCGGGAGAGCTCCGACTTCTACCAAAAGGCCCTCGCCATTTTGAACACCCGGGGCCTCTACCACCCCACCCTGCAAAGCTACGCAGTCGCCCACGATGACAAGGATGGCATCGCCCAATTCCTGCTCATGCAGCAAAACTTCCTCAACCAATGTGGACTCGCCTTGGAATCCGACCTCGTCACCATCGATCCCATCGCCCGACGCAATTACGAGCATCTCGAATACAAGCCTCTCATCAACAACCGCGCCCACGCGCTCGGTGGCGAGGACCGTATTCTCAATCCTGTCATTCGC
Source organism: uncultured Verrucomicrobiales bacterium (assembly GCA_963925135.1). GTDB lineage: Bacteria > Verrucomicrobiota > Verrucomicrobiia > Verrucomicrobiales > Akkermansiaceae > SW10. The sequence continues at coordinate 6,254 of CAWUTG010000028.1, read as the reverse complement.
TCTCAGTATCAGAACTTCCTGACCATCCTGAGCCAGCGCAAAAACCTCGATGACATCGATCGCCTGACCGCGACCTACTACCTCTTCCTACAAGACCGCGTCACCGATGCCCTCGCGCATCTCGCCCAAGTCGATGCCCAGAAATTGGAAACGCAAATGCAATTCGACTACTTCCAAGCTTACGCCGCCTTCTACCAGGCTGACCTCGACAAGGCCTGCCGTATTGCCAAGAAATACGACGCCTATCCCGTCGATCACTGGCGCGAAAAGTTCGCCGACATCACCGCTCAAATTGCCGAGATCGAAGGCGCAGCTCCCGTCGTCAACGAAGATGGAAATCGCGAGCAGGAGCAACAAGCCGCCGCCGCCCGCGAGCCCGCTCTCGACCTCAACGTGGAAGGTTCAAAAGCGACCCTCAACTATCAAAACGTCGCTGAAGTGACCGTGAACTACTACGAGATGGATCTCGAATTCCTCTTTAGCACCAATCCCTTCGTCTCCAGCAGCACCTCCCGTTTCTCCATCATCCGCCCGAACCAATCGATCACGATGAAGCTGCCCAAAGGCGGGAAGGCGAAGACCTTCGATCTGCCCAAGCAATACCAGTCCAGCAACGTCATCGTGGAAGTTCTCGGTGGTGGCAAAAAAACCTCGAAGGCCGTTTACGCCAACAATCTCAAAACCACCCTCAGCGAAACGATGGGCCTCCTCACCGTCCGCCATGGCGAAACCGGGAAGCCCCTCCCCAAGGTTTACGTCAAGGTTTACGCAAACTCTCCCGCCGGCGTGAAATTCTTCAAAGACGGCTACACCGATCTCAGAGGCAAATTTGACTACGCCAGCGTCAGCACCACCGGCCTCGGAAAAGTCGATCTCCTCAGCATCCTCGTCATGAGCGAAGACCAAGGCGCCACCGTCCTCGAAGCCTCGGTGCCGCAAAGGTAAGATGGCGGCGTTTTCCAAGCGCCAAGCCAATCCTCCTCCCCAAGATGGCCCATGAATTAAGGCATGGCGCTTGAAAAGCGCCGCCACGATTACAATCACGCCCCCTTTCTGCACTGTTGATTGTGTTGAATAACCGGCCAATCTGCCGCATAGTCCCGCCGCCCGTGGAAGCCACAAACGTCAGAGACCGGCCCGGTCACTTTATTTTTTGGGGTGGCGGCGTCCTGCTCGCCCTCCTCCCCTACCTCGCCCTCTTCATCAATCCAGAGTGGCGCGCACCTTGGTTTCTGAAGCCCGGACACTTCGCAGACAACCTCGCAATCTTGATGCGGCACATCCTCATCGGAGCGACACTCGGCGGCTGGCTTTGGTTCCTCATCAACCGCGTCAATCCACTCAATATCTTCCGCTCCTGGTGGCGGGAACCCGCTCCCTTCAACTGGGTTTGGTTCGCAGTGAGCCTCCTCATCTATTCGACCCACAACATCCTCGTCCTGATGAATCTTCCCCTGGGAACGGGCGAACTCCTGTCAGCTTCAGTAGGCCGTATTCTCACCGCCTTCATCGTCCTCTCCTTCATCTGGCTGGGAGCCCGCATCGCCAGCCTCTCCGCACCCAAGAAACTCAAATCACTTCCTTGGATCATTCCGGCCATCATCCCGGGCTTCCTGGGAGCCGATGCTCTCGCTATCATTTTCTGGAAAAACTCCCTCCGCTTCGTCGTCAACAAGATCGATGAAGACGGCCCGCTCAACATCGCCCGCCAACTTGCCGGCGGCGGAATCCATCACTCTCCCGTCGTCGTCGTTCTCGCCATCCTGACCTTTGGAGCCCTCCTTTGCGCCCTCTGCTACGGCAGCTACCGCCTCTCCAAAAAGACCTCGCCTCGCATGGGCTTCAAGCCCGCCTTTGTCATACTTGCCCTCTGCCTCACCTGGGCCGGGATCGCGGCCGAGAAAGCGAGCGGGTTCGCCTGGAAATCCCGCAAGGCCCTCCGCATGGAGCAGAACAGCTACGAGATTCATCTTACGCCCATCAAGCCCGAACCCGGGGTCGTTTCCTACTCCGCGACCTGGAAGCCCCCGACCCGCCCCGATGTTTCCGCCCACGCCACCGTGCAACCGGACATTTACATGTTCATCATCGAGAGCACGCGCGCCGATGCCATCTCGGAAGAACATGCGCCCTTCCTCACCCACTTCCGCGACTACGAAAGCCAGCAACTCGGCGACACCTGGGCTGCCTCCAATGCCACCCACCTTTCCTGGTTCTCCATCTTCAACGGCCAAATCCCACCCTACTGGGGCGATGCCATCGAGATCATTCGCGAAGGCGGTGACCTCCCGATTTCGCCCATGATGGAAGCCCTCCACAACTCCGGCTATCAGCTTCAGGCCCGCACCGTTTGCGATGTCTCCTACCTTGGCATGGGAGCCACCAACTTCGGCTCACCCCACGGGCTCAAAGTTTTCAAAGATGCTCCTTCCGGCGGCGAGTTCGAAAATAATTCCATCGCCGAACGTGAACTCCAAAACCTCGAAGAGGCGATGGACGCCCTTCGTGCCAGCCCTTCCTCCGGCAACTTCCACCTTCTCGCCTACGACTCCCCGCACTTCGATTACGCGTGGCACGAAAGCTTCACCCCACCTTATACCGACTACGAACCCTCCGGCGGCTTCCACGCCTATCCGACCCAGGAGGACATTGAACGCGTTCGCCGTCGATACTTCAACGCCATCGCCTGGACCGACCACGAAATCGAGCGCTTTGTCACCTTCCTCAAAGAGCAACATCGCTACGACGACGCCATCATCATCATCACCGGCGACCATGGCGAAGAGTTTCAAGAAAACGGTTCGTGGTTCCACTGCTCCTCCGTCGAACCCGAGCAAACCGCCGTTCCCCTCATGATCAAGTGGCCCAAGGGCACGGAAGCTCCCGCCCAAGTGAGCGCCTCCCACCTCGACGTCCTCCCCTCCCTTCTCGATCACCTCGGCTATCCCGAATCCACCTTCGCCCACCTTCCAGGCCACTCCCTTCTTCGTGAGCGAGGCGAGGCCACCCAGATCAACATCACCTCCTACTGCGGCATCATGGGCATCGCAATGGCTTGGCACCGGGGCAACTACACCGCCACCTTCCGCTGGGACAACCCCTGGGCCACCCAACTTCCCGACACTGTTTCAGTGGACGACATCACCGGCCCCAACGGATCGCTCAACCTCGATTCACCCGAAGCCTGGGACGCCGCTCTGCGCGAACACTTCCCCGACGCCTTCGAGCGCTACTTCTCAAAGTTCGAGAAGCAATAGCCCGCTCACTTCTTCCGGTAAATCCGCACGGTTTGATGCGCGAAGGTCTCGACCAATTCCCATCCTGACTTCTTAATTCTTTCAGGAGTGAAGCCAAAGGACTCCTGTGTTGAATATTGAGCGTCCCAAACGAGGATCGTTCCAGCCTTCAGCTTCGGTGACTCAGGCGTGTAGCCGCCCCAAGAAGCGAGCATTTCACTTCCCGTCCAACCATCGAGCCAATAATCGACCGCGACATGATGAGCGAGGACATCTGCGCCCTCGGCGTTCTCCCGCACCCAGTGGCTCGCCGATTTCAAGCCATCGCCAAAGCGGCTTTGCTTCATCGGAGGAGCAATGGGCTTCAAGGTCGCCGTTTGATTAGGCATCCCTTCGATGTGATTGTCGGACACTCCAAATTGCTGTTGCGGCATCATGAGACCGGTGAGAACCACCGCGGACAAGGCGATCCCTGCGACCTTAACATTGTATTTCCGGGTGATGCCATTGAAACCCCGCAGAGCCACCAGCCCCACGAAAGGAGCCATCGGCATGATGAAGTGGTAATAGCCACCGGAGGCAAAAAGCCCCTTCCAATAGATCAAACTGTGCATCGCCAGATAGGCCGGATAGGTGCCCCACAAGACAAGAGTCCAATCAAGGCGCTCCCACTTCATAAGCATCCCGCAGATCATCAAAAGCACCACCGGAATTCCGGCTCCGACTGCAAGGTGCTGGAGGTAGAGCAAAAGCGGGCCCGAGCCATAAAACTCCGTGGGCTTGGCTTCAAAAAACATCAAGAACGGCCACTCGCCACGCGTCAAACCGGTCGCGACATTCATCACGATGAGCGGGACGAAAGTCCAGAATCCCAGCCAGAGGGCTTTCGGTAAGGCGCTCCCGGCTTCGTGCCATTTTCCTTTTAAGAGATGCCGGGCGAATCCTCCCGGCCCAAAAATCACCCAAAGCCCGAACATCGCCGAAAGCGCAATTCCCTCGTGTCTTACCAAGGGCAGATACCCCCAACACAAGGCCGCCAACACCATGTGATTCCGCATCGCAAAAAACACTGCCGCAATCCAAACGATCATAAAGGGCGTCTGCGTCAGGACAGGATAACTCAACTCGGGAAACCACCATTGGAAGCCGATCAACAGCGGCAAGACTGCAAGCCCGGTCATTCCGAGCCGCTTCCCTTCCCGTCCCGTCAGCCAAATTGCCAGGCCCGCCAAGGCCAGAGTCCAAAGTCGGGCTGCCGTTAGTCCAAAATGTGCCGGGATAAACTGTAAGAGATTCCGGCCCGGACGACTCCACGGATGCCAAAGCTCTTTACCGCTTTCCCAGACGTCCTTCGAAATTAGATAATGAGCCAGCTCGTCATCGAGAATCCACGACTCATTCGTGAGGCAGCGGAAAAGGCTCCACGCCATCGCAATGGACCAGCTGATCCAAAACCAAGGCCCGAGCCCGCCCTTCAGGCGATCATTCATCGCCGGACCTCTTCCACTCAATCGGCTCGCGGTCGAGCACATTGTAGCGGAAGATGCACCAGATCGCCCGGAAACCATCGCGCATCCCGATCTTTTTACCCTCGTCATAACTGCGCGGGTAGTAGGAAACCGAAGTCTCCATGAGGCGTAGTTTCATCTTCCCCAGCTTTGCGGTGACTTCGGGCTCAAAGCCGAAACGGTTCTCCTCAATGGGAATCGCTTGAATGACCTCACGCCGAAATCCCTTGTAGCAGGTCTCCATGTCAGTGACGTGCAAATCGCTCATCATGTTGGAAAATAAGGTCAGGAAACGGTTTCCCATGGTATGCCAAAATCTCAGGACCACGCGGGTATCCTTCTTCAAGTAACGTGAGCCATAGACAACATCCGCCCGGTCGTCCGCCAAGGGCCCGATCACCTTGTGAAACTCACCGGGATCGTATTCCAGATCGGCATCCTGCACGATGACGTAAGGCTTGGTCGCCGACTGAAAACCTGTCCTCAAGGCCGCCCCTTTTCCCTGATTGCGCTCGTGCTGAATAAAGCGCACGCGGGCTTCCTTCGCCTCCCATTCGCGGGCCACCTTGGCCGTGCCATCCGACGAACCATCGTCAACCAGCACCACCTCCCCCACCATTTTCTGGGTCAGAATCTTACCCAGAACCTCCGCGAGAGTCCCCGCTTCGTTATACATCGGCACGACGACCGACAAAACACCTTCGGGAACACTGTCATTCATAAGACCGCCAGATAATCGTATTATGACGAATCACTCAACCCCGATTGTTAGGAGTCCACAATCAAGGAAACTCTCCAGCTTCCGAATTTCCATCTCAAGATTCAAACGAGCGGCCTGCTCCAAGCCCTTGAAGGATCGGGTCGCATCAATCTCCCCCTCAAAAAAACGCCTGAGAATCAGCGCCCTCCCTCGGCCAAAGCTGGCATCATCGACAAAGGAATATTCCTTTCGCACGGCGAGACAATAGGCATTATAATCCGGCTTCGGCGCTCCCAAAATCCTCAGATCAATGTCAACAATCAGATCCTCATCGGCCTTTCCCGTCCGTGGAGATGACGGATCAGTTGCCAAAATGAGCCTCCGAACATTCGCCCACAATTCCTCTTCAAGAAAACTCCCGGCCATCTCAAAATTCCAGGCACTTGCCGTGATCAACACGAACACCGGTTTCCCGAGTGCATTCACGGGACCACTTCCCTCCCAATCACGCGATCACGAACTTTCTTGCGAGTATCTTAGTCGGCACCCTGGTCACAAAAAAGCACCTAACTTGCCGTCATTTACCTCCAGAGGGAATCCGCCAATCCTTTGGACCGAAATACAGGTTCGATCCGATAAAACAGCAACCAAATAGGTCGAATCACCAAATCTTGCTAGGCACTCAGAATCATACCCTGACCACGGCACCTCGATTCCATGATCGCTAATGGCTCTTGCACCAAATTGCTTTGCGATTTCCCGATGCTCTTGGTTGGAGATTTGAGTGAATTCTCCACACTGAATGCTTAC
>CAWUTG010000027.1:0-57595 GCA_963925135.1 uncultured Verrucomicrobiales bacterium | reverse complement strand
CATCACATTCCAAGGCGCCGCTCCCACCGTGGGTAATGATCCATTCCGCAATGTGGCGAACGCGGCTGTCGCTGTAGTGACGTTTGAGGCTCTTAGCTCTTTTGGTGGTTTGGGCGACGACTGGAATGGCCTCACTGTGAGCATGAGTGTTTCTGATATGGTAACCGCTCTGAACGCGCAGAACGCAGCCTTAGCCACAGCCCGCACGGCTGGGCAGGCTGATGTCACCGCCGATCCTGCCAGCTACAATCTAGTTACGCAGACGAGCTACAACACAGTGATCGCAGAACGGGATGCCCGCTTCACCGAAGAACAGATCAACGCCATGACCGTCGATCCCACTGTTGGCCGGAATGCGGCGGGGAACATGCAGGTGGATATCTCCTTCATCCACTCTACCGATCTTGAAACCTTTACCCCATTCACCTTAAGCCCTGATTGGGTATCAGTCGTAGACGGAAAAATCACCCTAGAGTTCCCACCAAGCAATGATGACACCTTCTTCTACAGGTTGGGTGTTCAGTAATCACTGATTCGGGCAATCCAACTGCAATCAAAACCCGCTTTGCATCTATGCAGGCGGGTTTTTCTTTGAACCCCGAATCCTTTACACTGAATCCCTTACACTGAACCCCTGACCCCGATTCGTGGATCCCCGAATCCTGATCCCCTTACCCCTAACCCTGATTCCTGATTCCCGAATCCTGAACCCCTTACCCCGAACCTTGAGTCGTGATTCATGGTGTCTGGCAAGGGGATACGGTTCGGTGAGAGATACGGGGATAACGGTGAGGGGATAAAGGACTCAGGATTCCTGATTCGGGGTTAGGGAAACGGGATACAGTGAGAGTTGGTTCGGCTCAGCTCTTCTCTCTCGAGAGGTGCGGGGGCTGCGGGGGCTATTTGCGTAGTTCTGCCGCTGCTCGTGTGTGGTGTGTATATATAAATTCTAAAAGAAGTAAGAAAACAGCCCCCGCAGCCCCCGCACTTGCAGGCCAGCAGTCTTCCCCAACTCCGACGACAACCGGCAGATTCAGTGAATAACGATTCCCGAACCCTTTACCCTGAATAGTGAGACAGGGAATCGGGGTAAAGGAATCAAAGGAGAGGAATCGAGGAACAGGGTTCGGGGTTCACCAAGATTCTAGCGGAACATCTTCGGCCGCTACGTAGATTGGTGATTCAGACCGTAGAGGAAAATTATCTACGAATCGATTCTCTCGATTCTCACCTTCCCTCTGTCAAGATCAAGATAGATAACAACTGGAGGCGTTGACAAAACACCCCCCACCGAGCCGCCGAGAGCCGTCATAGAAAAATCACTTCTTTGTCTTGCCTTCCCTCCACTGACTTTAAAGGGAAGTTTTTCCTTCGGAACAGTTACAGTGTTACCAGCGTAATCACTAATGAGCAAATCGCCTTTGGGTAATAACGTGAGAGAACTTGTCCCCTCAATCATGGTATTGGCCTCGGAATACCTCTCATGAAATAAATGCCCAGCAAACTCTTGAGTGATTCTCATCGGGCGATCAAACCACCAAAGAGCGGAATTAACCGCGGCCCAAATGACACACAATACAACGATAATCACCTTTAAATTCTTCATGCAGCAGCTTGTGAGATCTGAAGGTGATCACAATTGATCTCTAAATCAAATGGTAAAACTAAGGATGTAGGACTGGAGAAACGAGAATCGAGGAGAAGGAAACGGGCTTTAGGAAAGATCTGAGGGGAAACGGAAGCGGTAGTAGTAGTTCTGCGGGAGGGGTGCTTTTTCTCCGAGTTGAGGGTTATAACCTTAATAACTAAAAAATATTCTATTCTAAAAACTACTACTACTACCGACTACCACATACTTGATCTGCCTCCCCTCGCAGCCCTGCAGCCCCCGCAGCCCCCGCAGAAGAGGCCGATCAATTTTTTTCTCAGCACCCTATTATATAGAGGCTCATCGCTAGAAAAAACCGCACCTCCACCGGTGGCGTCCCCACCTTTCACCGGCACCTCCCTTCCGAATCACTGATTCCCGACCCCCGAGCAGTGAACCCCGTTTGATGATTGGCCTCTAACGGTTCATCTGCGCCGATAAAGGATACGGGGTGCGGGAATCACGGAACCCTCAAATTGTGTTCACACTAAGTGTTCACACCAAGCACCCGCCACAAAAGGCGAAGGCCCTAAGTCATTGAGACTTAGGGCCTTCATTGGTTACGGGAGTAGGATTTGAACCTACGACCTTCAGGTTATGAGCCTGACGAGCTACCTGACTGCTCCATCCCGCGTTATTGTAACCACCTCTTTCAAGGCGGGCGCAAGCTATGACGGTTTCTCTGGTCACGCAAGGTTTATTTTGATCAATTCACGCGTGTCTTCGCTCGCTGCCACCTCATGCCCTTTCCTCTCCACGAAGGAACAGCTTGAGCGGGCCGCGCTCCACCGGGCCTCCATCGAGACCATCACGATTCCCATGCGGGATCGAAAGTCACGACAGCAACGCCACCCTGTTTACGATTTCATTCACACCTATTACTCCTTCTCACTCGGGCGACTGGAGAAGTGGCATCCTGGATTCGGAGTCATTCTGGAAGCCGATTCCAAAAGCGAATTCCCATCCAAGTATTACCGCCGCGAAAACGACAAGGCCACTATTGACCCCTCCCTCCTGACCACAAAAGGCCGGGAGAGACTCTCCTGGACCAAGACCCTCCTCGAACTCACCCAATCACGCCCGCCCTACCTGGCCTGCCACGGACTCCACGAATGGGCCATGGTGTATCAAGGCGGCGAGATTCGCCATCGTGAGAGCGCCCCGCTTCGCCTCCCGCAGGCAGAGATCGACGGCCTTGTTGCTTCGCGGCCCGTTTGCTGCACTCACTTCGACGCCTTTCGCTTCTTCACCCCCGGAGCCGTTCCTCTCAACCGCCTCGCCCCCACCCTGCATTCTCGCGAGGACTTCGAACAACCGGGATGCATCCACGCCAATATGGATCTCTACAAGTGGGCTTACAAAAGCTCGCCCTGGATCAGCTCCGATCTCCTTCGCGAGAACCTGTTCTTCGCCATCGAAGCCCGCGAAATCGACATGCGGGCTTCGCCCTACGATCTGGCCGAATACGGCTATCCCGCCATCTCCATCGAAACTGCCAGCGGACGCAGGGAATACGAAGAGGCTCAACACGCCCTCTACCTCAAAGGGCTTCCGCTCCGCCAGCGCCTGATCGATGCGCTCGCGGAAATCCTCGCTGTCTGATTTTTTGGCCCCATCGTGCAAAGGATTCGATTTAGAGTTTCAAATCCGGGCAATTAGGGTTCTTCTCATGACATGATTCCCAACGTCCTCGCCGAGCGATACGCCGCCGCCCAGATCCGTGATATTTGGTCCCCCGAAGGCCGCATTATCCTGGAACGTGATTTCTGGATCTCGGTCATGAAAGCCCAACAGAGCTTGGGTTTGGATATTCCCGATGCTGCCATTGCAGCCTACGAGGCCGTGAAGGATCAAGTAAACCTCGAGGCAATCGATGAGCGTGAGCGTATCACCCGTCACGACGTCAAGGCCCGCATCGAGGAGTTTAACGATCTCGCCGGTCACGAGCACATTCACAAGGGCATGACCTCGCGCGACCTCACCGAGAACGTGGAGCAACTCCAGGTCTATCGTTCACTCGAAGTCATTCGCAACAAGACCGTAGCCGTGCTTTCGCGCATGTCCGGACTCGCTTCGCAATGGGCCGATCTCATGATCACAGCGCGCACCCATAACGTCGCGGCCCAACCCACGACTTTTGGCAAACGCCTGTCGATGTTTGGCGAGGAAGTTCTTAGCGCCTTCCACAACCTCGAATCCATCCTCAACACCTATCAGGTCCGCGGCCTCAAAGGAGCCGTCGGCACCCAGATGGATCAGGTTTCACTCTTCAATGGCGACACTGAAAAGGTGGCCTCGCTCGATGAGCAGGTTCGGACCCACCTTGGGCTTCCCCAAGCTTGGACCAACGTTGGTCAGGTCTATCCCCGCTCGCTCGACTTCCGCGTCGTGAGCTCACTCGTCGACCTCGCCTCCGGCCCATCTTCTCTCGCCAAGACCCTTCGCCTCATGGCCGGTCACGAAACAGCCTCGGAGGGATTTGCGAAAGGCCAAACCGGATCCTCGGCCATGCCTCACAAGATGAATTCCCGCTCCTGTGAACGGGTCAATGGCTTCCATGCCATCCTAAAAGGCCACCTCACCATGGCGTCCCATCTCGCCGGTGATCAATGGAACGAGGGTGACGTCTCCTGCTCCGTCGTCCGCCGCGTGATGCTTCCCGATGCCTTCTACGCCATGGATGGACTCTTCGAGACCTTCCTGACCATCCTCGGCCAAATGGACGCCTATCCAGCGGTCATCGAAAAGGAGAACCAACACTACCTCCCCTTCCTCCTCACCACGACCATCATGATGGAAGCGGTGAAGGCCGGAGTGGGTCGCGAGACCGCCCACGAAGCCATCAAGGAACACGCCGTTGCGACTGTTCACGACCTGCGCAATGGTGTTGCTACCGAGAACAACCTCCTCCAGCGCCTCGCTGACGATTCACGCCTGCCCCTCGATGCAGAACAACTGACTGCCATTCTTAAGGCAGGACGTGACAATGTCGGACAGGCCCGGGTTCAGGTTGCGCATTTCCAGAGGGCGATCGAGCAACTCTCATCCCTTCATCCGGGAGCGGCCGACTACACCCCGGGCTCAATTCTATAGAGTTTGCTCATCCTTCTGAGTCCCGGGGGCCACCCCAGGGCGTTTGGTTGGCCGGGCTATCCTTGGCAGGGAGTTGCGGTCTTGATGCGTTTCCCTGATTTTTCGCGGTGATCACGGTAGTATTCGAAGACATCGTTGCGCGATTCAAAATCCTCAAACGCGATCACGGCGAGCAGCGCAATTCTAATTGTCGTTCTACAATCGCCTAAAAACAGCCGTCACCATCATCTTCACGGGCCAGTTTCGCTGCCCGTATTGCGGAGAGGAATTTAACAGTTGGGCCCAGCCCCAGAAAGTCGCGCCAGCCCCCGGGGGAAGCTCGATGACCAGGCCGGCTGGTAAATCACTTCCCACGAAGAAGCGCTCGTAAAGCCCTCCCTCCCCTTTCAGGAATCCAGATCACCCGTGCGGACCGGGCAATAAAAAGCCACCGGTGATCTTACGATTTCCGATGGCTTGTCAGGAAAAATTTTGTCGCGGGGTGCTTAGTCCCGATCATCCGACTTTTTGTCGGAATCTGACTTCTGCTGCTTGGGCTTTTTGTCCTCCTGACGGGCTCCAACACGACCGGCCTCTTCGAGGAAGATGCGGGCTGCGTTGAAACTGCTCCGGGCGTATTCACGCAAACCATTATCATCGAGAAGAGCGAGACCTTCCTCAGTCACTTCTGACTCGAAAATCTTCCATGCTTTCTTCTTCAAGTGCTTGGCACTGATCGAGGAGCGTGGAGCCTCTTCGCGCTTTTCGTTTCGGTCATTCCGCTCGTTCCGACCGCGGTTACGTCCACGATTTCTCACGCGACGGTCACCATTTTCAAATTGATCCTGATCGTTTCTAGGCTGATCGCGGGATTCTTTCTGCTCATTGCGTGACTCCTTCTGCGCGTTGTCAGGAACAAGTTTTTCAACGACTTCCGGAGCACTGTCGGAATCCGAGGGACGCTCACGACGGGCATCACGGACTCCGGATTTTGGCTCACGGTTTCGGCCATCGGAGGGACGTTTCTCCTCCTGAACTGCGGGCTCCGATGGGGCTGCAGATTCTGAGAGTGGAAGTTGTTCTTCGGATTCTGAAGAAGCTGGCTTTTTGGCAGCGCTCTTCTTGGCAGTTTTCTTCCGCACCGATTTCCGGGCGGCCTTTTTGGCTGAGGGTGTCTCTTCGGACATTATGTTAATATTACACAGGCGGAAGGTCTTCCCCCGCCTGCGATAAGTTCAATGATTTTTAAACTGGGACGCGGTAATGAATATTACCAAATATCGTCCTGCGTCTGTTCGGTGTCGGCATTACCATCGGTGTTGAGGTCGCTGGGTTCGCCGTCAGGACCGATTGACCAGATGTCAAAGGATCCATCGTTTTTGACATCCGGGACAATTTCGCCACTCTCATCCCTTGCGGCACGATAGCGGAGAGACTGTCCGAAGGCGTCAAGAATGACTTTTTTACCCTGCAAGGTGCCTACCAAAGAGGGATCCTTGTTGAGGAGTTCCTTCCAAAAGACAGGTCCGGTGGGGTCTTTGCCCTGCCCGGAATAGTCACCGGAGAGGGTGTTGTAGAGTATCGAACTACTGGCATCCTCACCGACTGGATAGAGGCCATTGTTTTCGTTGGCATACTCCTGAAGCTTCAAGCTCGCATTTTTAATCCGGACCTGGGTGAGCTTGATCGCCTGGTTTTTCTTCACGCTGGAAAAGGCGGTCAGACCAATACCGGCAAGAATGACGATGATGGAAATCACCACTAAGAGTTCGATGAGAGAGAAGCCACGACGGACTCTTTTGATGGAATAAAATTGATGCATGTCGTTAAATTAGCAGGAAAACAGGGTTCGTGCAATGGAGTTGAATCGAGGCGGACCTAACCACCCTGCATCTGCTGAATGACCTTAATGAGAGGAAGGAAGAGCGCAAAGACGATGGCACCCACCACGAGGGCGAGGATCACGATCATGATGGGCTCCAAAATTGAGGTCAGAGCCGTGACGGCCCCGTCCACCTCGTCATCGTAAACATCGGCGATTTTGAGAAGCATTTCCGGGAGCTTGCCGGTCTCCTCACCCACGTCCACCATGGAAACCACGAGGTTGGGGAAAATTCCGGAGCCGGTCATTGGAGAGACGATAGATTCACCTTCCTTAACGGCGTCGTGCACCTTGTCGATTGCTTCCGCAACTACGACGTTACCAGCGGTATCACGGGTAATGTTCAAGGCCTGAAGGATGGGAACACCGGAAGTCACGAGAGTTCCAAGAGTCCGGGTAAAGCGGGCAATCGCGCTCTTCCGCTGGATATCTCCAAAAATCGGGATCTTGAGTTTCAACGAATCCACGACTTTGCGGCCTTTATTGGTCCGGGTCCAGGCCGCGAAGCAAAGATAGGTGCCCACAGAGACGAAGAGAATCCATACCGAGTTCGGCAGGATTAAGGGTCTGGCCAACATCCAATCGGAGAAGCCAAAGACGACCCGTGAAATCAGTGGCAGCTCGCCGCCCTCCATGTCTGCGAACATCTCGCGAAACTTGGGAACAATGAACAACATGAGGAAACTCATGATCGCAACCGCGATAAACATCACGATCAAAGGATAAACCATGGCCGAGACAATCTTGCCCTTCAGCTTATGAGCCTTCTCCTGGTATTCAGCGAGACGGGTCAAAACGACTTCAAGAACACCACCCAGCTCACCGGCTTTCACCATGTTGACAAAGAGCTTGTTAAACATCTTGGGATGCTGACCGAGGCTTTCGGAGAAGGTAGAGCCACCTTGCACGGATTCAGCGAGCCCGTTAATGGTGCTTTTAAGAACCGGATTGGGCTCCTGCTTGGCCAGAACATTCAGTCCCCGGAGAAGAGGCAGACCAGAGTCGATCAAGGTTGCCAGCTGACGGGTGAAGATCATCAGAATCTTCGGCTTCACCTTGCCGCCCACCTTGCTTTTAGGACCACTCTTTTTCTTGGCTTTGCTCTTCTTACCCGTGGATCCGGCAAGGGCACCTTTGCCCTCTTGAACGACCTGGGTCGGATAGAGGCCTTGCCCCCGAAGCTGGGAGACAGCTTCGGCGTCTGAGTTGGCCTGCACCACCCCTGTGGTTTGCTCTCCTTTGGAGTCGAGTGCAATGTATTGGAAATTTGCCATGAGAATTGTTGTGTGTTGTCTAGTTCTAGAGATTTAGTGAAAGGGAGTGGAAGCTTGAAATTCCGAAATCTTATCCGGACGGTACCTTACCCCACCTCTGAAGGTCCTCTTAAGTATACTTCAGAACCTCCTCAATGGTCGTGCGGCCTTCGTAAATACAACGGAGTCCGTCTTCGCGAAGAGTGGTCATTCCGAGTTCAATCGCCTTCTGCTTGATGACGACCGAAGGAGCCCGCTCAATGACCAATTCGCGAATTGGGTCGGTGACGTTCAGAAGTTCGTAGAGTCCAGCACGCCCTTTGTAGCCGCTGTTACCACAGGTATTACAGCCTTTGCCGGTGTAGAAGCTCTTGTCTCCGAGTTCGTGGGGAGCAATTCCGAGTTGGCTCAGAATAGACTCGCTGGGCTCATAAGGAGAACGGCAATCGCTGCAGATCGTCCTGAGGAGTCGCTGGGCAAGAATTCCCTCAAGCGAGGCTGCCACCAGGAAGGGCTGGGTTCCCATATCGACAAGACGGGTGACCGCGCCTGCGGCATCGTTGGTGTGGAGGGTCGAGAGAACAAGGTGACCGGTCAGAGAGGCCTGAATGGCAATCTGGGCCGTTTCAAGGTCCCGCATCTCCCCCACCAAAATCTTATCGGGGTCCTGACGGAGGAAAGCGCGGAGAACACGCTCAAAAGTCATGCCAATCGCCTCATTAATAGGAACCTGGATGATACCATCGACATCATACTCGACGGGATCCTCCGCGGTAAGAATCTTGGTCTCGATTTTATTAATCTCACGCAGAGCGGCATAAAGAGTGGTGGTTTTTCCAGCTCCCGTCGGCCCGGTGACAATAAAAATACCGTTTGGCATCCGGATTGTATCATGAATGTATTCATGAATATGTTTTGGCAGACCAAGGTTATCGAGATTGAGATTGACGGAGTTACGATCAAGAACACGCAGAACGACACTCTCACCATACTGGGTCGGGAGTGAGGAAACACGCATATCGACAGATTGCTCGCCGACCTGCTTCACGATGCGCCCGTCCTGGGGAATTCGGCGCTCCGCGATGTTCATGTTCGCCATGACCTTCACCCGGGAAATGATGGGAAGAGCCAAATGAACGGGAGGTGGTGTCATCTCGTAGAGAGAACCATCGACACGATAGCGAATCTTGAATTCATGCTCGAATGGCTCAAAGTGAATGTCGGAAGCCTTTTCCTTAATCGCCTGATACATCACGAGATCGACGTATCGCATAATAGGAGCTGAGTTTGCCTCATCTTCCATCTCGGCTTCACCACCTTTGAATTTCAATCCCCCGTCGAGCTGACCGAGAATATCATCCATGGCCTTTTCCTCGCCGCCGTAGAGTTGGTTGATCTTCGCCTCGACGATGTGATCAGCGGCGATCACCAGCTTGACCTCCTGCCCGATCGCGAAACGCAAATCTTCGAGGATCTGGGGATTGAGAGGATCGGTCAGTGCAACTGAGATCCCGTCATCATCATACGAAACTGGTAATGCTCCATGAAGCCGGGCCAATCCGGCCGGGACCAGGGAAAGAAGAGCTTCGGGCGGTTCAAAATTGGTGAGGTCAACATATTCGGCACCGAGCTCGGAAGCAACGATTGGCCAAATATCATCTCGCGAATTGATGACCTGGTAATCGGCGAGAATCTCAGCGACTTCCTTGCCACTGCTCGCGATTTCGGAAAGGACGTCTGCCTTCAGAGCACTGTCAATCATGCTGCGGCTGACTAAGAGGTCGAGGACTTGATTGTTATCCATCTTATAAAAGTGTGAAAATTTGTGTATCGATTGTGTTTACTCTGCGTCTGCCATGGTGACGCTAATCACTTCGGAGGCCGAAGTCATGCCCGCAAGGACTTTCCGGATGCCGTCCTCTCGCAAGGTGCGCATTCCCAATTCCCGGGCACGGCGGCGGAGTTGCGGGGTGCTCAAGTCCTGATTGATCAGGTGGCGGACCTCATCGTCCACCAGAAAAATTTCAAAAATACCGATTCGTCCGCGGAATCCTGAATTCCGGCAGTTTTCGCAACCCACAGGACCCATGATTTTGCCTTCGGCGACCTGGCTGCTGTCGATATTGAGGGAGCGCAGCTCCTTTTCAGTCAAAACGTTGGGCGCCTTGCACTTGTCACAAAGCTTTCGAACCAATCGTTGAGCTA
Organism: uncultured Verrucomicrobiales bacterium; assembly: GCA_963925135.1. Taxonomy (GTDB): domain Bacteria; phylum Verrucomicrobiota; class Verrucomicrobiia; order Verrucomicrobiales; family Akkermansiaceae; genus SW10. The sequence goes on along the minus strand of CAWUTG010000027.1, from coordinate 47,535 downwards.
CCACTGCGCGAACAGCAGAGGCAATCAAGAATTTTTTTACACCCATGTCCGAAAGACGAGCTACTGAACTGGGCGCATCGTTCGTGTGAAGAGTCGAGAACACCAAGTGACCGGTGAGGGATGCCTGAATCGCGATGTTCGCGGTTTCGGCATCTCGAATCTCTCCCACCATGATGATGTTGGGGGCCTGGCGAAGCATGGAACGCAGCGCAGCCGCGAAGGTCATCCCGATGTCGGTTCTCACCATGACCTGGTTAATTCCGGCCATTTCATACTCAACAGGGTCCTCAACAGTAATGATCTTTTTGTCCGGCTTGTTAATCTCATTCAGACAAGCGTAAAGCGTGGTGGTCTTTCCAGATCCAGTCGGTCCGGTCACGAGGATAATTCCATCGGGAAGTCCAAGAAGCTCGGCGAAGACTGCCTGGTCGTCGGAAAGGAAACCAAGCTGGGGAAGCCCCAGACTCAGAGCGGACTTATCAAGAATACGCATGACGATACTCTCGCCGTGGTTACTGGGGACCGAGGAAACACGAAGATCGACCTCTTTCCCGCCCATTTTGACTTGAATTCGACCATCCTGCGGGATTCGTTTCTCCGCAATACTCATCGAACCACTCATTACCTTTAGCCGGGCAATAACAGCTGGAAGGAGTTTCTTGGGGTGATTGGCAGCCTCCATCAACTTACCGTCGACGCGACAACGAATCCGAAGAGAGGTTTCAAGCGGCTCGATGTGAATATCACTCGCTCGCATTTTGAAAGCATCAACGAGGATGCCCGAGACCATCTTAATGATGGGAGCATCGCTATTGTCAGAGCTGGCATCGCCGACCACCGTGAGTTCGCTGGCATCGGCCAAGCCCACCTCATCACCAAAAATCTGCTGCCAGGCGTTTTTGATCGAGGTCGGAGTCGCCGCGAAAAATTGAACCTCACGGTTGACCACGTGAGGAATGGCATCCTGGATCTCAAAATCGAGGATATCGGCCAACGCGATGCTCAGATAGGAGCCGTCGTCCGCAACAGGAACCGCATTGAAACGGCGACAGTCAGCGAGATTCATCGACGATGAAAAGATCGGATCGATAAAAGCATTGGCGAGATCAAGAGCCTGGGTTCCTGCATTCTCTGCGCTCACTTGGGCAATCGCAGATTCGGTAACTTCTCCTTGATCGAGGAAATGTGTCAGCAGCTTCTCGTCTCCAATTTTGGAACGAACATCCTCCACGTGTGCGGGATCAAGAAACCCGGATTCCATGAGGAGTTGTAGCAAGTAGTCTTCGTTTGAATACACGGCGCGTTATTGAGTGTGTTTGGCGGGGTTTGTGATCATCCACAATTCCAGCACTTGTAAGAGAGTGGGAAAGAGATCGTAGGGTGTCAATCCGGCGGGTCCAAAACCCGAAAAAAAAGCCAGAACCCGCCAAGCTAAAGGGATGGGAAAAACCTCTCCAAGAGCTCCATCTGCCGATTAGCCATCGCTTTCGCATCCTTTTCGCTCCGATCGTCAAAACCTGCGAGATGGAGCATCCCGTGAATCCCGTAGAGGGCGATCTCAAGATCGGGCGAACTGGCAAAAATCCCGGCCTGCCTTTGAGCCGTTTCAACGCCCACTAATAACTCTCCGTGATCAAAGGTAATGACGTCTGTCGGACTGTCATCATCGAGAAATTCACCATGAATCCGGCCCATCTCGTCGTCATCGAGAAGGGTGATTTCCACCCCCTCCAACTGAGGAATCTCCCCCACCCCAATCTCCGTCAAAAGCTCAAAGACCCCATTCCAACCTTTCGTGAGCAGGAGCAACAAATCATCACTCATCACTCTGGACGAGCAAACCGGGTAAACTTCAACCATGGAATTACTCCCCCTGTTGCCGTTGACGACGAATCCGCTCGATCTCCTCGACCGTGACGACCTTCCCCCTGGAGGAGAGGTCCGAATGAGGATCTTCCGATTTCTCCTTGGGATACTTAATTCGGGAATGAAGCATGCTGCGAAGGGTCTTGGAAAAAACCTCCCTGATCCTCGTGACCTCGGACATGGTCAAACCACACGCATCCAGTTGACCGTCGCGAAGACGCTTGAACACGATCTCGTCCACCAGTCCTTTGATTCGGGCGGGCGAGGGCTTCGACATTGTCCGGGAAGCACTCTCAATGGCATCAGCCAGCGAGATAATACCACTTTCGCGGGATTGCGGGATCGGGCCGGGATAACGGAAGCTCTTTTCGTCGACTTTCGGAAGATCATCACTGCTGGAGGCGCCACTATCGTGACTGGCCAACTCCTTTTGAAGGCGCTCCTGGGCCTTGCGATAGAAGAAATACACGAGGGAATCCCCGTGATGCTCCTGGATCACTTCAAGAATACGCGGATTCAGCTTATTCTTGATCGCCAGATCCACGCCATCCTTCACGTGCGCCACGATGATGAGAGCGCTCATGGTCGGCGTCAGATTATCGTGAGGATTCACTCCGCCCTGATTCTCAATAAAGTATTCGGGTTTGTTGAGCTTACCAATATCATGGAAGTAAGCGCAGACCCGGCTCATGATTGCGTTGGCTCCAATTGCTTCTGCAGCACTTTCAGCCAGCGACGCCACGATTAAGCTATGGTGGAAGGTTCCTGGAGCCTCGAGCTGCATCTGCCTCAAGAGCGGGTGATTCAAGTCACTCAACTCCAGCCACGAGATCTCGGTTGTCAGCCCGAACACCCCCTCCAATAGGGGAAGGATGCCACCCACAAACAAACCGGTGAGAAGCCCGCTTCCGAGAGCGATGAGACAGGCTTTTCCGAAAAGCCTCCACACCTCGGGATCGGAAACTCCCAGCCCTTGCATTGGAATTTTGGCAAAAAGGAGATCCAAGAGCAACGCCGTCACCCCCACCCAGAATCCCGCTCTGAGGAGCTGCCCCCGCTTACTAACCCTCTTGGTCGCGTAAACTGCCGTCAGCCCACAACAGATGCTAATTGAGAAAAAGACCCAGCGATCGTCACTCGGCACGGTCAGCGCGCCAAACAGACTGACAAAGACCGAAGAATAAACTCCCGCACGCTGCCCCAGCAAAACCGAGTGCACCATGGGGGCGAAGGCCAGCGGCACCAAAAGAAACTGAAAATTTTCGGTCAGTGAGGCACTTTCGGCAGCACCGCACACCAAACGCATCACCCATAGGTGGGTCAAAATCCCGCCAAAAACAAGGAGGACGCTGCCATTGCGACGGGCCGCCTGTTGGTGATTTAGATGAAAAATTGCCAGCGAGCTTACCAGAATTACCACCGCAACCGTCACCGTCCGCAAGTCGACATCAGGGAGTCCGAAGAGAAGACTAATCATCCCCAGAGCAAAGCTGAGATAGAGCGATCCCCGGATCCACAAACTGCGATCGAGAGTCCCAAGAACTCCTCCATCGGAACTGGTCCGGCGTTTTTTGCCTGACGAAAGCCCCTTCTGAACGAGGCGCCAGCGTCTGATTTGATCAACGAGTCCCAAAGTGAAAGAGATGGTTGGTTTGACACCCGGTCACCGGGTGCTGGGTAGGGAAGCTAGCCTCAAGATTTTCAATGAGCAAGCAGTAAGGAATACGATTGTTAAGGACTCTGAATCAAAAAAATGAGCCGGACAGATGCCGACTCACTAAAAAATTCCAGGTCATATCAACATTCGATCAACCCAAACGGAAAACGATCCGCCCCTTGGTCGTGTCATACGGTGACATTTCCATCTTGACTCGATCCCCCACTACAAGACGGATGAAGCGCTTCCTCATCTTTCCGGAGATATGAGCAAGGACTTCGTGGCCGCTCGAGAGTTCGACTTTAAACATGGTTCCTGCGAGGACTGCCGAGATTGTTCCTTCAATCTCTACTGACTTGTCCTCATCGGCCTCTGTCCGTTGCTCGGTGCTCTTGCGGAAGCCGCGCTTACCACGGCTACGAGAGCCGCCTCCTCCTCGACGAAAATTTCTTGGCTTAGCGATAATGAAAAATGGTTTCTGGCAAACCACAATGGCTGCCGAGGCCAGTATGCGTCCACGCAACCCTCTTAGCAATAGGAAAAAGAGGGTTCAATGCGTCGATCTTCAAAAAATCACGATTTTAAGATCTCAGGAACCAACTCACCGTGCACATCCGTGAGCCTGACATCGCGCCCTCCATACCGAAAGGTGACCTTCTTGTGATCCAAGCCCATCAAGTGAAGCATATTGGCATGGAGATCGTGAACGGTGAGTTTTCCGTCGATCACCCGGTAACCATACTCATCCGTCGCGCCATACACCACTCCCCCCTTGGCCCCGCCGCCGGCCATCCACATCGAGAACCCTTGCGGATTGTGATCCCGCCCATTCGTCCCCTGTGCAAATGGCGTCCGACCGAACTCTCCGGAAAATACGACCAGGGTTTCGTCAAGAAGCCCCCGCGCCTTCAGATCCTTCAGCAACCCGGCGATCGGTTGATCCACCATCCGGGCATTGTTGGCATGACCTTCCTTGAGATTCCCATGCTGATCCCATCGATCCCCGCCCGCCGCGTTAATGGTCAACTCGACAAAGCGCACTCCGCGCTCAATCAAGCGCCGTGCCATCAGGCACTGGGCGCCATAAACCTTAGTGGGTCCAAAATCCGAATCCATGCCGTAGAGCTTCTGCGTCGCCTTGGATTCCTTGCTCAAGTCAGCCACATCAGGAACTGACATCTGCATCTGGAAGGCCATTTCGTAATTCTGGATCGCGGACCGGATCACTTCCGAATCATGCCTCTGGCTCGCCAAGCTTCCGTCGACATCACGAAGGAGATCGAGCTTCTTCCGTTGAAAGGCCGGATCTTTTTCGCGGGGCGTGATGTTGTTGAGAGCCGGATCACTCGGAAGAAAGATCGAAGGCTCGTGCTTCGCTGACAAAAAACCATTACCAAAAAGCGGCATCCCGCCGGAAGGAACCACCCCGCCATGGATCACGACGTAATCGGGAAGATTCCGACTCTCGGATCCCAGTCCATAAGAGGCCCAGGCTCCCATACTCGGGCGTCCACTCAAAATATGCCCGCTGTGCAATGAGTAATTTGCATTGGGATGATTCGGCGAGAATGCCGTCATCGAGCGAATGACGCACAGGTCATCGGCACAGCTACCAATATTTGGAAACAAGTCACTGACCGGAATACCGCTCTGCCCGTAGTTCTTAAATTCCCAAGGACTTTTAAGAATGTTTCCGTTGTTATTGAAAACCGTCTTATCGACTTTGAACTTCGGCTTTTGGCCATTCTCCTTCGCCAACCGTTCCTTGGGATCGAAGCTATCGACCTGCGAAACCCCGCCATCCATGTAGAGAAAAATGACGTTCTTTGCCTTCGCCGGAAAGTGGGTCGGCAAGGCTTCAGCCTTCGCCTCATCGCTCAACAAACTGGTCAGTGCGACCGACCCAAAGCCCATCGCCCCGCGTTGCATAAACTCACGGCGCCTCAAAAAATTAGCAGGATCAGAATACATACAAAAACTCCTTTCGGTTGATCATCAGGTGGCAAAGAGACTCCCAAGGCGAGTCTCCCAGTTGGGCAAGGGCACTTCGAGCCCACTCCACTTCACCTTCGCTCGGCAAACGGGAAAAGGCCTGCAAATGAATCTGCCGAATCTTGTCGTCGTCGCCTCCTTGTAAACTTTGCGCCCAGACTTTCGCCTGATGATGCGCAAACTCACTATTCATCAAGGTCAATGATTGCGCGGGCACGGTCGTCACCTGCCGCTGCCCTACCGGGGCAGTTGGCATCGGTAAATTGAATGCCCTTAGGAAGCTGGAAAGGTAGTTGCGACGAATCTCTAAATAGATCGTCCGTCTTCCCTCGCCGTCCACGGCACCATCGGCGGGATAGGCGCGGCTCTGGGGAAGATCTTTCACAAAACCACGAACACTGGGACCGTGTAAATCACGCATCAAATTCCCACTCACCATCAACATATGATCACGCACGGACTCGGCATCGAGACGCTGAATCGGCATGTGCTGAAGCAAGGCATTTTTGGGATCACCCTCACTCACACCATCACCCGGAATGGAAGACATCCGGTATGCTGAAGAGACCATCAACTCCCGAACGAGCCTCTTTGTCGACCAGCCCTCGTCAATAAATCTCTGCGCGAGAAAATCTAACAACTCCGGATGACTTGGCAGCTCTCCCATCTTTCCAAAATCATCGACAGAACCCACGATGCCCCTTCCAAAAATCCGGCTCCAAATCCGGTTCACCCGCACCCTCGCCGTGAGCGCACTTGAGGTCGTCAACAGATGCTCCGCATACTCCAAGCGACCGCTGCTCCCCGCCCCGATTCGAGCACCACCGAAGCCATCCAGAAAATGCTTGGGATTGGCATCCTTGGACGGAGTCTCATGATTTCCGCGAATATACACCGGCTCATCGTAGCTCTGCCCCTCGGTCAGACTGCGCGCATACTCCGGCATCGGGATAAAATTCCGGAGCGACTTCAAGCGCTCCAAAGCGCCTTCGTCCGGATGAATCGAAACCAATCCCTGCGCCACCAGTGCCGCAGCCACCTCCGGGCTTTCACCCGGCGACTTCATCAATTCCATCATCCGCGATGCCACCCCTTGGGCCGTGCCATCGCTCCATAGGCTGTTCCAGGAATTGGGATCAAAACTTGCGGGCACATGGGCATACGCATGATCCACCGGACCACCTTCAGTCTCTCTCGGATTGACGCACCTCATAAGGTCCCCTTGATGAAGCACTTCAAGATAAGCGGTCTCCCCCACCCACAAATCCGTGTTGAATTGGATCCGGTTAAAACTGTCGCTGTTGAGAGAAATCCTCAATCCGTTCGTCGTCGGTCCATAACCCACCAATTCGTAATTCCTCACAATCAGATTCACCGTCGCATGCCTCCCACGCGCCCAGAGGACCACTGGTTGACCATCGATCACAAAATCCGCCGACCTTAACTTGCCATCGACCCGGGCCGAGTGAGCACCCGCGACATAGCCATTGGAAGCACCTGCCCGAAATATCCGAGGCTCGTTGGGGTCAATGACCCACTCCTGGCTTTCGACTTCCTCGAACCCCTCCCCATCCGTGTGCCACTGAAATCTCGAGAGATTGTCAACCACTCCTCCATTCGTTTGCGGCCCCTTTTTCAACAAAGCCCATCGCAATCCATTCAACTCGGGAATCGATTGCTCCATTGCTAAGAACACCAACCAATTCGCAACGATGGCATCGTTCGCGAATGCTCTCAACTGGTCAAGTTGCTCCGGCTTCCGGTGCGTTCGCATCTCGGGCAAGATCTGCTGAATTTCCGGCTGAGCGAGAAGCACCATCGCGTCCTCGATCACACTGGCCTCCACGACCGCCCGGCTCAACACCGACTCAACCAAGCCCGCCTTCGCATTCTTCAATTCCGAAATCGCCTGACGGTGACTCTCATCAAAAGCCCGAATACTTGAGTAGTTCAATCGCGAACTCCGAAGCATCCCATACATCGAATAATAGTCCGCCGTCGTGATGGCATCGAACTTGTGATCGTGACACTTGGCGCACGAAACCGTGAGGCCTTGAAATGCCACCGCCGCGGTATTGATCATGTCATCAAAGACCCGTGCCTCATCTCCGTGCAGATCAGGCGGTCCATGTTGACCATCGGTCGACAAAAGAAACCCCGGCCCGATCACCGACTCATTAATCCCTTCGCGAACCCTTGGCCGGGACAAAAGATCACCTGCGAAGGCCTCTTTCACAAACTGGTCGAATGGAACGTCAGCATTAAACGCTCTAATCAAGTAATCACGATACCGGTGGGCAAATGAAATCGTGTAGTCCTGCTCGAAGGACTTGGAATCCGCATAGCGAACCACATCCATCCAATGGCGGGCAAAGCGCTCCCCAAAATGCGGCGATGCCAACAGCCTGTCAACCTCGCGCTCGTAGGCATCCTCCCGGTCATCCGCCAGAAAGCCCTCGAGTTCCGGCACCGTCGGAGCCAACCCGGTCAACGCAAAGCTCGCCCGCCTCAACAATGCCCCCTTTTCGACAGGCCCGGCCGGCTCCCACCCCTTCTCTTCAAGCTTGGCCAGGAGAAATCGATCCGCATCCGTTCGCGGCCAAGTTTGATCCCCCACCTCCGGAACCACCACTCTCGTCAACGGCAGAAGAGACCACCACTTCTTCCGCTCCTCTAAATTGAACACCTTTTGCTCCAACAATTCGCCCATCGCCTCGGCACGTGGATCAGGAGCGCCCATCTTTACCCACTCGAATAGGGTCTCGATCTCGTCCGGTGCCAACTTGCTCTTCGGCGGCATCGCCTCGTAATCCGGATCATGGCCGACCATCTTGATCAACAAACTCTCTTCCGGATTCTTCAGGTTGAGCACCGACTCGCCGCTATCGCCACCTTCGACCCACCCGGCTTTGCGATCCAAAAGAAGCCCCCCTTTGCGCTTTTTTTCCGCTTCGGAATGACACTTCAAACAATTCTCCTCCAGAATCGGCCGAACCTTTTCTTCAAAGAAATGCCGATCTCCGGAGGTGATTTCCTCTGCTACCAAGCCTCCCGAAAAAAGGACCAAGGCTGTTAAAACGATTCCTCTCGATTTTAGCATCTCTAACACAACGTGCACTGCGGCGTGAAAGTTTCCAAAGAAATCCGGGTATTTTCTTCCCCCCGACCAACTCTCCGCAATTAATCACCTTCTTCATGAAAGACAACTCACTGAATGGCCATGTCGCCCTCGTCACCGGAAGCAGCAAAGGCCTCGGCGCAGGCGTCGTCCGAGCACTCGCAGACGCAGGAGCAAAAGTCGTCATCAACGCCTTCAACAATATCGCCCGGGGAGAAGAAATCGCCCGTGAAATCATCGCCAAGGGAGGAGAAGCCATCGCCATTCGGGCCGATGTCTCCAAGGAATCTGAAGTCCGCAGCCTCATTGAGCAAGCCGGGAACGAACTTGGGCCCGTCGACATCATCGTCCCCAATGCCACTCCGGCCCAACCCCAGCTTCCCATCGAGCAATACGACGAAGACCTCTATCGCAGCATGCTCGACTTCTTCGTCATCAGCCCCTTCCTCCTCACCCAGGCGGCTCTCCCCGGCATGAAGGAAAAAAAATGGGGGCGTATCATTAACATCACCTCTGAAGTTTACGCCGCCTCAGTCCCTAATTTCTCCGCCTACGTCGCCGCCAAAGGGGGTCAAATCGGTTGGTCCCGCTCCATGGCCGGCGAACTCGCTCCCTTCGGAATCACCGTCAACATGGTCGCTCCCGGCTGGATCCCCGTCGAACGCCACGCCGATGACCCCGCCGAAGACAAAGAGAGCTACCTCGCCAAGATCCCCGTCGGTCGCTGGGGCAAGCCCGCCGATATCGGAAACGCCGTCAAATTTTTCGCCCTTGAGGAATCCAGCTTCATCACCGGCCAGACTCTCCACGTCAACGGTGGCATGACTCCTTGGTAAGAGCATCCCCATTGCCCCAACGAGGATTCCCGCTTGCGTATCCATGATCTGGCACGATTGATACGAAAGTAAATGACTGCCTATCTCCTACACCCTCTGACCACCTTCATCGCGGGGGCGCTCCTCTCGCTGGTTTTACTCGGGGTCATCCTTAAGTCCTCTACCGAACCCAATAGCTCGGAAGATTTGGTCAAAACCTACGAAAAAGCGATGGCCCAAGCGGGCGAGCAGGGCCCCGCCCCCGGAACACCCGAAGAAGCAGCGGCCATTACCACCTTTACCGACTTCCTGAAGAACGTTGGCAACAAGGATTACATCAAACAAAATACCGCAAAGGCCTACGCGCCAGAGGCCTATCTCGACGATACCATCGTCACGCACTATGGCCCGGAGGAGATCAAAAAATACTTCCTCGCCACCGCCGAAACGATGACCGGCTTCGAGGTCCGAATCCTCGACCAGGCCCGCTCCGGCCCTGACCACTATATTCGCTGGAAAATGATCTTCAGTGCCCCCAAACTGGGTGGCGGAACACCCATTCACTCTGTCGGAATGAGCCAGGTCCGCTTCAACGAAGACGGCCAGGTCGCCTTCCACCAGGATTTTTGGGACTCCGGAAAAAATATCTACGGCCAGATTCCGATTGTAGGCGGATTCATCTCGATCATTCGCAACCGCATGAAGTAACATCCGCCACCTCACATTTTTCGTATTCCACCTCACATGCCGTCTTCCCTGAATTCCCAGCAAGGCATTTTTGCCACAACCTTCAGGGTGATCGGCCAATGGCTTGATTCGGACTACCGGCGTGAGGAAGCACCCAATCCCGCCGACCTGCCGGATAAGGTCAATTGGGAACGCACCCTGCCTTTCATTTTTCTCCACCTCGGCTGCCTTGCCGTTTTCTGGGTCGGAATCAACGCCACTGTCTTTGTCGCCGCCATCCTTCTCTACCTCGTCCGCATGTTCGCGATCACCGGCTTCTACCACCGCTACTTTTCCCATCGCACCTTCAAGACATCGCGCCTTGGCCAGTTTCTTTTTGCCGTCCTCGGCAACAGCTCGATGCAACGTGGTCCTCTCTGGTGGGCCGCCACCCATCGACACCACCACAAACATTCCGACGAAGAAGTCGATGTTCACTCGCCCGTCCAACACGGCTTTGGCTGGTCACACATCGGTTGGCTAACCTCGATGAAAAACTTCCCCACCGCTTACGAAAGCATTCCCGATCTCAAAAAGTTCCCTGAGCTCGTTTTCATCAATCGCTTCGACCAAATCGTCCCTCTCCTCTATGGACTCGCCATGCTCGGAATTGGCGCCCTCCTTGAGGCCTTCGCGCCCTCACTCGGCGTCACGATGGGACAATTTTTCGTGTGGACCTTCTTCATCAGCACCACCGTTCTCCTTCACGGAACCCTTTTCATTAACTCCCTCGCCCACGTCTGGGGAAAGCGTCGCTACGAGACCGAAGACGACAGCCGCAACTCATTCCTCCTCGCCATCATCACCCTTGGCGAAGGCTGGCATAACAACCACCATCGCTACCCTCACTCCACCCGACAAGGCTTCCGCCCTCACGAAATCGACCCCACCTACCTCGGGCTAAAAGTCCTTTCCTGGCTCGGCATCATCTGGGATCTCCGTCCCGTTCCACAACAAATCATCGAAGAAGGAGACACCCGATCATGAGCGATCTCACTCGTAGAAAAGTGGCCATCATCGGCACCGGAATTTCAGGTCTTGCTTGCGCCCACTTTCTTCAACACGACTACGATCTCACCCTCTTCGAGAAGGACGATCGCATCGGCGGACACTCCCACACCGTGATGGCAGGCGATGATCCCATCGATACCGGCTTCATGGTTTACAACGAAGTCACCTACCCACTCCTCACCCGCCTCTTCGCTGACCTCGACGTTGCCACCAAGCCAACCTCAATGTCCTTCAGCGTCCAGCACACCGGCGAAAATCTCGAGTTCAATGGTGGCAGTCTCAACCTTCTTTTTGGCCAGCGACGCAACCTCCTCCGTCCGCGATTTTGGAAGATGCTTCTCCAAATCAACCGCTTCAACAAGGAGACGGTCGAGGAACTTAAGAACCCGCAACACTCCCACCTTACCCTCGCCGAATACGTAGCCCTCCGCGGCTACGGTTCAGATTTCCTTCACTGGTATCTCGCCCCCATGGCCGCCGCCGTTTGGTCCAGCCCACCGGAGAACATCGCTCAATTTCCAGCCATCACCTTGATGCGCTTCTGGCACAATCACGGCTTTCTCGGTCTCGACACCCAACACCCATGGCGCACCGTAACCGGAGGTTCCAAGGAATACGTCAAGCGCCTCACCACCCCCTTCGCCGACCGCATTCGCCAGGGCGACCCCGTCACTTCCATCTCTCCCGATAACACCGTCACTCTCGCCAGCGGCCACCGCGATTCCTTCGACCTCGTCATCAGCGCCGCCCACGGCGATCAAACGCTCAAACTCCTCTCCTCACCTACTCCCCTTGAGCAGGAACTCCTCACCCCCTTCCACTACCAACCCAACAAAGCCGTCCTCCACACCGACGAAAGCTTCATGCCTAAAAACCGCCGCTGCTGGGCCTCCTGGAACTACCTCATCGAAGGCGACCGCCACTCCACGATCTACTGGATGAACAATCTTCAGGGCGCCACCGCCAGGGCAAATTTCTTCGTCTCCATCAACCCCTCCCGCTCGATCTCCAAATCCAAAATCATTCGCGAACTCGACTACGAACACCCCCTCTTCGATCTCGCAGCCATCGCCGCCCAGGACCGCATCCCCGAACTCAACGCCGCCAAGACCGGTCGCTACTTTTGTGGAGCGTGGCAACGCAACGGATTCCACGAAGACGGCCTCTGGTCCGCCGTCCGCCTCTGCGAATCTATCCTCGGCAAACCGCTCCTGTCATGAATTCCTGCCTTTACGAATGTGATGTCATGCACCGGCGACTCAAGCCAATGCAGAAACGCTTCGACTACCGCGTCTTCATGCTCAAGGTCGATCTCGACGAACTCCCAAAAGTCACCTTCCTAGGGCTCAATCGCTTCAATCTCTTCTCACTCCACGACCACGATCACATCGACCTCGGCCACCCCGGCGGTATTAAAGCCAACCTCTTCGCCTGGCTCACCGAACAGAAGATCGACTTCCCCTCCGACGCCCGCGTCGAACTCGTCACCCTCCCCCGCGTCCTTGGATACAGCTTTAATCCCGTCTCATTTTTCTACTTCAGCAACCCCGATGGCACCCCGCTTTTCGCCGTTGCCGAGGTTGTTAACACCTACCGCGAGATGAAGCTCTATCTCGTTGATCAACAAAGGCCCGACGCCTGGCAAAAAACCGTCCCCAAGGAATTCTACGTCTCCCCTTTCTCCGACGTCCGCGATTCCTTCGACTTCAATCTCGGTCTCCCCGACGACAAACTCGCTGTCAAAATCAACAACCTCAGCGAAGGCGAAGTCTCCCTCGTCTCCGGCATCCAAGGTCGCGCCCGCCCCCTCACCGCCTCCCGCCTCCTCTGGTTCGCATTTAAGTATCCACTTCTTTCTCTCAAAATCATTGTCATGATCTACTGGCAAGCCCTCAAGCTCTGGGTCCGAAAAGTCCCGCACTTCGCCAAAGCCTCCCTGCCCGAATCTCAGACCGGCGTCCTGCGCCCTCACTCCTCACTTACCAAATCCCATGAGCACACAAACCCTCCCCATTAAGCACGGCCTCGCCGAAAAGATGGTCGTCGGACTCCTCAACCGGATGCCGCAAGGTCATCTCGTGATGACCTATCCGGATGGATCAGCCCGCCACTTCGGCGACCCCTCCGCTCCGGTCTCGGCCGGGGTCACCATCAACAACGCTGCCGAGTTTTTCAAGAAGTGCGCCTTCTACGGCAACATCGGCATGGGCGAAGCCTACACCGACGGCCTCTGGGACACCCCCGACATCCGCGCCGTCATTTCCTGGTTCATTCTCAACATGCACGCCCTTCAAGGCGCCGACACTTCATCCGATAAACTCCCCGGCGTCGGCCTCCTCAAAGTGGTCAACTGGTTCCGCCACCTCAAACGCGCCAACACGGTCGCAAACAGCCGACGCAATATCTCGGAACACTACGATCTCGGCAACGAGTTCTATTCCCTCTGGCTCGATGCCACCATGACCTATTCCTGCGCCAAATTCGAGGAGCCAGATCAGGAGTTCGACCGCGCCCAGAGCGCGAAGTACGAAGCTCTTTGTAGCAAACTTCAACTCAAGCCCGGCGATCACGTTCTCGAGATCGGCTGCGGCTGGGGTGGCTTCGCGGTCCACGCCGCCACCCATCACAAGGTCAAGATCACCGGCGTCACGATCTCGGAAGAGCAGGCCAAGTTCGCCCGTGAACGCGTCACCAAAGCCGGACTCGAAGACCAAATCGAAATCCGCATTCAGGACTACCGCCACATCACCGGCCAGTTCGACAAGATCGTCTCCATCGAAATGATCGAGGCCGTCGGCGATAAATTTCACGAGTCCTTCTTCGCCAAATGCCACGAGGTCCTCGCACCCGATGGCATCCTCGCCCTCCAAATGATCACCGTCCCCGACAACCGATACAAGAGCCTCACCAAAGGTGTCGATTGGATCCAAAAAGTGATCTTCCCCGGCTCCCTCCTCATGAGCATCGGCCGCGTCAACGACGTCCTCGTCAAAACCGGCGACCTCTTCCTCCACGACCTCGAAGACTTCGGTGCCTTCTACGTCCGCACCCTCCAAAACTGGCATCAACGTTTCAACGCCTCGCGCGACGCTCTCCTCAAGCTCGGTTTCGACGAACCCTTCATGCGCACCTGGAACTACTACCTCAAATACTGCGAGGCCGGTTTTGCGACCCGCAATATTTCCGTGGTTCAGGCCGTTTACACGCGCCCCAATAATCCCGCTCTCATGGCGTGAACACAATCGAGGACAAACAAGCGCCCTGGTGGAAGCGGTGGTTCATCCACCCCATCCTCAAGCAGCTCACCCAGGGAATCAGTGCCGACAAGATCGCCTGGACCATCGCGGTCGGCTGCGCTTTTGGCATCTTCCCCATCATGGGCACCACCTCTCTCGTCTGCTTTGCCGCTGCCTCTTACTGGAAGCTCAACCAACCCGTCATCCAGGTCGTCTGCCACACCCTCTGGGCCGCCCACCTCGCCCTCATCCTGCCCTTCATTAAAATGGGACAGTGGATCCATGGCGCAGACCCCATCACCGCTTCCATCCCGACTTTACTCAAGGAATTCTTCGCCAGCCCCTCGCAGTTCGCACAGGACTACTGGCTCGCCGCCTGGCACGGCGTCGTCGCGTGGGTTCTTGTCGCCATCCCCCTCGTCTTCATCGTCCGGGCCATCACCCTTCCCCTTCTCAAAGGAGCCGCCAACCGAATTCAAAAGCGAAAGGAAGCCACCGCATGAACGACCTCATCCTTCTCGCAGTCGTCGTCGCTCTCGTCATTCTCGATTTCATCGCAGGCTGGTGGTTCGGCACGAAAATCAAAAACTACTCCCTCGTCGATGCTCTCTGGGCCGCCTGGATCGGCCTCGCCGGAATCCTCTACGCCATCTTCGGCAGTGGCGATGTCCCCAAGCGCATCGCCGCTGGAACCCTCGCCGCCATCTGGGGCGGACGCCTCGCCTACCACCTTCAAAAGCGCATCCGCAAACACCATCCCGAGGAAGATTCACGCTACCAAAAGCTCCGCGAAATCTGGCAAGGCCGCGAAACACGCTCCTTCTTCTGGTTTTTCCAAGCCCAGGCCATCTCGGTCCTCCTCCTCGCCCTTCCCTACTTTTTTATCGCCCGCGACTCCTCACCCTGGGGACTCTTCGAAACCCTCGGCCTCACCGTCGCCCTCATCGGCATCACCGGAGAAATTCTCGCCGACCACCAAATGTCACAGTTTAAAAAACGCGACAACCGCTCCACCTCGGTCTGTCAGGATGGACTCTGGAACTACTCCCGCCATCCCAACTACTTTTTCGAAATGGTCATCTGGATCGGCATCTTCCTCTTCGCCTGCGGTTCGGCCTGCGGTTGGACCACTTTCTACGCCCCCGCCATCATCACCTTCCTTCTGCTCAAAGTCACCGGCATTCCGCCGACCGAAGCCTCCGCCGTAAAACGAAAAGGCGACGCCTATCGCGACTACCAACGCACCACCAGTCCCTTCATCCCCCTTCCCAAAAAATCATCATGATCAACATCGACGACCTCCTCGCCAAGGACCTCATCCCCGATGCCCTCATCCGCATCGGCATTCGCTCACGTCTCAAAGGCACCCTCGCCCCTTTCGAGAAACTCGACTGCGAAGGTCGCCAGCAGCTCATCATGAAGCATGTCGAGGAGCTCAAGAACAGCCCCATCGCCATCGCCACCGACGAAGCCAACGAGCAACACTACGAGCTTCCCACCGCCTTCTTCAACAAGGTCCTCGGGCCTCACATGAAATACAGCTCCGGCTACTGGGATCCCGGCGTCAGCGATATCGAAACCTCGGAAGCCCGCATGCTCAAGCTCACCTGCGAACGTGCCGGGCTCAAAAACGGCGACCGCATTCTCGAACTCGGCTGCGGCTGGGGATCACTCACCCTCTGGATGGCCAAGGAATTCCCCGACTCCCAAATCACCGCGGTCTCCAACTCCCGCACCCAGCGCGAACACATCGAGGGCCAGGCCAAAGAACGCGGCCTCACCAATGTCGAAATCAAAACGGTCAACATGATCTCCTACGAAGGCGAAGGCCCCGCCGTCTTCGACCGTGTCGTCTCGGTCGAAATGTTCGAGCACATGAAGAACTACGACCAACTTCTTCAACGCATCTCCACCTGGCTCAAGCCCGGCGGCACCCTCTTCGTTCACATCTTCACCCACCGCGAATACGCCTACCACTACGAAGCCCAAAGCGAGGACGATTGGATGGCCCGCTACTTCTTCACCGGCGGCCAAATGCCCTCCGACGACCTCCTCCTCTACTTCCAGCGCGACCTCAGAATCCAAAACCACTGGCACGTCAGCGGCACCCACTATCAAAAAACCTCGGAAGCCTGGCTCACCCGCATGGATGCCAATAGCGACGAATTGAAACCCCTCATCGCCGAAACCTACGGCGAGGAAAACGCCAAACAATGGTGGGTCTGGTGGCGCTGCTTCTTCATGGCCTGCGCCGAACTCTGGGGCTACCGCGAAGGAGACGAATGGATCGTCTCCCACTACCTCTTCCAAAAAAAACCGTAGCAGAGGCTCTTAGCCTCTGCCCCCTCCGCCTCCTCAACTTCTTCGCCGAAACACCGCAAGCCCCATCGGATCATCTCCTTCCCTCATCGGACTCTCAAAGAGGTACTCATAGTCCACCAACAGCTCCGGCAACCTGTCACGATAGCGCGCCCGCCCCCCAAAATCGTGACTCATCAAAAGCCCTCCCGGCTTGAGAATCTTCCTCACCGCCAGGGCACACGCGATCCTCTCCCGGCCATCCACCAAGACCAAATGCACCTCCCCTTCCTCAAATATTCCCAAGGGCGCTTCCACATAGCCCGTCATCTGCCCCGGCAGAAAGCGCCACGGACCATCACCCCCTCGCAGAGGCATCGGCTCCTTCAAAATCAACTCCACGGGCAGATTGTGATCCGCCAGCAAGCCGCTCACCTTCTCATACCACTCCCGGCTATGCTCGATGCTCACCAGCCGCCCCCAATCTTTCAACCTCGAACCGAGGTGCAACGTGCTCCCCCGCTGCCATACTCCAAAACCACCTTGGAAAAATTCAACGCCGCATCCAGCACCGCCAGATCATCCGGCAGCATCATCGGTGGCGCAATCTGCCCCAATTCCACACAGTCCAAATTCCCCCAATTATCGCTGTTCGTCGCCCGCTGAAAAGCCACCCACGGATCCACGCACCAAGCGTCAATCGCCCCACGACCCATTGCGGCCTGCAACTCCCGGTCACTCCACGCCTCTGTCCATGTCCCCAAAATCCTCAACAACTTCCGCGCGCCCACCCGATTCAAAAGCAAGGCGTGATTATTAAAGGTCTTCCGACATCTCCTCCACCGCCCCTCACCCTCCGGCGGGGTATGATGACCTCCTCCCAAAAACACCACCTCATGATCCCGCCGCATCGCCTCCGCCACGGTGTCATCAAAGTCCTCCGTCACCACCACATCATCCTCCAAATAGACAAGATGCGATTCCTCCGACTGTAAAAACCGCCGCAACGCCAAGCGCTTCGTCAACCGCACCGCATACCCCGAAGCCGTCGTCTCCGGGGGAAAACGCGCCAACTTCCATTCGGGGATCATTGCCCCGTCCACCGCCTCAAAGAAAGAGACTGGAACCCCATATACTTCCGGAAGAGTATTCTCGATGACAAACCGCCGATCAGGACGACGTTTGAGATTTGCGCAAAGAACAACAAACCTCTGAAACGTTTGGATTCCTGAATCCGTCACAGTATAGATTTGAGTGTTTAAAGTTGGGGGCAATCCCCAAAGAAATTGTTCTAATTGCCTGCAATATCGGCTAATTGCATGACCGGATTATCGCTGATCTCTCCGTCTAAAACTCCACTTCGAGTAAGCCAGGCTTTCGCAAATATCTCTCGGCTTTCCTCTGGCATGCTTGCTATGATATTAGAGGCATCATTTGCTTGCTGGGGAAGAGCCTCAAAAGCTTCTTGAATTCTTCCATCAACACTAAATGCATCCAAATTGATAGCTGCTTGGAGAATCGCTTCCTGGGGATTTGTTGATACATATCGAGAAAATGCAACAAACTCTGCTTCCTTTCTCAACTTCGCATCGTCGATTCTTTCGATAATCGTCGAATTTTCTTTAAAAGCATCCGCATCCATTTGGAAAACCATCCCACGTATTAACGCACGCTGCAAATTTCCTGATGGCAATTCGTTCAAGACTTCACCCATCGTATCTGGGTTGTCCTTAATTTTCGTTATTGCGGCTTGATTATACGCGGTCCATTTCTCCGGTCCATCTGGAAGCCCTCTCGCCCATTCCATGGCACCCTGAGGATCTTGCGATGCCCACGCTTTATAAATTGTCCACCGTGGCCCATTTCGGTAAGCTGGATTATCAACAAGATTCAAAAGAGCCAACCCTTTTTTAGGATCCCCAACACCCTCCACCCTCGCCAAGTTCATCGCAAGGGACGTCCTCACGTTCTGAGAAATACTTCGATCTCCAATAATTTCTTCAAGTTTCCCAGGCAATATCTGATGAAGCACCTCCGCATGACCAAGAAGCAGGGTGTCACGGTCCTTCGGGTTTGGCATTTCCAAGATTGCCTTCATTACCATATCCGGCTCCTCATGAAAAAAATGTCCGATTAGCAAATTGCTGCACGGACCTAAACCAGAGTCTAAACGTTGTCCTAACTCTAAGGCCCTTACAAACTGGTCAGCCTCCAGTCTGAATACCATTTTTTCAAATGCTCTCGATTTTGCTGAAATTGCCTCAGCTGGGAGCTCCTCAATACTTGCGAGAGCGATCTCAGAATTTGTTCCAGCCATCGCCAACAACAAATCAGGCCCAGCTCCTACTTCAAGTAGTGGAAATCCCTCACGCTTCCACCACGCGAAAAATTCGACTGGGTTGGACTCAGCCCACAGAGACATTAATTTCAGACACACCTTCCTATCCTCCCCCATCAGATACGGACGGCTGAAGTAATCACCAAGGATTCCTGATATTTCCTTAGACTCTAGCGAAAGAAGTAATTTCTGGGTTTCGGATTCAGATAGGGCTGCCCTCCTAATCGAGTTGAAATCGTGGCGATTTGCTAGCCCCGCAGATCCTTGTTCCCGTGATGATAACCGAGGTAATCCATTGTCTTGAACCCCACCTCTTCTTTCCCCGGAAATCAGCAGACCGATCAGAACTCCGACGACAAACACAACCAACCCAACCAAGAATTTTTGGACCATTGCCATATTTGTTCTCATTCTTTTATCTGTCTTAGGATTGCCTCTCTCTGCTCCAAAGGGAGCTGAGCTTCGTTCAGAATACTTTCCACTGATGAAGCATTCAGATCTCCTTCCCTTTGTAGAATTTTCAATGCGGTGTCTCGAGCGGTGTTTCCTTCTTTCATGGTCATCGCCCAAACAATCGCGGTCGCTGGATCCCCTGGAATTTCCATAGCAAGCATTCTAATGGCATCATCACTAACTGTGTTCCCTTCATTGATCCAGAACGCAACGGAATGAGGATCCCACTTGGTCCACTCTCCCATAATTTCCTCGATTACCGCATCCCGGACTTCCTCCGACTTCAAGGTGCCAGCCCAATTAACAGCTTGCTTTGGATCAGTTATCCCAAGTTGGCTGCCAACTATTCTCGCAGCTGCCACCAACCCCGAGCCTCCATGATTTGCCGCCTCAAGTTGCGAATTTATAATTACCACAGCTTCATTCGGTGGAACAACCCCAGTACTTAAGACCGCAAATATGCCAGACGACGCATCCTCTTCGGGTAATCCTCTCGCCCATTCGAGAGCATCTTTCCAGTTCCACTGGGCGAGCTGATTCCCTAGATCTTTTACCAACTTGTTGTCCAACAAACTTGACGTTTCTTCCATCCATCGAAGAACCGACGGAGGGTCATTTTGGGCCCAATAGGTAATAACCTGATTTCTGGCTTCCTTGCTGACTTCTCTTGAATCGATATTTTTCGTAATCCAGTCGATCGCGAATTCAGGAGAATCTTTTGCCAGCCATTTCGCCAGAGAGCCAACGGCCTCCGCATTATCAACAACGCTGCTTAGCAAACTATCAACTATTTCTTCTTTTTTTGCTATTCCACTTAAATCAGGAAGACTTTCTAAAATGTTTTCCCATGAGAAAATATGCCCGGATTCCCCCAAAATTTTAACGGTATTTATTGTTTCCAAAGGATCTCCTTGAATCGCATCAATAGCTAGCTTTTCCAATAAATGGATCGGAGCCCTATCGGCCTTGGCATCAGCAAAACTAGCCAGAGCTGACTGCGCAAAGCGCGCCGGAAACTGCCCAACTTCATTTGTCAGAAATTTCAACCTCCATTGGATCGAACGCTGATTGAACCATTTTACCGAACCTTGAGCATCTGTGGAAATCCATCCCGCTAGCGCCTTCGCCACAAGCCGGTCATCTGCCGGGAATCCTTCCTCCGAAAAGTTTGGACCAGTCTTAGAAAGTAGCTTTGGATTCATAACTAGAAGAGTTTTAAGCTGGGTGAGTTGCTCAGGCGTGAACCCCTTGGCACCTCCATCAACGAAATCCCTGACTAGCAAATCCACCTCCTCACCACCCATCTCACTTGCATACACCGACACCATTTCCTTTTCGAAACCATCACCGAAATTTTTGGTCCAAAACCCCTCAAGGTCTGCCAATTGGCTCGGGTCGTAATCAGGGGCGGCGACCACAGTCGACAAAAGATCTCTCACAATCCGACGTCTCGTCGAGAGTCGTGGTACTGCTTCCAAGAATGGAACGATATCAGGAAAAACAATTATCCCCTCCTTCTTCAAAAGTCGAGCACACCATTCTCCTAAAAAGGCAGAATTTTGGGCAACTTTCCCAATTATTTCAGTTGCTGACTTACCAAAACAATCAATAGATGCAATCACCAGGAGATGCTGGGCTCCTGCGTTCTTGTTGAAAACTAACTCACTCTTTTCAAGAAGATCAGCCACTTCGGCAACCGAACTGTTTTTAGATAAGTAGTCCCTAACCAAAATATTGACCTCAATCGCCTTTGAGGCAGGCCACTCCCGGACATTACCATACTTAACTAGACTGGAGGATATCAATTCGCTCAGTTCAACTTCATCATCTGGGGTGCCAAGACGGTCCCGAGAAAAAAGCAACGATCCCCTCATTTTCTCATGGTCTATATTGAGTTCCTCGTCGTCGGATTTAGATTCGGTAATACCAAATGGCCGGAGTTTCTCATTGTTCTCGCCAACAGTAACACCGTAATAAATACCACAAAAACCAATTCCGATCAGCAAAGCTTTCGATCGATAGTTTCGGCGACTAGTGGTTGACAATAAGTTGCTCATTCAATTGCCTGATGACTTTTGCTCAATGAATGGTAACCGGGGTCCAACACTACTTTTTGGGTCACGGACCGCTGATTACCAGATTCCGGGCAAGCGATATCTATCACTTCATCGGAGTCAGGATCGGCACCAGCCCAATGCAAGGTGATTTTCACCCTCGCTATGGCCGTACCGTGGCCGTTATTGTAAGTAACTTTCACAATCTTGTGGTGATCCCCTAGGTGATTATTGAAATCATCTAATGCGTCAGGATCAGTGTAAACCGAAACGAGAACTATATAGAAGCCTGAAGTTGTCGTGTTAGCCAGCCCCACCCCAGCCCCCAAAATCGTTACGGCTGCGGCTGAATAAGAACTCTTCTTAATAAATGATCTTCTCGTTAAACTCATAATTTATTTTTGATTCGCTTGCAGTCTGCAAAAAAAAAAAAACGATCCTGTCAAAGAATTTTTATGAGTTGGACTGATATTTTTCCGGTGATGGATGATGACATGGTGGAACGCTACCAAAACGATGCGACCCTGCAAGAAAAAGAGGCTCTGAATCAGCACTTTAGAATCGCCTCGATCCACAATCAACGGAAGGTCGATCATGTCGTGGCCACCAGTCTTTTTTGGAAACCAGCCAGCATGGGGGAGGTTGAATATCCCCAGCCTACAAGGGCGATCATGCAGAACCCTCGCGAGAGCGGTCTTTCGTCCCGCTTCGAAAATCCCTGGGAGCACTACGTCGAACCGGTCTTCGAAGCGGCCCGGCATTTGGCAACGATTCGCCCGGATTTGGTCTATCGGGTTTACCTCGCCAACGACTTATCTTTCCTGATTCCCGACCTCGTCGAGGCGGGCTGCGAAGTCTATCTCATGGCGTCGTCATCCCTCTATCACAATCCCGGTGCGATGTGGCGATTTTTGGCAATGGAAGAGGAGGGCTTGGTGACCATGAGCGACTCCGACCGCGCGCTTGAGATGATTCATGATATCGAACGAACAGAACTGGTCGCAGAAGGGGGATTGTGCTATTGGCGCTGCCCTTACTTTTGGACCACTTCCGAGTGCAAGGACCTCGGTATGCCCGGCGGCTATCACACCGCTTCCGCTGGCCTCATGGGATCCGCCAAACCTCTCCCGATGAAGCTCCTCTGCGAAGCTTTCATCTGGTGCTGCCAGGAAGGGATTATCACCGGCCACTGTCAAATCGGGGACAAGAAGGTCCCCATCCTCGGCTCGATCTGGCCCAGCTTCGGATTCGATGAATTCTTCACCTTCTTCCCGCGGCGGCGCTTTCCAAGCGCCATGCCTCCCTACATCAACTTCAACGCCCGCCCCGTCGCGGATTTCTTGACCTTCATCACCGCTGCAGGAGTCCCCGCCGCCACAACGTAACCACCCTCTTCCCCACCGGTCGGACCAAGATCGATCAGATGATCGCAAGCCGCGATGACATCCAGATTGTGCTCCACCACCACGAGCGAATGCCCCGCATCCCGCAATCGAAGAAGCACCTCTAACAGAACCTTCACATCCTGATAGTGCAGCCCCGTTGTCGGTTCATCGAGAAGATACAAGGTGTGACCCGGCGTCGATTTCGCCAACTCACATGCCAGCTTCACCCGTTGAGCTTCTCCACCCGAAAGGGTATTCGCCGACTGCCCCAGCTCGACGTATCCCAGGCCCACATCGTAAAGCGCATTCATGATCGCACTCAGCTTTGGAACCGGCCCGAAGAACTCCCGGGCCTCCTCCACCGTCATCTCGAGGACATCCGCAATACTCTTCCCCTTATAGCGCACATCCAGCGTCTCACGATTATACCGATTCCCCTGGCACGCCTCGCAGTTCACCCAAACGTCCGGCAAAAAGTGCATATCAATCCGAATCGCGCCCCCGCCCTGACACTTCTCACAACGTCCTCCCTTCACGTTAAAACTAAACCTCCCCACCTTGTATCCCCGCTGACGCGACAGCGGCAAATGCGAATACAAATCACGAATCAAATCAAAGGCACCCGAATAAGTCGCCGGATTGGAACGCGGACTTTTCCCCAACGGACTCTGATCCACCACCACTACTTTTTCGAGAAACTCCATCCCCTCGATCTTCTCATACTTCCCGGGAACGTCCTTGGCCCGATGAAAAGTTCGAGCCAAGGCCCGACGCAAAATCTTGTCAATCAAGGTTGACTTTCCGCTCCCGCTCGGCCCCGTCACGCCTACCAACTGCCCCAGTGGTATCGTCACAGTGTCCCCTTTCAAATTGTGTTCTGTCGCGCCGATGATTCGCAACTCGCACGATGACTTCCGCTCGTGACTCGAGACCTCCTCCGACGCCCGGCTCAACCACCTTCCCGTCGCGGTATCCAACTTCGCAATCTCATCCGGCGTCCCCTGTCCCACCAACTCACCCCCATGTGCACCCGCCGCCGGCCCGATCTCCACGACCTGATCCGCCGCCCGCACCATGGCCTCGTCATGCTCCACCACCACCACCGTATTCCCGGCATCACGCAGTCTCAGCAAAGCCCCGATCAAGCGCTCGTTATCCTGCGGATGCAAGCCGATGCTCGGCTCATCCAAGACATAGAGCACCCCCGCCAATCCGGATCCCAACTGGGTCGCCAAACGAACCCGCTGAAACTCTCCGCCCGACAACGTGCTACTGCCCCGATCCAGCGAAAGATAGCCCAAGCCCACCTCTAACAGAAAAGACAGGCGTTTCCGCAACTCCGTCACCACCCCTTTCATCGCCACCGCCCGATCTTGTGAAATCTCAATTCCTGACAACCACTCCTGCGTCCGCTCAATCGACAAGCCGCACAAATCGTGAATCCCCAGTTCCTTCCCGCCACCTGATAAAGTCACTGCCAAAAACTCCGGCTTCAACCGCTTCCCACCACACGACTGACATTCGCGCGACGTCATAAATCGAGCCATGCTCCGCTTCACCCCGTCACTCTCGCTCTCCAAATAGTGTCGCTCCACCTGACGGCAGACTCCCTCAAATTCCTTCTTCAACGGAACAATCAGCCCCTCCTTCTCCCACGGCACTGAGATCTTCTTCCCACCTGTTCCGTAAAACAAAGCCTCACAAAATTTCTCCGGCAGTGAATCAAAGCGCTCATCTACACTCACTCCAAAGTGAGTCGCGAGCGCCTCGATATGCAGCTGATTCCAACCCTTCTTTTTCTTCGATCCCTTCGCCCAAACCGCCACCGCGCCTTCCGCGATCGATTTCGACCGGTCCGGCACCGCCAGGAAAGGATCACAAAAATCCTCCGTCCCCAATCCATGACACGCCTCGCAGGCCCCAAGGTGTGAGTTAAACGAAAAATGCCGTGCCGAAAGCGCCGGTAACTCAAAACCCGTGACCGGATTTCGAAAACTCGTCGCAAAGGAAATTTCCTCCCAGTCCTTCGCCCCTTTTTCCTGGGCCAAAGCCCGCACCTCCATCCCGCAAATCCGCAGGGCAATCTCGACACTGTCCGCCAAGCGCGAATCCAAGCCTTCCTTCACCACCAAGCGGTCAATGACGATCTCAATCTCCCCGCTGCCCTCCGGCCAATGCGCCAGGGCCTCCTCCAACTCCAAAATCTCCCCGCCAATCCGCACCCTTACAAAACCCTGCCGTTGCAAATCCGCAATCATCCCCGCTGCATCTCCTTCCGTCGCAATCGGCGCCAACAGAATCAAACGCGTTCCCTCCACCCGGCCACACAGGCTCTTCACAATGTCCCCCGTCGTCATCCGCTCCAGCTTCTCACCTGTGACTGGATCGTGCGGAGTCCCCACTGCCGCATAGAGAATGCGCAAAAAATCATGAAGCTCCGTCACCGTCGCAATCGTCGACCGCGGATTCGCCCCGCCACTCCGCTGCTCGATCGCAATCGCCGGACTCAGCCCCTCGATCGAATCCACCTCCGGCTTCTCCAGTTGGTCCAAAAACTGCCGTGCATACACCGACAAGGACTCGACATACCGCCGCTGCCCCTCGGCATAGAGCGTGTGAAAGGCCAGCGACGACTTCCCGCTCCCGCTCACCCCTGTCACCACAATCAACTTCCCCCGCGGAAGATCCAAATCGATCCCCTTCAGATTATGCTGCCGCGCCCCCCGAATCTTAATCACGCTCCCAGTCTGAAAAATGGCAGCTGAAACCTCCAGCTTTCATTCCCCCCACCGCTGCATTGCTTCACCAATCACAAACGCTGCATGAATCCGGGTGTCATTTTTTCAATACAAGATCTTCGCCCTGAGCTCGCTTCTCCTGATTGCAGCGCCTGTTGCAAACGCACAGAACGCAGCCAAAAAGCCTGCGACCGAAACTTCAAAAAAGCGGTTTCGCAAGATGATGCACAAACTTCCCCAGGGATTTCCTGACCGATTTCATGATTTCGGCTGGCAGGTTAAGAGCTCTTGAATGGTCTTGAGAAGGTCGGGAATTTCGAAGGGTTTCTTTAAAAAGACCGTTGCCCCGGCAGCCCGCATTTCAAGGGTCCAGTCCTCCCCGCTCATCCCGATAATGGGGAGATTGGCCCGCTTCCCCCCAATCAGCTTCACCGCTTGCTCACCCCGCATGCCGGGAAGGTTGGAATCGATCATGATGAGCGAGGGCTTTTCCTCTTCGACGAAAAGGAGCCCGCTCTCCGCGTCGTCAACCAACTCGGTGGCATAACCATAACTCTGTAAAATCTCCGCCACACACTCCACAAAGCTGGTGGCATCATCAACAATGAGAATAAGCGGCGCAACACGCGGGGATCATCCCCACTTGATCGCAGGGACACTGCCGACTCCACTTCAGATCGCTGGCACTTGTAGGTTCAGGATTCCGGGGGGAATGACTCTCTGGATAAGTGCATTAGCTTTTGGCAATCTGGTCTTGGATTCAAAGTCGAAACGCTACGTTGGAGGTTGGTAAAAGGCCAGGCCTTGAATCAAGCCCAGCCCTGATCCCCGTCACATTTTCCGAGATAAAAGAATCCGTCAATCCCCCATAGAATCAAGACTTAAAGCCTTAGCCTGACGCGAATGGGCTGCCAGTCGCGAAAAAACCGCAAACAACTGATCGCGAACTCTGCGCCCGCTTGGAGACGGAGTCAGCAAAAATATCAACGATCACGCCCGTCGCCGACGCAACAAACCGGCGGCAATGGCCATGACTCCCAACAGCCCGGCAGTCGGCTCTGGGACAGGTGTGCCGTTGACGGAGAAATTAGAGATCGTGTAGGTTCCCGCGCCAACGAATGGATCATCCACAGTCAGTGCAATAGCGAAGCCATTAAACTGATTCACGTTGCCACCACCCCAGCCGTCATCACCGAAGTTGACTCCTTCGATATCTCCGGTAAATTCGTTGTATGTCCCGAGATCGAAGTTGGAGGTTCCGAAGCTATTCGACCAGGTTCTGGAATAGGTCAGCGTGTCAGCTCCGGTGCGGGTTACCGTTGTTGTGAAAGTGTGGACTAGGCCCAAATTGAACAAGGCACCGTTGTTAGGCTCGCCTCCAGGCGCAAAAACGTTGCCTGTGGTTCCGGTGTGGGAGCCGCCGCCTGAACCGATCTGGCCAGGGGTAAGATCTTGATCAAGTCGAAACCTCATGAAGTCATTACGGGTGTTGTTTACTCCCAGGTGAGTCATGCCGATCATCTCACTGCCTGCGACGGTGTCAAAAAGAGACAGGCGGAAATCAGAACGATTGTTCCCTGTGACCTGCTGGCCGAATTCAACATCGAACGCAACCGTAATCGAATCCCCAATTTCCGACATTCGAGCCGCGAAAGTTGTACCAACAGCAGGAAACTCCCCGCCAATCTCGGGTGAAATCGTCGCTACACCGCCACTGGCCGATCCACCTGTGAGAAAGGAATCATTGTCACCATCCGGTTCCGTCATCGTAAAAGGGGCGTTTGTTAGTGTCACAGCCATTGTCACAGATGGAGCGCAAATGGCGACCACAGCTCCAAGTAAGAGAATGTCTTTTGTGAGCGACACAGAATTAATAGGTTTTTTCATCGTTTATGTTGTTAGTGGATCATTCTTATCCCAATTGCTACTTATGACGATCGCATCGTGAGGGCGCAAGCTAATTCTGAAATAATTAAGCATCTCGCGACATACAAAACGGTCGTTCAGACATCGCACGATCGTGCAATCCTTCCCCTGGAAGGGACAACCAAGTCAGAGATATGACATCACCCGAGCGGCTGAAATTGGTGATGGAGAAATCCCCCTGATCAGCACCGAAGTTGCTGAAATCCCCCGCCATGATCTCGGCAATCTCCCCGTTCGAAAGCGCACCATCGAAGATCGCCACGTCATCCATTCGTCCCAAAAAGTCAGTAAAAAGATCACCTCGGTTCCCAATGCGCAGAGGCTGGGCGGAATCCTGCAGCGCATATTGGATCAAGCCCGTGCCATCCGGCTCGCCATCCAGATAGTAAGCCACATCGCCATCTCTCATCGTCACCGCGAAGTGGTGCCACTGTTCGCTGTTGCGTGATTTTTGAAACCTGAGTGATCAGCCTGCTGGCTGACATTAAAGTAAAACGGCCAGTAGCCCACCAGCCTCGTGCCCAAAATTGGCCCGCCGAGAAAGGTCAGCCGCAGCACATCCTGCTCAGAATCCCCCAGCACACCAGTCCCGACAATCGCCAGACTCCAGTTCGCCGCGTCTTTTGTATCCAGAGAAAAAGTGCCGTCGTTCAGAATCAGGTCACCCGTCATCAAATCATACCTCTGCCCCACAGTCGGCTCCACTGTTCCCGTATAATCCACATCCAAAATCCCCCCGGAAAGAATCACCGACGTGGCATTGCTACCGTCATACACGAAGTCACCCGTGAGTTGAATCGTCGACACGCCAGTCTCGTCAAAAGTAAACCGCACCACGTTGGTATCCGCACCGTTAGTTGCATTGCGCATCTGGATAGAGTCGATCATGATCGTCGCATCCGGGCCGATGACGGTCAGCCAGGAACTGCGAGGCAACCCTGCTCCCGTCCCGAACCCCAACGCCGCTCCATTGGTATCTGCGATTCCCAAATCGATCACCGCCGGGCCGCTGATACGGAACTCACCTCGGGTCGCACCTCAGGTCGGCAATTTGTTCCGGTTGATCATCACATGCCCTCCCGGATACAGTCCGCCCGACGTCGAAAACGTGCCGCCGCTGATGTCGAGCAACCCGTTCCCACCAGCATTATTGTTGTTGCCAATGCGTAACTCGCCTTTGTTCATATACCAAATACCGCCGGATTGCTTCAACACACCGAGGCCGCCATCGCCGATCCTGGACGTCTTGTGCGCACCAGCGCCGTCGAGATGCTGGAGAATTCCCCCGTTAATCGTCAGAGATCCCACCTTCGATGGCGCTGGCGCAAAGCCGACCCAGATTTCATTGTCCGAGAAGTTGTCCGCATCTCGATTCATCAGAATCCGGCCGCCATTTTCCGTGGTTTCATCGATCACCACATCTAGAGTATTATTAACGCCTATCCCGTTCGTCCAGTTGCCGGCACTCGTCCAGTTGCCATAGATGGTGCCACTCACATCCGTCGTCGTTCCACCCGCACCATGCCAGATTGTGATATCAGCCATGAGCAGTGATTTGGCGGAAAAAATAACGAGAGCGGCAACAAGTATCGACTTCTGTGAGGATGTTTTAATATTATTAAATATTAGTTTCGATACTATGTCATCGCCACTCTGGTCTAGTAAAGAAAAAATCACACAACGACCTTAACCACGATCCGTTTCAGGATTCCTTCGGTGTCATTCTACTGGGCGCAATACGCCCCCGTCAGGCGGAGCGATTTCGATTGAACATTCACTGCAAAGTGTTGCATGCTCTTTGCAATCGTCATCCCTTTGCAACAACCAAGCAAATTCATCATGAAACCTTTCAAAACCGGACACCACTTACAGCTCATCCTTCTCGCGATCTCCGCGTGCCTCTTCAGCCTCATCCCCTTGACTGCGGCCGAGCGGGACATCTTCGGCTACGAGGCTCAGCGCTCAGCACCTGACACTGTCACTAAAATAGTCTTCATTGGCGATGCCGGCACGCACGGGCCGCGCGGCAACCACGAGTTTGTCGCCGGTTTCATTCTGATGGCGCGCGCCTTGCACGATGCCTACCCCAACGTGCATGCGGTGGTGTATTCTTCAAACAACTGGCCCAAGGATCTCTCACAGGCGGATGCGATCATTGTCGGGCTCAACCACGGCGAGCGCGCAGGCAAAGACGAGCAGATCATGAAGGCAACAGCGAGAGGTGCGGGCTTCATGGCAGTCCATTTCGGCGTCGAGGTCAACATCGGTGTCGCTGCGAAAAACTATCTCGACTGGATGGGCGGATATTTCGAGACCGGGTGGTCAGTGAATCCTTGGTGGGTTCCGGAATTCAAGGCATTCAGCGAGCATCCGACTGCCCGCGGCCTGAAGCCATTCACCCTACGCGACGAGTGGTACTACCACATGCGTTTCAAAAAAGAGATGAAAGGCGTCACGCCTGTTCTCTCAGCGGTCGCTCCTGCCAATACCGTCAGCAAAGATAAATCAGACCGTGGCGGCAATCCGGATGTTTTCGAGGCCGTCAGCGAAGGCAAACCGCAACACATGGCATGGGCCTACGAGCGTCCCGCTGGCGGTAGAGGCTTCGGCTTCACCGGATTGCACGTGCATGACAATCTCGCTAACGACAGCTTCCGCAAATGCCTGATCAATGGTGCTGCGTGGGTGTCCAAACTTGAGATTCCCGGGGACGGAGTCGCGTCGGAAACACCGAGCGAGGAAGTTCTCAAGAAGCTAATCGAAGAGGCCATCGCCGCCGTCGATTCAGGGAAGTAGTGGCTCATTCTCTACTCAACCTATTTCAACTAACCTATCGCCTAGCAACATATTCATGAAGCATTCCTCCACCCAAATTCAGACCTGGTTTCGATCAAACTTTGCCATTTTGGCAATCGCCTTCGCGTCTCTCGCCACTGTGGACATTGCCTTCGGCGCCATAAAAGATCCGACCAATGTGACCGAAAAAGTCGCGGGCGCCGTGAAGGACGAGAGCCTGTCGATCACAGTCAGCAACGAATTTTTCGGAGATACCGCCCCGGGAGTTCCCAAGAAGTTGACCGTGGAATTCAGTATCGGTGAAGACAAATCCACACGCGAGGTTGGAGAAAACGCGCGGATGGAAATTGCGGCCACGGGCGGCAAAAGACTAATGATCCTCAAGGCAATCTACGGGCCGAGCGATGGGTCGAAGCCGGTGGTCGCCGCTGACATCTCGGAGGCTCCAGGCGATGTATTGGACACGCTCCCGGGTTTTGAAATCACACATATCCTCTCCGCCGACGGAGCGAAGAATGGCTCGTGGATTTCAATGGCGAAGGATCCGAAAGGCCGGCTGTTGCTCGGCGGACAGGGCGGCCAGCCGATCACGCGGGTTACTTTGAAAGACGGCAAGGTCGAGAAAGAGGAAATCCTAACGATCCCGGTGACCGAAGCGATGGGCATGCTCTTTGTAGACAACGTGCTTTACATAAATGGCAACGGCAGCCGCGGGTTCGCACTCTACCGCTGCAAAGACACGAAGGCCAATGACAGCTACGATGACGTGGAGTTTCTCCGCGAGTGGCCAGGTGGATCGGGCGAACACGGCGCGCACGGATTAGTGCTCGGTCAGGACAAAATGCTCTACGCAGTGTGCGGCAACTTTACTGCCGTGCCGAAAGATCTCGTCGATAGCTCACCGCATCGCAATTTCGGCGACGACCTCGCACTCAAGCGCGCCGAAGACGGCAACGGTTTTGGCGCGGGGGCAAAACCTCCCGGCGGCTACGTCGTGCGCATGGATCTCGATGGCAAGAACGCCGAGCTATTCTCCTCGGGCCAGCGCAATAACTACGACATCGCATTCAATGCTGACGGCGAACTCTTCGGCTTCGACAGCGACATGGAATGGGATTGGGGCAGCCCCTGGTACCGGCCGGTGCGCGCGTTCCATGCGGTGCGTGGAGGCGATCACGGATACCGCGAAGGCACCGCGAAGTGGCCCGAGCATTACGCCGACAGCCTTCCGGCTTCGGTCAATATCGGCATCGGTTGTCCCACTGGCGTTGACTTTGGAACAGGAGCAAAGTTCCCCAAAAAATACCAAAAAGCCTTTTACATCTGCGACTGGACTTACGGTCGCCTGATCGCCGTTCACCTTACACCGAACGGAGCCGCCTATAGTGGGTCGTGGGAAAATTTCGTCGCACCGAAATCGTTGACGTCCAAGGTAGGTCGAGTCCCGCTGAACCTCACCGACGTCTTGATCGGAAACGACGGCGCACTGTATTTCACCGTCGGCGGACGCGGCACTCCGGCGAATCTTTTCCGCGTAACCTACACCGGTTCCGAGTCCGCGACTCCACTCACCACCGAACAGTTGCGAGATAAAGAAGGCAGCGATGCGCGGGCATTGCGCCACAAGCTGGAAGGCTTCAACATCAAAGAAGACACCGCCGCCGTGGCGTTCGCGTGGCCTCATTTGCAGAGCCCTGACCGCTCCATCCGCTACGCCGCACGCTTGGCGATCGAGCGCAACCCGGTGTCCGGCTGGCAGGCACAAGCGCTCGCCGAAAAGCAGCCCGACGCCGCGTTCACCGCGCTGCTGGCATTGGCAAGATTGGGCGGCGCTGAAACCCAGCCCGCCCTTCTGAAAGCACTCATCGCTTTTCCATTCGCGAATCTATCCGCAGATCAGTTGCTCAATAAACTGCGCGTCATCGAAGTTTCCATCGCACGTCAGGGCGTTCCCACCGGCGACGTCGCCAACAAGGTAATCGCCGACGTGGATCCGCTTTATCCTGCTAAGTCAGAGTCCGCCAATCGCGAGCTTTGCCAGGTTCTCCTCGCGCTCAACGCCCCGAAGGCGGTCGCCAAAACGGTCGCTCTCCTCAAGTCCGCGTCGACCCAGGAAGAGCAAATGGTCTACGTGATTGCCTTGCGAAACATCAAGGACGGCTGGACTGAGTCCCTGCGCCGTGAGTATCTCTCGTGGTGGAACGAAGGTCGTTCCACCGAACACCCTGAGCAAGTCGTCCAGTGGTTCAAAGATGCCGGCATCAACTTCAACAACGGTGCGAGTTTCAATGGCTTTCTCAACAACGCTCTCACAGAGGCCAAAGCCTCGATGACGCCGGCCGAGCTCGCCGCAATGGGCGACCTGACAACGCTCAAACCCGCACCCAAGACACTGGCCGCACCACGTGAATTCGTCAAGTTCTGGACAACTGCTGACATCCAGCCCTTGCTCGGCAAAGTCGGCAGTGGACGAAATTTCGCCCGCGGTAAAGCCATGTTCGAAGCCGCGCAATGCGCGCTATGCCATCGCTACGGCGACCAGGGCGGATCGGCCGGCCCGGATCTCACCACATTGGCCACGCGCTTCAAGCGCCAAGACATTTTGGAGTCCATAACCGAGCCCTCGAAGGTCGTCTCTGAGCAGTATATGAATACCGTGTTCACTCTGAACGATGGCACGACCGTCGCCGGACGCATCAGCGCGGAGAGCGATGACAAGGTCGTGGTATTGATCAACCCGTTTGACGTTTCCACGACAGTCACCGTGGACAAGCCCGCAATCAAGTCGCGCGAGTTGTCGAAGATTTCGATCATGCCCCCGGGCCTGCTCAACACGCTCACCGAGGAAGAGATCCACGACCTGATCGCGTATCTGGAATCGATGGGTGATTCGAAGCATCCGGATTTCAGCAAGTAGGTCAGGTGCGACATCGATTCTGGGCTTTGGCCGGGATCGGAACATCTCGTGTTGCGCCAATTCCATCCCTGCCATCTGTGCCGATTTTCGTGCTAAACCTTTGCCACCCCCCTTTCTCCCCCTCCGCTCCGGTCCAAAGGCGGGTTCAAAGCCCTCCCGCCAAACCGTGTTCCTAGCGACCCCCCTCCCGGGCCTGCCCGGGGAAAGACATCCGAGAAACAGGTCGCGGACGCCAGTTTCATAAGGGTAACTATTGGCACGCTAAATGCTGTATTGATGCCGCTGCGAGTCAACTTCGCCACAAATCCAACCCGCTTCGACACATTCCATTTGACTACCGCACCCCTGAAGCGAACATAAAAAAATGACCCGCAACGTGAATCCAACAAGCACCTCATTCGGGCCTCTCAGCCACCGGCAGCGACTCTGGGTCCTGGGCATCGCTCTCGCATGCATTTCATGCCTTCCCGCGCTGTGGGCATTCCCACCGGCCCCCTTCCAGACGCTTCATGGCATGGTCCGGGATGAATACGGCAAGGTGTTGAAGGTCGATGGCGCGTCGGTGGTCTTTTCCAAGGACGGCGAACAAGTGCTGCGGGTGCCGATCGAGTCCGGCTCGCTGATCAACCAGAACTACCAGATCCGCCTGCGCATGGACATGCAGCGCATCGGAACCGTCAAATACAACGACCTCGCTCAGAACCCCGGCCAGCAGTTCACCCTCGCCGTGCGCATCAACGACATTCTCTATCAGCCCCTCGAGATGTCCAACCCGCCGACCGTGGGCAAGCCCGGCGAGCGCACCCGCCTCAATCTCACGCTCGGCGTGGACTCCGATGGCGACGGCATCCCCGACGCCTGGAAAATGAGCCAGCTCTCCGCCGCCGGGATCATGCCGGATGAAAACGGCTGGCGCTTCGACCTGCTCCCGCGCGACGGCGACTTCGACGGCGACGGCATCTCCAACTACAACGAATACATCGCCGGCACCTACGCCACCGACGGCAGTGATTACCTCTTGCTCAAGCTCGTCGAGAAACAACCCAGCAGCGTGCGGCTCTCGTTTTACTCGATCATCGGTAAGACCTACTCGCTCGAAGCCTCGTCCGACACGAAGAACTGGGTCCAGGTTTCCCACTACACCAGCAACCCCGAGCCGACCGTAGTATCCGAGGGTGACGCACCCGCCGCCGCGCCCGTTCCCCAATTCTCCTACGAAGCGACCAACACCCACGCCGTGGAAATCTTCAGCGGCCTCCGCAGCGACACCCAAACCTTCTACCGCTTACAAGTCCGATGAGAAATCCATCCCGCACCGCCGCCCTCATCCTGCTGCTTTCCGGCCCGCCACTGCTCGCCCAGTGGAAAACGGAATCCTACGTCCTCAAGGGCGGCTGGAATGCCATCTATCTGCACGGCGACGCCACCCACACCACTCCCGCCGAACTGTTTCAAAGCACGACCGTCTCGCAAGTCTGGCGCTGGAACCCGAATCCCAACCAAATCCAGTTCACCGAGTCACCCGCGGTCCCATCCGAATCTAGCAGCGAGTGGACCATCTGGAATCGCGACGACTTAGAAGAACAGAAACTCAGCGCGCTGGTCGGGCAGTCCGCCTATCTCGTTTTCTGCGACGGCGCCGCCTCCACCAGCAGCACGGTCAATATCTTGCAACGGCCGCTGCCGCCCGCCGCGACTTGGCTCATCAGCGGCGCGAATTTCCTCGGTTTCCCGGCCGACACCGCGACCAAGCCGATCATGACTTCCTATTTCGCCAGCTTACCCAAGGCCACCGCATCCCCCGCCAAGATTTATAAATACATCGGCGGCGACCTCGGTGAATTCAACCCGATACAAGTTCCCGCGAGTTCCGAGCGCATCGACCGCAACACCGCTTACTGGTTTGAAAGCGCCGTGGTCAGCGATTTCACCGCCCCGGTCGAATACGAGGTTCCCGGCACCAATGGCATCGCCTTCGGCCGCACCGCCACCTACGTCACCATGGGGGTGATGAACCGCACCTCCAGCGCGATCACTCTCACACTCGAGACCGAGACCTCCGAACCCGCGCCCGCCGGGGAAACCGGCATCACCGGTCCCGTGCCGCTGACTTACCGCACCTTCAACAGCACGAACAACAGCTATATGGAAACTCCGGTCACCGGCAGCTTCACCGTCTCGGTGCCTGCAAACGGCCGGCTCGATCTGCAGTTCGGCGTGGACCGCTCACAGATGTCCGATTCCTCCGAAGCGCTCTACGCCTCGTTTCTCCAAATCACCGACTCCGCCGGACTCAGCAACGTGCGGATGCCAATGAGCGCCCAGATCGCCTCCAGCGCCGGACTGTGGATCGGCGAGGTCTCCGTCACCCACGTCGGCAGCACCGTCCCCGGCAGCCCCGGCACCACCACCACCCGCCCGTTCCCCCTGCGGATGATCGTGCATGTGGACGAGAACGGCCTCGCCCGTCTGCTCTCGCAGGTCTTTCTCGGTCCGCTCGCCTCCGGCCTAACCGGCGTCACCACCCGCGAGTCGCTGCTCCATCCCGAGCGCAAAGCGGAAGCCATGCGCCTCATCTCCAGCCAGATGCCACTGGACCGGGTCATCAGCGGCAGTGGCTCGTTTGCCGTCGGCAGCTCCCTGGCCTATCAGGTGGGCCTGACGTTCGATGATCCGACCAATCCCTTCGTCCACCAGTACCATCCGGATCACGACAACCGCGACCCGAACCTGCTGCCACTCAAAACCGGCGGCGAGAGCTACGACATCACCCGCAACTGCACCTTTCGCTTCACCGAAACTCCGCCCGACGGCGGCAGCATCAGCGGCTGGGGCACTTCCGTCTATGGCGGCACTTACTCTGAAGTCATCAAAGGTCTCAACAAGACCACCCAGAATCTAACCACATCCGGCACTTTCAACTTCCGCCGCCTGTCGGAAATTGCCGATATCGCCATCGATTAAACCCAACACCCATTTACCAACATCATGAAAGTATCATCCCTCGCCCTTCTCCTGCTCGTCAGCTCGGCGGCCGTCTCTCTGGCTCAGACCTCGCAAGTGCCGAATCTGCTCAGCTATCAAGCCAGCGTCACCAATGCCGCCGGCACCCCCATTGGCGCGACGGAACCCGTCAACCGGACCGTCACCTTTCAGTTCTACACCACCAGCTCCGGCGGCACCCCCGTTTACGCGGAGTCGCAGGTTGTCACCATCGCCAACGGCGACTTCAGCGTCCTGCTGGGAAATGGCAACGGCGTGAGTGGACTTCCCGGGCGGGTTGTACCTGCCTCGCCCATCCGCAGCCTCGCCTCCATCACCCTGAGCCCGCTCTATCTCGGCATCACCGTCGATGACGGCACCGCCGCTGTGGACGCGGAAATTTCCCCGCGCCAGGAGCTGGCCTCTGCCGCTTTCGCCACCCGTGCCCAGGTCGCCGAGGGCCTCGCCGACGGCAAACTCGCCACCGGGATGGTCGCGGACTCCGCCATCACCACCGTGAAAATCGGCGGCAACCAGGTCACCACCGCCAAGATCGCCGACGCTAACATCACCACCGCCAAGCTCGCCACCGGCAGCGTCACCCTCGACAAGCTCGACACCACGGCCATCGGCGTCTGGACCCCTAACGGACCGAACATCAACCGCACCAGCGGCAATGTCGGAATCGGCCAGCCAAGCCCGGGTTTCCCGCTCAATTTCTCCAGTACCGTCGGTAATAAAATCTCGCTCTATGGCAACAGCGGAAATCACTACGGCCTCGGCCTCCAAAATAACTTGGTCCAGATCTACGCTGGTGACAGCAGCGGGGATGTCGGTTTCGGCTATGGCTCCTCCACCGCTTTCACCGAGACCATGCGCATCAAAGGCAATGGAAATCTGGGAATCGGAACCAACAACCCCACCTCCAAGCTCCACATCAGCGGCGGCAGCGCCACCATCGACAGCGCCTCAGCCACCGCGGTGTCAGTCCTCCAGGGCGGAGGCACCGGCAAGGTGGATCTTGCCGTCGCCGGGGGAGCCGGATCATACTCCTCCTCCGCCGCCACCAATGACGGGGTTCTGCGCGCGATGACCGGTAAACTCCACCTGCAAACCGGAGCCGGCGCGGCCGGCATCACGGTCGATGCCGCCAACAATGTCGGCATGGGCACGATCAGCCCCGGCAACAAACTCGACATCCGCGGCAAACTAAGTCTCGGGGATGCCCAGCCCGACGCCAGTTTCAATGGCGCCTTGCAGATCACCCGCCCCACGGGGGCGGCGCAGCATATCAATATGGTGCGAACCGGCAATGCGGCATGGTCCCTCGGCTATGTCGCCAACACGAACACCTTCGGGATCGGTGGTGGCACCAGCACGGACAGCAGCTTCAACCCCAACTTCCGAATGGACACTAATGGAAGGACCATGATCAACACGACCAACTCGTCGCAGGGCGATTTGAGCGTCGGGCTCGGAGGCTTAGTCTCTGTAGGCAGCCGAGGCGGAACGCCTGGATATGCCCGGATGAGATATGAGAACGGGGGCCGAATTTACCTCGAAGCCTATAACACCAATATAAACAATGGACAATGGAGAGGGTTTAGTATGGATGGCAACAACGATCTCGACTGGACTTCCGACCGTCGTCTCAAGAAGAACATCGTGGACGCCGAGCCGATGTTGGACCGCCTGATGCAGCTCCCCTTCCGCCGTTACCAGTACAAAAGCTCGACCAACCCGAACGAACGCCCCGAATTCGGCGTGATTGCTCAAGAAGTCGAGCCGCTTTTTCCTGATCTCGTTGGTCAGGGTGACGACGGCATCATGACAGTGGGATATACCAGCTTCGCCACCATCGCGTGCAAGACGATCCAAGAACTCAAGATCGAAAAAGACAACGAGATCGACGAACTGCGCACCGACCTGACCCAGAAGAACGCGGAGATCGCCGATCTCAGCGCTCGCCTCCTCGCCTTGGAAAAACTCGTGAGTGACCGTCGCTAACACCTGCCGTTTTCCGCTGCTTCCCAATCTCCAACCAGAAAATTGCCTTGAAACGATACTTCACTTGCTTTCGATCCACGAAACCGGGAGGCCGGCTCTGCGCCCTCATCGGGATCGCAGCGATTGCGATCTCGCCCACCGCGCTGGGCCAGTTTGAAATCGAGGGCAAGGTGGGGAACAAGCTCACTTACCGCGGCAACGGCATCCCCAGCGGCAGCGGTGGCACGCCCAGCGGCGCGCCGACGATCACCCCGCAGTTTTCCAACGTATTAGAAACAGGTGCCACCAGCGGGCCCATCTCGACCTCGGCAGATCCACTGGTTGCCTTTCCCTCCTCACCCGCCGTCGTCCTCAAACGCTCCAGCCTCGGAAACACCTTTTCCTCCGGCGTCCCCGCCTATTTCATTGGCGACCGGATCGAGCTCCCGCTCGCCTACATCACCCCCGCCGGAACAAGCGTCGCCGCCACCTCGGACTTCTGGCGCGCGGAGCCCGTCCGCCCCGGGGAAATCGTCATCAACCCCAACGGCCAGCCGCTCAAGGATTCGTCCGGCGCGCTGATCGCGAATGATGGCGGAGTCCTCGTGCCCAGCCTCGCGACCGGAAGTTATGAGAACTTCTATTATAGCCCCCACGCCGCCCAGGTTTTCGCCAACCAACCGGGACAGGTGCAAATCTGGTGGCGCTCCCTGCTGCCAAACGCCAGCAACGAGTATGTCCTGGTGAAGGAGACTTTCGCCGTCTCCTCGTCCACCTCCCGCCCGATCCGGCAGTTTTTCTGGACCGAAAAAAGTTTCAACGGCCCGCCCATCAGCATTCCCAGCGGCCGCATCGTCACCGTAAACCCGGTCTTCAGCAACGTCTTCCCCTCATCCGTCAGCGAGGAATACGTGGCGGTGGGATCCTCCACTCCCGCCGATCCCGACGCCCAGCCCGCCGAGGAACTGCGCACCGTGTGGTTCGAAAAAAACACCGGCATCGGCTCCCTCCGCGCCTACAACATCACCGGCCGGATTCTTGTCGAATACCTCGGCGAACTCGGCGAGGACGGAACCCACGAGTTCCTCGGCGCCGACGTGGTTGAAATTTCAAAGGCATCCCCCTTCTCTACGCTATCGGTCAACCTGGGCAATGAAATCCGCCCCGCCGCCAACGACCCGAAACTGGTCGCCCTCCCGGTGGTAACCGACGCCTCCGGCACCGTCTCGTTCTACGGCAGCGTCTCCCGTCCCGACGGCAGCCTCGCTTATTATGCCGAGCAGGAAAACGCCCTCGAAGATCGCGTGGTCTTCTATTGGTTGGAAAAATCCGATGCGGCGATTGTTCCCGTTTCCGGAGACGCACCGGGCCTGGAAATCGACTGGCCGAAATACCTTCACAAATACCTGCAGGTCTGGCCCACCGATGTCGCCGCCTTCGCCCATTATACCATCCCCAGCGGCGGCAGCTCGCTTGACAACGGCACCGGCCTCAAGTTCGAGGGCGGCACCATCCCGACCCTCGTCTATCAAGATGATCCGGCCCAGGGCGAGGCCTCGATCGACAGCACCAGCCAAAGACTGTTAGTCGTCCCGACTGGCGACCAAGCGAACCGCGCGCTCCTCAAGTTCAGCGGGGACAACGGTTCAGTCTGGTATGTGCCACTGCTCACCCAAGTCGAAGGCCGCACCGACTTCCTCGAAAGCGACAGTCTCGGCCAGCTAACAGGCCAAGCCTATGTCGGCGAGCGCATTGAGCGCCCCTCCACGGATTACAGTCTCGCCGGCTATGTTGCCGCCGGCAGCTCCCACTCGCCAAATGCTTATATCAATCCCTTCACCGCCGGCATCAGCGAAGCTGAAAAAGGCGCCATCATTCCCGTCAACGCCCTTCCGGGAGATGGAAACGCCCTGAAAATCTGGTGGTTCAAACGGGTCGCCGC
Organism: uncultured Verrucomicrobiales bacterium; assembly: GCA_963925135.1. GTDB lineage: Bacteria > Verrucomicrobiota > Verrucomicrobiia > Verrucomicrobiales > Akkermansiaceae > SW10. The sequence goes on along the minus strand of CAWUTG010000027.1, from coordinate 7,299 downwards.
ACCGTCGAGCGAGTTCACCGATTTTTACACCCCGGCGAAAATCGGCACCTACTCGTTGGATTACCGCCGCTCGTTGTTAGTCGATCAGGAAGACTTCGAGGGGACGGTCACCGGCTGGACGAACAACCTGACCTCCGTGGGTCCCGCAGGCGGCTATCTCGGAAGGTTAGCAAAATCCACCGGTGTCGCCACCGAAAAAACCTTCTCGGTCGATGGCAGCGGATCCACCGGCGTCTCCATCAACTTCACCTTCCATCGCATCGATTCCTGGGACGCGAACGAGAAATTCCAAGTGTATCTCAATGACCAAAAGTTGATTGATCAAACGTTCCCATACACCGAGGTCACCGACGTGATCGAGCAAAGCGGTTATTTCGAGAACCGCGCTTACTCTTGGAGCATCACCCCGGTCGCAGGCAGCTACGGGAATTTTCTGGGAGAATTTTGGAACGACCAAAGTTTCCGGGTGCAAATCCAAGCCGGCTCCCTGGACAATGTGCCGCTCAGCAGTTTGAAGCTCGGCTTCAGCACCAACTTGGATACAGGGATCAGCGACGAGTCCTTCGGCATCGACGACCTCACGCTCGAAGTGCCGCTTCCCCAGCAGATTGTCATGGCTTCGAACAAAGGCACCGGCAGCCTGGCTTCCGCCGTCGCCGCGGGCACCATCTACAACCAGCCGGATGTTCGTAAAATCGGCTACAACCCGAATGAGGAACATGCCATCCTGCTTGGCGGCCAAGGCTATGCCCTGCGCGACGACCTCAACCTCACTGATAGCTCGGCGGCAGCTGCGGTCGGCAGTGCCTTCACCTCGCTGCCCCGCGTCCTGATCGAATACACGGACTCCACCGACAAGCGCCCCGCGATTTCCGTTTATGAAGTTCTTCGCGAGAATGCCTTCTATAAGTTCTCCTATGGCATCACCGCGGGCACCATTCTCAACTCGCCGATGCCGATGCCGCTCCTGCCACTCCCCGTGGACCCCGCGACCGGGCTGAGCAAAAACCTCGAAGTGGCCTCGCCGATTGAAGTGACTCCTGAGGCCCTGGCAGCCGGGGCTCCATCCCTCTACGGGAAATTCAGTTTCAAGGACCGCAAAGGCTACGACTGGATCTACCGCGGTCCCCATGCCGGCGGCACTCCATCACTGGGCATGCAATTTTACTATCCGATGCAGACGAGCTTCGTTTTCCCGAACCGCGTGCAACCCGCCGAAGGGGAGCCCCTGCCCTTCCTCCGTCCCATCAGCGATGACGCTTATGTGGGAGATCCCGTGTTAGGCACTCCCCTCACCGTGGCCTATTTCCCCGTCTGGCCCACCAGTCCGCCCACCATGAGCGTGGGTGAGACCCTCGCCATGCCGAAGCGCGGCCTGCCGGCCGTTCGCGGCCAGAAAAGCGCCAATGTGCTCTACCAGCAATCCGTCGCGCAGTCCGGCACCACCAAGGAAAGCGCCGTCCTGCACGACCCGACGCGCTCCAAGTCGGTCTTGCTCAACGCCGGCTCGGTCGGCTTGAAAAGCCTGCCCGTCTCCATCGCCACTACCCAGGACAAGGGGAAAACCTACTTCCAGCTGCTCCCTCCCCACTTGCAGCAGCGCGTTTATTTCGACCCGAACATCGGCGATATCGGGGCCGTGGTCCTGATCGGCGAGTTCGTGGACGAAACCGCGGGCGAAGACTACATCCACCTCAACGCACTCAGCCCGGAAGACACGCAGGTCATGAAGAACCTCGTGGACCCAGACGACGGCGAGTCCGAGAGTTGGTATCGCGCCGTCGACGGCCTCACGACGCTGGTGGAAACCTTCAAAGAAGACCCGAACAAGCGGGGAACCTATATTCCAGATACTACGCTCAGCTATACCGTCAACAGCGAGAGCCTCGCCATCGTCACGAACTCGGACACCGCGGTGGATAGTTATGCCCTGACCGCCAATGGCGCGGGAGCGGGTTACGTCACTCTTCTCTTCGGTAATGGCGAGGCCTTCACCCCTAAGGGGGATCCCGTGGAGATGCAGATCATCCAAGTGGTGCCGCAGCTCTACACCGGCGATCTGAAAACCCTCGTCGCCTCGAATCCTCTCGATGAGCAGACCACCCTCCGCCACAGCGGCGACTTCGCCGCCCGCCCGGGCAACTATGAGTTCGAGTGGCGTTACGCAACGCCGGTCGATGGCGTGGCTCCCCTCACCTATCAAACCGAGATGACCACGGCGCTCGGGAATGTCGCTGAATGGAATTCGAAGACCAACCCAAGCAACCTGCTACCCAAGGACTCCGAATACACCACCAGCACCTACACACTCCCGCGCTCGATCAGCGTCAATGACCCTGGCTACACCACGGGTTCCGGCCTGCCCGGCATCGTGGTCAAAGCCGCCCAAACCGTGCACTACAGCTCGGGAAACCAAGGCGAGGCGATCTTCAGTGCCGACCTCAGTGCGCTCGACGGCTTCGTGCTTTATGTGAACGGGGTTCCGGTTTTGGCCTCCCGCATGCCGGCGGGAATCCCCGTGCCGGGAAACCTGACCCCGGTGGACGGATTGTCCGGCTTGTCGGACGAAGGACTCACCTATCAGTATCGCGTCCCCTCTTCGGTTTTCACCACCACCGAGAACCGGATCGAGGTCGCCCTCTACTCCAGCGCCGCTCCAGGCACCACACCCACCGTCCAAACCAACCTCCGGCTCGAGCTCACCTCCAGCGTCGACAAGGTGGACCCCGCCGTTTACGCAGCCTCGCCATGGCTCCGTCCTAGTGGAACACTCACCAACGTCGCGATCGTCGGCGGTAGCGCGGACTCGCCGCTTGGAAATCCCTTGCTTCTATTCAGCGACAACTACTTCACCATGCGTTACCGCACCTTGCCCGACAGCGGCAACGTCGCCGGTGAAGGCTGGAGCAATTGGATGGAGCCCAAGCTCGTCATGAGTTGGATCAAGCGCGCGCTCGACGGCATCAATCCGTTCAACCAGCGCAACGACGACCTTTTCAACAATCCGGTCAGCACCGACGTCAGCATGCTCACCCAGGCCGGAACCCGCTGGGAGGGTGATGTCGCGCTCAACATCGACACCATCGAAGACTTCGGACTCATCGAAATTTACGAGACCCTGCTCAACCGCGCCAAGAAGCTCAGCATCGACGCCGGCTACGACGATGCCGGGACCAACGACACCCTCCTGTTGACCGCGGGCTATCTATCGGATCTCTACGTCATCGTCGGCAACGAGGCTGCGGACGATGCGGACAACCCCACCATCGCCATCGACGGATCGATCGAGTCCAGCGAAGTGGAAACCTCGCGCTTTTCCTTCGAAGGTCAGATACCAACACTCATCGAGGAAGAATTGGCACTCTTGGCCGGCCGCGATGACTTCCTCAGTCCGAGCGTGACCACCGCCCCGGCCTACAACCGGCTTTACTGGAACTACACTAACGGCATCAACTCCGGTGAGTCAATCTATGCCATCAACTACAACATCAAGGAAAAGGCCGGTGCCGACACGGCCGACGGAACGATCGATGCGGATGATGCCCAGCACATGTTTCCTCAAGGTCATGGCGATGCCTACGGCCATTACCTCACCGCTCTGACTGGTTACTACAAGCTGCTCACCTCCGACAGCTTCACCTGGATTCCAAGAAGCGAGGGTGTCGATGTTCTCGGCCAGACCGTGCAGGTGGACTATCAGGACGAGCGCAAGTTCGCTGCCGCCGCCGCAAGTGTCGCCCGCAGCTCGTCCCGGATCCTCGACCTCACCGCGCGGATCTCGTACCGCGATGATCCCGGCACCGGCTGGGCGCACATGCGGGATAACACGGAAAACAGCGCGACCGGCATCCGACGCCAGCGGGGCTCCGACGAGTGGGCCGCGCGCGGCGGCCAGGGGGCTTACCTTCACTGGATCAGTGCCAACGCGATGCTGCCGGATGTCGATGACAATCCCAACCACACCGGCATCCAGATCATCGACCGCAGCACCGTTCCCGAGATCCCGGAAATCGTTGCCAGCGCGATCAATATCCAATCCAACCTCGACGCCCAGTGCGCGCACCTCAATCCGCTGGGCCTCGCCAAGGGCGCCATCGCCTTTGATATCTCCTCTTCCGAGCTCAAGTCGGGCGCATCCCACTTTGAGCAAATCTATGCCCGAGCCCTGCGCGCCAACCTCAATGCCAAGGCCGCGTTCGACCAAGCCAGCGCGATGAACCGCCAGCTCCGCCAGCAAAACAACTCGCTCGACGACTACAACCTCGCCGTGGACGATCAGGAGCGCGCCTACGAATACGAGTTGGTCACGCTCTTCGGCAGCGCCTACCCGAACGATGTCGGTCCGGGAAAACTATACTCGCAAGGTTACGAAGGGCCGGACCTTTATCACTACTGGCTGATCGACCGCCCCTCGGTCGTGACCAACACCGAGCAGACCGTCACCGTCAATTTCCGTGAGCCGGTAAACATGGACCCGTTTGTGGAATGGTCGCTGGACAACACCTATCAGAAAATCACCGATCCGGTCCAGTATGTGAACCGTCAGATGGACATCGTTCCGCACCAGCTCATGCAGTTCGCCGCATCGGGAAGTGGCAGCCGCCGCGATCCGGGCGAGATCCAGAGTGCCCTGCTCAATGTCTATCAGGCACAGGTCGGCTCCCGCGAGGCCGCCAACAAGCTGGATAGCCTATCCGCCCAATTCGAGCGCGACTATCAGCTCTTTAGCGAGTTCCGGACCACTTATGACGACGCCGTCGCCAACGACGAGGCCCTCACCCAGGAAGCGCAGTTTTACCGCAACGCCGCCCAAGTGTATGATGCCGCCTCACAGCTCCTCGAGCTCGTGGGTGACTACGCCGAGAAAATTGGCGGCGTCACCGCCATGTCGTTCCCGACCGTCGTCGGCTTCTCGATGGACAGCACCTCGGTGATGCGCAGCCTCTCCCGTTACGGTGGCTACGCCGCCGCCTTCGCCCAGCGCCAGGCAGCCCTCCAGTTGGACACCGTGGTTGACCGTCTTGAGGGCAAGGCGGACGAAATAATGGAGGAGACCGGCGGCTGGGAGGACGGCCTCGCCCGCGACAACGAAGACAAGCAGCATGTCGTCGAGTTCGAGCGACTCCTTCGGGAAATCATCGCCTGCGGCTACGAGCTCTCACACCGCGCCGCCGAGTTGCAGCGCGCCAACGAGAGCGTCGCCGGACTGATGGCGCGGGGGGATCACCTCCTCGCCGAGCGGGAAATCTTCCGCATGCGCGCCGCCGCCGTGGTGCAAGGCTACCGCACCCGCGACATGACCTATCGCACGTTCCGCAACGAAGAGCTTTCCCAATACCAGGCGCTCTACGATCTCGCCGCCCAATATACTTATCTAGCAGTGCAAAGTTACGATTACGAAACCGGCCTGCTGGGAACCAGCGCTGGCCAGGAGTTGATCGATGGTATCGTCGGCACCCGCTCGCTCGGAAAATTCCAGAACGACAAACCGGTCGCCGCCACCGGCACCACCGGCGACGGTGGCTTGGCCAGCATCCTGGCCCGCCTCAACAGCGACTGGTCGGTGGTCAAGCCGCGCCTCGGGATCAACAACCCGGATAAAAACGGCACGCTGTTCTCCCTGCGCCAGGAGCTGTTCCGGATCCGCACCGATGCCTCTACCAGCGAAGATGACAAGGCGTGGAAGGAAACCATCGAGCAGCATATCATGAGCAACCTGCTCAACGATCCGGACGTCGCGCTCCATGCGCGGAATCTGCGCAAGCCGAACGGGGCGTCGGTCCCGGGCATCGTCATTCCGTTCACCAGCACCATCGCCCATGGCCTGAACTTCTTCGGCCAGCCGCTGGCCGCCGGAGACCATGCCTACACCGCGACGAACTTCGCCACCAAGATCTATTCGACTGGTGTCGTCTTGAAAGGCTACATCGGCATGGATCCCTTCGCGTTTGGAAGCGGGGATGCCACCCCCGCGGCCACCTCCGATGCCGATGCCCTCAGCGCGACGCCCTATGTCTATCTGATCCCCGCCGGATTTGACAGCATGCTCGCCCCGCCGCTCGGAGATACATCATTGGTGCGCTCCTGGTCGGTGAAGGATCAGGCGATGCCGCTGCCCTTCAACCTCGGTCAGAGCGATTTCTCCGACACCCAGTTCTTCACGCCCGAAGGCACGGTCAACGAGCAGTTATGGATCACCCGCAAGCACCAAGCCTTCCGCGCGATCAGCGATCCGTCATTCCTCTACAGCAGCATGCCGGAGGAATTCACCAACACCCGCCTGGTCGGCCGCAGCGTCTGGAACAGCCAGTGGAAAATCGTCATCCCCGCCTACACCCTGCTCAATGACGAGCAAGGCGGGCTGGATCGCTTCGCCCGTACGGTCAAGGACATCCAGGTCTTCTTCCGCACCTACTCGAACTCCGGGAACTGATGAAATCGTCGGATTTGGCGATACGCCTGACTGATTCGTCAAGTTTCTCTTGCCGTTTTTGCCTGTGCTGTTTGAAAGCTAACCCATATCCATGAAAAGCTCTGGCTCATTCTCGTTCTGCTGATGTCCGCGATCGTTTGGTTGGTGTGGCATGCGGTAAATGTGGCCCGTCCGGCGGCGGCGGATCCCGCGCCGATCTCTTGGCAGGGAGCGCCTCCCACACTCACTTTGAATGATGCCGGAGGAGATCTTCAAAAAAGCCTTCTGGCGGCGTCCTGCACCCGCAGATCAGATTCAGTATGCCGAGCGCCACGAGTGGCGGGACGCCGATGGCCTCGAACGCTGGCAATGGTTTCTGGTGGTCAGTGCCTCGCCCGAGTTGATCAGGTATCTGCGCGATGACAATGCCTTCGGTCTGGTGCCCGCCTCCGAGGCGCCGGTAGTGACTGAGGCACCGGGCTGGTTCCAATTTAAACGGGAGGAAGTCACCGCATTGCAGTCACGTCACGCAGGCATGCGCCTGATCTTCAGCACATCTGATAACACCCTCTATGCCACCGATTCCGGGCGCGGCTTCACCAAGGGTGCGCCGGAACCTTCATCCACCAGCCAAGGAGCCCAGCCTCCTGGCCGTATTCCAAGTTCTCCACCGCCAAAACCAAAACCATGACCCTCAAAACACGCACTCTTTTCCTTGCCCGGCTGCTTAGCCTTTCTCTAATAATTGGAGCCTTTGAAGCGAGTGCCGCAGTGCCGCAGGTTCTCAACCATCAAGGACGCGTTTCGGTGGGTGGAGAGAACTTCGACGGCAGCGGCCAGTTCAAATTCGCCTTGGTTAACGGAGAGGGAACCACCAGCTATTGGAG
>CAWUTG010000026.1:0-70364 GCA_963925135.1 uncultured Verrucomicrobiales bacterium | reverse complement strand
CTATGACATTTTAGGTCTGGCATTTATCAAATTGAAAGATTTTGCGGATCTCACCAACTTCAGCCCTGATCTAAGACACATTTCTCGAGGCAAGAACGCCACTCAATCCCCGATAGAATCAGCGATCTTAGCCTTAGACTGACGCGAATGGGAGGATAATTATCTCACCCTCTTTGAGTATTCAAGAAATGCGGGACACTTTCAAAATCTCAAAAGCAAAGCTTAGGTGGGATTGGGATAATACAAAAAGATTTCGATTTTCGGATTACTTACCGAAGGGAAAGTAGCTCATAATATACTTTAGGGGATGCTCAATAGCTGACCCTAAAAGTCGGGCTATCCTCCGGCTTCGACTTCCTGCGATCGTAGAGCTTTGTCGTGGAAACATTGCTATGTCCAAGCCACTCTTGGACTTTAGCAATATCAGCCTCATGAGAAAGCGCGTTGGTTGCAGCGGTTGCTCTCATCGAGTGATTAGAAATCACGCTCGTATCGAGGCCAGCCTCAAGCGCCCATTTCTTAATAACCCCCTTTCTCCCCCCGCAGCTCCGGTCCAAGGGCGGCTTCAAGGCCCTCCCGCCAAAAGCAAATTCCTAGCAGCAGCGATTGTGGAGCCTCACCCCTTGTAGCTACTTCCGATTGGGTGTAAGAGCGGGTGCCATGAAAACACCTACCATTGGATTGTCAGCACTCCTCATCGGAGCCTCATTTCCAGCTTTGGCTCAACAAACTAGAGAAATCACGCCGAGAAATGGCAGTGATCGAGTCACCATGGAAGTTAGGGAGAACCGAAAGATCGCAAAGTTTGTTTCCGGGGACTACCAGTCCGAAAGGGTGCTACAAGACATCGACGGTGACGGCTGGTGTGATATTTGGTGTTCGCTTTTCCAAAAAGTTGAAACGCGTTCCAAGAGGGTCGATACCGACGGTGACGGTTTCACTGACTATGAGGAGATGGTTCTGATGATGAACCCATTGGTCAAGGGGCCGCTTCCTCAAAAAATCGATGCAGGAGATCAGGAAGCGAATAAACTCGCCCGGATTATGGCTCGGCCTGAGCTGGATCCAGTGACCAGTGAAAAAGCAATCAAGGCTTGGATCGCCTATCAGGAGGCTTTGAATCGAGGGGGACTGAATCTCAAAGTTGAAGAGAAACGAATGGCAAAATCGAAGGCGTTGGTTCGTTTGTCTGAAAAACTTGGAGTTTCAAAAGATGCAACCCTCGCTGAAGCCCAGAGGATTTTCAAAAATAAGCGAAGACAAGGAGAGCTATTCCGTGGCGTTAATGAGAATGGCCGCCCTCAGATATTTGTCACTGATGATGAAAATGCTGCTGACACGATTCACGCCGATGAACTTTGGCCAAATGGTGGGAGCTTTCTTCCTGATCTGACTGGAACAGGAGTTGGAGCGGTCGGGATTTGGGACGATGGCGGGGTCCATTCTGATCACATTGAATTTGATGCCAGAGGACTCCTGGGCGAATCCCGGACCGAGATAAGCGTCGAAGGTGATTTTCCTAAAGGACCACACGCCACGCAAGTCGCGGGCGTTTTGATGGCGGCAGGTCTGGACACTGAAGTTAGCGGAGTTGCCTATGAAGTTGAGATTTCTTCTTATGGTTCGTTTGATGATTACGCTGAAATGACGGATGCGGCCAATGCCGGAATGCTGTTCTCCAATCACTCCTACGGGCCTCCCGCAGGGTGGGATGGAACGAATGCCCGATGGCTGGGGCCACCCTATCTGGCAGGCGAAGATCCTGAGTTTGGGTCATACACCACGAACTCGCAGTCAATCGACGCCATTGCCTATTTCTCGAAGAATTTTTTGTCTGTCTGGTCTTCTGGCAATGAATGCAATCACGACGGTGCCGTGGGAACAGATTTCGACTACGTCGTCACGGTTGATGCAGATGGCGATGGGCAGTTGGACATTTCGACCCTTTCTCACCCCCAAGATGGTGGGGATCCTCTTCCGGGAGCCACCAAGATCCCCGACATCGATGGCGGGGAATTGCTGAATATCCCCGGTCCGGGGTTCGACACGGTCCGCTCAACCGGATGTGCAAAGAACAACATCACAGTAGGCAACATTAAGGATGCGATTGGAGGAGTTCAGAGTTCTTCTGAGATTGAGATTTGGCGTTCGTCTTCTCGAGGTCCAACTGATGATGGAAGAATCAAGCCAGGCCTTGTGGCCAACGGGGTCTTTGTCAAAACCACGGACTATTTTTCAGATAACAACACTACGGCCACAACCATAGTGACCGGAACCTCAGCTTCCGCTCCCGGTATCAACGGGTCCTTGGCTCTTTTGAACCAGTTGCACGAAGAGTCTGGCGGTGGTCCCATGCTGGCTTCCAGTTGGAAGGCTCTTTTGCTGAATACAGCAATCGACGGCACGAATCTTCCGTCGTATCTGGGAACTCAGGCCGCCGCTGCCAATCTTGTTGGGCCGGACTACTTTTTCGGATGGGGCGCGTGTGATGCTGAGGCTGCAGCAGTGCTCCTTTACAAGAATTCCGTGAGCTCCGGTCAGAGCCACTTGTGTGAGCACATGCTTTTTGATGGTTCGACGATTGAGATGCCAGTTTGCCATGATGGAGAATCTCCTGAAATGCGAATCATGATCTGTTGGACCGATGTTCCTTATCAAACCGCAGCGACAGGGAATGCCACCACTGAGGTTCTTGATCCGGAAGTAGGACCCGCTGATGTTGCGACCCTTCGCTTGGTGAACGATTTGGATCTTGTGGTCACTGCCCCAGATGGCACGACAACTCACCACCCTTGGATTCTCGATCCAGCCAACCCCATGAATGCCGCAACTACCGGAAGTAGCACGGAAACCAACTTCCGTGACAATGTTGAGCAGGTCGTCATCACAAATCCCCAGCCCGGCAACTACACGATCCAGATCAGTCACAAAGGGACGCTCAGGAAAATGACGTTAGGTCCCAATGGCGAATATCTGCTTTCCAGCAATGCGGAGCAAGCGGTGTCGATCTGTGTTCTTGGAAATAAAGATCCTTCCCCGTTGCTGCCACGTTTGAGATTCGATCGGATCGAGGAGACCAGAATCGGCAATCAGCCGTGGAATCGAGTGTATCTCAGGTTGGACGGTCTCCTTGGGGTTCGGTATCAAGTTCAGAAGTCATCTGACCTCGAAACCTGGTTTAATATTGATGACTCATTCGACTCATCTGGGATCGACCAGTTTGTGACCCCGGTCCTCGTCCCAGAGGCCGAAATTCAGCACTTCTTCCGGGTCAGGGCAATCACACCGAACGATTAGATGAAGAAGCGATTGATACTTCTATTGCTCTCGACCGGATCTTTTTTGAAGGGAGCTGTGGTTTTTACTGAAGGTCCAAAATTACTGACTCAGAGCCTGGGGCTCTTTGAGATCGATTTTGATGGAAATGGAACGACCGACGTCTCTTTCCAAAAGATTACTAGTCCAATATTTAACAACCATATTTCAGGCTCAATCACTACTGAGGTGGTGGTGAACTCAGATCCCAATGTCGGAGGGGCTCAACCATTGGAACGTGGGGAGGTAATCGGCCCCATTCTTTCGGATGCCTATTCGTTTTTGAGGCTTGAGCTTCGTGGACAGGTCGGAAGATTACAGCTTCTTTCTGCATTCACGAGTGGTGATTTCCTGATTGAGCAGGGTCCTTTCTTTCGAAGAACAGCCTACGCCGGATTCTCTTTTGAGGGCGAGGAGGGAACTCATTACGGATATGCCCTGATTCGGGACAATGAGGCAACTGCAAGCATCACGGTTCTGAATTGGGCCTATGAAAGTGAGCCGGGAGTTCCAATCGTGGCGGGAGCGATTCCTGAGCCGTCCACTTTCGTTCTTTGTTTGCTAAGCATGATTCCGGTGTTTCGCCGCCGCCCTGGGATTTGAACAGGGCAAAAAGTTTTCGCGGCAAAGGGCTAGGGTCCTGTCGATCAGAGGGGATTACAAAAATTCAAGGGCGACCAAGCCAAGGATCATTCTGACACATTAATCGACCTTCGACGAGGGATGGGGGGGCGGTGTTTCAGTCGCTTACGCCGGGTGTAATGACGTCAAGTGGACATGGCGGCAATGATAACCCGAAGCCCAGCTCTGCCGAATTCCCACCCCTTACCGCGTTCGAACACTTACACCCAATGTGAGAAGTCCCATCAACAAGCAAGACATGCTTGAAGGCTCCGGAATACTCAATTCGTATGAAGAAACCGTGAACCCATTCTGATCAAAATAGCCTCCACTGACCAGTGAAGTAGGATCCATCAAACCAAATCGATCACTTCCCCCATCATTCATACTACCCGTTTGAACTCCAATGTAGAGATAGTCGTTAGGAGTGACGGAATCTAAAACCGAAGCAGGAATCAGGACGCCAATTTCCACCGCATTGGATCCGAGTGTCCCCAGCTCATTGGCGTAGACTCGGCTTGGGTCCGTGTCGTATGGGCGGCTATCGTTTGGCGCGTATACTTGAGGGGTGTGATTCTGGACGTAAATGGGCCTGAGGCCAAGGCTTGCACCCACACTTGAACTCTGCAACTGGCGGAGGTTATTTTCCCATGACCTAACGACGTTGCTTGACGGGTTTCCAGACCAAGTATACGCGCTGAGATCAGGATCTGTCGCCAATCCAGCCTCAAGAGTATTTACGGGTTGGGAGCTTGCCCAAATTATCATATTGACGATGTCAAGGTTCGACCCTGTTCCTCCAGTCTCATTAAAGTCAAAACCCAGACCAATATAATCGGAACCATTGAAACGAACGATTGGGACTTGTCTGACCTGAATAGGTTCCATGTCAGCCGAGACGCTGAATCCGGCCACGTTGTCTTTTGACCAGTTCGCTTTCATGTCCTCAACTTTGAATGCTGGGTTAATATTCAGGCCCGGCGTGGTAATGAAGATCGTCGTTCCATAGTCAGTTTCAAGGCTCACTTTATTCCCGTCGGTCGAGGTATCCAAAAAAATAGAGGATCCCATAAGCGGAAGGGTAAGGAGTGATAGGAATAACCATAATGGTAATCCGAGACTGCAATTTTTTTTCATGGCGGATTCAAGCGGCCAGCGCAACTAGCTCGATGGGGAAAAGAGTGTCATTGGGCGTTAGAAAGTCGAGACATTTTCGGGGTCTGCGGGGTCTGCGAGGTGCGAGGTGCGAGGTGCGAGGTGCGAGGTGCGAGGTGCGAGGTGCGAGGTTGCGAGGTGCGAGATCAATAGATGGCCATCGGGGTCTGGCTGGCTGCTAGATGCTTTTGGCGGGAGGGCTTTGAAGCCGCCCTTGGACCGGAGCGGAGGGGGGGAGGGGGTTGAAAACTCCGCTCTTCCTGCGAGACGTCCAGCGGGTTGAGCTTGATCATCCAATCACCATTCTGATCGGCTACGGCGGTTTTTGTTTGCCCCGCGAACTCCACCGTCACCAGGCTTCCCGGTGCGTCGAATCCCCACACGGGTGCCGCTGTCTCGCGTTGCAGGATCATATTGTTGGTGAAGGGTGCCGCGAGTTCCAGTTTCTGGTCGGCGGCAAATGCGGTGACTGACATCAGCAGCTAGAGAAGAGAAGAGGAGAGAGGATGGACATCATGAGTTTTCGAGTTTTCGCGTGTTGAATCGGGAATCGGGCGGTTCCGCCTTTTGAGTGCTCCGAGGATCGGAGCTTTAAATCGGCGGTACGGGTTTAGGGTGAAGCGCTTGAAGTATGCGGAGTTTGGAGGTGGATTCAAAGCGGCGATTCTCGCCGACAGTGAAAACCCTCCGGATGGTGATCATTGCTCACAACCTGCTACGCTTCGGCATGCAAGAAGCAGCACGCAAGGGCGGAAAAAAGTCCATGGAACAAACGCCCAAAGCCAGTCCACCCTGACCAGTAAGTAAATTGTCTGGCAATTCCAATCCTGCTAATCTTTTCTGAGCGTGTTGAGGGCTACGCAAAGAGTTTGACATCAATCACCTCTTTTTGTTTTGTCGCTTCATGTGCATCAATAAACTTGTCGTAGTCTCCACGATTTCGTCGGTCTTTCACCCTTTCGCAGCCAATGCGGCAGTTCTGGCTGATTGGGATTTCAGTGGGATTCCAGCCGAGCCTGCCAGCAGCGAGAATACCCCTTTGCCGAATCCAGTTTTGGGTGCAGCTGCCGCGAATGCGGCGGCCGGATTGGCCTCGTCAGATCTGGATCATTCGGGTCTTCTATACTCTACCGCCGTCAGTCCCGGCGCGGTGGGGACTTCGGTTCCGGGAGAGCTCAATACCAAGAATTTTGATCTGGGAGGGAATGGGACGAATGACAACTTCCTTTTTTTCCAGCTTTTAGGGAGTGGTGGGAATACTTTTAATGTCGACTCGATCTCCATCAATCTTTGGAGGAATGGCGGGGGTGCCCCTGATGGCATTGCTTTCGATGTCAGCGTTGATAGTGGTCCGTTTGAACTCTACGATTCGGTGAAAACGCAGGGGCTTGGAGCCGGAGTTTTTGTGCTCCAAGAGTTCAATGAGTCGATTGTGGGAGCGAGTAGGGTTGAGATTCGTTTCACCCCCCGGAACACCACTAGTGGATCCACCGGTAACTTCCACATCAACGGTCTTACCGTCGAAGGCTCTGTCGTTACCGTTCCCGAGCCCTCGGGGCCCCTGTTCGGGATCATCGGACTGGGATTGTTCGTGCTCCGTCGTAAGCGATAATCTATCAAGTATGTGCTACATTGGTGATGTTTTCTTTTCCGATCGCAACAACTTTGCGGCCGTATTCTATCTCATCGCATAATGAATAATGGAATGAAACGTTGGGCTTCTTTCGCAATTTCAGTGATGGCCCTGCCGGTTGAGAGTCATGCGGAAACTCTTGTGGGTTGGAACTTTGATACGATCCCGGCAGCCACTGCTGATTTGGAAAATTCCCCGCAACCCCAGCCTCTTCTCGAGGCTGATTTGGGGAATGGGGCGGCCGGTTTCACCTTGTCTGATCTGGATCACGTCGGTCTCGTCTACTCCACGGCGGTTTCGCCGGGTGAGGTGGGAACGTCGATCGCAGGCGAGTTAAACATCAAGAACTTTGATCTCGGCGGTGACGGGATCAATGACAACTACCTCTTTTTTACGCTCACCGCTGACGCTGGCAACTCCATTTCGGTGAATTCCATCTCGGTAGAACTCTGGCGCAACGGCGGCGGGGCACCCGATGGAATGGCCTTCGAAGTGAGCGTTGACGGGGGGGAGTTCGAATTATTTGGCGATGTTCAAACCATTGCTGAATCCGGTGGCGGCGCTTATCAGGAACTCACATTCGAAGGGGGCGTATCAGGGGCAACCACGGTCGAGATTCGATTTACTCCCAGGCATGTCAACGCCGGTTCCACTGGAAACCTGCATCTGGATTCGTTGAAAGTGGATGGATCAGTCGAGGGAGGATTGAAGGGTCTTCAAATTAACAGCATTCAGCGGCTTGCCGACGGTTCGGTGTCACTGACCTGGAATTCCAAGCCAAATCCGGAGACCAGTTATACGGTTTTCTACACCGAAGATCTGGCATTGGATCGCTCGTTGTGGAATGAAGGGAGGAACGACAATGTCCCCAGCGGAGGAGCGGAGACGACTTATGTGGTCACCGCAGAGGAATTGGATGACCCGGCCGCAAAGCGCCTCTTCTTTGTCGTCGTCGAGAATTTTTGATTCAGCTGCTAGGAATTTGCTTTTGGCGGGAGGGCTTTGAAACCGCCTTTGGACCGGAGCGGAGGGGGGAGAAAGGGGGGTATGTTCTAGGCAAATTCTAGCCCGTCCAGCCGCCCGGTGGCGGTGCTGAAACGCTCGGTCTCGACACCGCCGCGCTGTAACATCGAGGTGTAAAGATTGCACAGCGGTTGCTGGTCTTTCCCCATTATCGGGATCTTCTTTGCCGCATTCGCCGGCTTTCCTTCGGGGGGATTCAGCTCGGTCGCGACCTCGCCAAGGTACGGTTGGTTGAAGGCCAGATGTTGCCCGTGCTTGAAACCTCCTCCGGCGAGGATGGCTGGCAGGTTGTAGGTCCAGTGGGTGTTGCCGTCGCGCAGATTGCTCATCATCATCACCATCGTCCCGTCGAGCAGCGTACCGGATCCCTCTTTCGATTCCTTGAGCTTGCGCAACAGCCCGCCGTAAACCTGGATCAACTCCAACTCCACCTTGCGGCAGGCTTCGAGTTTTTTTGCTTCCTTGCCGTGGTGCGACAGATCGTGGTGCATCCCGAAAGTCCGGATGCTGATCGCGCGGGTCGAATCCGTCACCAGCACGAGATGGATCATATCGACCATGAGGCGGAATTTCGCCGTCTGCTGCGCGTTATTAGCGATGTCGTGCGGCGCGTTGCCGATCGGCTCGGGCTTCGGCCGATTGACCCACTCGCGCGACATCTTCAACTGCCGTTCGACATCGCGGACCGATTCGAAATACTCATCGACCCGGTGTCGGTCGGCGGTGCTGATCTTGGTGTTCAGCTGCTTCGCTTCAGCGCTAACGAAGTCGAGCATGCTCCGCCCCTCGTCGATCTTGCGAATCTCCTGCGCCGCCTGTGCTGGGGTCGAAGCGAGAAACAGTTTCTTGAACACCTCTGACGGCCGATCGATCGCAGGGATCGAGACGCCGTTCGCCGTCGATGATAGCGAGCCGGAATAGGTGGTCAGACAAAGGCTCTCGTATCGCGTCTGCCCGCGCACGTGACTGGCGAAGGCCTGGTCGACCGAGATCGTGTTTTTCAGATTGTGGGAATAGTCGGGATAGGGAGCGCCGGTCAGCATGACTGCTTCCGCTTTGTGGCCTCCGCCACCAGTGTTTGGATGGCTCAACCCGCTCATGATCGTGAAGTCATCGCGAAACTCCTCGATGTGCTTCAGGTGCGAGGGCATCTCGTAGTCGCGCCCGGTCTTCAAGGGCACGAAGGCCGTGGGTTCGAAGCCAAAGGGCACTCCGATGCAAACCATGCGCCTCGGTGGCGTTGTCGTATCGGCGGCCGCGCGAGCGCGTGTCGGCAACATCGACTCGAGCATGGGCAGGGCCAAGGAGATGCCAGAGCTCTTCAGGAACAGGCGACGGGGGATTTGGGTTTTCATGGTGGGTGAGTCTCTACTTGTGGTTGAACAATTCGCTCTGCACCGTTTCTAGAATCAGTGTTTTCAAGCCAAACTTCTCAGGCTCGGCGCGTTTCAGGATGGCATCAATCGCGAGAGCATCGCCCGGCCTGATGTGGACGCCGGTCGAATAGGTGACGAGCTTGCCGACCACATTGCGGGCGATCATCTCCGGCCTCGATGCCAAAACATCTTTGTAAGCCCGGATGTCCGCGACTTCTGTTTCATCGGGTAAAACCGAGCTAGAATCGACCTCCGCGCCCTTGAGATATTTCACATGGCCGTAGTGCGCTCCGAACCACGTCCGCACCTCGTCCAACTTCTCGCCGGTCTCGGTGGTCCTGTAGAACTCGCGGTATTGACCGACCGGATCGAACGACTCCAAGGCGAAACCGGGCGGGTCGATCTTCTGATGACAGCTGGCGCAGCTCTTGTTGGTTTTGTGTTTGGTGAGCTGTTCACGAATAGTGGTCGCGCCGCGAGTGTCGGGCTCGATCGAACCGGCCGTAGGCGGCGGAGGGGGCGCGGGCGTTCCGAGAATCCGTTCTAGAATCCAGACGCCACGCACCACCGGCGAAGTGTTGGCACCATTTGCGGTCACCTTGAGCACGCTCGCCTGCGTTAACAAACCGCCGCGCACGCTCTCGACCGGCAGCACGACTCGGCGTAGCTTGGTGCCTTTTACCGGCGGGAGTTCATAGTGCTCGGCGAGGCGTTGGTTGAGGAAGGCGTGCGGCGATTTGACCAATGTCCCGATCCCGAGATCGCGCGCAATCATGTCGCGCACGAAGGCGCGAGTCTCCCCGATGATCGAATCGTGTAGCAGACCATCCTGCGTCCCGTCGCCGTAGCTCACGAAGTATTCTGGGTAGAGATCGCGGTCCGGCGTGGTCGCTTCGATCTCGCGCAGGTTTAGCCAGTGATTGAGAAAATCATCGATGAAGGCCTCGAAACGCGGCGAAGCGATCAGGCGTTCGGTTTCGCGGCGCAGAACTTCTGGCTTCGACAGCTTGCCCTTCGCCGCGAGTTCACGCAGCGCCGCGTCCGGCGAGGTTCGCCACAGGAAATACGACAGCCGCGATGCCATCTCGAAATCATTCAACTGCGGCTTGTCTTCCACCAGAAAAAGAAAGTTCGGCGAACACAAAACCGCGCGGTGAGCCGCGTTCATGGCCGCATCAAAGCTCTCACCACGCTCGAGCCGTGTCCTGACGAGAGCGTAGTATCTGTCGAGTTCCTCATCGCCAACTGGCCTGCGAAATGCGCGGTTCATGAAGGTCAAAAGCAGCGCTCTGGTGCCCACGGCGTTGGCGGCCAGATCCCCTTCGCCATAGAGCAGGCGATGCCCCGCTGGCGGCCAACTTGGGAACAACGGCCCGGTGATTTCGACCGGCTTCACAACCAGAGCCGAACCGACGGTGGGAATCGGTGGCTTGGGATTGTTGATGTGGTGCCAGCCTTTTGGGATCTTCTCCTGCTTGTCCGGGAGGTAGACGCTAAAGCCCGCGTCGGTGCGGATCTTCGACATGCGATACGGGGCGATGATGATCGTCTCGTTGCGTTGGAAATAGTGCGTCAGCTCGATCGAGGTCGGCTTGTTGAGGTGCGCATCGAAATAGCCAATCAACTCGCGCCGTTTGCCACCCGCGGCGAACCACACGCTGAAGACGAGATCCTCGCCGTCCTTCGTATCACGAGCCTCGGTCGTGATCTTGATCCGATACAATCCCGGCGTCTGCCTGGTGAGATTTTCGAACTGGCGCAAGTAAGCCGGGACTTCGATGTGCGTCGGCAGGAAAAAATGCAGATCCTCGCCGCGCAGATTGCACTGCAACTGATTGTGCGCGTGTCCGTGAAATGGCTTCTCGACATCATCGTTGTAGGAGAAACGGTGCGTCTTCGTCTCGGGCTGTGCCTGCGGGAACGTCGCGTCCTGCAAGGAGCGATCAGCCGCCGCCATGTATTGCTGAATGTGAACTGGCGAGATGCTGAGCGCCCCAGTGTTGTTGCTGAACCCATCGGCCAGATCGTCTTCCGGCAAGAGATCCTGCAGCGGCGTGTGGATCCCCAACAGATCGTGAACGGTGTTCTCGTATTCCAAGCGATTCAGCCGACGCGTGCGCACCCGGCCACCATCGCCGCGGTCGGTCTTGGCTTGATCATGAAACGCCAACCTAAGCGCCTGCAACGCCGTCTCCTTCTCCGCGGCACTCGGCCCATCCTTCCTCTTCGCCGGTGGCATTTCTCCGTTCTGCACTCGTTCAAAAACGCGCGCCCAACGTTGGCGGTGCGCCTCCTTGGCGAGATCATTGCCGAGCAGATCGATGCGGAATTCGCCCTTGGCCGTTGAATCGTCATGGCACTCCGCACAGTGTTTTTTGACGAATGCGCTCGCCGCCGCCGGCAGTTCCGCCGCCCTGCCAGAGGACGCGATTAGCGACAAGACGGTGAGGATTCGAAGTGAGGGGTTCATGTAAAGACATTGAAATAATGGCAGAACGCCCCGATGTTGTCGCGAATAAAAGCGGGCTGGCGGGCTGCTAGGAATTTGCTTTTGGCGGGAGGGCTTTGAAACCGCCTTTGGACCGGAGCGGAGGGGGGAGAAAGGGGGTATTAGGCCTTCATTAATCTCTCCGAATCCCCCAGACCCCAACGCTCTGGTAAGGTCATCGAGGCCGGATTCTTTGACGAAAACTGGAAGCTGAAATAGGTGGTGGGACCCATTCTCGATCATGATCACCGCAAAGGAAGGTCGATTTTTCGCGAGACAACGCCGCGGCTGAGGCCAAACCTGATGAGCCCCCGGACGCCTGCGCTCAAAATTGAATGAGCTCGCGGACCGATCATTTAATGACTAAACCTGAACAATGAGACGCCCCCCCAATGAATGTTCTTTGGGGTAGCCTGGCCTTCACTCTTAGTGCCGCAGCGCTCGCCACTCCTGTTGCCTTGGTCGATGAATGTGATTTCTTCAATCCCGAAGCCATCTCGACGATCGAACAGCAATCAGGCAGTGCCTTCGAGGTCACGATCGCGCTGAGACACATCGGCCCCAATCGAGGTCGCAACGACTTCATGAAATTCTGGATTGATGAATAAGTCAGTCCTGGAGGAACGTTTGATCTGAACCACCTCGCCCGATGGCAGGCCGTCAACGACTTCACCTCCTCGCCAGTTTCTCATTTAAGCTCTCCCTTTTCACCGTTTTGACCGGATACTCCACCATCATCGCAACGATCTTAATCGCGGCGCTCATAGCCACTGGAAAAGCAGATGCTGCGGGCGACGATTATTTTAAGCAAGGCATCGTCCCGTTCCTGGCGGCGAACTGTATCGATTGCCACGACGATGAGACCCAGAAGGGGAAAGTCTCGCTAGATACGATCGGGGGCGATTTCAGCAACGGCGATACCGTCGCTCTGTGGGAGCGCGTGCTCGAACAACTCGAGATCGGGACAATGCCACCCGAGAAAAAACGGCAACCAAGCGCGGCCGAGCGCGAGGAAATCGTTCGCTGGATCAAAGAGGGGCTCAGGTTGGCCGGGAAGGGATTCGAACTCGAATCGCGCATGCTGCTTCCGGAGTTCGGCAATCGCGTCAGTCACGAGCTCCTGTTCGACGGCTCGATCAGCACCCCCCCTTTCACCCCGGCGCGCCTGTGGCGCATGAGCCCGCACATTTACGGCGGCAAAAGATACCCGCAGATCGTAGCCGGCGGAATCGAAGCGCAGCCCCTCAGTTACAAATCGAAATCGAGCGGTCTCCGCGACTATGCCGACCAGGAAATCATGGACGAGTCGGGCTTCCTCGCGCTGCAGTTCGCCCTTTCAGACATCATCGCCAACCAGATCCACGACCGCGAGCTCGCACCGATGACCTACGGCCCCGACAAGGAAAAACCCATCCATCTCGCTGGTAAAGAGAGCTTCAAGGTCATTTCAGAAGCGGAAGGACAACCACCACGAGAGGCGCTCGAGCGCGTGATTCGCGAAGAGTTCGAACGGGCCTGCGGTCGCCCGATCAGTGCCGCCGAGTTCCAAAAATTCTTGGCCTTCATGGAGCGCAACCTTGCAGAGGGCGGCAACGAGTCCGGGCTTAAGACCACGCTGCTCGGCATCTACTTATCGAGCGAAGCCGTCTACCGGCTCGAACTCGGTCGCGGTGCCGACGATGAACACGGCCGGCGTCTGCTCTCGCCGCAAGAGATCGCCTTTGCCCTTTCATACGCCCTCACCGATTCCCCTCCAAGCGCGAATCTGATCATCCAAAAATCCTACGAGGAAGGAAAACTCAGCAACAAGACCGAAGTCGAGAAAGTGGTGCGGGCGATGATGGCCGCCGGCGCGCCACCGATCCGCAAGGACTTTCCTGCCAGCGCCTTCCACCGTATGATCCAAGAAGGCGAACACGGCTTCGCCTACTACCCGCGTATCGTGCGATTCTTCGAGGAATTCTTCCTTTATCCCAGAGCGGAAGGAACCTTCAAAGACAGCCCCGGTCCCAGCATGGGAGGGCGCGCACTGATTGGCGCACCGCAGGGGCACATCGCGGCCATCGTGAATGAAGACAAACAGGTTTTCGAAGAACTCCTGACTTCGCCGCGCTTCAATAACAGCCGCACCCAGCTCCTCAAAATGGTCGACGAACGGCACGCGAAAAAACTCAAGTCTCAGCCAAAAGAGAAAGCCGAGGCATGGCGCGCCGACATGATTGAAAAGTCTAAGAGCCTCACCGACGACACCTTCCGCGCCGGCATGCTCCACGACCTCAGCTGGCTGATCACCCACTCCACAAACGACGCCAACGATCCCGTTCACCGCGGCATTTGGGTGCGCACCCACTTGCTCGCCGGCAACGTCCCGGCCCTCCCGATCGGCGTCGATGCCAAGATCCCAGAGGACCACGACAAGACCCTGCGCCAAAGATTCGAGGTCACCAAAGTTAACGAATGTTGGAAATGTCACAAACATTTCGAGCCACTCGGAATGCCCTTCGAGAGCTTCACCGACCGCGGCTGGGTCCGCACCGGGATGTATTATAGCAAGAAACAAAAACGCTTCGAGACCATGCTCACCCCGGACAAGATCAAGTCGGGATTGGAAAAGAACGAACTGGTGGAATTCCCCTTCGACACCAGCGGCAAGATCACCGGCACCGGCGAGTCCGGCATCGACGGCCCGGTCAAGGACGCCCACGATCTCGTGCACAGGCTCGCTAAATCGGCCCGCGTCCGCCAGTCGATCATCCGTCACTGCTTCCGCTACTGGATGGGTCGCAACGAAATGCTCAGCGACTCCAAAACTCTCATCGCCGCAGAGAAAGCGTATCTCGATAGCGGCGGGAAATTTAGCGAGCTCCTAGTCTCGCTGTTAACATCCGACTCATTCCTCTACCGCAAATGATGACCACTCGAAGAAATTTCACCAAAGGCATGACGCTCGGAGCGAGCGGCGCGGTCTTGATGCCTCTGCTGCGGCAGATGGAAGCTCATGCTGCCGGTCGATCCGACGGCTTTCCAAGACGCTTTGTCTTCGTCATTAAATCGAGCGGGATCACACCCGGCGCGATCCGCCCGGAGGGCCTTGATATCGGTGATGACGACCATCTCCTCGATCTCAAACTCACCGACCATCAGCTCCCTCCTACGCTGCGATCGCTTGATCCCTTCAAAGAGGAGATGATGATTCTCGAAGGTCTTTCCGGCGCTAACTTCGGAGGGAACCACTCGTCTTATTACGGCGCCCTCAGCTGCCACCACTCGCCCGAAAAGCCCGCGGCAGCTACCCTCGATTGCCTCCTCGGCCAACTCAATCCCGCTCCCTTCAGAAACTACGGTTTCGCCCCCAACGGCCACAGCATCGGCAATAACTACGGCCCGATCGTCCAGGACACCGCAGTCTTTCCAAAGATCTCGGCCTACGGACAGAACAGCCCGATGCCCTACCAGGCCAGCGCGGAAAAAGCCTACCGTCAATTGTTCGGCAGTGCGCTCGATTTAAAAACAGGTGGCAAGAAAGAGTTCGCCTTGCAGACCAACCTCCTCGACTTCCTGAGCGAGGACACCAAGCGCCTCGCGAAGCAGATTAGTCCGGAGGAGCGCGAGAAACTCGACCACTACCTGAACGCCTTCGAGTCCGTCCGCGCGCGTAATAATGAGCTCGTTACGATGCAGGAAAAGATCCGCAAGAACGCCCCCGAACTCACCAGCCAATATGCATCGACCGTCTTCACTGACCGCGTCTCCACCTTCTTCGACCTCACCTCGGCAGCACTGATCACCGGATTAACGAACGTGATCTCGATCCGCGCCGACTGGCTTAGCGCCAAGTATGCCACCTTCGGCTTCAAGAACACCAGCGTGCACGACATCGGCCACAACAAAGTCACCGACAACGGGCTGAAGTCCGCCGAGGCGCGCGACGTCATTCGCCAATTCCAAATAGGGGAGATCGCCAAGCTGGCGGCCAAGCTTAAAGCCGTCCCCGAAGGTGACGGCACCATGCTCGATAACACCATGGTCATCTACCTCTCCGATACCGGCGAGGCGCATCACTCGCACCGCAAAGAGTGGCCATTCATTGTCGTCGGCGGGCGCGGGCACAAGCTCAAGACCGCAGGGCGCTACCTCCGCTACCCGAAATACGGGAGCCCCGGCCACAAGACGATCGGCAATTGGTATAACACCATTCTCCAAGCCAACAACGGTCCGGCCAAAGATCACTTTGGCCAGCTCGACAACCAACTCAAGGACCTCGACCTGCGCGGCCCCCTGGCGGAGATCGCGGTCTAGCGCCAGCCCCGACCGGGAGATGAACCCGCTCAACGAACGACATTCCAGCTTCTTGCTGGAACGGAATGCCACTTTGCCCAGCTCGCGGTAGGCCGCAAGATCATCATTCTCTCGGCGCACCAAGCTGATCAGGAATTGTCGCCGACCAAGGAGTCTCGCCTCGGATCATTTGCGTAGCGGCCCCGGTGAGCTTCAGATACCAATCAGAGGGCAGGCCATCATAAGTCACAAAGTGTTTCCCCTTCGGGATGGTGTCCGAGACCTTGTAGATTGCCGTGCCCTCATCCACTTCATCGAACATTCCGACAAAGACAGTGCGAATGCCCAGTTGCCTAAAAATGGAAAACTGCCGCCAGTAGAATTCCCCCTTGCGACGTGGCGTGAGGGTTTTTCCGGGAGCCTTCTGCTGCTGGTTGTCCCGGGAAAATCCCGGAAAGGCCACTGGCATGTATCCCATCCCGGCCGCCTTCGTTTCCGCAAAATCCGGCTCCCAAATGTTCTTGCGCATGATGTCCATGGACGCGGACGTCTTGTAGCGTCCCGGGCTCCACGGGCTGATGGAGTCGAAGCTCCGATAGACCTTCGCCCACTCAGGAGCCGGTTGTGACTTCCCCCCCCTTGTCCGCCAGTGGCTGTCGACTCCCCCGATGAGATACACCCCGCCGTATTTCGGATCGTTTTTAAAGAAGTCCACCAATTCCGCGCCCTGTTGCGGCGTCCAGTTTCGATTCTTGATCCCCAGCCCCCACAGTAATACCACCGGCTGTTTCTCGTGATGGAGATACCGTGAGTCCTCCCGCACCTTGACCTTGTCGCAGAGAAACTTCCAATCGTTCATGACCGAGGAGGTCTCGCCATTGCCCCCCGAGAGATCCATCATCATGGCCCAGACCCGCCCTTCGCGGTGAGCGCCCTCCCTGACGTTGGCGAGGACCTGGTTGACATGCCGGGAGCGTTGGGGATTTCCAGCATCGCCGATGAAGCGACTGAGGAAGACCCCGTCGATCCCGTATTCCCGCATCCACTGGGTGTGCAACAAAACGGGCCCCTTGCGGTAGGCGCTGTAAACTTGCACGGGCGATCCATCCGGGAGGGTGACACCGGCTACGGCACTCAGATCTGGGGGGTCATATTCTGAAACGTCCGGGAGCATCTCGACGGTGAAAGGTCCGCCCTTTCCCAGGTCGTGGCCCCAGCGGTGGAAGCCGAACTCCGTGCCATCGCCGGGAGTATTAAACCAACCTTGGTAACCGCAGAGCACTTTTCCATCCAGTGTCGTGGCGTCGACATCCGTGCGTGTCGGTCCGAGATAGGGCCGAAGCCACGGCTCGCCCCCGTCCTGCTCATTGCTCTCGGCCTCCGCGACCATGACGAACGTCATGGTCAGCAGGGTCACAGCGGGAAGCGAGCAGATCTTACGAAGTTTCATCATTCATTCGGTGTGATTTGATTGAAAGCGCGAACCACTTCGGTGGTATCACAGCTTCCAGCCTTTACGATACTTATAATTAATAAATTGGTCGGCCTCGGGAGCTCCCGTCGCCCGCAATTTTCTCGAGTCCCATTCCAGCTTCTTACCGGAACGGAATGCCACGTTGCCCAGAAGCACCGCTTCGGTCAGCGGCCCGGAATAGTCAAAATTGCAAGTGGTCGGCCCACCGTGTTTACAGGCCTCGATCCATTCGAGGTGATGCCCGATGGAGTCCTTGATGAAGGGTTCCGGGATCGTGAATTCGGTGAAGTCTTTTTCGGGCAGAAGGACATGCTTTCCGTAGTCACAGAGGAGCATACCCTGGGAGCCGACGAAGAGGACGCCGCTGCCCCACTCGGGCAGCTTCTTCTCCGCGAACTGTGGGGGACGCCGATCGCCATGATACCAGGTCAGATTCACCGGCGGCTTTTCCCCCCGCGCCGGATAGAGGTAGCGCGCGACCAACCAATTCGCTGCGCTCTCCGCGTGGGCTGGCGGGCCTTCCGCCTCGACGGTAAGAGGATGACGCAATTCGAGGGCCCAATGAGGCAGGTCCATGTAGTGGCAACCGATATCGGCAAGCGTGCCGCCACCAAAGGCCCACCAATGCCGCCAGGTAAATGGAAGGTATTCCGGATGATAAGGTCTCTCCTCTACCGGTCCCAGCCAGAGATCATAATGAAGCCCCTTCGGCACCGGTGGTGTGTCCTTGGGACGTTCCTTGTTGCCGAAACCCCCACCGACCCAGACATGCACTTCGGCCACCGTGCCGATCGCGCCGCTTTGCACCAGTTCCACGACCCGACGATAGTTTGCTCCGGCATGAATCTGGGTTCCCATTTGGGTCACGCAGCGATGTTCCCGGGCCAGCTCCTGAATGCGCCGGCATTCGGCCACAGTCCGGGTGAGCGGCTTCTCGCAATAGACGTGTCGTCCGCTACGGATTGCGGCGGCGGTCGCGACGGCGTGGGTGTGATCCGGGGTCGCCACCACGACCGCTTCGACATCCTTCTGGTCGAGCAGATCTCGAAAATCGGTGTAAGTCCGGGCCGATGGATGTTTCTGCGCGGCTCCCGCCAGTAAGCCCTCGTCAATATCGCATAAGGCCACGACGTTTTGACTCGAGACATTGTCCAGGTTGTAAGCGCCCTGGTTGGCGACGCCGATGACCGCCACGTTTAACTTTTCATTGGCCGCATAGGTCCGGGCGGAACCCGATTGCAGGATGGTCAAACCGGTGGCCGCAGCAGCGGAGGACTTGATGAACTGTCGGCGGGTGGTGGTTCTATTCATAGGTTTGAAAATCGAAGCAAAGGAATTCTGGCTTAAAAATCGATGAGCGGAAGCCAATAGAAATACCCGGATCATTGCTCGGCTCCCGTTTGACCTTGTCGAGGCATGGGTTGCCCCCTAGCGTGCTGAAATGAAGAGGCTTTCAGGACGGATGATTGGACTGTTGGCGATCGGGATGACCCTCGCGCCCAACACCATGGCTGACGAAGAAAAATTGAGTTTGAAGATGCGGTCGCGATCGAAGGAGGACCCCAAGAAAGCGGTGGAGGTGAAGGTCAACTGGGAAGCCGGGAAGACCGCCTTGATCATCTGTGACATGTGGGATGACCACTGGTGCAAGTCAGCCTCGCGGCGGGTGGGAGAATTGTCAGATCCGATGAACACGATGGTGAAAGCGGCGCGGGAAAAAGGGATCTTCATCATCCATGCGCCCAGCAGCGTGGTCTCGTTCTACGAGGGGACGGCACAGCGCCAACTGGCAAAGGCTGCTCCGTTCGCAAAGCCGCCGGTGCCGCTCAGCGTGAAGGAGCGCTGGGGCACGAACTGGTGTTGGCCGGATCCGAAATATGAAGGAGTTTTGCCGATCGATGACACGGACATGGGGTGCAGTTGCAAAGATCCCAAGTGCGAGATCCGAGAGGCGTGGACACGGCAAATCAAGACGATCGAGATCATGGCGGGAGATGCCATCACCGACAACGGTCAGGAGACCTGGAACCTCTTGGAGGAGCGCAAAATCGACAATGTCATCTTGTGCGGAGTGCATCTCAACATGTGCGTGCTCGGGCGACCCTTCGGGATTCGTCAGATGGTCAAAGTTGGTAAAAAGGTGGCCCTGATGCGGGACATGACGGACACCATGTATAACCCACAAATGCCACCGGGGGTCGATCATTTCACGGGAACCGACCTGGTCATCCAGCACATCGAGCAGCACTGGTGCCCGTCGTTTACGAGTGCCGATCTGGTGGGCGGAAAGGCCTTCCGGTTCAAGGAGGACAAGAGGAAGGAACAACAGCGTTGAGAGATCACTGACTGCAGAGTTTTTTCATGGCCTCACCCATTGATTCACCAATTAGGTAGTAGGTCTCGGCGTTGCCATTCCAGTGGTACCCTTGCCGGGTCGGGGACTCATCGGCGGGACGAAAGAAGCCCGCGGTTTGGACGCAGTCGACATTGCCTTTGAATTCGGGGTAAGCCTCTGGCGCCGCTTGGGCCTGACGGATCAGGAGGCGGCGATCCACTTTCTGGTTCGCGCCACCGAAGCCGCTGTCCGCGATGACAAAGGGGAGGTTTTTAATGCCCAGTTCCTTGCGGACATCGCGGATGAAGTTGGCGAGATTTTTCTCATAGGCAAGCGTCGCGGGCATGCCACAGCCATCGTTCCATCCCTGGTGCCAGCCAAAGCCCACGACTTCGTGATCCCGGCCCTTTAAGTCGGGAAAGTGCCTTCCGAGGTTGCCCAGCACCTCTTTCACGTGCGCAAGCATCTCCTTGTAGTAAGGACCCAACTCCCCGCCCGAACTCGGCGGACGGAAATCCTTCTGCAGACTCTTGCCACCCCACGCCGTCTTGATGAGGAGAACCGGTTCCTCGATCGCGTCGCCCATGACGTGACCGAAGGCATACTCGGGACCAATCGCCCCCGGCCCCGCTCCAAAGCCCGGGGCCAGCTTCCCCTTGCGCCCAAGATACCAGATCGAGACGTCATCGCGCTCGATCCAATTCCCCTTCTTGTCCTTGAGATGCTTGTACTTTCCCGAGTTTTCGACCAGATAACCGAGGCTCCCTTTCCCTCCGTTTCGCTTTGGATCACCATCGACCTTTCCGGCACCCTCCATGTTCGACTGCCCGGCTAGGATGAAGACCTTCACGGGGCCTTTCGGGGGAGCAGCGGCGAGACCCAGAGTTCCAATTGCGAGGCCGAGAAGAGCGAGAAGATTTCGATTCATAGTAACTTTTACGATTGGCGCGGAGGAAAGCTTCAACCTTTCTTGAGGAAGAGATTTTTGAATTCCACCACCATCCCCTTGTCATGGAGTTGGAGTCCCATGAATCCCTTGGTCAATTGCTTGCCGGCCAATTTGTCGGTGAACTCGGATGAAATCTTTCCATTGATGAAGAACTGGAAGTGATTCCCCTTGGCGACAATCCGGCAGGCGTTCCAATCGCCTTTTTTGATCTCCTTGACCTGCACGGAGTTCGCGATCCTGTCGTGGTGTCCTTCACCCTTTTCATCGATCACAAGCCGGGTTCCCCTCTTGCACGGAAACTCTTTTCGCGTGTCTTTACCGAAGTGAAAATCCCAGGCGCCCAGCACTCCGTCACCAATTCCGACGTGCCCGAGATCAGCGTGATATCCTTCAAAGTCACGCTTGCCGGTTTTGTCGACCCTCGCACGCATTTCCACGCCGGTATTCCCCTTCGTCAACAGGCGGTAGCTGAACTTCAATTCAAAATCCACCAAGGCCTCATCGCCGGCATAGATCAAGTAGACCTGGCGATTCTCTTTCCCTTCGCCGCGGATCACACCGTCCTTCACCGACCATGCCGCGACCTTGCCCATCGGGACTTCACGCCAACCGGCCAGCGACTTCCCGTCGAACAAGGCAACGAAGCCGTCATGCCCTTCCTCTGCTGTCGTCGATCCGCACAGGCTAAAGATTGTCAAAATGATCCCTAAAAAATTACTGCTACTACTGCTAGGAATTTGCTTTTGGCGGGAGGGCTCTGAAGCCCCCCTTGGACCGGAGCGGAGGGGGGTGAAAGGGGGTTGGTTCGCTAACTCCTCGCGGAGGTCTTCCAGAAGCGGCTTCGCCTCCGCAGCCTTCGGGTAAAGGCTCGAGGGATTATGCCAATGACTCTTGGAAACCTCGAGCCACGCGTCAGCAGCCTCATGACTCAGTGGCGTCGTCGCGTTCGCATCAAAATACAACTCCATGGTGGTTCGGCTTCTCCTCAAGCTCAGCAGGATTGTCACCCCCTCACCTCGAGAATCCAGTCAAAACTTTTTGAGAACCTCGAAAGGCTTCCTCCTGGGATTTCTGATGAACCGTTGCCCTTGAGACGCGCCTTCTCTGAGTTTGGAAACACTTCAGGGGATTGAGCGATTCTCCAAAAAACCTCCCTTTTCCCGTCGCACCCCAGGCCTTCAATTCCCGAGATCCTCGAAAATTGCGGTCACCGAAACCGTCGCCTCTTCCAGGGGCAACACGATGGTCGCAGAGGTGCTTGTGCTACCTCCAGACCAGCGGACAAAGCGGGCCCCCTCTTTGGGTTGCGCCGTAAGAGTTGGCGGGAAGTTGTGAAAGTAGGTCCCGGTCCAAGGCAAATCGTCCAAGGCGATGGTATTGATCTGAACGGCTCCCTTGGAGAGGTCACTGGATGCCAGCGTAACTGAGGCGAGTCCGCCAGGGAGGTCAAAGTGCTCGATGAGATCCTGCCGTAATTTGTCGGGACGTTCTCTGGCGAACTCGCGCATCGATTCGACATTGGCTTCCCAATGCGCCACGGTGAGAGGTTCATCCTCTTTCTTATGTGGGATGCCGAAAGCGCGCGATTGGATTCCTTGCCAACTCCAACGGGAAAGGTGGCGAGCCATTTCGGGGCGGATCGCCCCTGCCATGGCATCGATGCGCGTTAACACGCGCTCGCTCTCGAACAAGGTGTTCAACAAATCGGCGCAACGTTGCACAAAGCGCTTCTCGAACTCCTCGCTCTCCAACATTTCACGCAATAGCAGGGTGCGCCCGCCACTGTTGGGCCAGCCTGTGCCGCTCCCGACGGGGTTGGTGTAAAAATCGAACATATTGTCGTAGTCGGAGTAGTCGCGCCGCATCGCAGGAAGATAGACTTCCGGTTTCCACAGATTGAAGCTGTAGTCTTGATCGTAGAGCATCCAGTGAAACTGTCCCCCTACGCTCCTGCGTTGGCGCCAGCACTTGATATTTCCGATGTCAAAATTCTGCCCGTAAATGACCGCCAGATGGTAATCGATGAAGTTGTTGATATCCAGGTAAAGGTCCTGGACGGTTTGGTAGTCGGAACTGTTGTTCATCGAGCGGGACTGGATGAAATTGCGCATCTCGTTGTAGGTCGTTGCCGAGCCCGAGTTGGCGCTGCCATAGCCTTCGATCAGATCGATCTCGTCCGCCGGGACATCGTGGCTCGATTCCACATAGTGCTCCGAAAGTTTTTCACGAATGTTGTAAATACCCCAGTAGTCACCATTCACGTAGAGAACCGCCGGCCGGTATCCCTGGGTATCGAGCCCCGTTCCTTCGACGAGGCTCTGCATCATGGCATCGCGAAACATCGTGAAGTTTCCGTTCACAAAGTAACTCCCGTGACTTGCCGAGGTGCCAAACTCATTGATCGGGGGGCGTGGGTAGGTCAACCAGGTGCTCTGGTTGTCGTTGCCCGAATTGCGCAGGACGATTGATTCGAAGGAGTCGACAGCCTTGTTCGGGAAGAAAGGGTGACGGATTTTCCCGTAGCCATAGTCACTCCGCGCAAACAGCGCCATCGATTTCTGCGGGTAACCACGCGATCCCCAACCGCCGAATATTTTCAAGCCAACGTCGATGCGAAGCTTCTCACCATCCCCGGGCTCGTAGACCTCGAAACTCGCTTTCACCTCGCGGTTGCGGTTCCAGGCATTGGACGAGCTGTAAGGAAAATTACCAATGATGCTTCCGCTGTTGGTGAACATATGATCTCCGAAGCCGTAGAGGTAGCCATCAGCGAATTCGAAGTGGTCGGGATCGGTCGCCATCGAAACCACCGGAAGGTCATGAGCGGTGCCAACGAAATAGGTGTGGGTGACGATACGGCTCTCAGGAGATGCCGCCACCATCGCACGAATTACCGTGGTCTTGTTGATCTCGATCGAGCCCGTGAAAACGGTAGAACTGCTGTCCGGTTCGGAACCATCAATGGTGTAGCGAATGACGCTTCCCTCAATAGGATCAACCAGCGCCAAAGTGACCGGCCCCGCGAAAACACCCCCGCGCACGCTGAACATCGGAGCTTGCATGAACGGATTGGGAGCCCCTGCGCCGAATTCGTGATTCGGTTCGCCGGGAGTCGCCAGAGCGGAGCCGAATGGGTAGAAAGTCTCCAAATCATCGCGCGCGCGACCGACCGTCGTGTCGGGGGGCAGTGGGCCAGGATCCAAGCGGTCCACTCGTCTCGAATCAGGATCGCTGAGAACGACAGGTTCACTGCCATTACTCAATTTAAAAGCCGCATGTAGCTCGCCTGCCGGAATTTCCTCGCCAATTTTCCCCGAAGCGAAGACGACGAGATACTCGCCGGGACCGAGAATCGTCCCTGCCGGAAATACCCATTTGTCCAAATTAGTATCATTGTCGCTCAGGGAGTGCCCGCTCAGGTCGGCAGGCCTTTCGCCGTAATTGTAGAACTCGATCCAATCCGGAAAATCCCCGTCGCCATCAGCGAAGATGGTCTCGTTGTTGGTCATGACCTCGTTAATCACAACGAACACCGGGGTCCTTTCCTCCGGTCCCGCAATGACCCGAAGGTAGCCTGCGATTTCGCCATTGAGAGGCAGGGTTATCTTCACCCGCGAAGGATCCAGCACAGTCAGGGTGGCGCTTTCATTGGCGACCCAAGAACCCGCCGATAGGTCTGGCGAGTATTGCAGAGTATACCTCAGGCTTCCCCCGCTCATCTTTTCCACCGTCACCTCTAGCTGCGCCCCATCGTGGACGACTTCGGTAATTCTGATCTCCACGGCGTCTTGAGCCATCACAGAATTGAACGCGAGCAGAACGGGTGCGAGGCAGAAGCGAATGAGCATTCGCTATCCCTAGCGGATCACAAATCCCAAAGCAAGATTGCAGCACAAGAGCACGCACCACTGCTAGGAATTTGCTTTTGGCGGGAGGGCTCTGAAGCCGCCCTTGGGCCGGAGCGAAAGGGTGCCAGGGGCTTGAATTATCTGACGCAGATGAGGTGCCCGGAAGTGCGGATCAGCAGCTTCCCGTCAAAGGGAACCGGGGTGGCGAGGATCTGCTCTTCCATGTCATTTTCCCCAAGAAGTTCGAATTTTTCGCCGATGCGTGCAGAGAATACGACGCCATCCTCGCGAGGTGCGTAGAGAATGCCTCCGGCAATCACCGGAGAGGCGTAATAGGGAATCAGAGACTTGGGAAGTTTGGCAGTCCAGAACGGCTTACCTGTTTTTGGATCGAGGCAAACGACCTCTCCCTTGTGACGCAGAAGGTAGACCCTGCCTTCATACTCAATCGGGCTGGAAACGAAGACACCGAATTCGTCGGTATCCCAGACCCGATGAGTCTTAGTAACATCGCCTTTTCCACCGAGGCGAACTGCGTGGACCTCAGCCTGCTTCCGATCGTCCCGACCCACCGGAACCAACGCGAGATCTCCTGCGACCACGGGTGTCGCGATTGGTGGCCAGAGGTTTTTTGCCTTCGGATTGAATCCGCCGCAGGACCAGAGCAGGGAGCCGTCGTCCGCCGCATAGGCGGTCAGGTGGTCCGAACACCACACGAGCAGGGCATCGCGGTCGCCATGACGAATAGGAATCGGCGTGGTGTAGCCCTGGTCATTCTCAGCCGGGACCTTGTAGTTGCGTTCCTGTTTCCAGCGAATCTTGCCGGTGGCCTTGTCGAATCCGGCGACCCACGAATCTCCCGCGTGGAGGCGGGGAAGAATGACGAGATCCCCGATGAGGATCGGAGAACTCCCTTGGTCCCAGTAGAGGTCTTGCGGACCAAATTCCTCGACCAGGTTTCGTTTCCAGCGGATTGTCCCGTCCATTTCCATAGCGGCGAAGGTGCCGCTTTTGAAGTAAACGAAGACTCCTTTCCCATCGGTGATCGGCGAGGCGTTGCTGCTGGTGCCGAGCTTCATGTGCTTGGCCTTGGCTGAGACGCCAAACTCGGTTTTCCAGATTTGTTTCCCGTCGAGATCAAATGCCAGCGCGGTATCGACGCCTTCGGTGGGTGCGGTGAGAAAGATGCGGTCCTTCCACACCACCGGCGAAGAAGCCCCTTTCCCGGGGAGTGCGACTTTCCAGGCGACCTTGTCGGCACTCCATTCGGTTGGATAGTTTTCGCCGCCCCGGCTTCCATTGTGCGATGGCCCTCGCCAGGAAGGCCAGTCCTCTGCCCCAACGAGGGACAGGGTGAAAAAAAACAGGGCGGCGGTGGTAAAGGCAACCGCGGATTGGGATGTGCGCATAGCTGTTATTACCACAATCGCAGGCCTTGTCTTTCCGCTTTGTCTAAGACGGGAAGTTCGATGTGGTGAAGGGGGGCGGAAATCATCGCCCGCTTTGACCTCGTGGTCATCCAGGAAATCAAATCGAGTGTGAAGGATCTGGAGATCCTGCTTTGGCTCCTGGGCGACGACTGGGCCTACGTGATCAACGACATCACCGAGGGGAGCGCCGGGAACTCCCGGGCGGAGCGCTTACCTCTTCAACAAGACCCTGAACTCACAAGGGTTGTCCGCATGGAAGAAAAAATCTCAAATAAATCGAATTCTGCAGAACTCTTTACTCTGGGGATACTCCTATCGGTGATAGGGCTCACCGCGTTTGATGGTGTAGGCGCGGTAGAGTTGTTCGAGGAGGACGACGAGGGCGAGTTCGTGCTGCAAAGTGAGCGGGGAGAGAGCCCAGATCGCGTTGGCTTTTTGACGAAGTTCGGGTGTGTGTCCATTGGCGGCTCCGATAAGGAGCGAAATGGTTTTGATGCCGGGGTCCATTTCCCAGGTGTTAAGCTGATCGACGAATTGGTCCGTGGTCCAATCCTTGCCACGTTCGTCGAGCGCGATGCGGAAGGTTCCTTCCGAGCGGGCGAGGAGATCGGCAGAGACGGATTCCGAGTCGCCTGCTTTGAGATAGGTGAGTTCGACTTTGGCTCCGCGTTGGAGGCGTTTGAGGTATTCTGCGATGCCGGTCTTCGCGTAGGCGAGGGCGGGTTTACCGGCGGCGAGTATTCTCCAGATCACGTTCGTTTAGTCGAGGAGGTCGTGGACTTCGTCGGTAATGAATTCGGACTCGGTGGCTTCGTGAACGGCGAGTCGCATTTGGGCCTTGAGAGTCTCAAAGGGAATGGGCGGGCGGCTGGTGGTGAGGATGTGGTGCATGGCCTCGTAAGGAGAATGGGTTTTGGTTTTGACGAGGCGGATGGCTTTCACCGCGAGGGCTTCGGCTCCTCCGGCGGTGAGAAGAAGGGGGAGGTGTTGGCGGAGTTGATGCCACTCGGTGTCGCTGAGTTTCAGGCCCCGTTTACCGCTAAGAGCGCGGAGGAGAGCGAGCGCTTCGTTTTCCTCGATGGCCGGGAAGATGGGGATTTTGACATCGATGCGACCGGGGCGTTTGAGATCGACTTCGATGAGGTCGGGTCGGCTGGATGCTAGAATCCAGACGAGCTTGCCACGGTTGCGGGGATTCGACATTTCCTTGGCAATCATGGAATAAACCCGGCTGGAAACGCCGGAGTCACCATCGCCTCCTGCTCGTTTTCCGAGGGCTTGGTCTGCTTCATCGATGAAGACCATGCAGCGGTCGAGGGCGTGAAGGAGGGAGAAGATTTTTTCGAGGTTGGCTTCGGTAGAACCGACCCAGCGGTCGCGGAAGTTTTTGAGGGTGACGACGGGAACTCCGGCTTCGCCAGCGAGGCATTCCGCGAGGTAGGTTTTTCCGGTGCCGACGGGTCCGCAGAAGAGGTAGCCCATGGGCATGGCTTCGAGTTCATCGCGACGCCAGAGGTCGAGGTCGCGGCGCAGCCAGTCTTTGATCACATCGAGTCCGATGATGCCATCGAGTGAGCGGTCGGGCTCGACGAACTCGATGAGGCCAGCGCAATCGCGCTCGACGAGGTCCTTCTTGAGTTTGGAGAAGTCGTTTTCGACAAGGGCCTGTTGGTCGTAGTGGCGTCGGAGGAGAAGGTCTTCGACTGCGCTGCCAGTGGCTCCACGAAGTCGGGAGGCAGCCCAAGGGAGTCGGTCTTTGATGTTTGCGGTGGCGGCGGAGCAGCTTTCAGAAAGGGTTTCGATAACTCCGGTGAGTTCTTCAGTGGAAGGAAGGGGGACTTCGAGTTGCGCGATGGAAGGGTGGCGGGCGACGATGGGATGGAGGCCGTTGAGGTTTTCCGAGAGCAGAAAAACGGCCTGTTGATTGGTGGCTAGGCGGCCTTCGGATGCCCAGGTTTGCCAGACGCTGGCGAGAGCGTGGAGGTCGTAGTTGAGGGCGTTGGGGATGGAGGGGCAAAGAAGGTGCGCGCCTTTAAAAATGAGGGCGACTTTTGGAGCCTTAGCACCGATGGCCCGCAGGTTGCGGATGTAGGCGAGGTAGCGACCCAGGAAACGGGAGGCGTTGAGAGGCGAGGTTGGGAGTTCATGGTTACCTTTGAGGGTGGGCCATTCGTAGAATTTCTTCCGGCCTCGCTCCACTTCGATCCCGCTGCCGAGATTGTAGTTCAGGACGATATCGAAACGCGGGAGGAGCACCTCGGAGAGAAACTCGCTGAGGCTGCCGAGTCGGGGGACGTTGACGGGGAGATAGAATCGATCGTCGACATTTCCGTGAAGGACGAAGCATCCGGCTGAGCCGCTTTCATACTGGGCGATAACCTCGTTGGCCCAAGGCGGCAGGATGGATTTCATTCTTCGAGTGCGTCAGGATCGGGCACCTCGACATTGGGAATGCCGGGATCGGGGTGCTCGGTCGGTTGTTCGTCAACGACCAGCTTCATCCAGAGAAGAGCTCCTCCGCTGGTGAAGAGGATGATAATGAGAAGCCAGACCAGCCAGCGGCGCTTTTTCATGCAGAGAATGCTTAGGCGGACTCACTTTCGGGTCCCATGGTTCCCTTGGTTGTTTCAGCGGCAGGAGTGGATTCGGTCTTGGGAGCCTCGGTGGACTCGAGTTCGATTCCCTCTGCGGCGGCGAAGTCGGCGAGAGCCATTTCGGCAAGGGCGTCCTGTTCGGAAACTTGCTGATCGATGTCTGTCATGTCGATTTGATCGCGGGCAACGCGGGCACGGCCAGCGGCCTTGGTGCGTTCCTCTTCGACCATTTCTTCGAGGCGGTTGAGGGTGTCGCCGGAGCCGCCGATGTCGGTGACCATGCCGGAGGCCATTTCATTGAGTTCGGCCATGGCCTTGGTGGATTTCATCTCGTCAAGGTTGCGGGTGAGTTCTTCGATCCGGTCCTTGGCGGCCTTCACGCTGATGTCGCGTGCGCGGACGAGTTCCTTGTAACGGTTATCGGCTTCGACCATCTGGGCGTGAACGTTGTCGTGCTCTTTGTCGACTCCCTGAAGTTGGAGGGCGAGCTTGCCGGCGGCTTCGCGGTTACCTGCTTTGAGGTTGGCAGCGGTTTTGGCGCGCAGTTCGTTTTCTTCTTTGTCGAGCTTCTTGGCTTTGGACATGAGTTTCTCGACGAGGCCGGCGTGAGCGGCGAGGCCTTTGTTGAACTCTGAAATTTGGCGACGAAGGT
Organism: uncultured Verrucomicrobiales bacterium; assembly: GCA_963925135.1. Classification (GTDB taxonomy): domain Bacteria; phylum Verrucomicrobiota; class Verrucomicrobiia; order Verrucomicrobiales; family Akkermansiaceae; genus SW10. The sequence goes on along the minus strand of CAWUTG010000026.1, from coordinate 41,193 downwards.
TTTCCTTTTCGTTTTCGAGAAGGGCTTCTGGATTCCGTTTTTCGAGTCCTCCGACGAAGAGTCCAAAGAAGCCTTTGATGAGATTTTTGATCCGCTTAAACATAATTGATGAAATATTAGGTGAATCTTGGCCCACCCATCGCGGTCCTGCAAGAAGAGACGGGGAGAAAAAAAGACGTTTTTTGTATGAGTCAGTGGATTTGATCGACTGAGAAAAGAAAGTCCCGCACGATTTCGCTGAAGATTTTCGGTTGCTCCCAAGGAACCCGGTGTCCGGCATTCGGGACATAGATGTGGCGACCGCGCCGCAGCTTTCGGACGGCTTGTTCGGCGACACTGCAGTATTTGTGGTCGAGAGTGCCGGTGATCCAGAGGACGGGACAACCAAAGCCAGGGAAAGTGGGAAGGAGGTTGTATTGTGCGCCCAGGGACCAATCACGGAATCCCTGTGCAACATTCAGTTGGTTGGAGATGGTGGCCTGATGAAATCCTTGGGTGGGAAGGCGATTGCCTTGCAAGATCTCTATGGCGTTCCAGCGGAGAAGGAAATCATGCCAGTCGGATTCCACGAGATTGGCCCAGCCTTCATCGTGGTGGAGCCGGTCCCTATGATCAGAATGGAGTCCGGGATGGGCTGAGACGATAATGGCGGCTTTCCATTTTTCCCGGTCCGCAAGGAGGGCGTGAAGGGCGAGGCGTCCTCCCATGGAGTAGCCGAGAAGGACGTCGCCCTGCTTCGCGGATTCGGCGATCGCTTGCCCGGCATCGATGAGCGACAGGGGGCCTGCTTCCAGCATCGACCATAGGTCGACTGCGTTGATGTCGTTGCCAAGTTGTCCGTGGAAAATGTCCCAGGAGTCGGGCGAGCCGACATTTCCGTGCAAACAATGAATCATGGTCTCCAGAATCCGAAGAGTTGTTGGGCGCAGCCAATTCCAAAGGCGAAGCGGTTTTTCCACGGGCGGGCCGGTTCAAGGATACGCCAATTGTATTCGTCTCCTATTTTTCGAACCCCCGCGAGTGGGTTGACGAGGGTTTTGTTCCGGCAGAGATCAAGGAGGGGGAGGTCGGCTTTGGAATCACTGTATCCGGAGATCCCGCTGGTGATTCCCAGTTCCTTGAGGCGGCGTACTTTTTCGAGGCCTTTGTGGTTTTCGCCGATCATGTCGGGAAAAAGTTCGACGTGTTCTCCCCAGTCGAAGCGAGTTCCGAGAGAGAGGTGAAATCCCAAAGCTTGTCCGATTTTCTGAACCCAGAGTTCGGGGCTGGCGGACGAGAGGACCAGGGTTTGGCCCTCGTTTTTCTGGGTCTCGATTTCGGCAAGGATTTCGGGGTAGCAGATCTTGGACAACCATTCGCGGACGAAATCCTCCGCGTATTTTTCGAGGGTGTCGGCCTTCATTTTCCAGAGGTAGGAGTGGAAGACCCGTTTCATGCCGCCCGCCCCCAAAACCTTGTTGAGAGGCAGAAAAGCGAGGAAGATGGGGGTAAGCAATCTCCTGAAAGGTTCACGGTGAAGAACGAAGCTCCGAAACACCAACTGGGTGTCCCAGGGGATGATCGTTTGATCGAGGTCGTAGAGGATGAACTGTTCGGGTTTTGGCACTGGAAAGGAAACTTAAGACTTGTTTAGAAAAATGGAATTTCAATCTGAGCGGAGGCCGCTAGGCTCCCGCCAATGAAACGAATTCTCCCTTTCATATTTTTGCCATTGTGTGCGTTTGCGCAGAATTCCGTGGTTCCAGTTCTGAATGTTTTGATTCCGGATGTGGAAAACGATACTGATGACGATCAGCGAAGCGTGGTGCTCGCCGATCATTTTGGAACCGAGGAGATTGCAGATAATGCGGTTCGCCTCACTGCGGAGTGGACCCTGATCAATGGAACCCCGGGGACGACCAATTTTGATTTTCTGCTGTTCCGGAATATTACTCCGGTGACGAAAACAAATTTTTTGGGGTATGTGAACCGGGGGGACTATGAAAATATGGTAGTTCACCGCTTGGTGAGGAATTTTGTGATTCAAGGCGGGGGGTTTACCTTTATCGATGGTGAGACGTCTCCGGTTTACGAGAGTGTTCCGACCCAGCCGAAGATCGTGAATGAATTTGGGGTCTCCAATACGCTGGCCACGATCTCGATGGCGAAGTTAGGCGGAGATCCGGATAGTGCTACGAGCCAGTGGTTCGTAAGTACCAGTGCAAATTCTGATAATTTGGATCTTCAGAACGGCGGATTTACGGTGTTTGGGCGAGTGAGCAAGGAGACGTTTCCAAATGTCATGGCTCTCAATAACGGGGATGTTTTTGTGCCCTACAATATTGATAATGGCGGAGTCTTCTCCGCGGTTCCCCTGGTGTCGGGCACGACAGGTGCGACGTTTACGGCCAATCGCTTTTTTCGGTTTTCCTCTGTTACTGAAGTCCCGGTGTCGGCAGGGCAGGCAGGCACGAATACGGATCTCACCTATTCGATTGTTTCTCAATCCGGCGACGGAATGGTGACTGCAAGCATTGTGGACGGGGAACTTGTGTTGGATTTCATGACTCCACTCGGTAACGGAACGGACACGATTGTCGTTCAGGCCGAGGATTCGGTGGGAAACCAGGTGGTCGATACGTTTCAAGTCGTGAGTGTGGAGAAGATCGTGACTTATGAAGACTGGCGTGACGGTCAGTTTAGTGGGGCTGATCTCCTTGATGACGCGATTAGTGGTCCCTTGGCTGACCCAAATAGTGATGGCGTCACGAACTTCGGCCTCTATGTGCTGGGGCTGCCGGCGACCGGAGATCAACGTCAAAAAGTAGCTGCTCCGACTCTTAATCTTGATGCTTCCAATACGGTGTTGACGTTTGATGTCGCGGCCGGACGAAACGAGGTCGAGTTTGTTCTCGAAGAAAGCGCGAATCTGGACGATTGGAAGTTGGTGACGGGATTGACCATGACGGTCCAGGAAGGTGTCGAGCGAGATCTCGTCAGTTTCAGTGTTGCAGAGACTCCCGCCTCAAAAACTTCTGTCTTTTACCGCGTCCGCTTTAATCACGGTTCCCTATGATTTTCAGAACTCTTGTCCTTTGCCTTATTTTGAGCTTGGCCGCCCGGGCCCAGCTGATTGCCGACTTTGTGACTACCGAGGGGAACTTCAGTGTTGATCTTCACTATGTGAGCGCGCCCCTGGCCTGTGCAAATTTTGTGCTCTTGTCAGGAAAGGGAGACGATGTGTGGGAGACCCCGGCTGGTGCTCCATCGTTTACCAGCTCGAACTACATTACGGTCGCTGAGAGCGAGACTGCCCGGCAGGTGCTCAATATTCGCTTTGTCGCGGCCGACCCCGAAATTCCAGGATCGACGGCGCGATACGATATCGTTCAGTCGACGACGAGGCTCGGAAGCGTGAGCACGACTCCCAATTCCTTTGGCGTTCTCGCCGATATTACCGGAGAGGATCGCTTTGAGTTGAAGCAGATTGATTCCAATCCCAACAAGTTCCAGATTCGCTTTAAATATCGTCGCCAGTGGTTGGATTCGCGATTCCAAACCGTTCGCGAGGCTCCGATGTTTCAGAGTATTCCCATCACCCGGGTGGCTCGGGGGAAGCGCTTCTTTAGTGGTTCGTTCACGAATAATGATTTTGATAATCCGGGGTACTTTTTTCAGGATGAAAATATTCTCGTGCCCGGCAATCCGAGCAATCCTTATGGAATACCGTTCAACTCGCCCTGGGTGTTGGCCATGGATAGCACCGCGAAGAATAGAAATGGATCACGATTTTTCATTACCTCAACTGCTGATCCATCTTTGAACGGGAAGTATACCTGTTTTGGAACCGTCATTCAGGGGGCTGGAAGGCAGGTTGTGACAAACATTGCGAACAGCTTGACCAATGCCTCGGGAGTTCCCAATGAACCGATGTCTATCCTGGCGATTTCCTTTCGCAGGGGCTTTGGAGCACTTTCGTTTTTCGAGTCCTATCATCAAGGATTCCTCCCGGGCTTTATTCGTCCGCTCCCGCTCACCATGGAGCGCCGGGATGGAAAGCTTTCGTTGATCACGGGGCTCAAACCCCAATCGCAAACCATCATTTCCACCAGCTTGGATTTGAAGACCTTTCAGAGTGGCGGGCTTCTCAGTCAGCCACCGTCAATTACGCAAGCTCCCGCCACTGACATTTCACCGATCCTTTCGGTGGCTCCAAGGTATTTTCTCAAAGGGTTCACAACAGCCCTTCCGAACTGGCCATCCGGGGAGCTCAACTTGGAAGGGACCCGCTACCTTTTTAGATTGAACTCTGATAATGCACTGGGCTCCCTGAGTTTAACCTTCGGGCCTGAGGGTAATACGCTCTCTTATGAGGTGGATACGACCGCTCAATGGAATGTGCCGGGGGAAGACCCCGTGACCGTCGTAACCAGAGGTTCGGGCACCGCAGGCGTGAGCTATAGTTCTGAAGTGGGTCCCTACCAAGGGAAGATGGTCCTGAACATCCTGTCCGGTCCCCTCAGGGTCAATGAGTTCACTTTGCATTTTGAATCACTTCCAATTTCCTCTCCGGTGATCCTGAGAAGCTTTTCCGCAATCCAATCGGGTAGCGGGCCTTTCTTCTTCGGATACAGCGGTCATTATCAACGTAAGAATTAGAACTTCATCAGTGGCATTTTCACCTCCTGTTTTCCGTTCCGCCGAGCCCAATGAATTGGTGCCCGGGGACTATTTTTCCGAACTCTCACTCGTCGATCACTTTCCGAACGGGGCTCCGCTCGAAGTCGATCTTGGCTGCGGAGATGGCAAGTTCACGCTGGAGATGGCCCAAGAATTTCCGGAGCGTAATTTTATCGCCGTTGAGCGTTTGCTGGGGCGGGTGCGAAAGGTTTGCCGCAAGGCTGACCGGATGGGCCTGAGAAATCTCAAGGTGCTCCGCCTCGAGAGTCTTTACACGCTCGAGTGGCTATTGCCGGCGGGATCTGTCGATCGCTTGCACCTTCTCTGTCCCGATCCCTGGCCTAAGGCGAAGCATCATCGTCGTCGCATGTTTCAGGAACCGTTTTTGAAAGCGCTCGTCAGGGTGTTGAAGCCAGGCGGTGAGTTTTTGTTCAAAACCGATCACCTCGAATATTTTGAATGGAGCGAGGAGCACTTGGCCGCGTTCGAGGGCTTGGAGCGTATCGAATGGCGCGAGGACGAATTTTTCTACCCCAAAACGGACTTCCAATTGCAATGGGAAGCCGAGGGCAAGGTCTTGCAACGGATTCGTGCTAGGAAGCCCCTCTAGTTTCCGATCCCACGAGGGAGGCCGGGGCAACGAGGCCGGCTGAGAGGATCATTTTCCCAGCCTCTTCCGGGGTCATGTCGCTTTTCATGACTTTATCATCATCGATGAGGACGACGAAGCCCGTCATGGGATTGGGGGAGGTCGGGATGAAAATCGAGGTCGTGCCTTTTCCGCTTTGAGAATCGACGAAGTTTCCCGTGATGAAGCCGATCAAGCGGCAGCCTGGACTGGGATACTCGACGTAGGCCACTCCTTTGAATTTTTGGGTTCCTCCCAGATTGCGAACCGCATCGACGAACTGCTTAATCGTTGCGTAAACGAATCCGAAGAGGGGAATGCGGATCATGGTATCATCGATCCACTGCGTAATTTTTTTGCCGGGTCTGTTCGTGACGGCGATCCCTACGAGAAAGAGCAAAGCGAGTGGAATCAAGAGCCAGAGGAAGTCGTCGCCCGGGAATCCTTCGATGCTCCCGGCATGCTCGCCCTTGGGCTTGATACCCTGGCTCCAGTTGAGGGCATTGAGAACTCCGTTGATAATCGCGAGCCCGATCTTGTGAAGGAGGCGGAATACGAGGACAACAATCCACCCGGTCGCCAGAACAGGAATGACGGTTGCCATTCCCGCCAGGAAGGGCTTAATAATTTTGCGGATGCGCGGGTGACGCGCTTCCCGGGGTTGGCCAATTTGGTCTTCGGAATTCTGTGACATCTGACAGGGAGAACATGCGCCTTACTTCCCGGCCTGACAACACCGGGATTTTCCATGACGGAAATGAAGGAATGTGTGACTCTTCCTTGCCGTCAATGCACGAGCGTTCTTTTGATGCGTCTTCTCATTCTTATCTTACCTCTGCTCGTTCTCTGGGGCGTATGGGAGGCGGCATCGTCGGCGGAGGGCGCCGGGGGGCTTGAGGGCAAGTCAAGAAGAGGGGCGCGGGCCGGGTCTCTTACCTTGGAGTCTGTGAATTCCCCGCGAGAGCGAGGTGCAGATTCCCGGAGAAATTCACAGCATGATTCCAAACTTTTGCCCTTGGAGGGGGTGGAGCCTGGAAAGCCCATCCCATCAGAATGGGCGGGGACGCCTGAGTTGCTTGAGTTTGTCTGGCAAAAGATGGATCAGGTCCTGTTGGCACAACTTTCCCGGGAAGAGCAGGAGGGCCTGAGATCGTTCATTGGCAATCTCACCGGGCCGGATGCTGCCCATCAGCCCTGGGTGTGCTGGGGGCCTGATGTCTCTCTCGCGAAGGCCGAGGCTTATCACGAGGCCGAGAAGTTGACGGGACTGAATCGTTCCGGGGTCTCGCTTTTTGCCAACCAATTTCTTTCGGGCGGGAAGTGGAGCAGGACCGCGACGAATGGCTTCTCCAATGGCACCCAGGGTCTTCCGGTAACCTTGACCTGGAGTATTGTCCCGGATGGCACCAGTGCGCCCGGGCTCAATGTTCCGGGCACCGAGCCTTCCAATTTACGGTCATGGTTGAGCTCCATTTATGGCGGGTCGGCAGCGGGTGTGGCTTCGGAGCAGCCTTGGTTTTCCGTCCTGAAAGCCGCCTTTGACGAGATGGAGGAAACTTGTGGCGTTATCTTCGTCTATGAACCCAACGACGATGGCCAAAGTCTCAGTTTCGCGCCTATCGGTGCACTGGGTGTTCGTGGCGATATCCGGCTGGCCGCGAGAAATATCGATGGTGACAGCGGGACCCTGGGCTTTGCCTTTGCCCCTGACAGGGGTGACCTGATTTTGGATTCATCGGATTCGATTTTTAACACCACGTCGTCCGCCTCCTTGCGGCTGCACAATACCGTCACCCATGAATTGGGGCATTCGCTGGGCTTGGCTCATGTCTGTCCGCTGAGCCAGACCAAGCTCATGGAGCCTATTCTCACCTTGTTTTTTCGAGGGCCACGCTTTGATGAATTTCAATCGCTCCAGCGCCTCTACGGAGATGTCTTCGAGCATCACTCGGCGGACCGGAATAACGATACTTTGGCGAGGGCAACTCCGCTTAACTTGATTCCAGATGGCGATCTTGATCTGCCGCGATTGAGTATCGATGATAATTCCGATGTGGACTATTTCCGGGTATCTCTTCTGCAAGGTCAGAAACTTTCCGCGACTCTGACGCCGGGAGAAGGGAGTTATTTGGAAGGGGGCACGATCGGTGATTCTTGCTCCACGGGAACGCAGTTTGACTCGGCTACCATTCACGATCTGAGGTTGGAACTCTTCAGTGCGGATGGTTCGTCGTTGCTGGAATTTTCAATTGCGGGCGGTCTGGGGGAACAGGAGCAGATTGACGATTTTGATATTTCCGAAGATGGTGAGTATATCGTCCGGGTGAACGGGGGAAGCGCCAACGCGGCCCAGCTTTATCGTCTGAATTTTGATCTGTTAGACCGTCCGCCTGCTCCGCGACTTGTGCAGCTCTCTTCCAGCGTGATCGAAGAATCTGGAAGTGTTAAAAATGGACGCTTGGATCCCGGGGAAACGGTTAAGGTGAGGGTTGTTCTCAAGAACGAAGGCCGTCTGGCGACTTCGGATCTCGCTGCGAATGTCTCGGTCCCGGGAAACGTTACCCTGTTTTCCTCGACCTTTGGATTGAGCTCTCTTGGGCCTGATCTCACCTCATATCTTGATCTGGTCTTTGGAGCGACGGGTGATTGCGGGGATGAATTTGAGGTGAATGTCGCGATCGAATTCGGAGGCGGGGAGCCTCTTGTGATCGCTTCAAGTCAGACCCTGGGTTCGTCTGAAACGATGATTCCCATCGATCTGAATTTTGACGGTTCTGCCGCGTTGCCAGCAGGTTGGGTGACTTCAACGACCGGGGCTGGCGTCGCATGGCGGACTTCGTCTGCTCGATCGGATTCTCCACTGAGATCGGCATTCGCAGATAATGTCAATGCGGTGGGGCAGGCGATTTTGGAGTCGCCCGCGGTGTTGATGGGATCAGCGGGGGGGAATCTCACATTCACCCACCTTTATCGAAATGAAGGTAACTTTGATGGAGGGGTGCTGGAAGCATCGCGGAACGGCGGAGCGTGGTTTGATCTACCGGAAAGCGCCGCAGAAGTGTTATCCGGAGGGTATGATGCGACCATTAGTAATGACTTTATGTCACCCATCGCGGGGCGTCGGGCGTGGTCTGGATCGCGGACTGATTTTCTAACAACTTCGATCAATATTTCCGCAGCCTGGGGTGGCGATTCAGTGCGTTTTCGCTGGGTCCTCGCGCATGATGCGTCTACTTCCATGGATGGTTGGTATGTTGACAACGTTCGAGTCAGCACCACGTCCGCACAATGTGAAGTGCATCGCCCGGAACTATTTCTGGTATCAAGCGGCGAGTTCCTGAGTGAGAATTCTCCGGACCGCCGGGTTGATCTTACCGTCTCGGCCGCGCTTCCCCTGATGAATACGGTTCCTTTTTCACTGCTTCGTTCCGGTTCGGCCGGTCTTGCGGATTTCACCGGATCGTTGAGTGGAATCTTGCCTTCCGGGCAGTCGGGCGTCTCGTTGCCCATCTCGGTCGCCACCGACAGGCTTGATGAAGGGAGCGAAACTCTCGTGTTCAGTCTGGCGAGCAACAGTCCGGCCTATATCCCCGGGAGCCCTGTAACCGTGGCGCTTTCAATACTGGATTCATCGGAGGTGAGCGAATGGATGGCGCTCTTCTTCCCGTCGCCTGTTCCTTTGGAAGGGGACTCTGATGGGGATGGTTTTAGTGAGATTGCGGAATATCTGTTGGGAACGAATCCCGCATCCCGGATTTCGTTTCCCCGGTTGAGCCTGACCGCGAGTGCCGGCGGGTATTTGATTCCGATTGGGATCCTTCCTCCTCGGCCAGATGCCTCGCTCGGAGTCGAGACTTCCAATGACCTCTCGACATGGACTTCCGGCAGTATTTTGACCGTTCCGGAAGGGCTGAGGTTGGAGGCGGATGGTGGCGCGCGATTTTTCCGGCTCGTCTTCTCGCTCGACGAATAGAGTTCCGTCTTCCCTTCTTCATCATTTTCGGCAAGACAAGGCCCCGATGACTGCAGCCGAACTCGCACAATCAGCTCAAACCGACTCCCAACCGCCCGCCGGACTCTCTCTGGCGCAGCAGGCGCTTTGGTTCGCCAAGGCCGGAGGTTGGGATGCTTCTCACGACCTTTGTCAGGATGTTCCAGATCCTGCCGGAGCCTGGATCCACGCCTATCTTCATCGTGAAGAAGGTGATCTTGGCAATGCCTCTTATTGGTATCACCGGGCCCGCAAGGAAATGCCCGCCCAGTCGGTCACTCTCGCGGAAGAGTGGGGCCAGATCGCTGCCGCTCTTTCTTAATTTAAAAATCACATGGCAAAACCAGGTAAAAACGTTCGTCGCGCCGCAGTCTCCGCTCTCAGAGCCTGGGCCAAAGGGCATGTCTACGCTGATTCACTCATCGAGCGACATGCCGAGCGGAATCATCTCTCCAACCAGGACCGTGCTTTGATGAAGGCCATTCTGATGGGAGTTTTGCGCAACCGCAGCTTGCTCGACTATTGGATTGGCATTTTTCGCAGAGGAAAGCTCGATCCGGAGGTTCGCGATGTTCTTCGCGTGGGAATGTGCCAGCTTTTGATCCTGAGAATTCCTGATCATGCGGCGATTTACGAGACCGTGGAGTGTGCCCGTAAGCCTGTGCAGGGATTGATTAATGCCGTGTTGAGAAAGGCCGCCCACGCCCGCATGCGGATGCTTCGTGAACTCCCGGATGTGGAGCTGGCGACGCAGTATTCCCACCCGCACTGGATGTGGAAACGTTGGAAAACTCTCTTCGGTAAAAACAACGCTGTGGCGCTCATGGATTGGAACAACGTTCCTGCCGAAAGTCACTACCGGGCCAATCTTCTCAACCCACCGCCGGCAGATGCTCCGGAGCCGACGAATGAATTCGAGGCCATCGACAGCGGGCACTATTATATTACCGACCCCTCGACCTCCCACGCCCCCGAGTTGCTTGCTCCCAAGCCAGGCGAGACCGTTCTCGATGCCTGTGCTGCTCCGGGAGGAAAAGCGGTACAGCTTGCCGGTCTCATGAAAAATGAAGGACGTCTGGTGTGCACCGATTCCAACGAAAAGCGTCTGCCCCGCCTTCAAGAAAACCTCAAACGTTGTGGCGTTCAAAATGCGGAAGTAGCCCAACACGATTGGACCGAACCGGCGCCTGAAGAGTGGCACGGGCTCTTTGACGCCATCCTTCTGGATGTTCCCTGTTCCAATACCGGAGTGTTACGGAGAAGGGTGGATGCCCGTTGGCGCTTGCAGAAGAAGGATATTGATGACCTGAATGTCATTCAGAGACAAATTCTCGAAGCCGCCTTGCGGTGTCTCAAGCCGGGTGGACGTATCGTCTATTCCACTTGCTCGATTGATCCCGAGGAAAATCTCGAACTCGTCACCAAATTCGCGAAGGACCACCAGGAAGTTACCTTGGGGGAATCGCGCCAGTTATTGCCATTTAAGGATGATTGTGATGGGGCCTTTGCCGCTATCTTAACGATCCCGGGCTAAATTTCCAATTGTAAGCCTCCCTTGACCCACCTCTCGATTCGGCGATAGTAATGCCTGACAAAGCATTTTCATGAAACGTCTGTTCATTTTTCTTCCGCTCGCGCTTCTGCTCCCGTCTTGCAGTCCGCTGAGCAACGACGACTCCGGACCTGGCTATCTTGCCGCCTTCCGAAGCGGGGTGCCTGACAGTAAAAAATTGCTGGAACACCAGCGTGGATACTGGGATGGCGATAATGTCCAGGGCGCCTCGATGATTCGTATCAAGCGTGATGAACAACAAGCCTATTTCTACAAGGGGGCTGAATTGGTCGGAGTGAGCCCGATTGCCACTGGTAAGACGACCCATGCAACACCCGCGGGATCCTTCAAGATCACCCAGAAGAATAAGGATCACAAATCCTCTCTTTACGGAGTGATGCGCAACAGGGCGACTGGCCAGATTGTCAATGACGACGCGGACACGCGGAAGCATCGGCCGGGACCGGGGGAGTTTTTCGAAGCTGCGTCCATGCCTTACTTCATGCGCTTCAATGGCGGGGTTGGGATGCACGTCGGTCATTTGCCTGGCTATGCCGCCTCACACGGTTGTGTTCGTATGCCCGAGCCCATGGCGATCAAGTTCTTTAAAAATGTGGAAGTTGGGACCCCGGTCATTGTAGAATAATTTTTCGATGATTTCCTCCTTGGTTCTTACTGTTCTTGGTCCTGACCGGCCCGGGCTTGTGGGTGCAATTGCGGATCTGGTTGCCGAACATGGCGGCAGTTGGCAGGAGAGCCGGATGGCCCGCCTTTCCGGGCAGTTTGCCGGGATTCTCCGGGTGGAATGTCCTGCTGAAAACCGCTCTGCTCTCGAAGTTGATCTTGCGGAGCTCAAGGCCACCGGTCTGCTGGTCACCGTTGCCCATGATGATTGCGAAGAAGCTACCGAGGGTCCTGTGGTCGCGATTGAGATCACCGGGCATGATGAGCCGGGAATCGTTAAGCGGGTGGCGGCGACGTTCGCCCGTTTGGGCGTGAATGTCGAAGAGTTGAATACCTCGCTCGAGTCCGCGCCGATGGCCGGGCACCTTCTCTTCTGCACCCGTGGTAAGGTTCGCTTGCCCGATGACTTATCGATGCCGGATCTTATTGGAGCCTTGGAGAACGTGGGCTCTGATTTGACGGTCGATATCCACTAGTGACATTTCCCCATGCGTATCGATATCCTGACTCTTTTCCCGGAGATCGCGCTGGCGCCTCTGGGAGAGAGTATGATGAAACGGGCGCAAAAAGCGGGGATCGTTGAGATTCATGCGCACGACCTTCGCGAGTGGACGACTGACAAGCATCGTAAGACCGACGATTATCTCTGTGGGGGAGGCCAGGGAATGTTACTCAAACCCGAGCCAATTTTCGCGGCGATTGAGGAATTACGAACTGATGATTCACTCGTCGTGCTCCTGACGCCCCAGGGCAAAGTGTTCAAGCAAGCGATAGCCCGCGAGCTGACCAGCGCTTCTCACATCATCTTTTTGTGCGGTCATTATGAAGGAGTGGATCAGCGGGTGATCGATGAATTGGTCGATCTCGAGCTTTCGATTGGTGACTACATTCTCACGAATGGGGCGATTGCGGCGGCTGTCGTGACGGATGCCGTCGTCCGGCTTTTACCGGGAGCCCTGGGCGATTCCCGTTCACCGGTTGACGAATCATTCTCCAATCCCAATCTTTTAGAGGCGCCCGCCTACACCAAGCCGATCGAGTTTCGTGGAATGAAGGTTCCTGAGATTTTCCTCTCGGGGCATCATGCCAGGATTGAGGAATGGAAGAAGGAGCAGGCGATTCTTCGGACCCGCCGGAATCGCCCGGATCTTCTGGGTGAAGATTGATTGTTAGAAAACGGTCTAGAAGCGGAAGTTGGCACCGAAGTAGAGGCGGCGTGCGTTTTCGTCCTGCACCAGTTCATCGGATGAACCTTCGATCATGACCTTGCCTTCAACCAGGAGGGAGGCCCGGTCGACGATCTCGAGGGTTTCCCGTACTTGGTGATCGGTGATGAGGATGGAGAGGCCATCCTGGTCACGGAGTTCGCGAATGATTTTGTGGATTTCCTGAACGGCAATAGGGTCAATTCCGACGAAGGGTTCGTCTAGAAGGAGCAAGCGGGGTTCGGTGCAGAGGCAGCGGGCCAATGAGAGGCGGCGCTTTTCTCCTCCGGAAAGAGCAAGCGCGAGGGACTTACGAACGTGGGCAATGCCGAATCGTTCGAGAAGGGCATCAGCCCGATCATAGCGGGCTTTACGGCTCATGCCCTTTCGGGTTTCCAGGACGGCGAGGAGGTTGTCCTCGACGCTCAGTTTTCGGAAGATTGATTCCTCCTGGGGAAGGTAGCCCATGCCGTGGCGGGCCCGCTTGTGCATGGGTTGGCGGGTGATGTCTTTCCCAAGAAAACACACCCGTCCGTGATCCGGGCGGACGAGTCCGGCGACCATGTAAAAGGTGGTTGTTTTCCCCGCGCCATTGGGGCCCAGGAGGCCCACGATTTCGCCGGGGCGAACGTGAAGGCGCACCTCGTCAACAACCTTGCGGCCGCCGTAAGATTTCTGGAGACCCTCAATTTCTAGGAGAGGTTCGACCCGGGAAGATGAAGAGAGACGCATGCAGGTGCTACTTTTTCTTGTCCCTTTTAGGGACACTGAGGACTGAATACCAGTCATCGCTGAAGTTGATTTTCATGTCTCCATTATCCTCAAGGTTGATAACGGCATAGGCGTTCTTCGAATTAGATCTCATCGCATTTTGATCGAGCGCGAAGGCCATGAGATCGCCACGAAGAATGATTTGGCTTTTAGCTTTGTCGTAAACGGCCCGGTCGCCACTCATATAAAATTTTTTACCATCCTTGATACCTGAAATGCGGAGATTGCCGCTAGCAGTGAATTGTTTGAGTTCTCCAACTCCCCCAATGCTACTGAGAGGATTCCCCTCTTTTTCAGCTGGCGCATCTTCTTTCTTTTCGACTGGGGGAGGATCAAAAATGACCTTGAGGTCTTGGTTGCAAGTCATCGTGATGCCCTGCCCTTTAAATTTGATGTTTCCGAGGTAAACCAACTCGTAGGTGGTTCCGTCGAAGTAAATTCCTTTTGATGCAGAGATGAAAATTCGATCCGGATTCTCCTCGAAGAGATCTTTGAGAGGGTCTTCTTCTTCGGCTACGGGCGGGGCCGCGATTTGCAGGAGCAGATCGCGCTTGCCAACGGTCGTGAGATATTCGGCAAGGTGTTGCTCCAGACTTTTGTTCTTGGCGTCGGCTTTTTCCATCAGCTTGGGACCATTGAATACCGGGAGCATTCTCGGTGCGACGTTTCGTTCGAAATCGGCCAATTCTTTGGCGGTGAGTTCCGGTGGTGGGGTCGCTACCAGAAGTTGCACAAGGGCAGCGAAGGGTAGGGTTGATTTGAGGTTCATTTGGGCGGTTTTTTTGTCCGGAATGAGGAACATGGTTTGAGCTGGGCCGAGCATGAGGGCCTGGCCGGTATCGAGACTGAAGATTCCGCCCTGGCTACGCGCGTAAAATTCATCGTTCTTTTCACGAACAATGATTTCACCGGTTCCATGAAGTTGCTCGTCGTCCAAGAGATAGCGGGCATTGGCGATGGTGGCGACTGAACGGATGTTTTCCTGATCGTCGAACATGCGAAGCTTGAGGCCACTGCCGCGAAGAATCTTGGGGCTGTCGACGACCATCTCTTGGGCCGTGAGCAGGGAGACGCGTTTCTTTTCCTTGTTAAACCGGGGAACGGAAAAATTGGTGAGGACCGCTCCGGCGGGGATGCGGTCCCGGACGTGGGTGTTTTTTTCGTGCTCCTCGTCCTTTGCGACCTTGTCTTCGAATGGAGTGAGTCGATCTTGTGCTCCTGCAGTGAGAAGCGAGGCACAGAGGATAGGAAGGGAGCGTGAAAGGATCATGATTCCGGGTGGGCAGCGTGATGAACGGCGAGAAGACGGACGAGGACGGCTTCGATGTCGGAGAGCGGGATCTGATTTGGCCCGTCAGAGAGGGCTTTTGAGGGATCTTCATGCACTTCCATAAAGACACCATCAACTCCGGCTGCGACGGCACAGCGGGCCAGGACAGGTGCTAGGACGCCATCGCCTCCGGTTGTTCCGCCCAGTCCACCGGGACGTTGCACGGAGTGGGTAGCATCGAAAATGACCGGGACGCCTTGCTCCCGCATCCAGGGAAGGGAGCGCATGTCGGCGACGAGGTTGTTGTAGCCAAAGGTCGTGCCCCGCTCGGTGATGGTGAAGCGTTCGCAGTCGAAGTGACGCAGCTTGCCAATGATGGGCTCGATGTCCCAAGGCGCGAGGAACTGGCCTTTTTTGACGTTCACGGGGCGACCGCTCTTGGCGGCGGCGGCGAGGAGGTCGGTCTGGCGGCAGAGGAAGGCGGGGATTTGCAGGAAGTCGATGGTTTCGGCGGCAATCTCAATTTCTTCGGGCGTGTGGACGTCAGTGGTGACGGGCACTCCGAGTTCTTTCCCGATTTCGCCAAGAATGCGGCAACCTTCTTTCACGCCGGGACCCCGATAGGAATCGACAGAGGTGCGGTTGGCTTTGTCGTAGGAGGCCTTGAAGATGAAATCGATGCCCACGCGATCGGCGATTTCCTTGAGGGCCCGGGCCATGCGCCAGGCGAAGTCTTCATTTTCGAGACCACAGGGGCCGAGAATGAAAAAGGGATCACCAGAGCCGACGGTGATGTTGTCGATTTGGAAAGTGTTCATGCGTCGTTGGAGTCGTCGTGATCGGCTTCGACATCGTCGAAGAGTTTGCGGATGTTATCGAGGGCGAAGGCTAGAAGTTTCTCTTCGGCCTTGTTGAGATTTCCTTTTGATTTGTCCGAAAGCATTTTCAATGAGTCTAAGACGCTTCGAGCAGCTCGAAGATTCACGCTGGTTTCGCCGGTTGCCGGGTGGGGGATTCTTCCAAGAAAAAGTCCACCGTTTTGGGCCTGGAAATAGACAAAGGAAGCAAACCGCGGGTCCGGAGCTTCCTGCTCAATATCACTCATGTCCCGGAGGCTAAGGGGATTTGCAGCAAAGCTCAAGAAGAGTAGAGCCTACAGGGAGAATTCGCTCATTGTTGTGGGATGTTTCTGCTTCCTGAAAGTGATGGCTCTCAGTCAGGGGAAACCTGGACGATCAGGGCTTTCTCGGAGTTGAAAAGCTCCTTGGCAAGGGTGTGGATTTCATCAGCGGTAACGGCGTTGAGAAGTTCGGCCTGGCGAAGGTGGTGGTCGGCCGGATGTCCCATCAGGACATCGAGGGCAGCCATGCGGGCGCGGGAGGCCGGGCTCTGGTTGCGGAGGGATTCGCGGGCCTCGGTGTTTGCTTTGACTCTTTCAAGGGCGTCGGCGGGAATGCCATCGGCAATGAGCTTGTCAATTTCACCCTGAAGTTCCCGGCGGGCGAACTCGAGTTGGTCAGGTGCGGTGCCGAGGTAGAAGGAGGCGAGGCCGGTGTTGAGCCCAAAGAAGATGGAGGAGCCGACGTAATAGGCTAATCCGAGCTCTTCACGAATGCGGGTAAAGAGCGGGCCGGCCATGTCGGAGCAGTAGGCGTCGATGAGTTCGAGGGCGAGGCGGCGCGGGTCATCCTGAGCGAGGCCCGGGAAGCCGATGGCGAGAACGGCTTGTTCTTTGGCAAGAGTGAGATGGTGCTCTCCGGTGTGCGGGGGGATGACGGTGTCGAGTTTGGCAGGAGTCCCGGTGGGAATTTGCCGGAGGGATTTTTCAAGTAGCTCAATCGTGGCATCGGGGTCGAGATCACCGAAGAAGGCGCAGACCATGTTGCTGGCGGCGAAGTATCGCGAATGCTGGGCTACGAGGGCAAGGCGGGTGAGGGATTGGAGCGAAGCGGGCGTGCCGGAAGAGTGGATGCCGTATCCTTCTCCCCCCCAAAGTTGGGAGCGCATTTCGCGAAAGGCACGGGTGGCGGGGTCTTCGAGCGCTTCCTCGAGATTGGCGATGAGGGCGGCGCGTTCCCGCTCGATTGAATCGCCGGGGAAGGAGGGTTCACTCAGGATTTCGCCGAGGAGACCGACGACTTCTGCGAGATCATCACGGAGGCAATACGATGAGACCATCATGGTATTGTTACCGGCGGAGGGGCGGATGCTGGCTCCGAGCCCTTCGAGGATTTCGGCGATTTCCAGAGCGCTGCGCGCAGTCGTTCCTTTGAGCAGGAGGCTGGCGAGAAGGCTGTTCAGTCCGGCGGATTCTGGTGATTCGGAAAGGCACCCTGAAAGGAGGGCGGTCTGACTGTAAACGACTGGGATCCGTGGGTCGCGTTGCAGGATGACACGGAGTCCGTTGGAAAGAGTGTGTTCGATGATTTCGCCGGGCTTTTCGCTTTCAATGGCTTCTGTGGCTACCGAGGCAAAGTCGGCTGGGACAACGGAGGTGACGGTGAGGTTGTCCGGGGTCAGGTATTTTGCGAGAACGCGGCGAAGATCACCTTCGCTGACGGCTGCGAGTTTTTGCAAAGCCGAGCGGGTGTGGTTGAGGTCGCGGGTGCCGTGCCAGTTCGAGGCAAGATCGGAAGCCCGGCCTGATGCAGTGGTGAGGGTTTTGAATTGCTGGGACGCAATTTGCCGCCTCGCCCGGGCCATGGGGACGGTGAGGTCGGAACCTGCGAGATCGGCAATCTGAGCAAGGATTTCGGCTTCGGTTTCGGTGGCGTTTTCAGGATCGACTTCGGCGTAGGCATTGAAGATTCCCGGGCCATCGGCAGGCATCCAAGAGTAGGCTCCAACGGAATGGGCAAGGCCTTTTTCTTCACGAATAATGCGGTAGAGCGGGGAGGCCCGACCACCACCGAGGACGATGGAAAGGAGGTCGAGAGCGGGGGCGTCCTTGTGGGTGAGACCGGGAACCTGCCAGGTGAGGCTGAGGTGGGTGGTGGGAATGGCGAAGGGAATGCTGGCACGACGTTCACCCATTTGCCGGGGCTCCTTGGGGAGGCCGACGGGGAATTGAGCGGGCGGGCGGATGCCTTTGGCGAGTTCGCTTTCGATGATGCCGCGGGCTTCGACCGGATCGAAACCTCCCGAGAGAACGAGGAAAGAATTGTGGGTTTGGTAACGGGCGTCGTGATAGGTTTTCATCTCTTCGTAGGTGAGGGCATTAAAGAGATCGAGGTGGCCGATGACAGGGTGGCGACGGTTGTCGCGTTGGAAGGTGGTGCGGAAGAGGAGCTCGGAGGAGACGGAGTCGGGGTCATCCAGGCCCATCGCGATTTCGCGACGAATGACGTCTTTTTCTTTTTCGAATTCGTCCTCGGGGAAGGCGGGGCGGAAGACCATTTCGATGAGGGCCGAGAGGAAGAGCTCGAGCGATTTGGCGGGTCCGTCGATGTAGTAAACGGTCCGATCGAAGCTGGTATAGGCATTCCATTGACCTCCGGCAGCCTGGACTTCCTGGGAAAGAGCTTCGCCGGTGAAGCGATCGGTGCCCTTGAAAACCATGTGTTCGAGGAGGTGGGAAATTCCGGAGCCCGCCAAGGCGCTTTCGTGTTGGGAGCCGGTTTCGACCCAAATTTGGGCACTGATCACGGAGGATCCTTCAATCGGATCAAGGATGGTATCAAAGTTGGGCTTGAGGGTCTCAAGCCGGGCCGAGGTGGCGGGGAATTCCATGGCGGGACGTTGGTGCGGGGGACGCGGTCAGGCAAGAAATTTGCTGGTGCAGAAAAAGTTCCTGACCACGGGCACGGGTAATGCTAGAAACCCAAACATGAACAGCAAGACAGTCACTATGATTGCCGTCCTGGCAGTCCTTCTTCTGGGTGGGGCAGGGTTCGGGATCTATACGATGAAGCAAAATGCTCCGTCGTTTCGGGGAATTGGCGTGAATGTCAAAGGACAGCCGGAAGATGTTTGTGAGGACTGGGAGGCTAAACTGAAGGATGCGGTGTCTCGCGATGACGTCTTAAAGTGGGTCGTGGAGCATGCCGATTATGCAGCCAAGATGGAAGTTCCAGCAGAGGAAGCCTATAATGATCTTAAGGGTCGCGTTACCGTCCGTTACAAGAAAAAGACGGACGTGATCGAAGTTGGGCTGACCGGTAAGCGCAAGGAGGACGAAATGCTCGGTGAGATTTCCAACGAGCTTTATCGGGTCGCAGCGAGTTTGGTGGCGAAAGAGGACTCCTCCTTTTCCGCTTTTTTAAACTCAAAGGCGGGTCAGTAGTTCGCTCTTTTCAAAGCGGACCTTGGGAGCTCCGGCGTATTTGTCATCAGCAGAGCGATATCCGAGGGCACAGGCGACGGAAGTGGCCAGGCCTTTTTCCGGGAGTCCCAAAATACGATCATACTCGGCCGGATTGATTCCTTCCATCGGGCAGGCATCGATGCCGAGGGCGGCTGCGCTGGCCATGAGTTGTCCCAGGGCAATATATGTTTGCAGCTTGGCCCACTGAAGTCGGGCTGCTGGATCCATGCCGGCGGTAAAGCCGACCATCATGTCGCGATACATCGAGAGGGATTCCAATTCACCGCCCCGGACATCAATGGTCCGTTGCAGGAAGGCCTCGATCTCCTTTTCGCCCATGTCGGTCTTGGCTGCTAGAACGACGAAGCGGGAGCAGTTGATGACTTGTTGTTGATTCCAGGACTGGGGAAGAAGTTCGGCACGCAGGTTCTTATTCTCAACGATCACGAAATGCCAGGGCTGGAGGCCAAAGGATGAGGGCGTCAGAACGAGTGAGTCCTCGATTGCGGTCCAAGTGCTCTCCGGAATGGCGCGATCGGGATCGAATGCCTTGGTGGCGTAGCGCCATTTCAGTTGTGCGAGGAGGTCTTGAGGAGAGGTGGGATTCATGTCCCCAATCATTCTGCACCGATCTCGATTGGCAAGGACAGGCTTGGAATTTCCTTCAGTCCGAAGCTGAACATGATCCCGTATTCATCGTCGGAGCGATTATTCCGGTGGAAGAGGCCGACCGAGCCCACGAAGGAATCGAAGTCGTGATGAAGATTGTATTGCTGGAGTTCGAGGATCTTGTCCTCGGCTTCGTAACGATGATAGGTGCCGATGCCCCAGTATTCATTGAGTCGCGCGAAGCTTTCGAGGATGATCTGGTTGGAGTCCCTGAGGATGGGGTGGGCATTGAGGTGGCGGTATTCCACTCGCAATTCGAGGTCCTCATTCGGCATGAAGCGAAGGCCGGTCGCGACTTCGGTAAAGTTGGAGTCGTTGAAAAGGGGGAATTGGGTTTCGAGTTCAACTTCGAGCCACGGGAGGGGGTTCCAATGGGCGTCGTTGTAGAGATTAGAAAAACTCCGGTCAAATTCGGGATCCTTAAAGAAGGTGTCAAAGAAGGTATCCAAGGTCAGCCATTCGTGGGTGTCACCATCGCGCTGGGTGAGGAGACGGTTCCGCATTCCCGTTCTGAGAACATTCCAATCCTGAAGATCATCAATACCGGCAAAGCGTCCCACCCGGAGGGTGCGGGGCCGGGTAGTCGCGGTGATTCGATCGATCCGGCCGAAGGATGGGTCGAGCTCGTCGGTGGCCAGATAACTGAGCGTGGCGTAGGGCTGGAAGATGTGACGGATGCCATCGAGGCCCCATTTCTGGCTCACGATGTCAGGGTAGTCGCGGGAAAATTTGGTGGAAACATCCACCCCTGCAAAAATACTGGTTCGCTCTACGGAGCTGCCGGATCCAAGGACCGAGCTGTAGGAGGTGTGTCCGGCTCCGGCCCGCGGGTCGATATTGAATTTGCCAGCCTTAAGCGGCAGGGACGCTTCGTGGTAGGTGTGGAAGCGGGCGAAGCCACGGTCTTCCAGAAGGCGGTCGATCTCGAGCGCACGCGAGTGGCCAACGGGAAGATCTCCGAGCTCATCCCGAAGTTGATCACTCCGAAACGAGTCGAGGTTTTCTTCATAAAAGCCGAGTGAGGTTTTACTTTCGTAAAGAACGGGGGAGTTGAAGAGGGGTTGCCTGATCCAATCGTGGGTGATTTCAGGGAGGCGGGTGTCGGTTTGGTAGAATGAATTGAGTCGAACTCTGGCGCCGAGGGAGGTAAGGCTGCTGGCAGTCCGTCTCGTGAGTGCGAGGTGGTTGTCGGGAGCGCGATTCACCCGGAATTGGCCAGGATCGAAATCCTCGAGGTAATATTCGTCGCTGAGCAGGGTGAGATTGGCATCGAGTGAGTAGCTTGCGATGTCGCTTTCCCACAGCCCGAAGCGGTGCGCGAACTCAACTTGAAAGCGTTCGTCCGTAACTTCTCCGCGATCGACTCCGGCTCGCTCAAGCGAGGAGTTGAAGTCGTGGATAGAGTAGAGTTTGAGCCAGCCAAAATGATCCTTGGGGTCGACCCGTTGGTCGAAGAAGTCCACTCCGAGTCCAAGTCCCCGGAGAGTGTAGGCGTCGGCATGCCACTGGGAGAGAAGCCACGCGTCCTCGTTTTCGCCGGTGACGGGATCCCGCTCGCCTCCGAGCATGATTCCGTAACGGGTTTTGAGAAAGGCGCCGAGATTGGTAAGACCACCTGGGATGAAGAGGAACCCGAGATCGGCATCGAGAGGCTGGGCGAGGTAAGGGAGCCAGAAGAGGGTCCGATCCCCGGCCTTTAATTTGAAATCCTGGAAAATGACTTTCTCACCGGGGATGATGGTAGTCTTGCGGGCCTTGATCCAGAAGTCGGGGTGTTGAACGTCGTGTGTCGTAATGCCCGCGTTGTCTCCGACGAGGATGGTTTTGCCATCGCGGGTGACGTTCTGGAACTGACCGGCCTCGAGTAGAATGGGGTCGACGCCTGCGCGAAGCTTGCTGGTGTCGAGGCGTCCTTCCTCGTAATAGTAAACCGTTGACTCCCCTCGATAGACAAGGCCCGTCTGATAGACTGCGACGTCTCCGCTAAGTCTCACCGACTTGGACTGCTGATCATAGACTGCCCGGTTGGCATAGGCTTGCAGGCCATTGTCAGCTCTCACGGAAACGCGGCCATCGTAAACGACGGTGATTTTTCCATCATTGATGTCCAGACGGGGATTGCCGTTGATCTGAACCTTTGTCGGCATGTTCGAGAATGAGGCCGTGTCTCCGTCGATGATTCCTTGGAGCGGATCGACCTCTTCCGGAGGCGCTGCCGGGATGGGAAGTTCTTCCTCCTCGACGGGTGGAGGCGGAATCACAGGGAGAGGTTCGGCTTCCTGGCCGGGAAGAAGGAGCGCGGGAATCGATAAGAGGACCAGGAAGTTACGCATGAGACTTCCTAAACTTTAGAAACGGGGTTCTTCCTGTCGATAGGATTCGCTGGATTTGTCTTCGATTGGCACTACGTTCATTTCATCAAGGAAAAAGGACAAACTGTCGGGATCGTAGGGGCATCGGGATGGCTGGGAATACCCCTCTCCCGGGCCCTGAGGGAGCGTGGCTGGAAGATCGTGGGTTTTTCCCGATCGGATCGCGAGAATGACGGGATCGAGTGGCGCCAGTGGAATGGCCAGGGTGCAATCGATCTCTCTGGATGTGATGCTTTAATTAACCTTGCGGGGGAACCGATCGATCAACGATGGACGGAAAGCCGGAAGAAGAAATTTCATGAAAGCCGGGTAACCTTGAGCGAACAGTTGTCGAGCGCGACGCGCGGTTCAAATGTCCGGGTATTTTTAAATGCCTCGGCGATTGGCTTCTATGGTGACCGGGGCGACAAGCCTTTGCTGGAATCTGCGGCGGTCGGGGAAGGATACCTTGCCGATCTTTGCCTCAAGTGGGAAGAGGCTGTGGATCCTCTTTCGGATGTGCGTGTTTGTTATCTGAGGACCGGAGTTGTTCTTGGTCAGGGCGGACGGGCTTGGAATAAGCTGGCGAGAATTTTTGGTTTGGGTCTCGGAGGGCGGCTCGGAAGTGGCGATCAGTGGATGCCGTGGATTCATCTCGCTGATGAGATCGGGGGGATGATTCACTGTCTTGAGAACGAGATCGCGGGTCCGGTGAATTTGGTGGCTCCGGGCTCTGTGAGAAATGTTGATTTCACCAAATCCTTGGGCCGTGCTCTCAAACGGCCTGCCATTTTTCCGGTGCCCGGGTTTCTGCTGAAGCTCATTCTGGGCGACTTTGCCGAGGAGGGCTTGCTGGCAAGTTGCCGGGTCGTGCCCGGGGTCTTAGAAAAGACAGGTTATCAATTTCAGCATTCTGAGTTGGACGAAGCCTTGGCTGAACTCACGAGTTAACTACTGGGCAAAGAGGCGGAAGTAGCGGGTGCCTCCGGTGATGGTGGCTTTAAAGAGGGTCCCGGTGTGTTCATCGCTATTGTGCAGTCTGTTAGAGAAAGTTGGGTGATGGTCGGGGCCTGAGACGGGAGATTGGTGGGTTATTTCAGGGAGCCTGAAGAATTTCGGGGGAGATGAGGTAGAGGGTGCTCTTTCCCGGTGTCAGATTTCCTTGCGTCCCGGTTTTGACGCTGGAGGCACGGATGACCTTGTCCAAGTTAGGCGAGTTCTCCACTGAGAGTCCAATGAGGGCCACGACGTGTCCCGGTGGGATGGTGTAGCTGGAGTTAAATCGGTGGGTTCGGAAAAGCGGCATTTCAATTCGATTCTCGGTAACGACGATCGGGGTGGAGAAGCCGAAGGCTTTGGTGGCCGGGGCCATGATGGGTGAGCCGTAGTTTACAAAGCCGAGGAAGTGGGAGTGGTCGATGGCGATTTCCAAACCGATATTTTTGCCGGTGGCAAGACTGGGGGTGAACTCACTGGTGAGCCCGAGCATTTTTGTTTCGAAGCTCGTTGGGCTGGCAGGGGTGACCGGAAAAGTTGAAACGCCTCCGACAACGTCACCGCTGCTTTTTGAAAATTGCGGTGCTGAGTATTCGGTCGGGTAAATGAATTCACGGGTGCGGTCGGACTTTCCCTTCCTTCCGATTGTGGTGACGACGTTGGGTAATTTCGTGGTTTGAAATTTTGAGGTGGGGAGTTTTTTGAGAATTTCTTTCATGCGCTCGACGATGATGACGCTGGCAAATTGGATCTCGTCCTTCTTAATGTTGAAGAATTTCCTGAGGATCGTGGGATCTTCCAATTCGATGACGGTGGTGCTGACTTCCACCCGTGAGCTGGAAGACGGGGTGTGGGTCGTGGTTGGAGGAGGTGACGCAGGCGCTACGGTGCGACAGGCAGAGAGGCTGGCAAGGGTGAGGTTTGATTTTTGAGGGGCGCGTGAGTGTGAGGTGACGATGTCGAGGAGATGGCGTGCGTAATTTTCGTGGTTCTTCAGTCCCGAAGAATTGGCCAGGGCGAGGTCATCGCAGGCGATTTTGCGGGTGGTGTTGAGCACGCGATTGAGAATCTAGGTCAGAGGGTGAAACCAGAGGAGCGCGAGCGAGGCTTGCGCGATCCAGGCGCTTTGGCAGGCGTGTCGTTGAAGGTGTGCCAGCTCGTGCCGAATCACATGGCGTTGTTTTTCAAGAGGCCAGTCCTGGAGAGAAAGGGGGAGGGCCAGGGTGTGGTGTCCCAGCCACCAGGTCATGGGCATGGTGTTTTCATCAAGGAGGATGACAATGAGCAGCGCGGTGCATTGAAGAAGCGCATCGCTGAGCCAGGGAAGGAGATTGGAATGTGAGATTATGGTGATGGTGCCTATTTGGATTGGCTGCGCTTTGATTCAATGAGGGCGGCGAGCTCGGCCAGTTCCTCGTCTGAGAATTTGGCCCGGGGATCATTGAGGTGGGTTGCGACGGCGTCGCCCAGGGAACCGGAGAAGAAGGTGTCGAGAACCCTGGTGAGGGCGGACTTGCCGACCCGTTTTCGGGACTCGACCGGACGGAAGGTGAACTCCCGACCGCGTTTCTTGCCTTGGATGAGTTTACCTTTGGCTTCGAGGATTCCGATGATGGAGCGAAGGGCCGGGCGGGTCGGGGGATTGTCGACGTGTTCCAAAATCTCGGTCAGGGTGGTCTCGCCCAGGGAGAAGACAATCTCCAGGATTTCCCGTTCGCGGCGACTGAGATTTAGTAAGTCCGGCATTGAAAGACTGGAAAATCATTCTTTCGACAGGTTGCCAAGAATAAAAGGCTGATTTTTCAGTCTTACAAACCGTGAGGAATGTGGATTCTTCCATTTCAATCGAATCCTTTGGGTGTTATCACTATGGCCATATGCGAAGGAAGTCACTTTGGTTCGCGCTCGCGGGGCTGGGCGTGGCAATTTTCGCGGCCTGTTCACCGGACCCGCCGATCATCAGCGCGAGTGACGTCTATGTCCCTTATGGGCTGGGTCGGAAGAATCCTTACACCGGGATTCATGACCGGGCTGAAAACTGGCGGCAGGACCTCGGGAAGTCGACTTCAAGAACTGCTTCCGTTGGGAAGGTTGGCTCTTGGGAACCGATTGGTCTGACCCGGACATCGAGCTCCTCGAAAAGTTCGTCCTCTCTCCTGGGTGAGGTCAATGTGAAGCGGGACTACCTCCCTTATTCGGCAAAAGGACGGACCCGCAAGGGAATGTCACCCCGGTATATTACCATTCATTCGACCCAGAACTGGAGTCGGGGAGCAGACGCGAATCGCCATGCTCTCGCGTTGAAGCGCGGGGCGCTGGGCCGACTTTCCTGGCACTACACGGTCGATGAAGATCGGGCCGTACAGCATCTTCCAACAACGGAGCAAGGGAATCACGCTGACTATGACGGACCGGGAAATCGTTACAGCATCGGAATCGAGATGTGCGAACATCCCGGGAACAGCCGGACCGATACCGTGAATCGCACTGCGAAATTGGCGGCGTGGTTGATGGTGAAGCACAACCTTTCGATCTCGCGAGTGGTGCCGCATTATAAGTGGCCGCGGAAGGGCAAGAATCCTCCGAACAAGAATTGTCCGCACTTCCTTCTCGATAACGGCCGTCCAGGTCGCGAATGGCAGAACTTTTTGAATAAGGTCGAGTCTTACCGCCGCCAGATTAGCGGGCGCTAGAATGAGTGATGTGACCGAGGGCGTTTGGTATCAGTGCCAGCGCTGCACAAACTGCTGCAAGTGGGAGGGCGATGTCGTTCTTGAAGATGGCGAGGTCGAGAAGATTGCCGAATTTCTCGAGATACCCCTTTATCAATTCGTGAAGGACTTCACGCGACTTCGGGATAATCGACAGGGGCTTTCGCTCATCGATAAAGAAGGGACGACCGAGTGCATTATGTTAGACGGCGTCGATTGCCGCCTGCAGGACGTGAAGCCGGTGCAGTGTATGGGATTCCCAAACCGTTGGAATTTCCCCAATTGGCGTGAGGCGTGTGAAGCAATTCCAGCGCCCCGTCCGGAAGGCCAGTAGAGCCCACCGGTGGCAGGGTTCGCCGCGTTTGATGGTATAGGCGCGGTAGAGTTGTTCGAGCAGGACGACGAGGGCGAGTTCGTGCTGCAAAGTGAGCGGGGAGAGAGCGTCTTTCCTCTAGGGCGCGAATCAGGCCGATTCGTCTGGAGTAGGGTAAAACGTTGAACCTACGGAGAAATCTGGATGCTGGGCATCTTTGTCATAGGTGATAAATGATACAAAACGTCACGATGTGTGTCACGTTGTCACATGATTCTGACGCACTTTTGGGAGAGCGACGGGCCTTGCCAACACGCAAAGAAGTGATTTACGAGGGGCACAGGGATCCCTCGATCTGGCTCTGAGGGCCTTTTCTCAGTGAGCTTAGCCCAGAATATCCGTGAGAACCTTCGCGGGCTCGACGCCCGTGAGTTTCTGGTCGAGGCCTTGGTATTTGAAGGTGAGCTGATTGTGATCGAGCCCCAGTTGGTGGAGAAGGGTGGCGTGCAGGTCTCGGATGTGGACGGGATCTTTGGTGACGTTGTAGCCGAAGTCGTCTGTTTCACCGTGAACGACGCCTCCTTTGACTCCGCCGCCGGCCATCCAAATAGTGAAGGCACGCGGGTGGTGGTCGCGGCCGTAGTTGGTCTCGTTGAGTGTTCCTTGTGAGTAAACGGTGCGACCGAATTCGCCGCCCCAGATGACGAGGGTGTCTTCGAGCATCCCCCGTTGTTTGAGATCCTGGATGAGGGCCCAGCAGGGTTGGTCAATGTCTTCACACTGCGGTTTGATGTGAGCGGGAAGGTTTCCATGCTGATCCCAACCGCGGTGGAAAATCTGCACGAACTGCACGCCTCGCTCCATCATGCGGCGGGCGAGAAGGCAGGAACTGGCGAAGGAACCGGGGGTCTTGGATTGTGGTCCATACATCTCGTGGATCGCTTCCGGTTCACCTGAGAGGTCGCTGAGTTCGGGGACGGAGGCCTGCATTCGGAAGGCCATTTCGTATTGCTGCATACGGGTTTGGGTCTCGTCGTGACCCACGAGTTCAAAGCTCTTCTGGTTGAGCTGATTGAGGCTGTCGAGCATGCTGCGGCGGAGGTCGCGATCGATGCCCGGGGCATCCTTGATGAAGAGGACGGGGTCGCCTTTGGAGCGGAGGGCGACACCAGCGTGCTTGCCGGGGAGAAAGCCGGGGCCCCAGAGGCGGGACGAGATCGCTTGCACGTTTCCGGGGCCGGTGTGTTGGGCGTGAAGGACGACGAAGTTGGGAAGGTCTTCGTTTTGCGACCCCATGCCATAGGCAAGCCAGGAGCCGAGGGACGGTTTGCCATTTTGCTGGGATCCGGTGTAGCAGAGTTGGTTGGCAGGCTCGTGGTTGATCGCCTCGGTGTGCATCGACTTGATGATGGTGATGTCATCAGCCATCTTGGCGGTGTGAGGGAGGAGTTCGGAGATCCAGGCTCCGGATTTTCCGTGTTGCTTGAATTTGAAAATCGAAGGCGCGAGGGGGAACTTGGCCTGGCCGGAAGTCATGCCGGTGAGACGTTGACCCTGTTCCTTGAGGTAAGGGCCGAGGTCTTCCGCAAAGCGGTCTTTGAGCTTGGGCTTGTAGTCGAAGAGATCGAGCTGGCTGGGAGCGCCGAGCATGGAGAGATAAACGACGCGCTTGGCTTTGGGCGCGATTTTTTGAAGCTCTGAGGGGATGGCTGTGTTGGAGAGGGCGTTGAGTGAGCTTGGCAGGAGGGAAGCGAGCGAGGCCATGCCCAGTCCGGTTCCATTTTTGCGAAAGAATTGTCGACGGGAGATTGCGGCGTTGTAATCGGCGAGTGAGTTCATGGCTTACTTGGTGAGGGTTTCGTCGAGGTTGAAAATTTGAGAGGCGATGAGAGTCCAAGCCGCGAGTTCGGTTGGAGGAAGCGCAGGGTCGGGCTTGCTGGCACCTACGGTGATGAGTTGACCGGCGAGTTCGGGTGATTCGGTGTAGCGCTGGAGGTGATGATCGAGGGCTTTTTTGACAAGAGCCTGCTCATCATTTTCGAAGGAGCGCGATATCAGGGCTTTCGTGATCAGGTCGAGACGTTGGCTGAATGAATCGCTTGCTTTCATGGCCTTCGATGCCAGTTCGCGGGAGGCTTCGATGAACTGCGGATCGTTCAAGGTGACGAAGGCCTGGAGCGGAGTGTTGGTCATGTCGCGGCGAACGCAGAATACTTCCCTGGTCGGGGCATTGAGAATCTCCATGCTGGGGGGCGCAGCGGTGCGTTTCCAGAAGGTGTAGAGCGAACGACGGTAAAGATCCTCGTCCTGCCCTTGCTTGTAGAAGCGGGTGTTAGATTCGTTCATGGCAACGGCCTCCCAGATGCCTTCGGGTTGGTAGGGTTTGACCGAGGGGCCTCCCACTTTGTGGGTAAGGAGTCCGCTGGCAGAAAGAGCGAGATCGCGGATTTGCTCGGCCTCAAGTCGATGGCGGGGCGAACGCCAGAGGTAGAGATTTGTGGGATCTTTTTCGCGGTTTGCAGAAGTAACCTTGGCTGCTTGTTGGTAGGTGGCCGAGTTCGTGATGAGCCTGACGATATGCTGGAGGTCCCAATTGTTCTCCATGAATTCGACGGCCAGAAAATCTAACAGTTCGGGGCGGGAGGGGCGTGCACCCATGATCCCAAAATCCTCGGTGGTTTCGACGAGTCCCCGGCCGAAGAAGTAATACCACATGCGGTTGACGGTGACGCGTGCGGTGAGCGGGTTCTTATCTGAAACGAGCCATTCGGCGAGGTCCTTGCGGGAGAGGTGGGCGTCGTCGGGTTTCTTACCGAAGACTTCGGGGATGGCGGCGAAGACCTTTTCGCGCTCGAGGGAATACTCGCCACGCTCAAGAATATGGGCGTAAGCAGGTTCCTTCTTTTCCTCCATGATGAGGGTGACCGCTCCGTTACTGCGAAGCCGGTTGATTTCCCCGGAGATGAGATTCTTTTGGGCATTCAGCTCGCGGGTCGGAGTGTCGACGCCATTGATGAAATGTTCGAAGATGGCCTCGTTTTGCCTTTTGTCTCGCTGATCTGCGGGGATGGCGAGGAGCTGGTTGATGTTGATGAGACCGGCGCTCTGTTCGATCTGAGCAGGGCTGAGGAGACTGCGGAAGAACTGGAAACTGTGGAAGAGAATGGTGCCGGAGGCCCGCTCGTCGGGGTGGCGGGCGCCGAGGCGGGTGGGGACGTTCGTGAGAATGCTCCCGACTTGTCCGGTGTGGGAGTATGCGAGGGGCATCGCTTTGCCATCGACATACACAGTGAGGGATTTGGCGGGTGCGGCTTGGCCATCGTAGCTCACCATGACGTGGAGCCATTTCTTCCGGGGAAGGGGAGATTGGGTCACGGCCTTCAACGCTTTTGTGGGCCAGTTGTCGATAATGTGGGAGCCGAGTTTTCCATTTTCGAGCCAGAGATCCCAACCCCGGTAGGCGGATGGGGAATCCATGCGGGAAATGAGGGGGCCATTGGCATTACCCTCAACCATGAGGTAGCCGCCGAAGGTGACCTGGTCGCGGGCGTCAAAAACGGCGACGGTCCCGAGAGCGACATTGACGCTGGAAAGGTGGGTGATGTTGCCGACTCCCTTGGCGTTGGAGGTTGCTGTTTTGAAATCCCAGGTTCGGGTTTCCCCGTTGACGGATCCATCGAATTTCCCATCGTTAATGACAAGAGAAAGAGAGGTGTCGGGCTTTAGCTGGGTGTTGGGAAGGGGCTTAGTGGCCAAAGTGGCGAGCCATTGTGCAAAGTCGGGACCGGCGTCTTTTTGGCGTTGCGCGATGGCGGTTTCGGTTTGAGCCAGTTCTTCACTGAGTTCTTTCATGCGCGGCCGGTCGGAGGCCCAGGGGGCGAAGATGGTGGGTGAATGCTCGGCGCTGTTCCCGTCCATTGCGTCCATCGTGGTATTGCGGAAGAAGGCGGACATTGCGTAAAAGTCCTTTTGGGAGATAGGGTCAAATTTGTGGTCGTGGCAGGCGGCACATCCCGTGGTGAGTCCGAGCCAAATCGCGGAGGTCGTCGAGACGCGGTCGGTGGCATAAATCATTTCGTATTCCTTGGCGATGGCTCCGCCTTCTCCGGTGGTGGGGAGGCAGCGGTTGAAGCCGGTGGCGACTTTTTGTTCGAGGGTGGAATTGGGGAGAAGGTCGCCTGCGATTTGCTCGATCGTAAATTGATCGAAGGGCATGTTTTCGCGGAAGGCATTAATGACCCAATCGCGGTAGGGCCAGATCGAGCGATAGTTGTCGATGTGAATGCCGTGGGTGTCGGCGTAGCGGGCGGCATCGAGCCAGTGGCGTCCAAAGTGCTCGGCATAGGCATCGGTGGCGAGGAGGCGGTCCACGACCATTTTGACGGCGGTGGGAAGGTCTTGCGCAGCGCTTTCACGGAAGAAGGCAACCTCGGCGGGAGTGGGCGGAAGTCCAGTGATGTCAAAGGTGAGGCGGCGAATCAGGCGGGCAGCATCCTCGGGCTTATTGGGGTCCAGTCCAAGTTCCTGATGCTTGCTGGCGACGAAGGCATCGACCGGGTTTTCGCCCCAAGTCTGTTTGGGGATTTCGGGGCGGGTCGGTGGGATGAATGCCCAGTGTTCTTGATACTCGGCACCTTGTTCGATCCATTTCTTAAGTAGCTCGACTTCATGAGCTTTCAGGGGTTTTTTGTGAGAGTCCGAAGTGGGCATGACCTCGTCCGGATCGTTAGAGATAACACGCTTAATCAATTCCGAGCCATCGGGATCGCCTTTGATAATGGGCAGGGGGCCGTCCTTGCGCTCCATGAAGGCAAATTCCGCGCGATCCAGTCGAAGTGGTTCGGACTTCGGAGCACGGGTCGACGAGTCGGGGCCATGGCAGTGATAGCAGTTCTCTGAGAGGATGGGCTGGACGTGCTCGTTGAAGTCAATCTTATCCGGCAAATCCGCCCCATGGAGATGGGCGAGAGGCAGGAGGAGGGAAATGACGAGAGGGTTCTTCATGAGTGGCGAAAGTTACGGTGGAAAGAGGCGCTGTCCTACAGACTTTTGCCGTTCAATGCGTCCCAGCCGAGGACCTTACCTAAACAAGCATGGATTTTAAAATCAACAAGGAGCCCCCTTGATTGGGCAGAAGAGAGGAATTCTCTGACTTCTGCGACCGGGACAAGGTGGCTGGTGAGGTCTTCGCCTGCGACTCCACCTCCTTGAGCGACTTTCACGCAGCGATTTGCGAAAAAAAGGTGGGTCA
This sequence comes from uncultured Verrucomicrobiales bacterium, assembly GCA_963925135.1. Taxonomy (GTDB): domain Bacteria; phylum Verrucomicrobiota; class Verrucomicrobiia; order Verrucomicrobiales; family Akkermansiaceae; genus SW10. Next base: position 9,839 of record CAWUTG010000026.1, on the reverse strand, counting down.
TTTCGTTGGTCATCCCGGCTGAGGTGGGCGAACTGATGAGAAGGGTCATTTCGGGAGATTCGTAGCCGGTTTCCTCCAAAAGCTCCCTGCGGGCACAATCTTCGAGTGATTCTCCGGCGAATTCTTCCTCGTCACCAATTAATCCGGCGCAAATCTCGATGACGCGGGCTTGCATGGGTCGGCGGTATTGCTCGACAAAAATGACCTCGTTTTGGGCCGTTATGGCGAAGATTCCGACCACTCCAGTGGCATTTGGGCGGGTGGCGAACTCCCAGTTATCGATCTCCCTGAGCGCGAGATAACGGCCTTCAAAGTGGGAAATCGGCGGGTCAGAGGTGGCGTCAGGCATGTTTTAAGGATACTCTTCTAAGAATCGATAGCAATTCTCCGTAGAAGAGCTTACCAAAGAGCGCACGCATTCATGACCGATGAAGATTTCAACATTCAGGTGAGCTTCCGCCACCGCATTCGTTTTACCCGGGGGGCTTTCTCTCCGGGGAATTCTCTTTTGTCCGGTCTTCTTGAGACTCGCGGCCACAGTAAAGTTCTCGTTTTTGTTGAGAATGGCTTGAAGGGATTCTTCCCGAGGTTGGAAGGGCAAATTCAGGACTACTTTTCCGAATTTTCGGGAATCCGCCTTACGGGCGTGGAGTGGCTTCCCGGTGCCGAGGTCGCGAAGCGCGACGACCGCGTTTACCAATCGGCAATGGCTGCGATCGAGCGGCATCATATTGACCGCCATTCTTACATTCTTGTGATTGGGGGAGGAGCGTTTCTTGATGTGATTGGCTACGCCGCTGCCACGGGTCATCGCGGGGTAAGGTTGGTGAGATTTCCCACGACCACTCTTTCGCAGGATGATAGTGGTGTGGGCGTCAAGAATGGCATCAATGCCTTCGGGAAGAAAAATTTTATTGGTTCGTTTGCCGTTCCTTATGCGGTCGTAAACGATTTTGAGTTTCTGCACACCCAGCCTGAATTGACCCGCCGTGCCGGCTTGATCGAAGCGGTGAAAGTAGCGCTCGTAAAAGACGGGGAATTTTTTGAATGGATGGAGGCGAACGTGACGCGGTTGCGCGATCTCGAGGAAGCGGCTCTGGAAGAAGCGGTGCAACGTTCAGCCATTCTCCATGCCCGGCACATTGCGCTGGGTGGAGATCCCTTCGAGTTGGGGAGCAGTCGCCCGCTCGATTACGGTCACTGGGCGGCTCACAAGCTGGAGCAACTCACAGATTTTGAACTGAGTCACGGCGAGGCTGTTTCGGTAGGGGTGGCCTTGGATACCCTTTATGCCGCCAAGGTAGGTCTGTTAGATTCTGCGGCCGCTTCCCGCGTTTTAAAAGTGATCACCGAGTTGGGTCTTCCACTTTGGCATGAAGCACTTGAGCTACGCGATGGCAAAGGGCGTCGCCGGGTCTTCAATGGCCTTGAGGAATTCCGTGAACATCTGGGCGGGGAACTGACAGTTCTTCTTCTGAGTGCGCCGGGAAAAGGGGTCGATGCCCACGAAATCGACGAAACGATTTGGGAACAATGTGCCGATGAGTTGAAGGAAATGGCTCTCGCGATAGTTTCATGAAACGAGTTGCCGTCCTCAATGTCGTAGGTCTGACCCGCTCGGTGTTGGAAGAGATGCCTCGCTTGAGAAAGTGGGCTGAGGGGAAGGAGCTGAGTAATTTTCGTCCGGCTTTTCCAGCCGTGACCTGCACGGCGCAGAGTTCTTACCTCACCGGAAAACCGGTGGGGGAGCATGGCATTGTCGGAAATGGTTGGTATGACCGGGAGGCAGCCGAGGTGAAGTTTTGGAAGCAGAGCAATCACCTCGTCAAGGGCGAAAAGGTTTGGGAAGCGGCCGGGGTCGACTGCTCCAAAATGTTCTGGTGGTATAATATGTATTCTTCGGCTCATTTCTCAGCAACGCCGAGACCGCTCTACCCAGCGGATGGGCGGAAGTTTTTCGACATCCACACCCAGCCGATGGCGATGCGGGAGGAGATGAAAGCGGATCTTGGGCCCTTTCCCTTTCCGGCCTTTTGGGGCCCGAAGGCGGGGATTGGATCTTCGGAATGGATTGCGGCGAGCGCGAAGTGGATCGAGGAGAAGGAGAGCCCGACTCTCAATCTAGTTTATCTTCCGCATCTCGATTACGGGCTTCAGAAGTTTGGTCCGGGCGCTCCCGAAATGGACGTGGAGTATGAGGCGATTGATGAGGTCACTTGTGATCTCATCGAGTTTCTCGAAGGCCGGGATGTGAAAGTTCTCGTGCTTTCTGAATATGGAATTTCAAAAGTTTCAAAGGTGATTCATCTGAACCGAATCTTCCGCGAGAAGGGCTGGATTCAGGTGAAGGATGAGCTTGGTTTGGAGACTCTCGATTGCGGTGGATGCCAGGCCTTTGCGGTTGCAGATCATCAAGTGGCGCACGTTTACGTCAACGATCCTGCAATTGCGCAGGAATTACGCGAGGTCGTTTTGGCAGTCGATGGCGTGCAGGAAATTCGCGAAGGTGCAGATCTCTGGGGCGAGGGAATCGGCCGGGATCGCGGTGGGGACTTTGTGGCCGTTTCCGAGGCTGATGCCTGGTTCACTTATTATTATTGGACCGATGATTCCAAGGCTCCTGACTTTGCCCGCTGTATCGATATTCATCGCAAGCCGGGTTACGATCCGGTGGAACTTTTCCTTGATCCTGAGATCAAGTTTCCGCTTCTTAAAATCGTAGGATTCCTCGCAAAGAAGAAGTTGGGATTCCGTGGTCTCATGGATGTCATTCCACTCGATGCCTCCTTGGTGAAAGGTTCGCACGGTCGTGACGATGTCCCGGCAGAAGAACAGCCCGTGGCTATTGGCGCACGGGCTGCTGAAGTTGATTCCGCCGAGGCGGTGTTCGATTGGATTCGACGCTCTTTTTAGCCTTCCATTTTGGCGGCCTTGACCATGCGCTTGCGCACGTTGGGGTCAAGGATGCGTTTACGGAGACGGAGAAAGTTCGGAGTCACTTCGACAAGCTCATCGGGGTCGATGTATTCGATGGCACGCTCGAGCGAAAACTTGAGAGCAGGTGCGAGCTTGGCGATGTTTTCCTTGGTCGCAGAACGGATGTTATCGAGCTTCTTCGCTTTAACCGGGTTGACGGGAAGGTCATCGGCACGGGAGTTTTCACCGATGATCATACCGGTGTAAACTTCCTCGGTCGGGTTGACGAAGAGGGTGCCACGACCTTCAAGGGCGAGGAGCGAGTAGGCCGTTGCGGGGCCGGTATCCATGGAGACGAGAGTGCCGGCCTGGCGGGTCTGGATTGTTCCAGCCCATGGCTTATACTCATCAAAGAGGTGGGACATGATGCCGTGACCGGAGGTGATATTCACGAGCTCGAACTCAAGGCCGATGATACCCCGCGTTGGGATGCTGGCGGTGATGAGGGTGCGTCCGGAAATATCGTTGGTGGTCATGTCCTGAAGAACGCCTTTGCGGTCGTTGAGGACTTTAATAATGGAGTTTGAGTAGTCGGAGGGAATCTCGATGTAGAGGATTTCCCATGGCTCGAGACGCTTGTCGTTCTCGTCGCGCTTCAAGATGACGGTAGGACGGGAGACGAGGACCTCGAATCCTTCACGGCGCATCGTTTCAACAAGAACTGCGATCTGCATGGCGCCACGGGCGGAGACGTTAAAGACACCAGCGAGGTCGCTGTCTTCGACGTGGATGGAGACGTTGGTCTTTTGCTCACGGAAGAGACGTTCGCGAATGACGCGGGATTGGACGTGCTTGCCATCTTTTCCGGCGAAGGGGCCGTCGTTGATGGAGAACTGCATCTGAACCGAAGGTGGGTCGATGTTGACGGGAGGAAGCGGGATGGTGTCCTCGTCCTTGGCAAGAGTCTCGCCAATGTCGGCGTCTTCAAATCCAGCGATGCCGATGATGTTGCCTGCGACACCGTCGTCGGTTTCCTGAATACCGAGGTTGGTATATTCGAACACCTTGGCGACTTTAGCGCGAATCTTGGTTCCGTCCTTGAGGAAGCGGTAAACGTTGTCACCACGCTTGATGGATCCAGAGAGAACCTTGCCAATGGTGATTCGTCCAACGTAGTCATCCCAGTCGATGTTCGAGACGAGCATCTTGAAAGAGGCGTCCGGGTCGATCTTGGGAGCGGGAATGTTTTCGATAATAGCTTCGAGAAGCGGGACACAGTCGCCGCCGGTCGCGGTGTGATCGGTCGAGAAAAAGCCGTTCTTGGCGGATCCGTAAAGAGTGGGAGCGTTGAACTGGTCATCGGTGGCATCGAGCTCAAGGAAGAGTTCGAGGACCTGGTCGTGAACGGCGAGGGGATCGGAGTTCGGACGGTCGATCTTGTTGACAACGATGATGGGCTTGAGGCCTTCCTGGAGAGCCTTGCGAAGCACGAAACGGGTCTGGGCCTGGGGGCCGCCGAAAGCATCGACGACGAGGATAACGCCATCGACCATTTTCATGACGCGCTCCACTTCACCACCGAAGTCGGCGTGTCCGGGAGTGTCCACGATGTTGATAATGTGCTCACCCCAGTGAACGGCGGTATTTTTAGATTTGATCGTGATTCCTTTCTCTTTTTCAAGATCCATGGAGTCCATGGCCCGCTCGGTAACGACTTGGTTTTCGCGATAGACACCGCCAGCTTGCAAGAGCTGGTCGACGAGGGTGGTTTTGCCATGGTCAACGTGTGCGATGATGGCGAGATTTCGGAACTTGGACATGGTCTTAGGGAGTGGCTCGGAGAGAATGGAAGGCGTGCCATGCCCCGACTTCACGGGATTGGCAAGCTTGGTTTTCAAGACGAATGCTTTTCTAAAACAGTTCTAAAACCCAAAGCGGATGACGTTGAGGCCTTCGATATGGTCGAAGTTGTGATCCGAGGTGAGGATCCAGGCCTCCTCTTTGAGGGCACAGGTGGCAATGAGGATGTCAGTGAGCGGAAGGACTTTGCCCTCGCGATCCCGCTTCCAGGCGAGTTTCCAGACGTCATCCCAAGTGCTTGCCTGCGTGTTGGCGAAGCGCATCACGTTGAAGAATCCTTCGAATTGGGCTCTTGCTTTGAGTGATTTGATACCACACAGGACTTCGGCTTTGACGACACCGCAGGTGACGAGGCCGGTGGAATCGGGTGAGGAGCTCGCAAAGGGGATCCCGTCCACGCTTCATTTAGTCGATGAAGACGTTGGAATCGACGAGGATGGATTCCGGAGTCATTTTTTATTGTTTTTAGAGGGCGTGTAGGGAGCCGGGGCCTGCACGGCCATAATGGCATCCGGGGAGCAGACCTCATAGAAGGCGTTCTTCAGTTCAGAGGGCGTCAAGCCCAAGCCGGTGTCCTTATACGCCCGTAATTTCTTGCGGCGATCCAGCTCCCGCAGGGCGAAGTTCACCGCCTCCGTCTTGGTGTCAAATCCATGATCCTCCATGACTTCCGCCAAGACGTCCTCACTAATATGTAAGGTCATTTTTATGCCATGCCGAGTATGGCTTCATGAGGCAGATGCAAGAAGTTTTTGGTGAATGAGCCTCTTTTAAAGTCTGCTGGCAGCGTCCCGGACGATTCTCTCCGTGGTTGTCCAATCAATGCACTGGTCGGTAATTGATTGACCGTAAGTGAGTTGATCGAGAGGTTGAGGGAATTTCTGATTTCCGGCAACGAGGTGGCTCTCGAGCATGGCTCCGGTGATAGAGGAATCCCCCGCAGCACGTTGGCGTATGATTTCATCAAAGACGGCGGGCATCTGCTCCTGCTTCTTCCCGCAATTGGCGTGGGAGGCGTCGACCATGATCGTAGGCTTCTGTCCGTGCTTGAGAAGCGCATCGCGGGTGATCTTGATGGAATCGGTGTCGAAATTGGGCCCTTGATCGCCACCACGGAGAATGAGGTGGCAGTGGGGATTTCCGGCTGTTGAAACCGCTGAGGCGATGCCTTGATCGGAAACGCCGAGGAAAGTCTGGGGCTGGGATGCTGCTTGGATGGCGTTGATGGCCGCCACGACGTCGCCCGAGGTCGTGTTTTTGAAGCCGAGGGGCATGGAGAGGCCGGAAGCCATTTGGCGGTGGGTTTGGCTCTCGCTGGTGCGTGCTCCGATCGCTGACCAGGAAATGAGGTCGGCGATGTATTGCGGGGTGATGGGGTCGAGAAGTTCGGTCGCGGTTGGGAGACCGAGGGAGAGAATTTCGGTGAGGAATTGACGGGCGACCTTGAGTCCTGCGGGGATGTCATCGGTGCCATCGAGGTCTGGATCCATGATCAGGCCCTTCCAGCCCACCGTGGTGCGGGGCTTTTCGAAGTAAACTCGCATGACGACAAGGATCTTGTCTTTTACCTCCTCAGCCAATCCGGCGAGTTTCTCGGCATATTCGAGGCAGGCCTTGGTGTCGTGTATGGAGCAGGGGCCCAGAATGAGAAGGAATTTTGAGTCAGGGACAAAGAGCGATTCACAGATGTCCTGGCGTGATTTGAGCACGAATTCTGCTTGTTCCTCGCTACGTTCGACCTCCGACATCAGGACGAGAGGAGAAGGCAGGGGAGTGTTCATGAGGACGTTAACGTCTGAGACCTTTGTCATAAAGAAGCGGTTGGTAGAGTTTTCAGATTCAAGTTTCAAGTGTGGGTTGTTAGTAGTTTCTCCATGCAAGCCAAAGGCCTCGCCCTCCTCGAATCTCTCACTCAAGCCCACAGCGTCCCCGGATACGAAGACGAGGTGCGCGAAGTCTTCATCAATGAGCTCCGAAATCACGGAACACTCGGTTCGGATCGCTCCGGGTCGGTCTTTTGCTCAAAGGGTTCCGAGGGCCCCAAGGTGATGGTGGCCGGTCATATGGACGAGGTGGGATTCCGAGTTCAGACAATTCTCCCGAATGGGTTTTTGAAAATTGTTCCTGTCGGAGGCTGGTGGGGGCATTGCCTTCTTTCCCAGCGGGTTGAAGTGAAGACTTCGACTGGCGAGAAGATCATCGGGACGGTGTGTTCGAAGCCTCCTCATTTCCTCTCCGAAGCGGAAAGGAACAATGTGATTCAAGTTCCCAATATGTTCATCGACATTGCTGCCCGTTCAAAGACGGAAGTGGAGAGCTGGGGCATTCGTTTGGGTGATCCGATTTGTCCATGGAGTCCCTGGACGCCAATGCGTCAGGCCAATTGGTATATGACCAAGGCCTTCGACAACCGGGTGGGGATGGCTGGCGCGATCCAAGTCGGGCAGGAATCCGATGCCGGGCACTGCCAGCTCATCGTGGCCGGGAGTGTGCAGGAAGAAGTGGGCCTTCGTGGTGCGAGAACTCTCGCGGCCGTGACCCAACCTGACGTGGCAATTGTTCTCGAAGGTCCTCCTGCTGATGATACGCCCGGGATGCCTTTGTATGAATCACAGGGCTCGATTGGTGGCGGGGTCCAAATTCGACTTCAGGACCCCAGCGCGATCATGAATCCCCGGCTTGCACAGTTTGCGATTGAGACCGCCGAGGCAGAGGGAATTCCTCATCAAGTCACCGTGCGGACCAGCGGTGGAACCGATGCGGGTTCGTTTCACCTTGCCAATGAGGGCATTCCCTCAATTGTCCTCGGAACTCCAGCCCGCTACATTCATACCCACAATGCGATTATTTGTGCGGACGACTACCATGCCATGGTCGCGCTGAGCCTTGCGATGGTGAAACGTCTCAATACTGACACTGTGGCCGGGTTTACAAAGTTTTTGTAAACATTTTGTATGTGCGGAAGCGTGACTCCAATTCATTCTGAGAATTGTAATGGAGCAGGTCCTCGGAATCTGGTTCTTATATTACCGTGAAAGAACTCTGGGAACAGGCAATGCTATCCTACCGTGTTGCGCTATTTGCCTTTGCTGTCTTTATCTTGCTCACGTTTTACCGAAAGGTGGAGAAAGGCACTGCTCTCGTGAGAATAGGTCTGGGCGGGACCAAAGTCTACTTCAACGGTGGCACGGTGGGGCTTGTGTCTCGATCTTTCTAAGAAAACCGGGGACATCATTGATTCCTACTTTTGGCTGGGGCAGAAGGAATCGGGTGATTTGGCGGCGCCTCTTCGGGATATTCGCGGTGCCGCAACTGCGGCAACTGCCGCGATCGATGAGTTCGGAAAAGTCCGTGTTCTGAGGCGCTCGACGCTGGACCGGACCGGCGAAGTGCGCACCGCGGTGGAAACTTTGCTGAAGGCGGTGAGGCATTCTCCGCCGGATGATATTTTTGGCTTCGTGCATCATCTCAGAGAGTTGCGGAAGCAGCGGGGGGAGGTCATTGGTCTCCGTGATCTGCGCTACGTCGACCTGGAGCTCGTCGAGGAACTTGAAAAAGAGGTTTCCGAAGCAACTGAAAAGACAGCCGGCAAGACTGTTGATTTTCTCCTGAAGCCTCAGTCGCTGGATCCTTATCGAAAGTAGGTCGCCGAGCAGCAAGACCGGGTTCCGAAACTTGCCAAGGTGACCGAGGCTGACGAGGTGGCGGAGGGCTTGGATGAGGCCGGTAAGGAATTGGAGATGCTGATCGATATTGTCGGCAATCTCAAGATTGAGGACGCCACACAGACGACAGCGATCATCGAAAATGTCTCCGGGATTTACGCGACCTTGAACGGCGTGCAAGCCGAGTTGAAGAATAAGCGCAAGGACCTTTCCAAAGGGGAAGGGGTTGCCCAGTTCGGAGCTCAAGTGAAGCTGCTGAGCCAATCGGTGGTGAACTTTCTCGACCTTTGTGACTCGCCCGCGAAGTGCGAGGAATATCTCACGAAGGTGATGGTGCAGCTCGAGGAACTTGAAGGGCGTTTCTCAGAGTTCGATGAATACGTTGAGGAGCTGGGAGCGAAGTGTGAGGAAATCTATGAAGCCTTTGAGGGGCGGAAACAGTCTCTGTTAGAGAAGCAGAATCGGAGGACGAACCAGCTGGTTCAATCGGCCGAGCGAATTCCTGCGGGCATTAAGAACCGGCTTTCAGGATTTGAGGAAATCAACGAGATCAATGGCTACTTCGCTGGCGATCTCATGATTGGGAAGGTTCGTGATATTATCGAGGAACTGACCAAGTTGGGTGATCCCGTCAAAGGGGATGACATTCAGACCCGGCTGAATACGACCCGGGATGACGCCGTCCGGGCGCTGAAGGACCGGAAGGAACTCTTTCTCGATGGCCAGGCTGTCATTAAGTTCGGGAAGCATCACTTTTCGGTCAATGAGCAGGAACTGGTGCTTAGCATTGTGCCCAAGGAGGGGGTCATGTGTTTTCACCTGAGTGGCACGAACTTTTTTGAGCCAGTGGAAAATGACGAGTTTCTTGCGACTAGAGAGGTCTGGGACCAGGAGGTTGTGAGTGAGACGAACGAAGTCTATCGGGCCGAGTATTTGGCCATTCGCGTCAACTTTTGAGCTGGAGCCAAAGATCTGCAAGGGATTTCCGCTTGTTGTGGGGGTCCATTCGGATGTGCCTTCGGTCAGGGCTTGATGATGGAGGGCATTACTCCGGCGGTTGAGCGCGGGCTTTGATGTTCATTCCTTGCTTCCAGGCCCGAAAGAGGATCTCGATTTTCCAACGGCAACGGTAAAGTTCACCCGCTTCGCGCACCCTCAATTCGCTGGCCGTTAGGTTCGTCACCAGCAGGTGCCAGTGGAGGCGTTCGCGCTTCGCTTTGCTCAGAGTTTTTCCTCGGCTCGCGGCTCGCTCGCGGGCCTCTTTGAGGTTGCGGCGGACGACTTCGGGGCTGGCTCGAACGGCGATGAGCCGACAGCGATGTTTCTCTTTTTCGCCGAGTAAGATCTCTCCGTCCCAAAGGTCATTTTTGCAAGCCCGGAGGATTTTTTCAATGCGAT